>NZ_JBLXXT010000001.1:0-746036 GCF_048513575.1 Rothia sp. CCM 9417 | reverse complement strand
GGGGGCACCCGGGGCCGGCCCTCTCTTCATTTTTATGCCGGAGACGGTAGAATGGTGCATGTTATTGGTTGCCCGGTCGTACAATATAACTTTTCATTTGGCTTATTAGCTCTCCCACCGGTTCTCTTACGGGGTTCCTCATGTGGTCGATAGGGCTCACACCTGCACGATAAACCCGCGATCGGCTCCCCCGTTTGCCCATGACTGGGCCACATCAAAGGACAACGAGTCGTGACAGACCACCAAACCCCATCAACATTTGCCGACTACGGTGTTCGTCAGGACATCTCCGATGCGCTCGCGGCCCAAGGCATCACCAGCCCCTTCCCCATTCAGGCCCTGACCCTGCCTATCGCATTGGCAGGCCAGGATATTATCGGCCAGGCTAAGACCGGTACCGGTAAGACCCTGGGCTTTGGGTTGCCCGCTCTACAGACCGTTATTGGCCCCAAGTCTGATGAGTGGGGGCAAGTCAAGGTGCCCGGCGCACCCCAGGCCCTGATTATTGTTCCCACCCGTGAACTCGCAATCCAGGTAGGTAGTGACCTGTCGGTAGCCGCCGATAAAACCGGTGTGCGAGTAGCGACCCTCTACGGCGGCCGCCCCTACGAATCCCAGATTAAGGAACTCACCGACGGCGTTGAGCTGGTCGTGGGCACACCCGGCCGTCTCATCGACTTGCACCGCCAGCACCACCTGAATCTGAGCCAGGTCAAGATAGTTGTGCTCGATGAGGCTGATGAGATGCTGGACTTAGGATTCCTGCCCGATGTGGAGCGCCTGCTCTCTGCTGTACCAGAGGTCCGCCAGACCATGCTCTTCTCGGCAACCATGCCCGGTCCCGTGCTGACTATGGCCCGGCGCTACATGCGCCAGCCCATGCACATTCGCGCCGAGTCCGGCGAAGAAGAGACCATGACCAAGGCATCTATCCGCCAGGTCATCTACCGTGCCCACCCGCTCGATAAGGACGAGCTGGTCAGCCGGGTCCTGCGCGCGGAAGGCCGTGGCCGTACCGTTATTTTCACCAAGACCAAGCGTTCTGCTGCCAAGCTCTCCGATGAGCTTCAGTCACGCGGTTTTGCCGCTGGAGCTATCCACGGTGACCTCAACCAGGGTGCCCGCGAGCAGGCTCTGCGTGCTTTTCGCAACGGTAAGGTCGATATCCTGGTCGCTACCGATGTTGCCGCCCGAGGTATCGACGTTGAAGATGTCACCCACGTCATTAACTACCAGTGCCCCGAGGACGAGAAGACCTACCTGCACCGTGTAGGCCGCACCGGTCGCGCAGAGAAGCTGGGTACCGCTATCACCCTGGTGGATTGGGAAGATATTCCCCGCTGGAAGCTTATTAACAAGGCTTTGGAGCTGGGTGTTGATGAGCCGGTGGAAACCTATTCTTCCTCTCCCCACCTCTTTGCAGATCTTGGTATCCCCAAGGGCACCAAGGGCCGTCTGCCCAAGGAAGAGCGCACCGCTGCCGGTCTTGAGGCTGAGGCGGCCGAGGATTTTGGTGGGCAGGAGCCAGGTCGTCGCCAGTCCGCTGGCTCACGCCCTGCTAAGGGCGGGCAGGACCGCCGTGGCCGCGGTGAGAACCGCAATGGATCACGCTCGGCAGAGCGCCGGGGTGGCCGTAACGGTGAGCGCCGTTCATCCTCTCAGGGCGATAGCAAGCCTGCCTCTAGCCGTCGCCCTAGTTCTGAGGGTGGGCAGCCCGCTGAGGGCGCTAATGCGGCGACTAGGCCCCGTCGCCGCCGCCGTACCCGCCGGGTAGAGGGCGGCGAAGGCTAAGGTCGCGCTGGTTTACCCCTAGCGCTCCTCACAGGCAGAAATGACCCCCTCCCTTGTGGAGGGGGTCATTCTTGTTGTTGGGCACCGGGCTTCAGCTCGGGGATGAGTTCATGACCTCCCGGTGGCTGTGCTTAGCGGGTAGCGCGGGCTTGACCCTCCGCGTAGCCTGCGGCTGACTGAATACCTACCACGGCCCGTTCGCTGAACTCTTCAATGCTGGAAGCCCCGGCGTAGGTGAAAGCTGAGCGCACGCCGGAGATAATTGAATCAATCTGGTCCTCCACCCCGCCCCTGCCCTCAGGCAGGTAGATGCGAGCGGTAGAGATGCCCTCTTCGAACATTTCGCGGCGGGCTTTTTCAAAGGCTTCGGTCTTTGAGTTACGGTTGATGACCGCTCGGCGAGAGGCCATACCGAAGCTTTCCTTGTAGAGGCGGCCCTCGGAGTCCTGGAGGACATCCCCGGGCGATTCGTGGGTACCGGCAAACCAGGAGCCAATCATTACATTGGATGCGCCGGCAGCTAGGGCAAGGGCAACGTCACGGGGGTCTTTGATACCACCGTCGGCCCAGACATGCACACCCAGCTTCCTAGCCTCTTGGGCACACTCAAGCACGGCAGAGAATTGGGGGCGGCCCACGCCGGTTTGCATGCGGGTGGTGCACATGGCACCGGGGCCAACACCGACCTTGATAATATCTGCACCGGCTTCAGCCAGGTCACGCACCCCCTGCGCCGTGACCACGTTACCGGCGGCGATTGGGATAGAGGGGTTGAGGGAACGAACCTTTTTGAGGGCCTCAATCATGGTGTCCTGGTGGCCGTGGGCGGTATCAATCACCAGCACATCAGCACCGGCTTGAAGCAGGCTTTCCGCACGACCGGCGATGTCACCGTTAATACCGATAGCCACCCCAATACGCAGGCAGCCAGCTTGGTCGGTGGCCGGTGTGTAGAGGCTAGCACGCAGAGCCGCTGACCGGGTCAGCACACCAACCAGTAGACCAGCTTCATCAACCACGGGCGCGATCTTGCGGGAGTGCTCGTAGAGAATGTCAAAGGCTTCGCGGGGTGTGACGCTGTGGTTCAGGGTCAGTAGCTCGGTGCTCATCAGGTCTTGGACCTGGTCAAAATTATCGGCTCCGCGCATATCTTTAGGAGTAATGATGCCGACGGGTCGGTCATCCTCGACCACAATTGCAGCACCGTGAGCACGCTTGGGAATCAGGTGACGAACGTAGCCTGCGGTGTGGTGGGGTTTGACTGTGATAGGAGTATCGAACACCAGGTGGGAGCTTTTGACCCGCCTGATGGTTTCGGCAACGATATCGGTCGGAACATCCTGCGGAATAATGGCGATACCCCCGCGCCGGGCAACAGTCTCAGCCATACGGCGACCCGATACGGCGGTCATATTGGCGATGACCAGAGGGATGGTGGTGCCCGTTCCATCTGCTGTTCGCAGGTCAACTCCCATGCGGGAGCCAACCGAGGAAGGCGAGGGAACCATGAATACATCGTTGTAGGTGAGGTCTGTGGTGGGCTTGGTGTCGTTGAGGAACTTCATGGTTCTAGTCTATGTGGTTGAGCACACAGACCGGCGGGAATTAGCTGGGGGCTTAGACCTGCTCCCCCAATTTCTGGTGAGAGCCAGCCTGGGCGCGCAGGGCGGCTACGGTTTGCGGGTCCGTGGTGTTTTCTCCCAAAAGGTTGGGTTTACCGGCACCGTGATAGTCCGATGAGCCGGTCACCAGCAGGTCATGGCGGGAGGCTAGATCCAGTAGCCACTGACGACCTTCGGGTGGGTTGTCCCGGTGGTAGACCTCAACACCAGCTAAGCCAGCATCAATCATGGCGTAGATAGTCTCATCACTGGCTAGGCGGCCCCGTGAAGGTGCCCTGGGGTGGGCCATAACGGGGACCCCCCCGGCCTGGCGTACCAGTTGGACGGCCTCTACCGGGTCTACCGCGTAGTGGGGAATGTAGTAGGGGGAACTTGGGGTGAGCACCCGCTGGAAGGCTTCGGTTCGTGTGGTGACCGCACCGATAGCTACCAGCGCATCGGCAATATGGGGGCGGCCTACGGTAGCCCCCTGATGCACGTGTTCCTGTACGGTATCCCAGGTCAGCGGGTAGTCTTCGCTCAGGCGCTCCACCATGCGCTGAGCCCTGCTCCGGCGGGCGACCCTGGATCGTTCCATCTCCGCGCACAGGCCTTCGTGGTGGGGGTCGTGCAGGTAGCACAGCAGGTGGACGCTCACGCCCTGCGCTGAACAGGAGATTTCCATACCGGGCACAAAATCTAGGCCCCATTTGTCCGCTTCCGCCTGCGCCAGGCTCCACCCAGCGGTGGTGTCGTGGTCGGTCAGGGCAAAGCCGGTCAGACCGAGCGCGGCTACTTCAGCAACCAGCTCGGCTACGGGCTGGGTGCCATCGGAAGTGCAGGAATGGGTGTGCAGGTCATACATACCCCTAGATTACAGGGCCAACAGCTTGGTCAGGGTATGAGCTTGGCTAAGTCTGCAGGGAGCAGCGGGTTGCTACCTCTGTGTGCGGCCCCGCCCTGCTAGACGGTACTTGACCGCCCTCACTACACTGGTGTGTATGACAACACAGGATAAGACCCCCACCCCCGGTGATGACCAGCCCATCGAAGAGCGCGTCACCAACCGGTCAGCAGCTCCCCGTTCAAGAGCTTTTACCGAATTTATGGCCGCTCACTGGGCGCCGACCAACGGCGACCTGCCTGCTCGCGCCCGCGCTGCTGATTTTGCCGCTACCCGCCGCGCCGCTCTGTCCAAGCTCTTCCCCGGCGAGCGCCTGGTAATCCCCGCTGGCCCTCTTAAGGTCCGTTCAAACGACACCGACTACCGCTTCCGTCCGCACTCCGCTTTTGCCCACCAGACCGGCCTGGGTGTGGACCATGAGCCCGATGCTGTGCTGGTCTACGAGCCAGTTGAGGAAGGCAGCGGCGATCAGGGGTCGAATCACGAGGTTACCCTGTATTTTCGCCCCTTAGCTGGTCGGGACACCGAGATGTTTTACCGCGACCCCCGCTACGGTGAGTTCTGGATTGGCCCCCGCCCTACCCTGGAGTCTCTGGGTGCCGAGTACGGTATCCGCACCGCTGATCTGTCCGAGCTTGAAGTCGCTATTACCAAGAACGCCGGGCCGCAGGCTCTGGGCGGTATCAGGATCCGCCTAGTACGCGATGTTGACCTGAATGTTGATGCCCTGGTCGATACCTCTCGTTACAACACCGCCGTTGATTTAGAAGAGTCCGACAAGCTCGATGCGGCGCTGACTGAGGCTCTCTCCCAGGCGCGCCTGGTCAAGGATGAGCTTGAGGTAGAGAACCTGCGCCGTTCGGTCGATTTGACCATCGATGGTTTTGCTGAGGTTATCCGTTCGCTGCCTGCCGCTCTTGCCCACCGGCGCGGTGAACGGGTGGTTGAGACCGCCTTTTTCTCCCAGGCCAGGATTGAGGGCAATGACCTAGGCTATGACACTATCGCGGCCTGCGGTAACAATGCCACCATTTTGCACTGGATTTCTAACAACGGGCCGGTGGAAGAGGGCAAGCTTATGCTGGTCGATGCCGGGGTGGAAGACGATACCCTCTATACCGCCGACATCACCCGTACTTTCCCGGTCAACGGCAAGTTCAGTGAGGTACAGGCTAGGGCCTACAGGATTGTTCTTGAAGCCGCCGATGCGGCCTTTAAGGCGGCTGTTCCGGGCCGTAAGTTCCATGAAGTTCACGATGCCGCCATGCAGGTTCTGGCAACCCGCCTGCACGAATGGGGCCTGCTCCCGGTTGCTGCTGAGGTTTCTCTGTCTGATGAGGGTGGGCACCACCGCCGCTGGATGCCCCACGGTACCAGCCACCACCTCGGCCTTGACGTGCATGACTGTGCTCAGGCCAAGAAGGAGCTCTACATGGATGGTGTGATTGAGCCGGGCATGGTCTTCACCATTGAGCCGGGCCTTTACTTCAAGGAAGAGGATCTGCTGATTCCCGAGGAACTACGCGGTATCGGTATCCGTATTGAGGATGATGTGCTCATTACCGAAGACGGTAACGAAAACCTCTCTGCCGCCCTGCCCCGCACCGTTGAGGGCATTGAGGCCTGGATGGCTGAGATTTCCCGCTAGGAACCCTCCGGGCTGCTTCTAAGAGTCCGCCAGGGCAAAAGCCCCTGCTAGCTCCATCTTGAGGATCTAGCAGGGGCTTTATTCTTTGCCTTCCGGTAGCAGACTCGGGGCTACTTAGTCTTGTGACGCTTTGCTGTCCTGCTCCGGTTCCCGGCGGATGGCGGCTTCGAACTCTTCGGGAGTTTCAACCCGCAGTCCGTAGCGCTGTTCACTCTGCTCGGTACGAATCTGCTCGATACGCTCGTTAACAGAGGTGTCTGCGGTGGGTGTCTTGCGGATAGCTGCCTCGAATTCTTCGGGGGTTTCAACCCGCAGGCCGTACTTGCTGGCGGCTTTGGTGCCGTCCGACTTGGTCTGGGCCGGGGGTGTGAAGACCGGC
Organism: Rothia sp. CCM 9417; assembly: GCF_048513575.1. Taxonomy (NCBI): domain Bacteria; kingdom Bacillati; phylum Actinomycetota; class Actinomycetes; order Micrococcales; family Micrococcaceae; genus Rothia; species Rothia sp. CCM 9417. Next base: position 739,713 of record NZ_JBLXXT010000001.1, on the reverse strand, counting down.
TGAGCGGGTTGCTCGGGGGTAGCGGAGCCCTGCTGTGCCTGATCTGCAGGGTTGAAACCGGGCAAGAAAGGCTGGGGTTCTGTCTGGTGGGGTGGAAGGGGCTGGTGAGGATCAAACCATTGGGGGCCGGGCTGGTGCTGAGGCGCAGATGGTGCAGGGCTGGCGCTCTGCTGGGGGCTGGGGCCTTGCACAGGCTGGGAGGGCGGTAAGTTCTGTCCGGGTTGGTTCTGGTTCTGTCCGGGGGCCTCGGTGCGCGGTGCCTGGGGCTGGCCAGCAGACTGGGGGGCGGGCTGAACGGACACGCGAAGCAGGTTCCGGGCAGCCTGGGCTGTAGCCGGGATAGCCATCAGGTCAAGGCGGGCCGGTAGCATCTGAGTGCGGGTACGGATCCCGCGCCCCTTGGCTCGAGCCGCCACGACAACGGAGTAAATCATGCAAAAGGCAATAGCCAGAGGCACGATGCTGAGCAGGTTTGCCAGGATCGAGGTGTTGGTAACAAAAGCGTTGAAGAAGCCCACCAGCGCGCCCAGGCCCACACCCTGAACGGCGCCGCCTAGAGCGGCACGGGGATAGGTAGCCTGCCCTGTAATGTAATCAACCTGTCGGACCTCATGCCCCACCACGTAGAGAGAGTGAACGGGGAACTTCTGGCTGGCCAGGAATTCGAGAGCGCGGTTGAGTTCCTTGCGGTTATTGAAAGTGGCGACCAGTTCACCGGGAGGTAGGGAAGCGCCATCGGACAAAGACAGTGCAGGAGGTACGTTGAGTTGATCCATAACCCCTATTTTTGACTAGTTTGTCGAGAGTTAGCTGGGAGCGCGCCCTGTTATCGCCACAGGTGAACTAGCTAGCCGGCCCAGGAGCCTTGGGCAGTGTAAGTTTGCGCCTATTTTCCGGGTATATCCGCAGATAAGCATGGCAGCGCCCCTGCAAGGCGAGTACCCTGGAAAGAGTGAGTAGCGTACCAAACAAAATTTTTATTGCCCGCCTACTAGGTCTCGATGTCTTTGACCCCCACGGTGACCGGCTTGGCCGTTTGCGCGATGTTGTCGTGCTCAAAAGCGGCTTCACCCAGTTTTCAGCGGTTGCTTCACTTGCCAAGCTCAAGGAACCCGTTGTGGTGGGTATCGTCATTGAGATTCTGGGTAAGAAACGCATTTTTGTGCCTATGACCCGCGTAACCAGCATTGACTCCACTCAGATTATTCTGACGGGCCTGGTTAACCTGCGCCGTTTTGAACAGCGCGGCTCAGAGGCCCTGGTTGTGGGCGAGATTTTTGACCGTAAGGTTCAGTTGCGTGACGGCTCCGGCATGGCTCAGATTGAAGACGTTGCCATGGAACAGCGCCGCAATGGAGACTGGTTCATTTCCGAGCTCTTTATCTCACGCGGCAACAGCGGTCTGATGCGCCGCCGTAAAGAAACCCTGATTATTGACTGGCACGAGGCTATCCTCTCCACCGATGTTGAGCCCCAGGCGGCCACAGCCTTTGTGGCCAGCCACGAAGATTCTAACCCCGCTGACCTGGCAGACGCTATCCACGAAATGCCCGACAAACGCATGGTGGAGGTCGCCCAGGAACTCCAGGATGAGCGCCTGGCGGATGTCCTCCAGGAGCTCCCCGAAGAGGATCAGGTTCAGATTCTCTCGAACCTGGAAGTTGAGCGCGCCGTCAATGTGCTCGAAGAGATGGAGCCCGATGACGCGGCTGACCTACTAGGAGAGCTCTCAGACACCCAGCGCGAAGAGCTCCTGACACTTATGGACCCCGATGATTCCGATGACGTGCGCCGCCTACTCGAATACGACGAAGGTACCGCCGGCTCACTCATGAACCCGGTCCCCATCATTCTCTCCCCCGAAGCGACCGTGGCCGAGGCTCTGGCTCATATCCGGCAGGAGGAGATCTCACCTGCTATGGCCGCTGCTGTAATGGTCGCTCGCCCACCCCTTGAAACCCCCACCGGTCGCTACCTGGGGATTGTGCACATGCAACGTCTACTGCGCCACTCTCCCAGCGAACAGGTGGGTAACATTATAGATACCTCTATTGAACCGGTTACCGATGCTGCCAGTATCGAAGAGGTAACCCGTATTCTTGCCACCTACGACCTCACCATCGTCCCAGTCATCAACGACCATGACCGGCTGGTGGGCGCTGTCACCGTCGATGACGTTCTCGATGAGATCTTGCCCGATGATTGGCGCACCTATGATGATGGCACCCCGATTAGAAAGGTAGGTCGCCGATTTGAGTGATGCCCGCGAACGCGATGAAAGAGCCCAGGCACTAGGAACCCCTCAGAACAAGAAACGCCGTCCGCTCTTTCAGTTCAACCCTGACCCCGATGCCTTTGGGCAGATGACAGAGAAAATTGCACGCTTTATGGGGACTCCGCAGTTTCTGCTGTGGATGACTGTATTCTGTGCCATCTGGTTAGGCTGGAACACCCTAGCTCCCGAAGAGATGCAGTTTGACCCACGTTCGCTTAACTTCACTCTCTTGACCCTTATGCTGTCCTTGCAGGCCTCCTACGCCGCTCCCCTGCTTCTGCTGGCACAGAACCGGCAGGATGACCGTGACCGCGTGGTAGCCCGCCAGGACCGCCAGCGTGATCAGCGCAACCTTGAAGAGACCGAGTACCTGACCCGCGAAATCGCTTCTTTGCGTATTACTCTGCGTGAGGTAGCCACCCGTGACTTTGTCCGCGGCGAAATACGCGACATCATGGAGGAGTTGCAGGAGGTTCAGCGCCGGCAGGAGGAACTCTTTACTCGGGCAGAGCATCTTGCCTCTCTCAGCCGCACCAGGGCAGATGACCCTCATAGCTCCAGCTTCACAACCTCCCCAGCCGCAGGCAGTGTGCTTGCGGTAGAAAGTGAAGATGATCCTAAGGTCCGAAAAAAGAAGATGGTAAAGGATATCGACCGTACCTTTGAGTAGGCGGTCTTCTCTCTCATGCAAAAAACTCCTGAAAATGAGCGGCTCGAAGCTGTCCTTGCCACCGTTATTGATCCCGAGTTACGGCTACCCATCACAGAGCTGGGTATGGTGGAGCGGGCTGAACTGGTAGGTTCGACCGCAAGCATCTCTATCCTGCTCACTATAGAGGGGTGCCCGCTTCGCGGCACCATTGAAAAGGACGTGCGAACAGCCGTCAGCGCCCTCGACGAGGTCCAAGATATTGACCTGACCGTTGGCTATATGACCCCAGAACAGCGGGCTGAACTGCGGCAGAAGCTGGGGCATACCCGGCAGAACCCTTTCACTCAGCCAGGTTCCCTCACCCGGGTCTACGCAATTGCCAGTGGTAAGGGCGGGGTGGGTAAGTCCTCGGTTACGGCCAACCTGGCCGCTGCCTGCGCGTCTGCCGGTATGACTGTAGGAATCATTGATGCCGATGTGCACGGCTTCTCTATACCCGGTTTGCTGGGGATTACCGAAGGCCCTACCCGTATGGACGATATGATTCTGCCACCCGTAGTGGAGGCGCCCAAGGGCAAGGGTGCCATAAAGGTCATCTCCATTGGTATGTTTGTGAAGCCTGACCAGCCGGTTGCCTGGCGTGGCCCCATGCTCCACCGCGCTCTTGAACAGTTTTTGACAGACGTGCATTTTGGGCAGATTGATGTGCTCTTGCTCGATTTGCCTCCCGGCACGGGCGACATTGCTATTTCCATGGCCCAGCTCCTGCCCCAGGCAGAGATTCTACTCGTTTCTACTCCCCAGCTAGCCGCCGTGGACGTTGCCCAGCGGGCAGGAACTTTGAGCATCCAAACCGAGCAGAAGCTGGTGGGTGTGCTTGAAAACATGGCGGCCATGCAGCTTCCGGACGGTACTACCCTGCCCCTCTTCGGTGAGGGTGGCGGTGCTCAGCTGACCCAGTCGCTCAGCCAGGCGCTGGGCTATGAAGTTCCCCTGCTGGGTTCTGTTCCTCTTGAGCTAGCCCTGCGCCAGGGTGGCGACGCTGGCACCCCCCTTGTCTGGGGCGCTCCCGAAACCTCAGCGGCACAGGTATTGACCCAGGTAGCTCACCATATTACCCACCGCCCACGCGGCCTAGCTGGGCAGTCTCTTCCCGTGAACCTCTAAAAGTTGCCCATCTGTCCTTACGCCCTTTAAAGGAATAGAGGGAACTGGCCCTATTGGCCGGTTCCCTCTACTTGTTTGCCCGCTCCCAGCTGCTCGCTAAGGCGCCTCTTTTTAGGTGGCTTCAGTATCAAAAGGTGCCCATGCCCCCCGTGGTAAGCGAGAGGTCACAGAAAGCGCGGGAGCAGCCTGAGCTTTTTCCTCTAGTTGCTGGCGGCGTTCTTCCTCATCTTCTGCGAAAGCCTCACGCACAATCACGCGAGGGTCATACTGGCGGGGGTCGTACTGACGCCAGTTGATGTCATCTAGGCCAGGGCCCAGGGTCTCTTTGAGGTCGTCCTTAGCCTCGAAGGCCATACGGCGCACGTACTTAATGAAATCTTTGAGCTGCTGGGCATATTCGGGCATGCGTTCTGGCCCGATGACAAAAAACACCAGGACTGCAAGAAAAATAAATTCAAGACCACTAATTCCAAACACACCTAGAGATTACCAGCTTAGGCTGGTCGAACGCCCATAAAACAGCTTCTATTGAATAAGATGTTCCCAGTATCATTATTGTTTTTGCAGGTCGAAGGCGGGTAGTTGTTTTTATGAAGTCACATGATCTGGCCCGGAATTGGGTCTATGCCGAAGAGTTCCCACGTGAGGTGCCGGTCCTTGAGCTTGCCCGAGAGCAGGCCGAGCGGCTTGATGCTGCCCCCGTCGCGCCCTCTGTGGCGGCCCTCTTGACCATCCTGGCCGCTACGTGTAAAGCCCAGCACACCGTAGAAATTGGGTGCGGGGCTGGAGTTTCTACCGCAGCGCTCCTGAGCGGGTTACCCGCTGGGACTTCGCTGACCACTATCGATATTGATGCAACCCGCTCTCAGGCCGTCCGCTCCCTACTTTCCGCGACTGGGCTGGAGCAGAGCCACCGTGTGCGGGTTATTACCGGTGATGCCCTCCAAGTACTCCCCAGGCTCTCCCCCGGCTCCTACGACCTGGCTCTGGTCGATGCCGGTCCTGAACTGGCAGATCAGCTGGTGCTCAACGCTCTAGCCCTCTTAGCGTCCGGTGGCCTGCTGATCTTGCACGACCCTTTGGCCGGGGGTGCTGTAGCTAGCCCCACTGACCGCGACGGGGTGACCGTTACCCTACGAGCTGTCCTTCACGATATAGCGGCCTGCACCGAGGACGTCTTTGTCTCTTTACTGTATGTGGGCTCAGGCCTCTACTTGATCTACAAGAAATAGGGTAAAAGAAACCTCGGCTGATGGGGCCGAGGTATTCAAATTTTCAGGAAGTCTAGAAATTCTCTACGCACACCCGGAGAGCCTCTACCTCTTCTTCAGTGATATCAAGGACCAGGCGCCCGCCGCCTTCAACGGGGATGCGCATTACGATGCTACGGCCCTCACGTACGATTTCGAGCGGACCGTCTCCGGTGCGTGGTTTTTGAGCTGCCATGGGAGTCTTCTCCTTGGGGAAGGTTAGTCTATGAGTGGATGGCACCGGTGCAACCGGGCTCACTTTCTTTTAATAGTAGTGCTTACCGGAGCATTTAAGGTGGTTTTGCGAGGCAAACTTACAGGTTTAGGGTGGGTAGTCCCCTCCACCGGGTAGTTGTTTCCAGTGCCAGAGCCAGCCCACCCACCCAAATTGCAGGGTCGCCCCCGCACACATGAGCAACCAGCGGTAGGCTCGAGAGGCTGAAAGTGCCACCACAGGGAGCAGGAGCGGGAAAAGCGGTAGAAGCAGGCGGAAGGTCGAGGACTGCGGATTAAAGAAGGCCAGCATGTAGACCGCGTAGCAGGCACACCAGAGCACAAGCGCTGGGTGGAGCACCTTTCGGGTACTAGGAGCAATCAGGCACAGGGTAAAGCCCGCTATCAGCACCAAGAGAATAAGCGGCCCCAGAATACTGCCAAGGTAGAGCTGGCTTTGGGTCAGCCAGGGCAAGAACGGTAGCACGTCCTCACCCCCGGCCCGCCAGGCGGCCTCGGTTGCGGTGTAGGCATCTATGCGCCCGGTGACAGCCCAGGCGTAGGCAGGGTGGATAAAGGCAAAGGCACAGACTGCAAGGGCACACACAAGTTGTGTGGCTGTCTCTCGGAGTGTAGGCCACACCCTCTGACCGCTTCTGAGGCGGTGCAGGAAGGCCATAAGCCACCATAGGCCCACAGCTGCCCCCAAGGGTACGCCGATGGGGCGGGCCAGGGCAGCGCAGAGCGCTGGAATCAGCATCAGGCGGTAGCGGCCTTCCACCAGGAGGTAGAGAGCCCAGGCTAAGAAGAGCAGACCCATAGCTTCGGCATAGCCTGTTTGCAGGATCGGTGCAACCGCGCTGAAATTTACCGCTGCGCTTGCCCACAGCGCGGTGCTGTGTTGGGTATCCAAGTTACTATGCTCAGCGGCACTCTGCCCGTTGCCCAGGGAGACCATGCACAGTCGGTAGATAAACCAGGATGCGCCCAGACCGCAGATTAATGACAGGGTCGGAGCCACTAGAGCGTAGTCCAAGCCCGTCAGCCAGGTAAGAGTACCTGCGGTGAGGGGGTATAGCGGGTAGAAGGCCCACTCATTTTGAGCTACATGCCCGGTAGCATCAAGGGGTAGCTGTGAGGGGTAGCCGGTCGCGGCAATAGAGGAATACCAGTCAGCATCCCATATATTGACATACTCTAGGTAGGTCATGGCTGAGTTCTTCCAGGGGCTCACTGTCTGGTGTAAACCAACACGACTGAAGACAAACCAGCACCACACCCGGCTAACAGCATAGAGCAAAGCCACCTGAGCCATAGCAGGTAACCGCACGAACCGGCTAACTGCCACAAACCATAGCTGGCTTATGCCAAGGCTGACCCTAGCCCCTATATCACGGTGAAGGGAACCATTAGTCATCGGCATCAACCGGGGCGCTCTCACCGTTCAGCTGAGCGAGCCGATCACGAAGCCGCCTGTTCTCCTCAATAGTTTTGGCCAGTACACCGTCCACCTCTTCACGGTTATAACCCAGGATAGAGGTCGCAAAACCTACACGCTCCAATTCAGCACTATCGGGTCGGTCCGAGAGAATGATCGGCGGCTCAGAGGCGGGAACAATATCAATTCCGTCTTGGCTGATGTGGTTAAGGGTTTTGCGGGCCGGAATCAGGCGGTCGCTACCCATCGCCGCACACCCGGCTAAGACAGCCATGATCACCACAAACGTTATTGCCACCAACAGATAATTCAAGATTTCCCCCGTCATTAGGCTGCCTCATACACCCCGCTCATGGGCAACTAGCGATACAGGGGCGACACAAAGTAGCCCAAAGTGTAACAAGCTGTTTACCTGCCAACGGGTAAGGTAAGGCACATACACCTATTTTGGTTGTGCTTTAGCACCTCAATGCTACCGGCACGCACACATATCCACCACAAGGGAGGAACCTCTGTGACTACTGATGCACTGGTTCAGCTCACCGGCGTTAATAAGTATTACGGTGAGAACCACGTCCTCAAGGACATTAATCTTTCTGTTGGAGCGGGTGAGGTGGTCATTCTTCTGGGCCCCTCAGGTTCGGGTAAATCAACCCTCTGCCGCACCATCAACCGCCTCGAAACCATTTCAAGCGGTACCATCACCATCGACGGCAAGAAACTACCTGAAGAAGGCAAAGAACTGGCTAACCTGCGGGCCGAGGTCGGCATGGTCTTCCAGTCCTTTAACCTCTTCGCCCACAAGACCATTCTTGAAAACGTCACCTTGGGCCCCCGCAAGGTTCGCGGCATGAGCAAGGCAGAAGCCGAAGAACTTGCCATGAGCCTGCTCAAAAAGGTAGGCGTCGATAACCAGGCATCCAAGATGCCGGCCCAGCTCTCCGGCGGCCAGCAGCAGCGCGTCGCCATTGCCCGTGCATTGGCCATGCAACCCAAGGTCATGCTCTTTGACGAGCCCACCAGCGCACTCGACCCCGAAATGGTCAACGAAGTTCTTGACACCATGGTCTCCCTGGCCCGAGAAGGTATGACCATGATCGTGGTAACCCACGAAATGGGCTTTGCCCGCAAGGCCGCCGACCGAATCGTTTTCCTGGCCGACGGTGAAATCCTCGAAGAGGCAAGGCCTGACCAGTTCTTCACCAACCCCCAGACCGATCGTGCCAAGGACTTCCTGGGTAAGATCCTGGGCCACTAAGGAGAGCACCCATGAAGCTATCCACCCTCAAAGCCAAAGCAGTAGCCTGCGCGGCAGTCCTAGCTAGCGCAACCCTGGCTTTCTCCGGTTGCGGCTCAAGTAATGCCAAGGACACCATCCGTATCGGCATTAAGTACGACCAGCCCGGCCTGGGCTACCAGGACGGCCGCGACTACACCGGCTTCGATACCGACGTAGCCCGCTACGTGGCCAAGGAGCTCGGCTACTCAGAGGACCAGATTGAGTGGGTTGAAGCCCCCTCGGCCAACCGCGAGAACATGCTCTCTAACAACCAGGTAGACATGATTTTTGCGACCTACTCCATCACCGAAAAGCGCATCAAGACCGTTGATTTCGCTGGACCCTACTTCGTAGCAGGCCAGGACCTGCTCGTGCAGGCCGATAGCACCGATATCACCGGGCCTGAGTCGCTCTCGGGCAAGAATCTTTGCTCTGTCACCGGGTCAACCTCGGCCAAGAAGATTCAGGACAAGTACTCCTCGGACGTTCAGCTGGTGCAGCAGAACTCCTACTCGGACTGCGTGGTAGCGCTCAACGCGGGTATGGTCGATGCGGTCACCACCGACGACATCATTCTGGCAGGTCTGGCCTCCACCAAGGCTAACCAGGGCGAGCTCAAGCTGGTCGGCAACACTTTCTCCACCGAAAAGTACGGCGTTGGTCTGCCCAAGGGCTCAGATAAGTGCTCCGCAATCAATGCAGCCATCAACAAGATGGTCGAAACCGGGGCCTGGGAAGAAGCCCTCGAGAAGAATGTCGGCGCATCGGGCTACGCTTACGATACCGAGCTGAACCCTCCGGTTCTGGGCGACTCCTGTGCCACCGTTGAACCTAAGTAACCCACCGCTTATTCCATCTTTTACACACTAAACTTTTTATTTGGAGGCTTTCATGTCGTTCTCTGAACAGCTCTCCACGCTCTTTGCCACCTACGATGTCATCGGAGCTTTCTGGACCAACCTACAGCTGACCTTCTGGGCAGCGATCGGTTCGTTTGTCCTTGGATCGCTCCTGGCACTTATGCGTATCTCCCCAGTGCCTTCTTTGCGCTGGGCAGGTACCGCCTATGTGCACCTGGTCCGCAATACCCCGCTGACCATTCTGATGACCCTGGCAATCTTGGGCGTGTGGACTCAGTTCCAGCTCTCACTGGCAACATCGTTTGAGCTGAACTTCTTTATCTACGCCGTTATTGTGCTGGCAATCTACCATGCGGCTTTCGTCTGCGAGGCTATCCGCTCCGGCGTCAACACCGTACCAGTGGGGCAGGCAGAAGCCGCCCGCGCTATTGGCCTGGGCTTCTTGCCCACAGCCCGCTACATCATCTTCCCCCAGGCTCTTCGCGGGTCGATTACCCCTCTAGGTAACACCCTGATTGCTCTGGCTAAGAACACCACTGTGGCCACCGTGGCTTCGGTGGCTGAAGCCTCCGGCATGATGAAATCCATGATCGAGTTCAACTCTGATCTCATCTTCATGATCTTCTTTGTCTTTGCTATGGGCTTTGTGATTATTGTTGTCCCCATCGGCCTTCTCACCACCTGGGCCTCTCGTAGATTGGCGGTGAAGCGATGAGCAGTAAGCGTATGACCTCAACCTCGGTGCTCTTTGACGTACCCGGCCCCAAGGCCCGAGCCCGCACCAAGATTTTCAACCTTGTAGCCCTGGTCCTGCTGGCCGCAGGCTTGGCCTACGTCCTGGTTGTCATGAACCGCCAGGGCCAGTTGGAAGCCGACAAGTGGACTTCGCTCTTCTCGGGCAACCTCTGGGCCAACTACATTCTGCCCGCGCTCGGCAAAACCCTAGCCGCAGCCCTGCTCTCAGTGATCACTTCGGTGCTGTTCGGTCTTTTCTTCGGTCTGGCCCGCCTATCACCCAATAAACTGATTCGTGGCTTTGGCACCGTAGTGGTCGAGTTCTTCCGCGCGGTCCCGGTCCTGATGATGATGATTTTCTTCTGGCTCTTCCTGGGCAAGCTCAACATCCTAGCGCCTTCCCAGCTCCCCTTCGTTGCTGTTGTTCTGGGGCTTACCCTCTACAACGGCTCGGTGATTGCGGAGCTCCTGCGCTCGGGTGTGCACCAGCTCCCCAAGGGCCAGGGCGAAGCGGGGCTAGCTATCGGTATGACTCCCTGGAAGGTACTAACCCTGATTCTAGTGCCCCAGGCACTGACCGCTATGATGCCCTCGTTGCTCTCGCAGTTCGTGGTCATTCTGAAAGATACCGCTCTGGGTTACATCATTTCCTACCCCGAGCTTCTAGCGGCTGCCCGCCGCTTCGGCTCTGGTGAGGGCAATATCCTGCAAATGCTCCTGCTGGCCGCCCTCATCTTCGTGGTCATCAACTTCGCCCTGACTCTGCTAGCTGAGTGGCTCTCAGGGTTCCTGAGTTCCCATTCGGATGTAGATATTAAGCATGCGGACGGTGTCCCGGGTGAGGTCGATGATCCTCGCCCCAAGACCGAGATGATGTTCAAGATCCCCAAGGCCTAGTCTTCTGCTAGCCCTAGGGCATTGAAGAGGCGGGGCCTACCGAGTTACTCCTCGGTAGGCCCCGCCTCTTTCTGTGAGATTTGCTCTGGTGCAGGTATCACACTGTCGGGTGCTTAGTAGGGTATCTGCCCACCCATGAGGTGCGGGCATAGCGGTAAGGCAAGCTGGCTGGAGGCTGGCCCGAATCGCCCTGTGGGCGCTAGCGAACCGGGCCAGAGGGAGGCTTGCCGACGCTATGCCCGCGCCCCAAAGCACGGGCTAGGCGCTCAGCCACTTCTGCAAGGCCAGGTAGCAGGCTCTTACCTCTGATGCTTTGACGTGCTCGTTATCGGTGTGGGCCAGTAGGGCGTCGCCGGGGCCAAAGTTGACTGCTGGGATTCCGATGTCGCTAAAGCGGGCTACATCGGTCCAGCCATACTTGGGCTTGGGCTCCTGCCCAACGGACTCAATGAGTGAGCGTGACATGGGAGCATCTAAGCCCGGGCGGGCCGCCGATGACAGATCAACAAAGTCTAGTTGGTAGCCCTCAAAGACCTGGTGCAGGTGGGCAACAGCTTCATCTAGGGTCTTGTTGGGGGCAAAGCGGTAGTTGATATGGACACCTGCTTGATCTGGGATAACGTTGCCTGCCACGCCACCTGAGATCTGAACGGCATTCAGGCCCTCTCGGTAGGCTAGGCCTTCAACTTCGTAGGTGGCAGGTTGGTAGGCGGCAAGACGGCCCAGCACATCGGCCATCTTATGGATAGCGTTCACGCCCTTCCAGGAGCGGCCTGAGTGGGCGGCTAACCCTGCGGTGCGGATCCAGAAGCGAATGGTGCCGTTACAGCCGCCTTCGATGGTTCCGTCGGTGGGTTCCAGCAGCACCGCAAAAGCGGCATCGGTGAGCAGTTGACGGTGGTTTCGCATGAGCCGGGCCAGGCCAGATAGTTCAGAGGCGACTTCTTCGTGGTCGTAGAAGACATAGGTGATGTCGTAGCGGGGGTTCTCTAGGCTGGCGGCTAGCGCTAGCTGGACAGCTACCCCGCCTTTCATATCCACCGCCCCGCGACCGTAGAGCAGGCGCTCGCCGTCTTCCTTGACCCAGGTGGCGGGGACGGTACCGGCTGAACCCTCGGTGGCTGGCAGGGGTACGGTGTCCAGGTGCCCGGCTAGGACGATTCGTTCGGCCCGCCCCAGGTTGGTGCGGGCTATGATGGCATCACCATCGCGGGTGATTTCTAGTCCCTCACAGGTGTTCAGGGCGGCTTCGACTGTATCTGCCAGTCGCGTTTCGCTGCCCGATACCGAGAAAATGTTGAGTAGGTCGGCGGTGAGATCTTCAACTGGCTGGGTGAGGTCAAGGGTTGCGGGGCCAAAGTGGGCAAAAGATTCGGCGGTGTCAGTGTGGGTGCTCATGCCCTCTACATTACAAGCAGTCCCAGCATCTAAGCACAAATTACGTGGGGCACCTGCCCTTTTCGTACACTAGAGGTATGACTGAAAATAACACCCGCGTAGCATCAGGCCTGGGCCTGGCTACAGTTGTAGCCTCCGGCGAAAATGAAGGCACTGTCCTCGATGTCTGGTACCCCGCTCCCAGCTTGACCGAAACCCCTGACCAGAGCTTTGCTGCTGAGCTAGAAGCCCTGGTTGAGGCCGATGAGGACCGTAACGTCGTCCGTGAACTGGTCAACGTCACAATCAACCTGGACGAGGCTCCTGCCAACGCAGCCGACGCCTACCTACGCCTGCACTTGCTCTCGCACACTCTAGTAGCGCCCAACACCATCAATCTTGAAGGGCTGTTTGGCAAGCTCGCTAACGTTGCTTGGACTAATTTTGGTCCCGTCCTGGCCAGCGAATTCACTGTGGCTTCTTTGAAGCTCCGCCGCCGTGGCGCCCTGGTTGTTACTCACCTTGATAAGTTCCCCCGCATGATTGACTATGTTGTTCCTGCCGGTGTTCGCATTGGTGACGCTGACCGAGTCCGTCTGGGCGCTCACCTGGCTCCCGGTACCACCGTCATGCACGAGGGCTTTGTGAACTTCAATGCCGGTACCCTGGGTGAGTCTATGGTTGAAGGCCGCATCTCGCAGGGCGTTGTCATTGGCAACGGCACCGACATCGGTGGTGGCGCGTCAACCATGGGCACTCTGTCCGGTGGCGGTACCCAGCGTGTTGCTATCGGCGAGCGCTCCTTACTCGGCGCTGAGGCCGGTATCGGTATCGCCCTGGGCGATGACTGTGTGGTTGAGGCTGGCCTGTATATAACTGCAGGTTCCCGCGTAACCGTACTCAATCCCGGTGATGAGCCACGGGTTGTTAAGGCCTTGGAGCTCTCCGGTGCCAATAGCCTGCTCTTCCGCCGTAACTCGGTGTCCGGTGCTATTGAGGTTCTGCCCCGCGCTGGCAAGACCGTTGAGCTGAACTCTGAGCTGCACGCCAACTAATTAAAGGCAAGTGACCTGATCTGTTGCCCTCCCTGGAGCTAGCTGCCCTGGGGAGGGCAGTTTTCTGTCTAACCAGGAGAAATAGGGGGCTGGAAGCTGGATAGCAGGTATGCTGGAAATTGAACTCAATCCATCTTTTTAGGGGAAAATGTGAAAATTCTAGTTACCGGCGGTGCAGGCTACATCGGTTCGCACACCGTCCTTGAGCTTCTGGAAGCCGGCCACGAGGTCACCGTCATGGACAACCTCTCCAACTCGTCCATGGAATCGCTGGCTCGCGTTGAAGAGCTGGCCGGCAAAACCGTTGAGTTCCGCAAGGTTGACCTGCTTGACCTGCCCGAGATGAAGCAGCTTTTCAACCTGGTTAAGCCCGATGCTGTCATCCACTTTGCAGGTCTCAAGGCTGTTGGCGAATCCGCCGAGAAGCCCCTCTGGTACTACCAGACCAACGTTGCAGGTACCCTCAACCTGCTCTACGCTATGGAGGAGGCCGGGTGTCACTCCATCGTCTTCTCTTCCTCCGCCACCGTGTACGGTGAGCCTGAGTCCATGCCGCTGACCGAGAAAATCAATATGGATGCCCAGTCCTGCTACGGCCGGACCAAGGAGCACATCGAGGACATGCTGGTTGACCTGGCGGCTTCTGACCCTAAATGGAACATCGCCTTGCTCCGCTACTTTAACCCCGTTGGTGCCCATGAGTCAGGCCGTATCGGTGAGGACCCCGCTGGTATTCCCAATAATCTTGTACCGTTTATTGCTCAGGTTGCTGTGGGTCGCCGCGAGTACCTGAACGTCTTTGGTAATGACTACCCCACCGTCGATGGCACTGGCGTACGCGACTACATTCACGTGGTCGATCTGGCCGATGGTCATCTGAAGGCGCTGGACTACATCACAAGTCACGGAGGCCTGCACACCTGGAACCTGGGTACTGGAAACGGCTACTCGGTACTTGAGGTTCTGCACGCTTTTGAGAAGGCCGCTGGTAAGGAACTGCCCTACAAGATTGTGGACCGTCGCCCTGGCGATGTCGCGGTATCTTATGCTGACCCGTCCGCCGCCCTGGCTGACCTGGGCTGGAGCGCTACCCGCGACATTGAGACCATGGTGCGCGATCACTGGAACTGGCAGAAGAACAACCCGAATGGATACGAAGCGTAGCGAGTATCTTTCGTGAAGAAATTGCCAACGATTTGGCAATTTTAGAAAGCGCGCACAGCGCGGGACAGAAGCGTAGCGAGTATCTTTCGTGAAGAAATTGCCAACGATTTGGCAATTTTAGAAAGCGCGCACAGCGCGGGACAGAAGCGTAGCCAGTATTCCGTGAGCTGGTGAGATCCTAGCTCGTGGTGCGTAGATCTTAGAAGGCCCCTTTCTACTGTGCAGAGAGGGGCTTCTTCCTTAGGTTCCTGAGAGAAAAAGAGTCGATGGCAGCCGAAGACTTTGAACTGATTGACCATACCCAGCGCCTTAAGTTCCGCTATCGGGTAGGTGCCCTTCTGGTCCGTGACGGTAAGTTGCTCATGACTTCATCACCCGGGGCGGGTTACTACTGGACGCTCGGTGGCGGTATTCGTGTGGGCGAGCCTAGTGCCCAGGCGGTAGTGCGTGAGGTAGCCGAAGAGGCAGGCTTACAGGCACAGGAGGTGAGGCTCTGCGCGCTGCTTGAAAACTTTGATCTACCAGGCCATCAGAAGAGACCGGGCTACTGCTCACATGAGCTGGCCCTCTACTACCGGGTCGATGTGGCGGAGAACCTCAATATTACTCAGCCTATCGACGTGGGAGAGAAAACCCTCTCGGGTAACCATGAATATCTTGAGTGGGTTCCCCTCGACTCTTTAGGCAAGTACAAAGGCAAGAAAATCTTCCCCGAGATCCTGGCACAGGATCTCCCCCGCCATCTTGCTAGTTGGCCTCAAGAGGTTATCCACCTGGTAGCGGGCCAGCGCCCCCTAACCGCCCTGGAGCAATAACCGTAACTGGCATAAAGAAGGCCGCCCCGCTCCCCTAGCTTAGGGGCGCGGGGCGGCTTGCTACCAGCTACACACCGGTAGCTTAACGCCGCGGGTAATGGCGCTCGTTTTCACCGGTGTAGACCTGGCGGGGGCGACCAATCTTACGGTCGGGGTCCTGCACACCTTCGGTCCACTGAGCAATCCAGCCAGGTAGGCGGCCCAGGGCAAAGAGGACGGTGAACATGTGCTCGGGGAAGCCCATAGCCTTGTAAATCAGGCCGGTGTAGAAGTCTACGTTGGGGTAGAGCTTACGCTCGATGAAGTAGTCATCGTTCAGAGCCTTCTCTTCCAGTCGCATAGCGATTTCAAAGAGCTCAGAGTTACCGCCGATGCTTTCAAGGATCTCGTCTGCGGTCTTCTTAACGATTCGGGCACGCGGGTCGTAGTTCTTGTAGACGCGGTGGCCAAAGCCCATCAGGCGGACCCCGTCTTCCTTGTTCTTGACTTTCTCCATGAAGTCTTCGGGGCTGATACCCTCCTTCTGGATCTGGGTCAGCATCTTGAGCACAGCCTCATTAGCACCGCCATGAAGCGGTCCATAGAGGGCGTTGATACCGGCAGAGACGGAGGCGAACATGTTGGCGTTGGCTGAGCCGACCAGGCGTACGGTAGAGGTAGAGCAGTTCTGCTCGTGGTCAGCGTGCAAGAGCAGCAGTAGGTCAAGTGCCTTGGCATGCAGGGGGTTAATCTCGTAGTCCTCGGTGGGGAAGCCGAAACACATACGCAAGAAGTTCTCGGTGTAGTTGAGGTCGTTCTTGGGGTAGATCAGAGGCTCGCCTTTGGACTTCTTGTAAGCGTAGGCTGCCAGAGTCGGTACCTTGGAGAGCAGACGGAAGGTTGAAATCTCTACCTGGCGGGGATCGAAGGGATCCAGTGAGTCCCCGTAGAAAGTGGACATAGCCGAGACGCTAGAAGCCAGCACAGCCATGGGGTGAGCGTCGCGGGGGAAGCCATTGAAGAAGAACTTAAAATCCTCATGCACCATGGTGTGACGGCGTACCATCAGGTCAAATTCTTCGAGCCTCTCAGGGGTGGGTAGCTCACCAAAAATCAGGAGGTAGGCCACCTCAAGGAAGCTGGAATTTTCTGCCAGTTCTTCTATGGGGTAACCGCGGTAGCGCAAAATGCCGGCATCACCATCGATGTAGGTGATAGCTGACTTGGCGCTGGCGGTGTTCATGAAGCCGGGATCGTAGGCTACCTGGCCTGTCTCTTTGAGCAAGCCTGCAACTTCAAAGGCACCATTGCCTTCGGTTGCTTCTACTGCGGGCAGGGGCAGGTCTTTGCCCTCATAGCTCAGCAGTGCTTTGTTCTCAGTCATTAGTTTTCCTCCTGATTATCCGAGGCCCTGGACCGTGGTGGGACAGCCAGCACCTCAAATCTGTGCCTTCCAGCTCGGAGCGCGGCCCCAGTAATCCGAGACCGCGCCCTGAGCATCAGCACCTAGTGTTATGGTCTACATTACATCAGAATGATGGGCGGGTCACATTGGCCCCTGCTAGGTGAGATAGATTACACTACTGGCGCTGACTACTCATGGGGAACTAGCTAGAGCTATTCAGCCAGACGGCCTGCGGCACGAGTAATGTCATCGTCTGAGCCGGTCAGTGCCACACGAACATAGCCTTGACCTGCCTCTCCATAGAAAATCCCAGGACCAACCAAGATGCCGCGTTCAGCAAAGCGCTGGACCGTGGCCCAGGTATCTTGACCGGCAGTAGCCCACAGGTAGAGCCCTGCCTGGGAGTTTTCAACACGCAGGCCGAACTTTTCGAGGGCGGGAAGTAGAATTTCGCGGCGGGCACGGTAGCGGTTCTTCTGAGCCTCAACATGGGAGTCATCGGCTAGGGCGGCGGTCATGGCGACTTGGACGGGGGCGGGCACAATCATGCCGGCGTGCTTGCGGGAGTTGACCAGGTTAGCCATAATGTCGGGGTCACCGGCGATGAAGGCCCCCCGGTAGCCGGCAAAGTTGGACTGTTTAGACAGGGAGTAAGCGGCCAGCACCAGTTCCTGGCTTTGGCCGCAGACGCGCGGGTCCAGGATTGAGGGTACGGGCTCACCACCCTGGGCGGTATCCCAGTGGCCCCAGCCTAGCTCGGCGTAACACTCGTCAGAGGCTACAAGGGCGCCCAGGGCACGGGCGTCGTCCACGATTTTTTTCAGTTGGGCGGTATCGCGGACGATCCCTGTGGGGTTAGCCGGTGAATTGACCCAAATCAGGCGAACCTTGGCGCGGGTGGCCTCGTCCAGCTCGTCAAGTGAATCTGCCGCTACGGGGGTGGCTCCTGCCAGTTGGGCTCCGATGTCGTAGGTGGGGTAGGCGACGGTAGGGCGCACAACGATGTCACCCTCCCCCAGCCCCAGCAAAAAGGGTAGCCAGGCCACGAGTTCTTTGGAGCCGATGGTGGGCATGACCTGGTCGGTGGTGAGGCCGGGGACGCCCCGGCGGCGGTCGAACCAGTCAACGATTGCCTGGCGCAGGCTGAGGGTTCCGTGGGTTGTGGGGTAACCGTGGGCATCAGTGGCCTGAGCAAGGGCTAGACGGATGACATCCGGGGTGGGATCGACAGGGGTTCCGATGGAGAGGTTGATAAGCCCATCGGGGTGCTGCTCTGCGGTGGCACGGTAGGGTGCCATGGTGTCCCAGGGGTAGTCGGGTAGGTCTAGTCCGAAGGTGCGCATGGTCTTCTTTCTTGCGTTGCGGTTGGTTCTGGTCTCTTCACCCCATTCTAGGGGCTTGTGGGCGGGCCCAGGGCTCGGGTGGCCTCGTCCTTGGGTTGGGGCAGGTGTGACAAAGCTCCGCAGACCCTGGCGGGTGGCCGGTCTGCGGAGCTTTATCAGCTTGAGGTATGTGTTTTCCAGGGTTTATGGCTTACACGGCAGGATCATGGCTTACCCGATGGCACGGGGCTGGCGTGAATTGCCCTTGTGAGCGGAGCGCACCGGGCAAGAGGGTCAGCCGAGCAGGCGTTAGCTTGCGGTGCTGAAAGCCTGCGGTGCTGAAAACCTTAGCTTAGCGCAGAAGTGCGCGAATCGAGCGCGAAGCCTTAGCCCTGGTTCTGAGGCGGCAGCGCCGCGATGAAGGGTACATCCTTGTCGATTTTGCCCAGGCGGGCAGCTCCACCGGGTGAGCCGAGATCGTCGAAGAAGTCGGCATTGGCAGCGGTGTAGTCTTCCCATTCTTCGGGAACGTCGTCTTCATAGTAGATGGCTTCTACGGGGCAGACGGGTTCGCAGGCGCCGCAGTCTACGCATTCGTCGGGGTGGATGTAGAGGGAGCGTTCGCCTTCGTAGATGCAGTCAACGGGGCATTCTTCGACGCAGGCGCGGTCTTTTACGTCGACGCAGGGCTGGGCAATAATGTAGGTCATTGTTACCTTTCAGGTGGGGGCGTTCCGTTGCGCGGTTGGGTGTTTTTAGCTGTGCTCTAGTGTATCGGTTTCACTGAGTGGGGGCAGATTTTTGTGACCGATGATATAGCTTAGGGTTTGTTTATTTATTCTTCTGGCGGTAGCGGCTTGCGCTGATGATGCTAAGAGCTGTGACCGCTAGGATCCCGAAGGCCCAGAGGGTACCAACGATTCCGGGTGGGTTGATGGGGTTAATGTAGACCAACAGAGAGTTGCCTTTGGCGAAGGCGAAGGTGCCGGTGAGGAGGAAGGCTACTGCCCCTACGAGTGTGGCGGCCCAGTTTTTTTCGGTGTGGATTGCGGCCCAGGTGGCGGCGAAGTAGACGGTGAGCAGTGCCAGAGCTAGGCCCCAGGGGAGCCAGAGACCTTTGGAGATGTACCAGATCTGGGTGTGGTACATGGTTCCGGCAAAGCCTGAGATAAGGCCGAGTGCGCTTGCGGTGATAATTGAGTTGATGGGGCCGGGGGCTTCTGCGATTTCCTCGGTGGCGCTGGCTGTGGGGGGTGGGGTGATGTTTTGGCCTTGTAGTTTGCGGTAGGTTTCTACTGCGTTGATAGGTTGGGGCACTTTGTTGGAGTATTCGAAGGTGGTCGGGCCGGTGATGGTGATTTGGGTGGCGTGGGCGCGCATGGCTTCGCGTTTGCCTTCAATTTTGCCACGGATGACGGCTTGTTGGCGGGTGTCGGTTTCTTGTGGTTGGCCTTCGATACCCCAGACGGCAATGGGTTCGGCGGTGGTGCCTGCGATCAGATCGAGGGCCGCCATAACAACTTCGTGGGTGCGCTTGTGGTCGGGGTGTCCGTAGCCGCCATCTGCGTCGTAGGTGACGATGACGTCGGGGCGTATTGCGCGTATGGTTGCGGCGACAGCTTCGGCCTGCGGTTTGAGGGGTAGGTGGGTGAGGCAGTCGTCTGCAGCGAGTGGGTTGGCTGCGGCGCGGCCGTCGCTACCCCATGACATGCCGGAGTCACGGTAGTGAGTTCTCTCCCCCGGTAGTGCGCTGGGGCCTTGCCCCAGGAAGAGGTGGTCACGAACGCCGAGTTCGGTGAGGGCGGCTTTGAGTTCTCTTGTGCGGAGCTGGCCTAGTTGGCGCCCACGGTCGGTATTTGCGGGGTGTTCTGCTTCGAGGTGTTTGAGTGCGGGATCAATGACTTCGCCCATTTCGCCCCGGGTCATGGTGAGCAGGTCTACGGTGGCTCCTGCTGCGGTGAGCGCGGCGATGGTGGCTCCTGTTGCTGAGGATTCATCGTCGGGGTGGGCGTGTACGAAGAGCAGGGTGGTGTTTTGGGGGGCGCGCCCGTCGGGAATGAGCGTGAAGACGGCGTTTTCTGTGATGAGTTCACCGGCTACAGGGTAATAGGGCTGAGCGTCATTGTTCATGGTGCGATTTTTCTCGTGGGGGTGCCATTGATGATGTACCCCCTTATTCTATCTGGCTTCACTGGGGTGTAGCTGGGGTTTACCTGCCGGGCAGCAGTACGGGGTTGCGGTGCTGCTGCTAGAGTTTGCCTGCTCAGAGCAATAGGGGCTTGTTTGGCCCGCTACGAGCCGTGGGCCGTACTCGCAAGGAGTACGGCCCACGGTCAATACCGGCTACTAAGGTTTAGGCGCGGTTACGGCGGCGTGCTTCGCGCACGCGCTCGTTGGCATCAAGAATAACCTTGCGGATGCGGATGGCTTCGGGGGTAACCTCAACGCATTCGTCCTCGCGGGCCCATTCAAGTGACTCTTCGAGGGTCAGCTTCTTGGGGGGAGTCATGTTTTCAAAGTTATCTGCCGACGCTGAGCGCATGTTGGTCAGTTTCTTTTCGCGGGTGATGTTGACCTCCATATCGTCGGCGCGTGAGTTCTCGCCAATGATCATGCCCTCGTAGACCTCAGAGGTGGGTTCAACGAAGATGGTGCCGCGTTCCTGGAGGGCAATGATGGCGTAGGGGGTAACGACACCGGCACGGTCGGAAATCATGGAACCGTTGGAGCGGTAGTCGATGTCCCCGGTCCAGGGCTCGTAGCCGGTGGAGTAGGAGCTGGAGATACCTGCACCGCGGGTTTCGGTCAGGAACTTGGTGCGGAATCCAATGAGGCCGCGGGCAGGCACGGAGAATTCCATGCGAACCCAGCCGGTGCCGTTGTTAGCCATCTGTTCCATGCGACCTTTACGCCCAGCCATAAGCTGAGTGATAGCGCCCAGGTACTCTTCGGGAACGTCAATGATCATGTGTTCCATAGGCTCGTGGATCTTGCCGTCGATGGTCTTGGTAACGACCTGGGGCTTACCCACGGTCAGTTCGAAGCCTTCGCGGCGCATCTGCTCAACCAGGATAGCCAGTGCCAGTTCGCCACGCCCCTGTACTTCCCAGGCGTCGGGGCGCTCGGTGGGCAGAACCTTGAGGGAAACGTTGCCGATCAGTTCCTTATCAAGGCGGTCCTTGACCTGGCGGGCGGTGACCTTAGCACCCTTGACCTTACCAGCCAGGGGTGAGGTGTTGATACCGATGGTTACCGAGATCGCGGGGTCATCGACCTTGATCAGGGGCAGGGGCTTGGGGTTCTCGGGGTCGGTGAGGGTTTCACCGATGGTGATGTCCTCAATACCCGCAACAGCCACGATTTCACCGGGGCCAGCCTGGTCGGTGGGTACGCGGTCGAGTGCCTTGGTTGCAAGGAGTTCGGAGATACGGACGTTCTTGGTCTGGCCGTCCTGGCGTACCCAGGCTACGGTCTGGCCCTTCTTGAGGGTGCCGTTGAAGATACGGAGCAGAGCAAGGCGACCCAGGAAGGGCGATGAGTCCAGGTTAGTGACGTGCGCCTGCAGAACCTCATCGGGGTTGTAGGTGGGGGCAGGGACGTGCTCAAGGATGGTTGCAAACAGCGGCTCAAGGTCGTCGTTATCGGGCAGAGCGCCATCTGCGGGCTGGTTGAGTGATGCTGCACCGGCCTTACCGGAGGCGTAAACGATGGGAACAGTCAGCAGGGCGTCGATGTCAAGGTCGGGGACCTCGTCGGCAAGGTCGCCTGCCAGACCCAGGAGCAGGTCCATAGATTCGCTGACCACTTCGTCAATGCGGGCATCGGGGCGGTCAACCTTGTTAACTACGAGGATTACCGGCAGCTTAGCGGCAAGTGCCTTGCGCAGAACGAAGCGGGTCTGGGGCAGGGGCCCTTCAGAAGCGTCAACCAGCAGGACAACGCCGTCTACCATGGACAGACCGCGCTCAACCTCACCACCGAAGTCGGCGTGGCCGGGGGTGTCGATGACGTTGATGGTGACTTCTTCACCGTTTGCGGAGGGGCCGGCATAGAAGACGGTGGTGTTCTTGGCCAGGATGGTGATGCCCTTTTCCTTTTCAAGGTCCCCGGAGTCCATGACTCGGTCTTCGACATCGGTGTGGGCGCTAAAGGCGTTGGTCTGTTTGAGCATCGCGTCAACGATGGTGGTCTTGCCGTGGTCAACGTGGGCCACGATTGCCACGTTGCGAAGGTCGCTCCGTGATGCGGTCTTCTGAGTTTCAGACATGCGGTAAGTATCTCGCTTAATGGTTGGGATTACATAAAACGCCGGAAGCGCCCCGGACCCCAAACAGGGACTAGGGGCACAGGGCTTTACCTTTTAGTATAGCGACCCCTTGCCAGGGTCCGGCTATCTTCTGGGACACACCGGTTCAGCGCGCCCCGGCGCTGGAGAGCTAGAGCAGATGGGGCAACCGCAATTTTAAATGAGAAACCCCACCACTGCTGAACAGCGGTGGGGTTTTATACTAGCCTCAAGCGGCTAGATATTTGACCTGACTAATCCTGTTTCCAGGGTGTCTTGGTGTTCTTGCCTACAGCAGGCATGGAACCGGTAATCGTTTGAATCTGCTCGATTGCAGCTGTATTAGCTTCAATCTGAAGGGAGACCTCATCAACTGCCTTTTCGACTGCTTCTTCTACCCTAGCCTCCACAGCCTTATCGAGAACATCATCCAGGTGCTGATCTACAGCGGCTGAGAGTTTGTCCTCTACACCTTCAGCTACAAGCTCATTGACACGATCGCCGATGCTTTCGTGGATTGAGTCTTCAATCTCCTCACGAGCGTTGCGCCTCTGAGCACGGACAAAGAGGCGGTGCTCAACGCTCAAAGCCTTGTAGAGCGAAAGGCACATCATAAGGATGACCAGGGAGAAGGGAAGGGCAGTCAGAATTGCAACGGTCTGAATGGCCGAGAGCGAATCGGTCCCACCAATAATTACCAGGGAAATTGCGGTGACAGCCGCAACCAGCACCCAGAAAACCCTAATCCAGGTCTTGGGTTCCGGTGAACCGTTGGTTGAGAGCATGCCCAGAACCAGCGCACCGGAGTCAGCTGAGGTAACGAAGAATACGGTGATGAGAAGTACCGCCCCAGCGGTGAGCACTGCTCCCCCGGGTAGGTTGTGGAACATCTGGAAGAGGGCGTTTTGCGCCGAGACGCTGCCGTCCTCCCCAACCAGGTTGCCAGCCCCAAAGAGCTGCTGATGAAGTGCGGTACCACCCAGAACTGAGAACCAGAAGAAGGAGGTCAGGGCAGGTACCAGCAGAACACCGACCACAAATTCACGAACCGAACGTCCCTTGGATACGCGGGCAATGAACATGCCAACGAAGGGCGACCAGGAGATCCACCAACCCCAGTAGAAGGTAGTCCAGGCTGCCTGGAACTGTTCGCCATCAACACCGTAGAGAGCTAGGGTCTCAAAGGTCATTGCCACAATGTTTTGCAGGTAGTCACCGATGGAGCCTACGAAGTTCCTAAAGAGGAAGAGGCTGGGGCCAACCACCAGAACAAAGAGACAGACGATAGCAGCCAGAATGAGGTTGCCGTTGGAGAGCCACTTCATGCCCTTTTCAAGGCCTGTGACCACGGAGAAGAGGGTGATAGCCATGAGGGCTACAATGATGCCAATGAGCCAGCCGTTACCCTCGGCAGGGATATCCATGTATCCCAGGCCTGCGGCGATCTGCATAACACCCAGGCCTAGGGAGGTTGCAACACCAAAGAGGGTGCCTACCAGGGCGATAACATCGATGACATCGCCGGTTAGGCCTTTGACCCTATCGCCCAGAAGCGGTTTGAGGGAGTAGCGGATTGAAAGCGGCAACTTGAGACGGTGGGTAGCGTAGGCGATGGCTAGGCCGACAATGACGTAGATGGCCCAGGGGTGAAGGCCCCAGTGCAGGAAGGACTGGCTCATAGCCGCTTGGGCTACCCGCTCCTGGGTGCCCCCGCCAACGCCGGGGCGAGGATCCACAAAGTGCATGAGGGGCTCAGTTGCCCCGTAGAAGACCAGGCCGATGCCCATACCGGCGGCGAAGAGGAAGGCAAACCAGGTCATGAATGAGTAGGTGGGCTCGTCGTCGTCATCGCCTAGCTTAACGTCGCCCATGCGGGAAAATCCCAGATAGAGGGCGAAAATAACGAAGAAAGCAACAATCGCTACATAGTACCAACCAAAGTAGTTAATAACGTCTGCCTGTAGCGCATCGAAAATTCCCTTAGCTTTGCTGGGAAAGAGAAGGGTTGCTCCAATAAAGAGCACCATAATAAGGGCTGCTGGAATAAAAACCTTGGGGGCTAGGGATCCTTCACGCATATTAGCCCGGGTTGCTTTGTCAATATCGCCCTTGCGCAGGTCGGGGCCTGACCCCGGTGGCGCCGTACTTTCGGTAACTGACATAGTAATTTCTTTCTGTATCTCGTTTCGACCTCTTGAGTAATGCATCGAGTTCCTTCATCCCGCGGCGTACCTTATTAGGCCTGTCACAAGTCATATTTTTAGAGCGCGCCGGAGGCAGGAACCTGACCAATAGTAACATCACTTATTATCAGCAGGCTAGCTTTCCTCCTGTACTAATACACCGCCTAGCCAGAAGGCTAAGGCCCCCTATTTTCCGCCCTTCAAGGGGCAACAGCGCAGCTTCTGAGGGAAACACCTGCCAGAAAAAATCGAAAAAATACCATAAAAAGCCACACCACAGGGCCACCCAAAAACTACAAATCCCACATAAAATGAAGACAAGGTATCATTCCCAACAGGAAGGCAAAACTTTTATGTCTCGCCCCATCATTGATCCCACGTCCACCTCCGCCTGGAGTAAACTTGCTGCTCACAAGGACTCAACCCAGGCTGATTTGCGAACCTGGTTCCAGGTAGACCCCGCCCGTGCAGAGAAGCTCAGCTACACCGCGGGCGATCTTTATGTTGATCTTTCGAAGAACCTCATCACCGAGGAAACCCTGACCCTCCTCACCGAGCTTGCTCAGCAGGTTGGTCTTGAAGAACGCCGCGATGCCATGTTCGCAGGTGAGCACATCAACGTTACCGAAGACCGCGCAGTTCTTCACACCGCCCTGCGCCGCCCCAGGGGTGCTAACCCCTCACTGGTTGTTGACGGGCAGGACATCGACACCGATGTCCACGAGGTTCTCGCCAAGGTCTACGACTTTGCTGACCGCGTGCGCTCCGGCGAATGGGTAGGTATTACCGGT
Source organism: Rothia sp. CCM 9417 (assembly GCF_048513575.1). Classification (NCBI taxonomy): domain Bacteria; kingdom Bacillati; phylum Actinomycetota; class Actinomycetes; order Micrococcales; family Micrococcaceae; genus Rothia; species Rothia sp. CCM 9417. The sequence goes on along the minus strand of NZ_JBLXXT010000001.1, from coordinate 714,571 downwards.
AAGGCTATTGAGACCGTTGTTAACATCGGTATCGGCGGCTCAGACCTAGGCCCCGTCATGGTCTACGAGGCGCTGAAGCCCTACGCTCAGCCTGGTCTTGAAGCCCGCTTTATCTCCAATATCGACCCCACCGATGCCGCGGAGACTGTTAAAGACCTCGACCCGGAGACCACCCTCTTCATCGTTGCCTCTAAGACTTTTGGCACCCTTGAGACTCTCACCAACGCACGTGTCTGCCGCCAATGGTTGTTGAACTCGCTGCACCAGGCAGGTGCTTTAGAAGGTAAGGAAGAGAAGGAGGCTGTTGCCGCTCACTTCGTCGCTGTTTCAACCGCCCTGGATAAGGTCGCAGCCTTCGGCATTGACCCCGAAAATGCTTTCGGTTTCTGGAACTGGGTCGGTGGCCGCTACTCCGTGGACTCAGCTATCGGTACGGCCCTTGCTATTGTTCTGGGTCCGGATACTTTCGAGCAGTTCCTGGCAGGCTTCCACGCTATGGACGAGCACTTCCGTACCGCTCCCCTAGCCAAGAACGTTCCTGCCCTCATGGGTCTACTAAACATCTGGAACGTTAACTTCTTGGGTGCTGAGACCCACGCGGTTCTGCCCTACGACCAGTACTTGCACCGTTTCCCGGCCTACCTGCAGCAGCTCACCATGGAATCCAACGGCAAGTCTGTGCGTGCTGATGGGTCCCCCGTTACCACCGCTACCGGTGAGGTTTTCTGGGGCGAGCCTGGCACCAACGGCCAGCACGCCTTCTACCAGCTGATTCATCAGGGAACCCGCCTGATCCCGGCTGACTTCATCGCTTTTGCTAACCCGGTTCACCCCACCCGCGACGGTGAGCAGGACGTCCATGAGCTCTTCCTGGCAAACTTCTTTGCTCAGACCAAGGCTCTGGCTTTTGGCAAGACCGCCGATGAGGTCCGGGCTGAGGGCACCGCAGAAGAAATTGTCTCTGCACGTGTGTTCTCGGGGAACCGCCCCACCACCTCCATTATGGCCTCACAGCTGACCCCCTCCGTCTTGGGCCAGCTGATTGCACTCTATGAACACATCACCTTTGTTCAGGGTATTGTCTGGGGCATCGACTCCTTCGACCAATGGGGTGTGGAGCTGGGCAAGCAACTTGCCCTTGAACTAGCTCCGGCGGTAGGCGGTGACCGCGCGGTCCTGGCCCAGCAGGACTCCTCAACCCGCTCGCTCATTGACTTCTACCTGAACAAGCGAGCTCAGGCCTAAGCTAAGGGGGAGGCAAGGAAGCAAAGCAGGCGGTAAGGGGCACACTTTCCTCTTCTTAGCTGAAGAAGGAAGTAGCCCTTACCGGCTGGCTTCTAGCCGATCAGAAAAACTACCGGTGACAGCCCGGTATTCTGCACTGGGGCCGGTAGTTTCCTCTACTACCCAAGCGCTTAGGTTAAGACCGGTTTTCCGGTAGGAGAAGACCAGAGCCAAAAAAAATTTCTCAGCGATTTCACGGGAGTATCAATGAATACACAGCCTGCCCCGGTGGCCCAGCCTGGCACCGGCATGTCCGATGCCATCAGCCGCTGGAAAAAACACCTCTTCGTCTTTAGGGGAAGCGCCAGCCGCTCTGAGTTCTGGAAGGTTATCCTCTGGTGGCTACTTGCCTGGGTCCTGGTGAGTTTTTCTACCCTGATCTTCTGGGTTTATACCATCACCCAGGCCAGCTACCCAGCGAACTACCGCCCCGATAGTATCTGGCAGGTGCATGAATTTCGTGTTTGGCTTGGACTGGTGGCTATCTTTGCTAGTTTCTGGATCCTTTTCACGGTGCTCAACGCCGGGCTTGGCTCTCGCCGCCTGCGTGATGTAGGTATGCCCGGTTGGCTCTTCTGGGCTTGTTTCATTCCTCCCGGGCTAGCTGTCGTCCTTATTTTCTGTGCCCTACCTCCCCATCAATCTTCAGCTAGCTCTTCTCCTCCGGCATAAGCCAGACAGTCCCCACTCTTTAGGCCCCAGGCTGAGTAAGCGTCTCTAGGGTGAGCGCAATGCACCCTTCCAGGATCTGTGCCATCAGGTCCAGGGCCAGGGTCGGGGTCGGGGCAGTCTTACCCTCTAGCCCTCCGGCTTCGGCGCAGGGGGAGCTTAATTGGCCCTTGGCCTTGAGAAGGTCTGAATCGCTCAGCGGGATGTGGATAAAACCGGCGGGTATGAACCCGCCGGTTTTGTGCATTAACTCGTAGAAGACATGGTTGCAAACAAAGGTTCCAGCGGAATAGGACAGCTCAAGCGGCAGGCCATCGGCAGTCAGCCGCTCGAAAATAGCCCGTGTGGGCAGGGTAGAAAAATAGGCGGTGGGGCCATCCAGCTGAATTGGCGTGTCGGTGCGCTGGTCCCCGGCGTTATCGGGTATACGAGCAGAGTCCATGTTAATAGCTACCCTCTCTAGACTGACCTTATCCCGCCCCACGGCAACCCCCAGGGCAATAGCTATCTGGGGTTGGACCTCATCGAGAATTTCAGCCAGCGCCCGCGAGGAGGCCGCAAACTCAACGGGTAGCTCTCGCACCTGGACACTCAGCCCCGGCGCACTGCCTGCCAGGAGTTGGGCTACACGCTGGGCAACCTGCCCGGTAGGGTTCGAAGGGGTACCGCTAAAGGGGCCAAAGTAGGTGAGCAGAAGTGTGGGCATGGGTGCTTTCCACGTTCCTTAGGTATTCTTAGGGGTATGTCTGAGAACCAGCCTACCCGCCATAGACCTGTAGAAGCGCCCTCACTCGATACCCCAGAGGCTCTTGCTGTGGGTGGCTTTCATGATGATGAGGGCTACGAGGACGAATACCGCGCTCCCGCGAGCGCTGAGCAGGTAGGGCCTTTGCGTGCTGTTCGTCTTCTCTACAGACACTACTGGAATAGTCGGGGCGAGGCATCGGCCAGTGAGTTCTGGTGGGCTCTTAGCTACCTGCTGATGGGGACAGTCTTAATTGTGGGACTCGCATCTTGGCTCAACACTCTGATTGAGTCGGACCAGGCCTCGTCCATTGCTCGAACACTCTTTATGTTTTTGGTGGTACTTATCCCGCTCTGGGTAGCGGCCAATATCGGTCCTGCTATTACGCTGACGGCGCGCAGGCGCAAGGCTGTACAAAATGAGCGAGAGAAGCTCTAAGGCAGCAAGTCTAACCAGATGCCCGCCCGGTTCTTACCGTGGCGGGCATCTGTGTTCGGGGTGGTCGGGGCTGGTGTGATTTCCCCTAACCTAGAATCTCGGGCATCTGGAACTCTTGACCGCCCAAATGTTGGTTGAGCCAGGCCACAAAGACGCGGTACCAGAGGCGCGAGTTGCCGGGTTTAAGGATCCAGTGCCCTTCGTCGGGGAAGTAGAGGAACTTGTGCCCCAGCTCAGGCGAGTGGTGTTGCAGATCAGCCCAGAGGTGGTGGGCCTGGCCGATGGGCACCCGGTAGTCCTTATCGCCGTGGATGACCAGCATGGGGGCGGCGATATGGGCGGCCCGGTGGTAGGGGGAAATGGCATCTCCTTCGCCGCCTTGGCTCAGTTTCCACTCATTCCAGGCACCGTTATCGGTCAGAAAGTACATGGCCTTATAGTCCCAGATTGAGGCGTGGGTGATGTAGCACTTAAAGCGTTTTTCAGCACGACCTGCTACCCAGTTAGTCATAAATCCGCCGTAGGACCCGCCGGAGAAGGCTAGGTTGTCGCCCTGGATATCGGGGCGGGCGCTGACCTCTTCTACAACCTGCATAATATCCCTGTAGGGGGTCCCTCCCAGGTCGTCCCCACCCCGGTCTAGCATGTCTTGGCCGTAGCCGGTGGAGATAGCGGGGTCGGGCATGAGCACAGCGTAGCCTGCTTGGGTAAAGACCCAGGGGTTCCAGCGGTAGCTCCAGGAGTTCCAGGACCCCCAGGGCCCACCGTGGGCGAAGACCAGCAGGGGCAGGGGCTCAGTGCCGCAGTTCTCTGGTAAGGCCAGGAAGCTGGTGAGTTCGGTACCGTCTGCGGCGGTTGAGGTCAGCCGTTCTAGCTTACCGGGCGCCTTCAGCTCTTCAACCGGGCTGGCTATGCGGGTTACGCGACCATTGGTGGCTTCAATACGCACGGGGTAGGCCGAGTGCTGGTGGCTGTCTTTGAGGGCGACCAGGGCACCATCGTTGTAGGCAAGCGACGAGAAATGCGACCGCCCATCGTCTACCAGGGTTTCGGTCGTCCCCTTCAGGCTCCCCCTATAGATAGCGCTTGCACCCAGGTTATCGCTGCTAAAGACGTAGTTTTCCTCATCCAACCAGACCAGGTCATCTGCCCAGCGGTCTATGTCGTGGGAAAGCTCGGTCATTGCGCCGGTTGCCAGATTGTAGTGATTGGCATTGAGCTTGATGGACTGACCGGGTAACCAGCGGCGTACCTGGGTCACGGCTAGGCCGGTGCCTTCAGGAGTGAAGCTACCAGCTATATAGTCATGAGTAGCTGTTGCGGCGGCAATTTCCCGTGGCGCTGTCTGCCCGTCCAGGTCTATCAGCCAGACACTATAGCGCTGGTAGATACCGCCTTCTTTTGTTTCTACAGTAAGGGCTGCTTGGGAACCGCTGGGGCAGACAGTAAAACCTGAGAGCAGGGCCCCCTCCCCCAGCTCATGGATGAGGCGGGGCTCTTCCTGTCCGTCTTGCAGGTAGAGGCTGAGCTTGCCGGTGCCCAAATCGTGGTCCCAGAAGCGGGTGGGGAACTCGCTGTAGAGTACCCCGCTGGTTGCGCTCTTTTCTCGTTCATCAAGTGTCTTGGCTTGTTCTTCGAGTGAGCCACGGTGGGCCTTGGCCGTGAAGATGTAGCGAGGGCCCTTCTCCCGCTGGCGGACTTCCAGTTCATTAATGCCGCCGGGAAAACTGAGGACCAGTTCGGGTTCACCCCGGTCTGGCAGGCGGTAGACCCCTTTGAGGCTCTTGGACTCGGCTTGGTCTAGGTCCTTGTCCAAGGTCAGGTAAGGTCTGCCTTCTTCATCAAGTGCGAGCAGGGCCGCCCCGGAGTCCGGCGCGGTCAGCGGGTAGGGCTTTTCCTCCTGGTGAGCGGGTAGAGCCCAGAGCCGGGGCCGGTACTTAGCTCCCTCTTTATTCAGGGTCTGCACGGTGAGGACGGGTTCACCCGATCGCGAGGCGGCAAGGCCCACCATACGGGGGGCTTCAATCAGCTGGGATAGGTAGGTTTCGTGGGCGGGCAGAGGGGTGGTCTCTGCGGCCCGAGAGTCTTGTTGCTGCATACTCTCCAATCTACCTAAGGATGACTTTTCCAGGAGATACCTGGCACGTTTTATGACCCAGCCGTGTAAAATTCTATGAGCTGGGGCACAGGGTTGTATTCTTAGGAATGACACTGCCCACAAGCAACAAGGGAGACGCCCTACATGGCAAAGATTATTTACACCCACACCGATGAGGCTCCGCTACTAGCGACCTACTCCTTCCTGCCTATTCTGGAAGCCTACGCATCAACCGCCGGTGTTGAGGTGGAAACCCGAGACATCTCGCTGGCTGGCCGTATTCTGGCTCAGTTCAGCGATATTCTCCCAGCCGACCAGCAGGTGCCCGATGCCCTCACCGAGCTGGGCCAGCTGGCTAAGACCTCCGAAGCCAACATCATCAAGCTTCCTAACATTTCTGCCTCTCAGCCCCAGCTACTGGCCGCTATTGCCGAGCTACAGGGCAAGGGCTACGCAATTCCCGACTACCCCGAAGAGCTCGTCACCGAAGCCGACCAGGACGTTCGTGCCCGCTACGACCGGGTCAAGGGTTCAGCGGTTAACCCCGTTCTGCGTGAAGGTAACTCAGACCGCCGCGCTCCCCTGTCGGTCAAGAACTACGCCCGCAAGAACCCTCATTCCATGGGTGCCTGGAGCGCTGACTCCAAGACCAATGTGGCAACTATGGGCCAGAACGATTTCTTTAGCAACGAGAAGTCTGTGGTCATGGAGGCCGATGATAACCTCAAGATTCAGCATGTAGCGGCTGATGGCACCGTCACCGTGCTCAAGGAGTCCACCCCTGTACTGGCCGGTGAGATTATTGACGCCACCTACATGGACGTTGCCGCCCTGGACCGCTTCTTAGCTGAGCAGATTGCCCGCGCTAAGGCTGAGGGTGTGCTCTTCTCTGTCCATTTGAAGGCCACCATGATGAAGGTTTCTGACCCCATTCTCTTTGGCCGCGTGGTCCGCGCTTACTTCTCTGAGCTCTTTGACAAGTACGGTGAGCAGCTTGATGCCGCTGGCCTGAACGGTAACAACGGCCTGGCCGCTATCCTTAGCGGTATTGAGACCCTGCCCGCCGAGATTCAGGACGATGTTCGCGCCCTGGTTGAGAAGGGCCTGGCTGAGGGCCCCGAACTGGCCTACGTAAACTCCGATAAGGGCATCACTAACCTGCATGTGCCCTCCGACGTTATTGTGGACGCTTCTATGCCCGCCATGATTCGTACCTCCGGGCAGATGTGGGGTAAGGCTGGCCAGCAGGCTGATACCCTGGCCGTTCTGCCGGATTCTTCCTACGCTGGTGTCTACCAGACCGTGATCGATGACTGCCGCACCAAGGGAGCCTTTGACCCCACCACCATGGGCACCGTGCCGAACGTTGGTCTGATGGCTCAGAAGGCTGAGGAGTACGGCTCCCACGATAAAACATTCCAGCTTGCCGCTGACGGCACTGTTCAGGTTCTTAACTCCGCTGGTGAGGTGCTGATGGAGCACCAGGTTTCTGCCGGTGATATTTGGCGTGCCTGCCAGACCAAGGACGTGCCGGTACAGGATTGGGTCAAGCTGGCTGTCACCCGTGCCCGCGATTCTAAGACTCCTGCTGTTTTCTGGCTGGATAAGAACCGCGCCCACGACGCTAACCTGATTGCCAAGGTTCAGAAGTACCTGCCCGAGCACGATACCGAGGGCCTGGATATCCGTATTCTGGCGCCGGCAGAGGCCACCCAGTTCTCCATTGACCGGATCCGCCAGGGCCAGGACACTATCTCTGTGACCGGTAACGTTTTGCGTGACTACCTGACTGACCTCTTCCCCATTCTGGAGCTGGGCACCAGCGCCAAGATGCTCTCCATTGTTCCGCTCATTAATGGTGGTGGCCTCTTTGAGACCGGCGCGGGCGGTTCAGCACCTAAGCACGTTCAGCAGCTGGTGGAAGAGAACCACCTGCGTTGGGATTCGCTGGGTGAGTTCTTGGCTCTGGCGGCTTCGTTTGAGCACCTGGCCAAGACCAGCGGTAACGCTTCGGCTCAGGTGCTGGCTGACACCTTGGATAAGGCGACCGGTGCCTTCTTGAATGAGAACAAGTCGCCGTCGCGTAAGGTGGGCGAGATTGATAACCGTGGCTCGCACTTCTACCTGGCTAAGTTTTGGGCTCAGGAGCTTGCGGCTCAGACTGAGGATGAGGCTCTGGCGGCTCAGTTCGCGCCGGTAGCGGAGGCGCTGGCGGCGAACGAGGAGCAGATTGTGGCTGAGCTGCTGGCGGTGCAGGGCTCCCCCGCCGAGCTAGGTGGCTACTACAAGCCTGAGGACGCCAAAGCCTCAGCAGTCATGCGCCCCAGCGCAACGCTGAACGAGACATTGGACAGGCTAAAAAATTAATTGAACTATGAAGTGAGTCGGCATCAGCATAAACTGGTGCCGACTTAATTCATTTTTTTGGGGGTAACAATGGATATTGGGAATCTTTCAGAAGTAACCGGGGCTCTCACAGCGGTCGCAGCTCTAATCGCTGCAATATATGCCGCCCGCCAAGCAAACAAACAGCTAAAAGCAATGAATGCACAGTTGGAGTTAGAGAGAGTTAAAGACAACCGAGCTGTAGAGGTCCTTGAACAGTCTCAAGCCTCATTGATATCAGCATGGCTTACAAGCAGAGACTGGTTCTCCTATGTAACTGTCAAGAATTCTTCTCCTGCAAGTATATTTAAGGTATCAATTGAGGTTTCGTTCAGAACTAATGATTATAAAGAGGCTGTTGAAAGCTCATTGCTAAATATCGAAGTGGTCCCTCCAGGTGAATATATCTTTGTAAGAATCCCAAGCAATCCTAATTGCTCGGATGAATATCCCAATCCTACTAATGGCTTCAAACTTACCAAACCCTCTCCGCATCAAAAGGAAAGTGGATGGTCACATGCTTTCCCCGCAACAGGTATTAGAACATCGCCGGTTCTGAATAGTCCAAATTGGCGGGTAGTTAAATTATCTTTTACTGATTCTCATGGGGTTTGCTGGGTTCGTGATGACTCGGGACTAATGAAGAGTAAATAAACCTACTGGCGACTACTTAAAGAGGCCCCGCTGCTGAGCTGTCTGTTTACCGTTCCCTTAAGGTTCTTGTGCCATCGATGGATGGGAAGAAAAGCTTCTTCCCATCCATCGATGTTTTAGGTTACCCCACCCTACCTAAAGCTGTTGGTCTTCGTAGGAGCAATAATCAAGTGGTCGCTCCGCCAGGTGAACCAGGTAGAAAGAATTTCCCTCGCGCACACCCAGCAAATTATTCCCAGGGTTCCAGAGCAAGGGTAAGGCAGAATCCCCCTGAACTGACTCATCAGTTTTTCTGAGGAAGACGCTCAGGCGCTCAGCATCATGGCTCCAAAAAAACCTGTTTTGCCCACCGATAGATAAGCGCACCCTAGTCCCCCGCAGCTCCGTCATAGATACCCTCTGCCAGGTCATATTCGAAGCGTTAAGCCCCAGTGAGGGCGTAACCCGGTGGCCAGGTGCACAGATAGTACAGCGCGAAATAGGGATAGACGGCGATTCTTGCTCTTGTGCCTGAACCGGGTCAGAAAAGTCCTCTGGCTTGTTCCTACACAGTGCAGAACGGATAGCTGATGTCCACGAAAAAATACGACCCACTGTGGGCCTCCTTAAAACAAACGCTACTTTCGCTACGCCTTGTGGGTAGCGACCGATTTTCCTTTGAGAGCACCGTCTGCGTCAGGCGGTTGCCAGCCAACAAGTCAAAGGGCTTACCGTTGGGCTTCTGAATCGTGACACCAACTTAACAAAATAAATGGAAGTTCACAAGCTTTATACACTTCACTATCTGACAAAGACCGCTCAGGAAGCGCTAAGGCCCCGCACCCAAGAGGGTGCGGGGCCTTAGCGCGAGCTGTCAGCTAGTAAGCCTCTAAGAAACTAGGAGGCCTTGGACAGGGATCCAGCCATCTGCTCGGCTAGCTTGGCCGCGCTGTCAGCATTGCTACTGGAAACAGTAAGAACGCTGAAGCCGGTACCGGTGCCAGAAGGCACAACCACAAACACGCCGTGTACGGACACACCGGTAACGTCAAGAGTGTAGCTCAGCTGAGTGCCCTCACCCAGAGGGGTGGAGATCTTCTTGTACTCGCCCGGAGTAGCGTTGATACCCTTAGCCAGTGATTCCATCTCGGCCTGATCAGGCAGGGAAGTAACCAAGACGGGCTCAGCGTTGACGTTCACATTCTCAGCGAAACCATCTTCGTTAGGGGTCACAGAGGTAGCCATCAGATCAAGCTGAGCCATCTGAGACTTAAGCTCCTCAGGGGTGAAGTTAGTTCCCTGGGCGGCCTGATCCAGGTACTCCTGAAGAGCATCAGTGTTGGCAACGGCCTCACTGTCCATCTCCATCCAGCCCTCAGGAACAGCAAAGCTGATCTTATTGTTAGGTGCTGTTACCTTCTTGAAGCCGTCAGGAATAACTGCCTCTACCTTAGCCTCATCAGTGGCAGCTGAGCTGGTCTCCTCCGCTGCCTGGGACTGCTCAGCCGAGGCGCTTGCTGAGCTAGAAGTCTCCGCTGCTGCGCTCTCTTTTTTATCGGATGAGCCACAACCAGCCAGAAGGGCTAGGGACATCAGCGCGACGGTGGGTACAGCCAGCAGGCGGGTTTTGGGTGATACAGCCATAGATTTTTCTCTTTCTCAAAAAGGACTGGGCACTACGATTATAGGCTTGTTTGGGCACACCTCGGCGTTTCGGCATGACATAAACCACTAAAAAGGGGATAAAAAGCCCTAGCCAAGATTCTGGACGCTACGGATAGCCATGGGATCCTGCCAGCTATTGGTAGAGCTTGCCACCGGATTCCTGCAAATAGCAGGAAGGGCAGAGAGACTCATAGCCCACATGAACCCCGTCAATAGCTACCTGGTCACCGGCAAACACAAAACGACCGTCTACAGTGCGCCCATTAAAGAGAGCCTTGCGTCCGCAGCGGCAAATAGTTTTAAGTTCTTCAAGGCTGTGCGCGATTTCCAGCAGACGGGCTGAACCGGGAAAGGCCCGCGTCTGGAAGTCCGTGCGAATGCCGTAGCACATGACGGGAACATTCTCCTCCACCGCGATCCGCATCAGGTCATCAACCTGGGCAGTGGTCAGGAACTGGGCTTCGTCCACTAGCAGGCAGGAGACAGGCAGGTGCCCGTGAAGCTGTTCCTGCCGGGCGTGAGGTTCAGCGGCCGCATGGAAGAGTTCACGCACAGAGTCCTGATCACCCACGAGGAAATCCGCGGCGCGAGTAACCCCCAGGCGGGAAACAATGGCAGTGTCCCCCTTAGTGTCGAGCTGTGGCTTAGCAAGCAGAACCCTTTGACCGCGCTCCTCATAGTTATGGGCCGCCTGCAAGAGCGCAGTGGACTTGCCAGAGTTCATCGCCCCAAAACGGAAATACAGCTTAGCCACGGTGGCCCTCCCAGCTCCTATATGTACAAACCACCCTATTCTAGCCTTTCACAGCCGCATCTGATGGGTCAGCGCATCCACTAGATAAACACCCCGCTACCGCTCTCTCCAGCCTGACGGAGGGGGCAGTAGCGGGGTCTGCAAACAGCCAGCGGCGTGGGCGCTTAGTGGGCTTGGCCCACCTCAGCGCCAGAAACGTCCACCTGTTCCAGAGGGATCCTCTTAGAACCGGTAACCAGCTTATGAACCAGCCAGACACCAATGATGATAGGCAGGCCGATGTAGGCGGAGACCACGTCAAACCAACGACCATCAAAGATAGCGTTGTAGTTCTGACCAGCAATTACCATGAGGCACATGAGCAAGGCTACGATGGGGCCCAGCGGGAAGAGAGGGGCCTTATAGGGCAGGTCATTGACGTCGTTACCCTGAGCAACATAAGCCCGGCGGAAACGGTAGTGACAAATAGCCACACCCACCCAGGTGATAAAGCCTGACAAACCTGAAATATTAATAAGCCAGGTGTAGGCAGAGCCCTCACCAATAACCGCTGAGGCGAAGCCAAACAGGCCAATAGCGGCAGTCATCAGCAGCGCAGGCATAGGGATGCCTCGGGCATTGACCCGGGTGAAGATACGGGGTGCGCGGCCTTCAAGGGCAAGAGCGTAAAGCATACGGGATGAAACGTAGAGACCTGAGTTACCGGCTGACAGGATAGCAGTCAGAATAACCGCGTTCATGACCGAAGCGGCAAAAGCAATACCCAGGTTCTCAAAAACCATAGTGAAGGGTGAATAGGCGATATCGGTTTCACCGGTACGCAACAAGTTGGGGTTGGTGTAAGGAATGAGGGTACCGATAACGGCAATCGCTCCAATGTAGAAGAGCATAATGCGCCAGAATACGCTCTTAAGCGCCCGGGGCACATCGCGGCGAGGGTTCTGGGATTCGCCTGCGGCAACACCGATCATCTCGGTGCCCTGGAAGGAGAAACCCGCAACCATGAAGATCGCCATAATCGAGACGAAGCCGCCCTTGAAAGGGGCCTCGCCGTTCGTCCAGTTAGCAAAGCCCTTATCGTGGTTGCCCAGAATGCCAAAAATCATTGCAATGCCGGCAATAAGGAAGACGATAACGGTAATGACCTTAATGGTGGCCAGCCAGAACTCGGATTCACCGTAGGAGCGGGCCGAAAGCACATTGATACCCAGGATGAGAGCGAGGAAGACACCTGCCCATACCCAGCCGGGGACACCCGGCAGCCAGTAGGACATGATGACGCCCGCTGCCACCAGCTCCGCGGCTACGGTAATTGCCCAGTTAAACCAGTAGTTCCAGCCCATAGCAAAGCCAAAGGAGCTTGAAACATAGCGGGAGGCAAACGTTTGGAAGGAGCCCGCTACCGGCAGGTGCGCGGCCATTTCGCCCAGGGACTGCATCAGGAGTAGCACCATAAAGCCAATCAGGATATAAGCCAGCAGGGCACCACCCGGACCGGCTTCTGCAATGGTGGAACCTGATGCCACAAACAGACCGGTACCGATTGCACCGCCGATTGCGATCATAGAGAGGTGCCGGCTAGCTAGCCCTCTTTTAAGCTCTTCTTTAACCTGCCCGGTAGGTGCAGGGTGTGCTTCAGGAGACATAGTGTGCTGCTACTTTCGCTGGTAATGAGTCCCCAACAGTTTTGCTTAGGGGGTTTAAGACAAACTTTAGACTACCAACCGCGCAGGCCACATACCACCGGGTATCACGTGATATAGCTTTACCCGGCAAATGTCCTAGGCATTTTCGTTGATGAAGGTGATTTTTGAGCCGTGCTCGACCGTGCGAGATACAGTGCAGTCCTTCTCAGCAGATAGCCGGATGAGTCGGTCCACCATTGACTGAGCTTTTTCACCAGCTTCGGTTGCGGCGAAGCGGACCTTAAAGCTGACTTCAATATCGTCCATTCGGACGGCACCGTTTTCATCAACCTGGCGGATGCCGGAAGAGGTGACGCTAAACTCCTCTGCTTCTGCGCGGCGGCCGGTGACAACGTCCACGTCGATAGCTGAGCAACCGGCAATAGCGGCTAACAGAAGCTCAACAGGGGTCAGGAGCCCCTCCCCCTGACCGAATTCAAGGCTGTCGCCCTTGGCGTTGGTTGCGCGGTAGTGGCGGGAGGCAGTCCGCTCTACCGTGACAGCCCGGTAGTTGGGGTCTTGGGTGCGTTGGTTAGCGGTATTCTCACTCATGGTTTCTCCTGGGTAATTGTCCTAAGCGTGGTTGCAGTTTCAACTGGGCAGAGGCAGAGTTTATTCCCTGCGGCCCAAGGGTAGGTTAAGGGGCTTTGAGAAGCTTCATTGTGATACGGGAGTCCACCCGGATAACAGAGTCGTGCCGGGCGGCGACCTCTGAAAACCAGCGTTCGTAGGCAGCTGAGTCTTTGACTCTAACCTTAATGTAGTAATCAGGTAGCCCGTACATACGGCGGAACTCAACCACGTTCTCGCTTGCCATAATGGTGTTCTCAAAATCCTCAATGCTCGCAACATCGTTGCGAGATAGGTCAGCAAAAACCAGGACTTCAAACCCCTCGTCCATGGCCTCATAGTTAATGCGAGCGCTGTAGCCTTCAATAATTCCTTGTTCTTCAAGCCTGCGTACCCTGCGGAGGCAGGGGGCCGCAGTGAGGCCTACGCGCGCCGCAAGTTCCTGGTTAGCCAGCCGACCATTGCGGGTAAGCTCATTAATTATTGCCCTATCTAAAGAATCCATATACATATATTGCCAGCACATAGCACTCTCAGCAATTATTCGCAAACACCTTGCTTTCGCTTTTCTTTAAACTAGCCGTATGCACATCACGAAAAAAACCTCAACCACACCCGATATTGTCGGTGAGCATGTCGCTACCCTACCCGGTGAAAGCGGCTTTAAAGAAGGCATGCGAGTAGCGGGTATTTTGTGCATAGGGTTTATGGTCATGGGTATGGGCTTAGGCGTACTGGTCGCTTCGGTTGCCTTACCCTGGTGGGTTGCGCCTGCACTCTCAGCGATCGTCTTCGCCGGCTCGGTGGAATTTCTGTTGGTTGGGCTCATTGCCTCGGCAGCGCCCCTCTCACTGATCGCCTCAACCACCCTACTCATGAATGCCCGCCACCTGGTCTACGGTATCTCTTACCCGCTACAGAATGTTCAGGGGAACCTAGCTAAAGCGGTCGCCGTGTATCTGCTCTGCGATGAAGCCTACGCAGTCAATACCGCACCGGGCTCCCAGGGCTTTCGCGGGAGTCGCATTTTAACCGTATCTGTGGGCCTCTGGGTGAGCTGGTGGGGCGGGTCAACTCTAGGCGCTCTTGTAGGCGCCACTTTCCTATCGCATCTCAAAGGCGTGGACTTTGTGATGACCGGTATGTTTATTCTGCTCTCTATCAACGCCTATAAAGCAGTCAGGGATAAAACAACGGCGGCGCTGGCAGCCCTCTCCTCGATAACTGCCATAGTGTTCTTCCCCCATTCCATCTTGCTTATCTCTCTCCTGGGCCTTGTCGCCTTGCTGACGATCCGCCATTATGCCCAGCCTAAAACAGCCCTACAGGAGCTGCCCCGTGCCTAGCACCAGCTACATCCTCTCCGCTATTTTTCTCTCTGCAGGCATCACCTTTGCCCTGCGGCTGCTTCCTTTTGGCATCAAAAATGCGCTCAAAGACTCAGCCCTCGTCACTGATTTGGCCCGCTGGGTACCCTTAGGGGCTATTATCTGCCTGGGTTTTTATGTGATTGCAGACATTGACTATTCTTCCTGGCAAACAGCTACCCCCTACTTGGCCGGAACCCTTGTGACCGCCGCCCTACATCTTTGGCGTGGAAACCTCGCCCTTAGCCTCCTGGCGGGAACAGCAACCTGCGTTATTCTGGCTAACTGGGTTTTCTAAGCTAGGTAATAGCCATCATAGATAAGGCCCCCGTTCCTGCCAGCACTGGCAGGAACGGGGGCCACATAATACAAGCGGTCAAGGCTTAAAGAGCAGCAAGTGCGGCTTGATAATCGGGTTCGCTGCTAATTTCATCGACCAGCTGGGTATAGATGACCTGGCCTTCGGTGTCCAGAATAAGCACGGATCGGGCCAAGAGACCGGCCAGCGGGCCATCAGCGAGAGTTAGGCCAAAGTCTTTGCCAAATGATGAACGGAAGGCAGAAGCAGTCACGACGTTTTCGATGCCTTCTGCACCACAGAAGCGACCCAGGGCAAAAGGAAGATCCTGGGAAACACACAGAACCACGGTGTTCTCCAAAGCAGCTGCCTGCTGGTTGAAGGTGCGCACCGAGCTGGCGCAAACGCCGGTATCGATGGAGGGGAAGATATTGAGGATTACCTTTTTACCGGCAAAATCGGCGGACGAAATCTCACTCAAATCGGTCTTGACCAGGGTAAAGCTGGGAGCCTGTGAGTCAAGGGTGGGCAGTTCGCCGACGGTCTGAACGGCGCTGCCTTCTAAATGTGTAGTAGCCATAGAATCCATTGTGTCCTGCTTAACCAGGCTATGCAAGAGGTTGCGCTGTGGGCGTGCAGTTATGCTCTAGCCCACTGGAGCTTTAGGGCAGTCATCCTTGGGGCGTGTCGACACTTTCGTGACATCTTGTAGCCAAAAAGGTGTCGGGTTTAGAAGATGTTCTAAAGTTGATTCTGTGCCAAAACTAATAGACCATGAGGAACGAAAACAGGAGATCGCTCACGCAGTCTGGCAGGTGCTGACGCGTGAGGGAGTACGAGGTGTCTCGGTACGGACCGTTGCCGCCCAAGCCGGGATCTCTACCGGCTCTTTGCGCCATGTCTTCCCCTCTTTTGAGGAGATGATGCTTTTTTCCCTGGACTTTGCAGGAAAAAAGTTTATCCGTTCCCTCACCAACCGGCAGTTTGAGGGCCAGCTACTTGACAATTTGGAAGAACTTTACACCTACCTTTCACCGGTTTCAGAAGACGGACAACGATTCACGACAGTCATAGCAGGCATGCTGGCAGACATGCGAATTTTCCCTGATATTGCAAAAATACTCCAAGAACATGAGGCTGACTTTATATATGCCTATGGGTTCTTGTTGAGCCAGCTTCGAGCTCATGGCTTCCTCAAGCCGGGGCTAGATATTGACCTGGAGGTGGAGAAGCTCGTTGCCTTGCTCTGGGGCATTAACGCGCTTTACACTCTCACAGATGGTGAGATCAGCACGCAGGAACTTACCGAACCTATTATTGTGCAGTTCGAGACACTCCTGAACATCTTTATCTCCCCTGTCTGCCAGGATGCCTCTACTGACCCTCAGGAGTTTGTCCGTGCCTAAACTCATCGACCACGAAGCCCGGAACCGGGTAATTGCCCAGGCTCTATGGAAACTGCTCAATGAGCGCGGTGTTAGTGCCGTTACCGTCAGGAATGTTGCAGCCGAGGCCGGGATCTCCATGGGATCGCTACGTCACTCTTTTAATAACAGAGTGGAGCTTCTCACCTTCGCCTTTGACCTTATTGGGCAGGAAACAGAAGCCAGTATGAAAGCTGTTTCTGTCGAAGGCCAGGATGTTCTCAACACGGTTAAAATTCTGGAGCATTTTCTCCCCATCACCCCGCGTTCGCAGGCAATCTCCCGTATTACCCTCAGCATGGTTTCCGAACTACGCCCAGTCCCCGGTATCAAGGATATTTCGACCAAAGGTCTTGAGCGGATTCGCTCATATTTTTATAACATGCTGGTCTACCTTGATAGTACTGGTCAGATTAAAACTGGCACTCATCTGAAGGTTCAGGCTAATAAGCTGACTACCCTTAGCTATGGGCTCTCCACTAAGGCTGTAATCGGTGGGCGGGGGTCAGAGCCCGTCAACATCAGCAGGATTTTCCGTTCCTGTATGAACGAGATACTGGTTACCCCGGTTGCCTATGCCACCCAAGAGGACATCGATGAATTTATTCGGCTTTCTGAAGGCGTTGGCGCCTTCCGCTCATAGTCTTGGCTGGTACACCGGTTAGAGCATCAGAGAATAGCATGGCACAGTGTTAAGCTGACATTATGTTGTTCCATATAGCTTTACCCGAAGACTACGCTCGCGCTCTTAAAACAGGTTTTTACGATATCTCTACCCGTGGACTTCCCCTGGCTCAAGCAAGATTCATTCACTGTAGCGCTTCAGAGGACCAGGTCCAGCGCATTTGGCAGGCAGTCTATAGTGACCGCCAGGATGCCCTCGTTCTAACTATTGATGAGCTGGCTTTGACTGATGCGAATCTCACCGTACAGCACGAACCGTGTGATCCGCTCGACCCAGACTCTGAGCTGTTCCCACATATCTACGGTGGACCTATCCCTCTTAAGGCTCTTACGGTTTGCAGAGAACACCAGTGGAAGAGGCAGTAAAAAGCCCGCCTACCGTATAGAGCTCTAAACGGTCGACGGGCTGGAGTTGCTTAGGTGCCTAGGCAGTAGCTAGCGGGCCTTCGTCCTCGGGGGCGGTGACTGGATCTGAGATAACATCTGCAGGTGCTTGCTCGACTGCTTGATCGGCGGCTTTCTCTGCCTTGGTTTCGATGCGGGTCTCTTTGATTTCTTCTACTTTTTCTTTGGTTTTTTCTACAGCCGTTGAAGCTACTTCTTTGGTTTTCTCGGCAACCAGAGGAGCTTTATGGCGAATAGTTTCCCCTGCGGCCTTCACATTCTCTTGAACAGTAGGGTCATGCAGAGCTTTGTTAGCCTGACTCTTGATCTTTTCGTAGCTCTCGCGACCGGCGCGGGCGCCCAAAACATAACCCACACCGAGTCCAGTGAGCAGGGCTAAACGAATTCGCATCCTTGATTACCTTCTCTTTCATATTTGTAGTCCGGTACTAACACAGTAGAACTTTGAATGGGCATCTGACAAGAAGCAAAACGCTGCAGAGATCCAGAACTTAACTTAATAGGCTTGAGAAAGTTGAGTGACAAGAGAGAAGAACTGTCTGTAAAGCGGTTAGCAGAGCTAAAAAGTACTGTAGCCCTCTCTACTCATTACAACTCCCCTGCCGGTCTTAGTGTTCCAGCAGGTCATGGCCTCTTGTACCGACTCACAGGCCAGGTGCTGGGAGTAAACACTGGTCCCATAAGGCACCACCTGGGCAGAACCACCAGAAGGGTTAGACTGGTTCATCATGAAGAAGAGGGCATCACCCCGTGCCCCTAGCTCCACCTGCTGGACCGAATCATCCAGCGAGAAAATCCACCGGGCAAGCAGTGCTGAGGGTTCTGTGTACTTCCTTTCCTCCGCGTAGGAGACCACCCCGCAGACGGCTGTGGTAGTGCCTCTAACATCGCACCCGATATTGCCTGAGGGGCTCACGAGAATACCAACATTCCAGTTCTCGCTGACCGGGTAGAAGGAGGTGACAGGAACCGCACCCTGCGGGATGTAGCCTTTTCTTTCAGTCAGCGGTGGGGCGGTAGTTTGATGGGCGGCCCCCGGCTGCTGGTTGGTGGGGTTTGCTGTCGCAGGGGTGGATGAGCTTGCAGGAGCTGTTGGGCTAGCGGAGGTACTAGAGGTAGCTGATGAGACAGTGACGGTGGGTGAGCTAGACGGTCTAGGGCTTTCGGTTAAGCTTGGTGAGGGGCTCATGGGGGAACTGGCTGATGGGTTACTGTCAGTTCCCGGCTCAGGGCCACCGCAAGCACACAGAGCTAGCATTGCACTGCACAGTAGGAGAGAAAATTTTGTGGCGGACATTTATCCTCCTGCAGGTCCCTTGAGTGTTGTCTCTTTTTCTGTTCCTGTTTAACCCAGTATAGGGCTCGCACATCGTTTGGCCCGTCTACTGGCCTGGAACCCAGCAAGGGATTAGGGCTCTAGTTTTTTACCTCTGGGCAGGATCCCTCCGGCCCAGAGAGCGGCAAGGACGAGCAGGGGCTGGAAGAGCAGACGGACAAAGCGCTTGGCGTCAGTATCTAGCCCGAAGGCATCAATCCCTTGAAGGTACTGGTTGATGTTACCGGGGAAGATGAGGACGTAGAAGATAGCCAGCGCTAGGGCTACTGCCCTACGGGAGCTATGCGGGGCAAAAAGTAAGCCCAGACCGAAGCCCAGCTCCACCAGCCCGGAGGCCACCACAACCAAGTCTGGATCTAGTGGTAGCCAGACAGGCACCTGGGCCAGGAAGGACTGGCGGGCAAAACTCAGGTGGGCGGTACCAGCCAAAAGCATGAAAGAGCCCATAAGCAGGCGTGACAGATGCTGAGAAAAAGAAAGCATAGACACCATTATCGTTCACGGCTCACATTAGAGCCTCATCAGGAGAAAGGTAGGCTGTAAAGTCAGCTTGCGTAACCTTTCAAGCCTTTCCCACAAGCTTCCAGCTAAGTACCTTGAACGCGCTTGTCACCCGAGACGTACTCGATCGTGAGACTGCGGCCAAGTGCTTCAAGATAGCTTCTTATAGTGCTCACCTTGGCGGTTATTACGCGTCTAATGTGCCCCTCCCTCGCGTTTTCCGTCCCTCCTCATAATACGGTGGGCCTTGCCTGCATGATGATTTGCATAGCTTAATTTATGCCGTCCCCAGCTCCTTGGCTCTCCAGCTCCCAACAGTATCAGCGGCACGTTCAAGATCAGGTCCATAATCGTCCCATAATTGTGGTTGCTTACGCTGTATCGAAGAGAAACCGTACCGGACATCTTCAGCATCAATAATTCCCCATCGTCGATCTCCTACTGGAATCGAGTCTATAGCGTATAAAAGATTCTCTACCATCCGCTTCGCCAAGTGATCATCAGTATCAGCGAACCAACCGACCGCCCGTATGAGCCAAGCAACTGTAGCGGATACAGGTTCTGTAGAACCATCTGTTGACCACTGGTTAAACCACCGCAAATTGTCCCGATGAAGCAAGAAAGCTAACGAAGTAGGAACCTGCTCTCTGAATACAGATACCTGCAAGCTGTTAGGTTGTCCCCGCCCCATCCCACGCCCCAATTCTGCGTCCTTTAAACCAAGAAGCACTCCTGTAAGAACATTGAGCCGTAAGCCACCTGAGGTCCGGTAGTCTATTTCCTCAACTTTGTAGAGAAGGCTTGCAGCAGATTCTGGCAGTACCTCCACCAGATCCCGGTAGAACTGGTGGCCAGGCTTCTGCGACTGCGCAGTAGGGCCAGTCACTAAATCTACGATGATTGAGAGATCAGTTTTTAATCCAGTGTTCGTTACTACACGCCTCAGGAAATCGAGAAGGCCCGTATAGCTAGGATATATACCTGCAACAGAGTAACGACGTTCTAAGCCAGCCGTGTAATCATCCAAAGCCTTTTGATCCAGCGAATCAGCTGCCTCGATGCTATTTGCCCCGCCCGGAAGCGCGATAGACGGATTCGCGCGAAAAGCGGAGCGGAGCAAGTCGCGATCTTCTCCCTCGAACTCCTCTACTTCGCGCCAAAGAAGTTGGAGGTGTCTGTCGGATGAAGCGTCATCAAGGGTTGTCAAAAGAGTGTCGCGTCGTTGCCTTGCAAGCATCTGCTTCTGGCTTGCAAGCAGGGCTGAATCCTGCTCTGACTGTTTTACCCCACGACGCCAAATCAACCATGGAATCGCAGCTGTAACTACAAGAGTTAAGAGAGCAACTATGAAGCTAGGGTCAGACCAGTCCAAACGAGTGCTCAACTCGCCCCACCAAGAAAACACTTTTTGTCTCCAGTAGCTAGACGTTAAAGCGGAACTCCACCACGTCGCCGTCCTGCATGATGTAGTCCTTACCTTCGATACGGACCTTACCCTTGGCCTTGGCCTCAGCCATAGAACCGGCGGCATCCAGGTCCTCAAAGGAGACAATCTCAGCTTTAATGAAGCCACGCTCAAAGTCGGTGTGAATCACGCCAGCAGCCTGGGGTGCTGTGTCGCCCTGGGAGATAGTCCAGGCACGGGTCTCCTTGGGGCCAGCGGTCAGGTAGGTCTGCAAGCCCAGGGTGGAGAAACCAACGCGGGCTAGCTGGTCCAGGCCGGACTCGTCCTGGCCATTCAACTCGAGCATCTCGCGGGCTTCTTCCTCGGAGAGCTCCACCATGTCAGCCTCAAGCTTGGCATCCAGGAATACAGCCTCGGCAGGGGCCACCATCTCTATACAGAACTTGCCTTAAAAATATATTTTTACTCTTTTTCAAGTAAGTATATGTATCAAAAATTTAGTTTCATAGATACATGTCAAAAACAAACGCATTAGGCTTCGAAATACAGAAAGCCCGCTTTAACCACGGATTTTCAAGACTCGATCTAACAAGCAAAAGTGGAGTCGCATCCCCAACAATTCAAGCAATAGAAGAAGGAAAAAGATACCCCAAAATCTCTACTTTAATTCAAATATCAAAGGGAATTGAGGAAAACCCACAAAATCAAAAAGATTTTTTCTTTAAGTTATTGGAGATTATTTGGGAGGAAAGTTGCTAGACAAAGCTCAATACGCAAGGATTAAAGAAGCCGTTACCGCAGCCAACAAAATACCATTTATTGATGATATCGAAGATTATATTTGGGAGTCAATTTGGGCCTATTCCCAAGGACTCGAGAATCCCCCGAGAGATAGAAAAAAATTATTATTTGATGTTGTTGACACTTCCAATAAAATTGGCTGGAGCGCCAAAACATTAGTATGGCCCAAAAATTCAGGATCTTGCGAATTTGTAATCCAAAGAGCAGATGTTATCAAAAAAAAGGAGTTACTAGGATTTCCACATCTAAGTATCGAAGAATCTGAACCACAAGAAATTGGAAATGCCATACTTAAGCATTGGATTCAAAAAATTGAAATTGACATGACCATCCAGAATGTAGAGGAACCACGACTAGCACTTCTACTAAAATCAAAAGATCGGAAAATAATATATCCCTACGAAGAAGAAATTATAATTCCCAAGTATGAGGATATTACCTGGAGCTGGACTAGCCCTACAAAAACAAGCCTCCAAGGAAGGAATTACGCAGGAAAAATACGCTATAGATGGTACAAAAATCAAAAACAGCTCTTTGAATCTTTTGATTTATCTGATACAGCATATCCAATTGAAGTTACTCAGCAAATATTTGATGTTAGTAATCTAATTAATCTACTCACCCCGACAAAGCTGAAGTAAACGATGAATTTCATCCCCCAATACAAGCATAAGCTTGGGAGGTACCGCATTACCAATTTGACCTGCTACCTCATTCTTTCTTCCATAAAACTTAAAATCATCGGTGAACGACTGAATTCGCGCTGCTTCTCTCATTGTTAATGTTCGGTATTGCTGGGGGTGTCCATAGCGTCCACTCCCAGCATGAAATACCCATCGAGTAATAGTTGGAGAGATTGATTCAAAGTCAAGTCTCCCATATGCACCGCTGTATCCAGATTTGGGTCGCAGTTCCTCAGGCAAATCTTTAATTGCCTGGCCAGGCTCCAAAGCTTCATATCGCGCTTTTTGGATATCACTCGGCGGATTATAAAAATGATTATCAAATGATTTAGCATTATTCCTCACCCATTTTTGATAATCATTAACCGCATCTTGTTCATAGAAAATTTTAGTTTGACCTGGCTCCAAATATGGTAAATCTGATATTGCTTGCCATGCAGAAACATATTTTTCATTCAAAGAAAATAGGTTTTCCATCTGATTAGATTTATATTCATAATGTGTAGGCTCCGGAAAGACTGGGTCCCCATTCAAACTCGCAATAAATATACAGCGCTTTCTCCGTTGAGGAATACCATAGTCCGCAGCAGTTAAAACCTTAACACCAACACTATACCCAAAGCTTTCCAACAAATCTGAGATTTCTTTTCTCACTTCACCTCGATATGAATTATAAATCTCAGCTACATTTTCCATAACAACAACTTTAGGGCGCAACTCATCGACAAATCTAATAAATTCCCTAAATAGCTGGTTCCTGGGATCATCGATAAAACGCTTTTTTGCAACCACATTTTTAGAAAACCCTTGACATGGTGGCCCCCCTACAATAACATCTATATCACCTTGTCGCATTTCAAGTTCTTCAAGAACTTTACTAGTTTCAATATCTCTAATATCGCCACAAAAAGTCTTAGCACCAGGATGGTTCAATTTAAACGTCTTTAGAGCAGTTTCCCATTCATCGACAGCGCCGATAATTTCGAATCCTGCAAGGTCAAGCCCCCAAGACATGCCCCCACAACCTGAGAACAAATCTAAAACTTTTGGTTTATTTTTCATTTTATTTTCTATTAAAGAGGGAGCTAACATTTATTAGTTCTCCTACTAACCTATTTCCTAGATATTAGACGTTGAAGCGGAACTCCACCACGTCGCCGTCCTGCATGATGTAGTCCTTACCTTCCATACGGACCTTGCCCTTGGCCTTAGCCTCAGCCATGGAGCCTGCGGCGTCCAGGTCCTCAAAGGAGACAATCTCAGCTTTAATGAAGCCCCGCTCAAAATCAGTGTGAATCACGCCAGCAGCCTGGGGTGCGGTGTCGCCCTGGGAGATAGTCCAGGCGCGGGTCTCCTTAGGGCCAGCAGTCAGGTAGGTCTGCAAGCCCAGGGTAGAGAAGCCAACACGGGCTAGCTGGTCCAGGCCAGATTCGTCCTGACCATTCAGCTCTAGCATCTCGCGAGCTTCCTCCTCAGAGAGCTCCACCAGGTCAGCCTCAAGCTTGGCGTCCAGGAAGACAGCCTCGGCAGGTGCCACCAGCTCACGCAGTTCCTGCTGCTTTTCCTCAGAAGCCAGCACGCCCTCGTCCGAGTTAAAGACGTAGATGAAGGGCTTAGAGGTCAGCAGGTTCAGCTCCTTGAGCAAAGCCATGTCGATCTTGGCTTCCTTGTACTTGGAAATCAGGGTGTCGCCCTGTTCCAGTATGGCCTGAGCCTTCTTGTACTCCTCAAGCTGGGCGGGGTCGCCCTTCTTGATTTTGACGGCCTTTTCCAGGCGCGGGATAGCGTTCTCCAGGGTCTGCAGATCCGCCAGCACCAGTTCGGTGTTGATGGTTTCCATGTCAGAGGCAGGGTCCACCTTGCCATCGACGTGGATAACATCGGGGTCGTCAAAAGCCCGAACGACCTGGGCGATGGCGTGCGCCTCACGGATGTTAGCCAGGAACTGGTTACCCAAGCCTTCGCCCTCGGAGGCACCACGTACAATACCGGCAATATCTACGAAAGACACTGTTGCAGGCAGGATACGTTCAGAACCGTAGATCTCTGCCAGGCGGGCAAGACGCTCATCCGGCAGGTTCACTACGCCAATGTTCGGTTCAATGGTGGCGAAAGGGTAGTTTGCCGCCAGGATGTTGTTTTTAGTCAGTGCGTTAAAGAGGGTCGATTTGCCGACGTTAGGCAGACCGACAATACCAATAGTAAGAGCCACGGAGATATAAGCCTTTTGTTGTGAATAATCTTTTGCTCCCTAGTCTACTAGGTGAGCACAAGCGGTAGGGTGCCGGCGGTGCGTGAGAAGCCACAAACTTAGTTAGAGGGCGGTAATCAGCTAACTGCGCCAGGGGGCTAGTGCCCGAGCCTCCTATCCCCTGCCCTGTACACCTGCACCCCTGCACCCCTGCACCGTGACAAATATCAGGGGTAAGTCGTGACGTTTAGCATCGGGCGCTAGGGCGGGCCAGCGGCAAGCTAGAAGTATGAAAACCGCAGTTGCAGCCTCTCACCTCACCCAGACCTTTACCAGCCGCACCGGTACCGTTGAGGCAGTCAAAGACGTTAGCTTCACCGTGGCTCCCGGTGAAGTTGTTGCCCTCCTTGGTGAAAACGGGGCCGGTAAATCGACCCTGCTCGATATGCTCCTAGGGCTGGCCTCCCCCACGGCGGGGTCCGTTAAAATCTGTGGAACCGCACCGGCGCAGGCAGTCAGAGCACCCCGGGTAGCTGCCGTCCTCCAGAGCGGTGGCCTGCTCAAAGACCTCACCGTCAAAGACCAGGTAGCCATGGTCGCCGCAACCTACCCCACTGCACCCAAGGTCTGGGCAGCTCTCGAAGCCGCAGGTATAGCCGATATCGCCAACCGCAAGATCGCCAAGTGCTCAGGCGGCCAGCAACAAAAAGTCAGGTTCGCTATCGCCTTGCTCAGCGACCCGGAAATCCTGGTTCTCGATGAACCCACTACCGGCATGGACGTCAAAGCCCGCGCGGCCTTCTGGGAGTCCATGCACGCCCAGGCCACCCTGGGCAAAACCATTCTTTTTGCCACGCACTACCTGGAAGAAGCCCAGGACTTTGCCGACCGTATCATCATGCTGTCCCACGGTTCAGTGGTTGCCGATGCCACCACCGAACAGATAAGGGCACAGGCAGGTGTGCGCACCGTACGTTTCCGCCTGGACGGTGGTAGCGAGCTGGCGCTGACTGCCCAGCAACAAGAAGAATGGGGTGTCCAGCTCAGTCCAGCCCAGAAGGGCAGGTACACCCTGAGCTGTGTCGAGGTCGAGCGTTTCCTGGCTTTCGTGCTTGCTGAGTACCCCCTAACCCAGCTTGAGGTGACCCAGCCAACACTGGCTGAGGCTTTTAGTATCCTCGCCCGCACCAACTAACCACACACGCTAAGGATTCAGCTATGCAACTTCTCCGCTTTATGGGCTACGACCTCAAGCACTCCCTCATGAACTTTTCGTCTTTCTTCTACCTGCTTCTGATGCCGGTGGGCTTCTACTTACTCTTTGGGGCCATGCAGGACTACAGCCATATGGCCTTCAGGGACGGTGATGCTGCCGCCTACGTCATGCTGGGTATGGCGGTCTACGGTGCCGTCGTGGGCGCGGTATCATCTGCCGGCAATGCGGTGATTGAAATTGAGTCAGGCTGGGGCCGCCAGCTGGCCCTGACGCCAATAACCTCTCGCCAGCTCCTTGCCACTAAGACTGTCAACGCACTGGTGACAACAGCTCTGCCGGTGCTCTGCGTCAATCTAACCGCCCTGCTGACTCAAGCCAGCATACCTCAAGGCCAGCAGGTAGCCTGTGCCTTAGTCACCCTAGCCGTCTCCGCTATCTTCGTTGCCTACGGGAGCCTCATTGCCAGACTCTTCAAAAACGCCCGTGCCGTCTCTGTAGCTTCCGGTCTGCTGGTCTTCTTCTCCTTCTTTGGCACCACCTTCAGCCCGCTCTCCACGGACCTCTTGGCGGTTGCACGTTTCACCCCGCTCTACGGGGTTACCCAGCTCTCCCGTTACTTCTTCACCCGGGGTGATACCGTCACCACCGACCCCAACACCTGGTTTGTCACCGAGCCAGTCAGCTACGCCCTACTAAACCTGGCCTTCTGGGGAGCAGTCTTCATGGTGGGAAACTGGTTACTCCGCAAGCGCGTACATTCCCGCTAGAGTGAGACAATAGAACCGTGAACTTCTCCGCACTCAAGAACTTTGACAGAGTAGCAGCGGGTTTCTCAGGGATTTGGCTGGTCTTCCTGCTCTACCCGCTGAGCTACCTCCTGAACAACAGCTCTTTTACGTTCACTCAGAAGGTAGTCGGACTTATCTGCTTCCTACTGTTCTCCCTGATCTACCTGCTCTCTTTTGGGGCCTACGATTTGCTGACCGAGCCTCGCCCCGTTTTCAAGACCCTCTACTGGAACCTGTTGCTCCTTCTTCCCGCTATTGGGCTATCTTCGATGCTAGGAGGATGGGGCTTCTACCTTTCCTCTTTCTGCGTGGCTCTCTGGGCTTTTCATGCGCCGCAAAGGGTTGGGATCATCGTCGGGGCTGTGATAGCCCTGGTGATGTCGGCCTGCTTAGTTTTCTTTTACCGGGATATCTTGTTCCGGGGTGGCTACGGATTCATTACCGGTTCCATTTTTGTGCTGGTCATGGCAACGCTAAGTTACTGGGCGGATCTGCGCAGGGAGCGGGAGGAAGAACTGGCTCGGGCTCAACATGCTGAGCACATAGCCCGGGACGTCCACGATATTTTGGGGCATTCACTGACCGTTATCAACCTTAAAGCTGAACTTGCCGCGGCACTTGCCACGGCCCAGCCGGAGAAAGCCCGTGATCAGATGCAAGAGGTAGCGGTTCTATCGCGCACCGCTCTAGCGGAAGTACGGGCTACCGTGACCCGAATGAAGAGCCCCGATCTCGCTGGGCAGCTTGAAGCCGCTCGTAGGGCTCTGGAAACCGCCCAGATTAGGGCTCATCTGCCAGAACCGGCTAGGGTAGCGATAGCAGGGAATAATGCCACTCTTTTTAGCTGGGTGCTGCGCGAAGCCATCACCAATGTCCTACGCCATTCATCGGCCCGTAACTGCTGGGTAAACCTAGATGCCGAACGAATCGAAATCATTGACGACGGCACCAAGGGCCCCTTTAAACCCGGTAACGGGCTGCTGGGCTTACAGGCTAGAGTGCAGGAAGCAGGCGGAGATCTGCTCATAGCCCACGGTAGCTCCACCCGTCTACTGGCTACGATGAAC
This sequence comes from Rothia sp. CCM 9417, assembly GCF_048513575.1. Classification (NCBI taxonomy): domain Bacteria; kingdom Bacillati; phylum Actinomycetota; class Actinomycetes; order Micrococcales; family Micrococcaceae; genus Rothia; species Rothia sp. CCM 9417. The sequence goes on along the minus strand of NZ_JBLXXT010000001.1, from coordinate 687,479 downwards.
GGGGATACCTCACCCCTGACCGGCCCAGGAGGGAGTGCATGATTAAGATTCTGATTGCTGATGATCAGCAACTAGTCCGTGAAGCCTTGGGGGCGCTGCTGTCCTTGCAGCCTGACCTGGAACTAGTTGGCACCTGCGGGCGGGGAGACGAGGTCTTCCCCCTTGTTGAACAGAGCTCACCCGATGTCGTCCTCCTAGACATTGAGATGCCAGCAATGAACGGTATTGAGGTAGCTGCCCAGCTCAAAGAGCGTAAAGTAGCTTGCCGCTCTTTAATCGTGACAACCTTTGGCAGGCCGGGTTACCTGAGCCGAGCACTGGAGGCGGGGGCCTGTGGCTTCGTGGTTAAAGACACTCCGGCAGCCCAGCTGGCGGAGACTATCCGCAAGGTCCATGCCGGCCTGCGAGTGGTTGATCCGGCTCTGGCTGCCGAAAGTTTCTCGGTAGGGAGTTCGCCTTTGACCGACCGCGAACATCAGGTCCTTGTAGGTGCGCAGAGCGGGGCCTCTGTATCAGCTATTGCCCAGAACTTGCATCTCTCCCAGGGGACGGTGCGTAATCATCTATCGAGCGCCATCACCAAGTTAGAAGCCTCCAACAGGTTTGATGCCGCCCGTCTAGCCCGCGAACGTGGCTGGCTTTAGAGGACTTACCTTAGTGAGAGGCCCCGGTCAGGTTAAGCACCAAAACTCCGGCAATGATGAGGGCGATTCCCACTACTTTGGTGACTGTGACGGGTTCCCCTAAGAAGATTGCGCCGATTCCTACGATGGCCGCTGTTCCCAGGCCCGACCACAGGGCGTAGGCCACCCCCACGGGGATATCACGCACGGCGATAGAGAGCATATAAAAAGCTAGGCCATAGCTGGTGAGGCACCCCAGAGTAAAACCCCAGCGGGTGAAGCCTTCGGTGTATTTAAGCAGGCTGGTTGCTAGCAGTTCAGCGATAATTGCTATGGTCAAAAAGAGGTAGGGCATAGTCACCTATTGTGCCCATCAAAGCTCTAAAAGGCCAGAGACCCAGCCCACCCCAGCGCGGCCATGTGCTGGGGGCCGGGTTAGAGTAGAGATTATGGCTACACCAACGGTTCTTCTTGCGATCATTCTTGCCCTGGTTTTGGGCACCCTGGCCGGTTTCTTCTGGGGGCGGGCGGGCAGCGGTTCTACCGATGCGCTCCGCGAAAAAAATGCTCAGCTCACTGCGGATCTTGCTGCCGCCCAGCGGGCTGAGACTCTGCTAAGTGAGCGGGTCAGGGAGCTTCAGGCCCGGGCGGAGGCCGATGAAGACGTCCTACTGGCGCTAGCCCCGGTCAAGACCCAGCTGGCGACCATGGAAAAGTCAGTGCGTACCATGGAGACCCAGCGCGCCCAGCAGTACGGGGGCCTGGCTCAGGCTCTGAATGAGACGAATAAGACCAGCCACCAGCTCCGCGAGGTCACGGGCCTGCTTTCTTCCGCTTTGCGCTCCACCAGTGCCCGGGGTAGCTGGGGTGAGGCCCAGCTACGCCGTGTGGTAGAGGCTGCCGGCATGCTCCGGCATGTGACCTTTAGCGAGCAGAGCACCACAGTAGCTACCGATAGCAGGGGTCAGGAGCGACAGATTCGACCGGATATGGTGGTTCATCTACCCGGCGGTAAAACGGTGGTACTCGATGCTAAGGCACCCTTGAGTTCCTACCTTGATGCCCAGGAGGCTGAGGGGCCGGTGCAGGCTGAGCTATTGGGCCGTCACGCTAAGGCTGTTCGCGCTCACCTTGATGCCCTGGCCTCTAAGCAATATTGGGCCGGTTTTGGGGCTTCACCGGAATTGGTGCTCTGCTTTATCCCGGTAGAGTCAGCCCTTTCGGCGGCACTGACCGCAGACGCTAAGCTCTTGGACTACGCCGCGGCCAAGAACGTAGCACTGGTATCGCCTGTATCGCTGTTGGCCGCGCTTAAGGCTATTTCCTTCTCCTGGCGGCAGGATGCTCTGACCGATAACGCCCGGGAGCTCTTTAATCTTTCACAGCAGCTCTATGAGCGACTCGGTACCGCGGGGTCCCATCTTGCGGGTATGGGTAAGTCCTTGGCGCGCACTGTTGATTCGTATAACGCGCTGGTGGGTTCCTTAGAGACCCGTGTGTTTGTGACCGCACGCAAGATGACGGCTCTCTCCGGGGTGCAGGACGCTACCGGTCATCTGAGCCCCACCCCTTCGGAAGCTAGCCTTAAACCGCTGACGGCACCGGAGTTCATGACCTCCCTCCCCCAGTACCATGCGGAGAGTACCCAGAGAAAAGAGAACATCGGCCCTGAGCCTTACGACTCGTGGACCGATGAACCTCTTTTTGATGAATAAGGCTTAGCGGGTGGGCTTTGAACCTCGTCCGCCCAGCCGCATAGCGGGAGCACCGGTGTCGTTCTTCAGCGCAGCACGCAGTTCTTTGGGGAGGGAAAAGAGAATGTCTTCCTTAGCGGTTTCGTGTTCCTCAACATCGGTGTAGCCGTAGTCAGCGAGCAGGTGCAGGACCTCTTGCACCAGCACCTCGGGAACCGATGCACCGGAGGTCAGCCCCACTGTGGTTACGCCCTCAAACCAGGCTTCATCGACCTGGTGAGCAAAATCAACGCGCTCGGCACGCTGAGCACCGTATTCCTCAGCGACCTCCTTGAGGCGCACCGAGTTTGATGAGTTAGAAGAACCCACAACAATCACGAGGTCGCTCTTGGGAGCAATTTCCTTGATAGCACCCTGGCGGTTTGAGGTTGCGTAGCAGATATCGTCTGAGGGCGGGTCCTGGAGGGTGGGGAAACGCTCGCGCAGGCGGGCAACGGTCTCAAGGGTTTCGTCCACCGACAGGGTTGTCTGAGAAATCCACACGACCTTTTCGGGGTCGCGCACAGTTACCCGGTCAACTTCGTCGGGCGAGTTAACAATCTGGATATGTTCGGGGGCTTCGCCTGCTGTGCCCTCGACCTCTTCGTGGCCGGTGTGGCCAATCAGCAGAATGTCATAGTCCTGCTTAGCAAAGCGGACCGCTTCCCGGTGCACCTTGGATACCAGTGGGCAGGTCGCATCAATAGTGTTAAGCTGGCGCTCAGCGGCAGAATCGACAACGGCAGGAGAAACACCGTGGGCTGAGAATACGGTGACGGCGCCCTCGGGAACTTCCTCTACCTCGTCCACAAAGATTGCGCCCTGAGCTTCTAGAGTCTCAACGACGTGTCGATTGTGCACAATCTGTTTGCGCACGTACACCGGAGCACCGTAGTGCTCTAGAGCACGTTCAACGGCGATAACCGCGCGGTCAACGCCAGCGCAGTAGCCGCGCGGGGCGGCCAGAAGTACTTTTTTGGGGCCGGTTGGTGCGGCGGCCTCAATTTCTTGGCGGGTCCGGCGCACACGTGGCACGGTGGGCAGGCCCAGTTCAATGGTCTTTTCGGCAGTGGACATAGTCTCTATCCTACGTTGTTCTAGCGAAAGCGTGCAGTGGCGGGTCTCGCAGTTACGCGGAGCACCGCTATGAGAATTGCCAGCAGGGTCAGGACGACCGCCGCAATCAGCACCTCAAAGGCCAGTCCGTTCAGGTAGCTGGCAAAGGATTCAGCAATTAACTGTGAGAGCTTCTGGAAAAAGAGCACACCGGAGCTACTTGCGCCCTGCCCAAGGCCCGAGAGCCATGAGGCTCCGCCACCGATCAGGGCGGTTGCCCAGAGAAGTCCTGCACCAATGAAAGCCACGCAAGCCAGGTGAGCACATTTAGAACCGGGCCACAGCAGAAAGCCCAGCAGGGCGGAGCCAGCGCAACCGGCTAGAAGAATCGGCCAGAGGCCCGCGAACCCTATCAGGGTGTTAATACTTGTGTTAACCGGCCAGATACTCTCGCCGGTATCGAGCATAAGGGTTCGCCCGGGAAGGGCGCTGGTATCAAGTGAGATACCAGTTGTGGCCCGCAGGGAATCACTAGCTTTATCGTAGATAGCTGAAAAGTCGAGCATGGCGGGCCTGGTCTCCCCCGAAAAGTTATAGCGGTGGGAGTCACTCATAGCTTTCGCCCACAACTCCGGGTAGTCTTCCGAGGCAACGACGGTGCCTGTGGCCTGGTTAACCAGGGTATAGGTCTGGTCGTATAACCAGTTCTGGGCGCCCCCGTACCAGGTCTCACTTTTCCCGTCCCCCAGGTAGGTGCTGATGGTAGGTGAAGCCATGATGTCATCGGTGACCGCTGAGGCCAGGCTGTTCTGGAAGTCCTGGTCTGTCGCCAGTCCCTGGGCCATAGCCGTGAAGTTATCGGTATCGACGATGGCGCTCTGGGCCCAGTAGGCCGTAGCACCGGCTAGCCCACACAAGAGGGTGAACAGGGCTAGCAGACTACAGAAGAAGCGGCGAAAGATCCGATAAGGAGGTTTGGCCGGGTAGGGGTAGGCAGGTAGGGGCGCAGGATTTACAGGAACCGGGTAGGAAGAAGCAGGAACCGTCTGTGCCTGGGGCACACGCCCCTGCCCCTGACCCTGGGGAAGCGTGTGCTGGTAAGCAGCTGCTGTGCCGTAGGCTACGGCTCTAACAGCGGAAGCAGATTGCCCCTGAGTTTCTTGGTAGATGACACGTTGGTTCTCGGCCTGGACCTGAGGGTTAGTCCAGTTGCCGTCACCGTGCTCATTAAAATCATGCCTACTTTGTGTGCCCATAGTCCTTGAATAGTAGCTTGTTTATCTAGCTTTTGGGGTGTTTTAACCTGTAGAAGCCCCTTTGATGCTATAAAAAGTACGACCGACCCTCGTTAAGAGGCTAAAAGTGTCAGCCCCCGGTGGTAGTAGTGGTATATGAATACTTTTGGCGAACCTACGCTCGCTGAACTCCAGCAGCAACAAGAGGAAGGGCGGGAGCCCCGGCAACATGCCCAACGGGCCGGCCAGACCACACCCGATAACCCTTGGCCGCTTCATCTGCTCTCCCATAAGATGCACGAGTATATAGCCCGGTGTGTGCCAACCTGGGTCGAAGGCCAGGTAATTGAGCTCAACCACCGGGGCCGAGTCTCTTACCTGACCCTGCGCGATATTGACCAGGAAGTCTCAGTGTCGATGACGGTCTGGGGTTCAGAGATGACAAAAATCCAGGGGCAGGTAGAACGAGGTTCACGCATCGTCCTGCAACTTAAGCCAGATTTCTGGGTTAAAACCGGTCGGCTCTCCATGCAAGGTTCCAACATTAAGCCGGTGGGTGTGGGCTCCATGCTCGAACGTATTGAGCAGCTCCGTGCCAAGCTCCAGGCCCAGGGCCTGTTCGATGCCGGCCGCAAAAAACCGCTCCCGCTACTGCCCCACACCATCGGCTTGATTACCGGGCGCGATTCAGATGCCCTCAAAGATGTGATTCGCAATGCCAGCCTCCGCTGGCCTGCTGTTAACTTTGCGGTGCGGGAGGTAGCTGTTCAAGGTGTTCATGCGGTAGCCCAGGTAACAGCGGCCCTGGCTGAGCTTGATGCAGATCCCTCCATTGACCTGATTGTAATTGCACGCGGTGGTGGCTCCTTCGAGGATCTACTGCCCTTCTCAGAAGAAGCCATGGTTTGCGCCGTTGCGGCGGCCCGCACCCCTGTGGTCTCTGCTATCGGGCATGAGGCCGATTCACCTCTCCTTGATCATGTGGCCGATGTGCGCGCTTCAACACCCACCGACGCCGGTAAGCGTATCGTGCCCGACGTCGCCGATGAGCGTGAGTTCTTCCGGGCAGCCCGCTACCAGCTGATGCGCTCTCTTGAGCTGCTGATTCAGCGTGAGCGCATGGGGCTAACCCAGGTCCGTTCCCGCCCGGCCCTTGCCGCCCCAGCTTCAACCATGCTGGCACGGGCTGAGGATATTGAGCGTCTCCGAGCCCGAGCATTAACAGCGGCCACCCACCGGCTGGTACGCGACCGTGAACAGGTGAGCCAGCTCAGGGCACGGGTCACGGCGCTCTCCCCCCAGCAGACGCTTGAACGGGGCTATTCCCTGGTACAAACAGCGTCGGGAGCCCTAGTCCGCGACAGTAGCACCCTTGAAGAGGGGCAGGCTCTTAAAGTGCGTGTGGCACAGGGTAGCCTGAAGGCCACCGTGACCTCAGTTTCAGATAGTGCTCTCTAGCCCCATCTCTCCCCCGCCCTGTAGAACGACTTAGACCCAAACACTAATAGAAGGAATTATCGTGAGCGACAATATCGAATTTGCAACCGAGCTTAATGCCCGCCCCGTGGATGAGCTTTCCTACGAACAAGCCCGCGAAGAGCTCATGCAGGTCGTAACCCGCATGGAGTCCGGGGCTTCCACCCTCGAAGAATCCATTGCCCTCTGGGAGCGCGGCGAGGCCTTGGCAGCTCGTTGTGAGGCCTGGCTTGACGGTGCCCAGGCGCGCTTAGATGCCGCCAAGCAGGCCACTAGCTAGGCCGGGCCCGCAAATCTGCAAGAACGCAGGCGCAGAGAAAATGGCATCACTTTCTCTGCGCCTGCGCGCCTCTATATGCCTATATGTCGGCCTTTACAACTAATTCTGTTTGTAGTCGCTCAGGAAGTTGCCCAGGCGTTCCAGCGCATCAGCCAGGGTGTGAACATCCGGGAGGAAGACCAGTCGGAAGTGGTCGGGTTGCCCCCAGTTAAAGGCCGTTCCGTGGCTGAGCAGAATCTTCTGCTCCCTGAGCAAATCAAGCATGAACTGCTCATCGCTGGTGATGTTGAACTTATCAATATCGAGCTTGGGGAAGAGGTAGAGCGCACCTTCAGCCTGCTTGACGCTCACGCCCTCCATCTGACTGAGCATCTGGTACGACAGGTCACGTTGCTCTTTAAGACGGCCACCGGGCAGAATCAAATCCTTGATGGACTGGTAGCCGCCCAGCGCTGTTTGTACGGCGTGCTGGGCAGGTACGTTAGCGCACAGACGCATGTTAGCCAGCAGGTTAATGCCCTCAATGAAGGGGGCGGCCGCGAGCTTGGGGCCGGAAATAGCGACCCAGCCGGCACGGTAACCGCAGACCCGGTAGGCCTTGGAAAGACCGGAGAAAGTCAGGGTCAGCACGTCATCATCGGCGATAGAAGCTACGTGCGTCATGGTGGCACCGTCGTAAAGAATCTTCTCGTAGATTTCATCAGCGAAAATGACCAACTCATGTTCCCGAGCAATCTCTACAATCTGCCTCAGAAGCTGAGGTGAGTAGACGGCGCCGGTCGGATTATTGGGGTTGATTACCACAATGCCGCGTGTCTTAGAAGTAATTTTGGACTTGATATCTTCTATATCCGGGAACCAGTTGTCTTCCTCCTTACAGAGGTAGTGCACCGGCTTGCCGCCAGCCAGCTGGGTAGCGGCAGTCCACAGAGGGTAGTCGGGACTGGGGACCAGAATCTCTTCCCCATCATCTAGCAAGGCCTGCAGTGTCATGGGGATAAGCTCAGAGACACCATTACCCAGGTAAACGTCGTCGGTGGTGATGTTCATGATGCCCTCGTTCTGGTAGTACTGCACAATGGCGGTACGGGCCGAGTAGAGGCCACGGGAATCCGAGTAGCCCTGGGTGTAGGGCAGGTGCTCGATGATATCCATCATGATGGTTTCAGGCGCTTCAAAACCGAAGGGCGCGGGGTTGCCGATATTTAGCTTAAGAATACGGTGACCGCGGGCCTCCATACGGTGGGCCTCTTCTAAGATAGGCCCACGAATGTCGTAGAGGACGTTTTGAAGTTTTTTTGTCTGCTTGAATGCCATGAGACTTAGATTACCCCCTGAGGGTGCTCAACCAGAAATGTGCGGCATCAGTTTCTGAGACGGCATTATCACCGCTGGTTAAGCTGTTGAGACGAATAAGTGAGTCGGTGTTGAGCTGAGCAGATACACCGTCGATGATGTCCCGGGCTTCTTGTGGTATTTCCCCCGCACGCACCAGCGGCACGATATTCTGGGCCAGCTGTGTCCTTTCCGGATCATCGAGCAGTGTCAGATTATTGGCCGATATATCGGCACTAGCCGAAAACATGTAGGCCAGGTCCGTCTGCCCCCTAATGAGCTGCTTGGCCTGTTCGGTCCGTTCATCGGTGGTACGGACTTGGTCGGGCATACAGCCATAATATTCTCGCAGTGAGTTTTCGCCGCTTGGGTTTGCGGTGTAGGTGTCGGGGGCTACTAGGCTAAGCTGGGCGCATTTTTCGCCAAGGTCACTCATGCTACCTAAACCGTATTTTTGGGCGGTAGCGGCGGTTACCACGTAGCCGTAACGGTTTGTGGCGGCTGAGGGGTTGAGCAGTTCAAGGGTGTCGGGGAGCGCAAGGTCAACGTAGCTGACGATATCGTTGCTGCTCAGACCCCGAACGTTAAGGTTTGTGGGGCTGGGGCTAGCTGTGGCTGAGGCTAGCCAAGCGGAGCTTGTTGCCGGTTGGCTAGACTGCTCAGTGGCCTGCACTCTTGACTGAGCCTGGGTGCGCTGATCATTGATGATGCTGGGGCTTGTCGAACCGTTGTCGGTCAGGTAGAGCAAGAGGTCACCTGAGAGGTCAGGGGTGATATGAACAGCGTCCCCGTCGGGGGATGTTGAGGTAGGTTGGGCAGTTGCTGAACTGTTCATATCGATGTGCATCTGCTCGAAAATAGCAGAACGATCCCTCCCGGTTTCCACAACCTCCGCGCTGTAACCAGCCTCTTGCAAAGCCACCTGATAGATGTAGGCTGCGTGCCTGGTTTCAGGTGTAAGTCCGGTTCCGATGCGGATGGTAGCGCTTGAAACTACTGCCGGGGAACTGTGGGTTGGTCCTGCCCCAGAGGCTCCACATGAGGTAAAAGCTAAGGCTGCCACCGCCCCCAGCCCCATCACTTGCCAGCGCAAAGCTTTAATCGGCATAGTCACTTAGCGCCTTTCTTCTGGTAGACCCGGCTCAGAGCAAGGGCATCAGGGTAGCCCATCATACGGGCGGCTTCATCAACCAGGGAGTAATAGACATGGTTTTCCAATTCGGCTAAAGGAACCCACAGGGCAAGGTCAGTTGAGCCTCCAGTTTCTGAGCGCAGTTCCCCGCCTGTCCTATGAGCCCGGTAGATAGTACGAAGTGCACAAAAAGGTAGGTCACTTCCCTGGTTAGGGCCAAAGTAGCCGGCATGCACGCCCAGCAGACCATCAAGTTCCACTGTGAAACCTGTTTCTTCCAGCACCTCACGCCGGGCAGTATCTGCTGGCTGTTCGCCCGGTTCCATGCCTCCCCCAGGTAGGGTCAGGCCGGGTTTGAAGCCCGGAATGTGAGGAACCCACCGTGCTAGCAGAATCTGCTCGTCTTCAATAACTACTGCATAGGCGGCCGGGCGGGTTTCCATTTTCGGCAGAGGCATGCAAGGGTTTCCTTTACTATCGATTCTCTTCCACCAGTTTAGCGACCTGCGCCGGTGTCATTTGCCAGCCCCACCACCATATTCAGCTACCGCTCATCTACCTGGTTTGTCTTCAGCTTTACAGAAGAAAAGGTATTAGGCTCTTGGGTATGAGTTTTTCAGGGAATGTACTAGCAGAGAATTCTTCACTTGAGCAGGGAACCGCTGCAGCAGAAAGTATCATGGCGCGGATGACCAGCATAGATTTCTGGATGGGTGCACCGCTTCGCATCCTTCTGATTCTTACCATCGGGGGTATTTTGCACATACTCTTACGGGTGGTTATCAGGCATGTCGCTGATTCCATTGCACGCGGGACTCGAAGCCGAATCGTAGCCAGCGAAGATAAGAAAGGCTTGCTCGCTAAACGCTGGTCCTCAGATACGTCCCTGGCCTCCGCCCGGCAGGCCCAGCGCGCTCACACCGTAGGCTCCGTTCTCCGGTCAGTTTCAGCCATCATGATCTGGACCGTCACCATCGTCATGGTTATCGCTGAGCTCGGTTTCAATATTGCACCGGTTATCGCATCTGCCGGTGTTGTGGGTGTGGCGCTGTCCTTCGGCGCGCAGTCCCTAGTCAAGGACTTCCTTTCGGGCATCTTTATTGTGGCTGAAGATCAGCTAGGTATCGGTGACTGGGTTAATCTAGGCGATACAGAAGGGGAAGTTGAAGCTGTAGGCCTACGTACGACCCAGGTACGAGACGTCCAGGGCACCCTGTGGCATGTGCGCAACGGTGAAATCCTAAGAGTGGGCAACTCGTCCCAGGGCTGGGCACGAATCGTTATTGACCTGCCTATCCCCTACGAGGCAGATATCGACGAAATGGCTGATTTCCTGGTCAAATCCACCCAGGAGGCTATTGAACTACCCGGGATTAAGGGCAATGTGTCAGGCCAACCCCAGTATCTAGGTGTCCAGTCGGTGACCGGCGAATCCGTGATTCTACGTTTGACGGTGACTACTGCCCCGTCCGAGCAGTTTGCTGTGGGCCGTAAACTCCGCGCCGAACTCAAAAAGGCTATGGATAAGCAAGGAATTCGTATCCCGCTTGCTCAGCAGTCGGTAATTCACAGCCAAGTGCACGGTATTGGTTCTGTCGCTAGCGCTAGCACCACACCCCAAAAATTTACCGACGCTTCCGCCTTCGACAAGAAGTAAAGTCAGCGTCTAGCATAGGTGTACCCTACGGAGGACACCGGAGGGGTTAGCGCTTTTTACCTCGGCTACCGCGCCCGCTCCCCTTGGGGGCGGGCTTAGCACCCTTTTGGGCCTGGAACTGCCGCAGGTTACCACTCTTTTGCGCATTGCGTCTCTTACGGTCCTCGGTTTCACGCCGTTTATTGGCGGCCTGACGTTTACGCTTGGCTTCCTCTTTTTCACGGCCTTGCTTCTCTAAGGCGGTTTCGCGGGTGTCACTGCCCCTCTGAGAGGCGGCTGTTCTGCCCCTGGTAATACCCACAAAATCCTGAATCACAGCTTCCCGCTCTTCTGGGCGTGCCTGGCGCTTCCAGACCAGCAAGACCTGGTACTCTTCTAGTCCTTCAACAGGGCGGTAGGTGACGTCCTTGCGGTGGTAGAAGCGGGCAAGAGACATAGGCACCACCAGCAAGCCCAGACCAGCGGCGACCAGCTCTACGGCATCGGCCCGGTGCCTCATGGAAGGTAGCGGGCGGGATTCCTGCACGATACGAGTCTGCTCGGTGTGTTCCCAGCCCGGTATCTCCCTAGGATCTTGAAGTAGGAACTCCTCAGCCAGATCAGCCACCGGGACCGCCTCTAGGAGGGTGAACAGATGGTCTTTGGGCAGAACGACAACGGGCACTTCGCGGTAGAGCTCAATAGCGTGGTAGAGGTTCTTATCGCGCGCTGCAGGTTCATCCTCGGCTCGCACAAGCACCATATCGGCAAAGGCATCGAGGGCGGCAAGCCCTTTGCTCTCCCCAAGTGCCACATCGGTCAGCGGGGCCAGTGCCGAATAGCGATCGCGCCAACGGTTGAACCACTTACCCGGCATCACACCGGGCACAAAGCCCACGCACAGGCCTGGCACTTTACCAACCTGCTTATAGCGATCCGTGTGTCCATCTACTAACAAATCTGTATGGGCGAGGATAGCTTGGCTGAGTATCACGCTATTTACCTTTCGGCAGTTGGGGCATTGAACGCCGTGCACCGTGCCACCGGATGAGCAGCACAAGGATCAGGAATATAAGCACCAGTGAGAGGGCAACAGCCGGGTTTTCTAGCCAGAGCCAAATCACCGACATACCGACCGTTGCGTAAATTGTTCCCCAGAAGAAAGTGCCGACGAGCATGGCTGGTACCCATCGGGTAAGTGGCATGCGGGTAAAGCCAGTCGTGAGGATAACTGCGGTCTGAAAGCCAACCGTCACAAAACAGGCGGGAACTGCCAAGACACCCCAGCGGTTCACAAAAAACTGGGCTCTGCGGTAGAGGGGGTGGTCCATCAGGTAGCGAATTTTGTGGAAGCGACTGCTACCGGTCGAGGCCAGCCAGCCCAGGGAAAAGACGATGCTTGTTCGCACTATGCCTACCAGCCACATGAATCCTATTGCGGCACTCCAGTGCAAGCCTTCTAGCCATTCCCTCATTCCCCCAGTCTAACGGCATGGCCTGGCAACAGCTTTCCAGAAGGTGAGAGCAAGCTCACAATTTATTGGCAAATAGAGCCCTGACATGGCCTAATAGTTTAAAATTTAGGCTATCCTATCTTCAAGAATAGGTAAATCTAAAAAAATTACAGGGACCCCCTAGCCACTGGCCACAGAATTAGGTTATATTTTTATTACCAAATAGCTCAGGGCCTTGTGGGAAGGCCTGCTAGGAGGTCAACAAGATAACTTTTCTTCCTGTGTGTGATGCAAGGCGGAGGTGCAACCAGCACCTCCGCCTTTCTCTTTGACCGCGCCAGGTTTTCCGCTTCAGAGGGCCTCTTCTAAAGGTCAATAGACCTAATCTTCTGCAGGACTGGGGGAACAGAGGAATGGATACTTTCCCGCAGCTTCTGGGCTACATGCTCACTACGCCCAGCAAGGCAACCCACAGTAAAGGGGCTTAGCCCCGCAGTGGAGGACTCATTCAAGCCCTTAAGCCAGTCAAGAAAAGTCAACTCATCGGTGAGCTTGCCCAGCTCAGCTTGAAGTAAGCGAGCGCTCTTGAGCAAGGTCTCCTGGCCTTCGCTCAAAGAGATGCCTGCATCGGCGCAGGCAGTCAGGCAGTAGCGGGTAGCTTTAGCCAGCTTACGCAGGTCATGAACGCCATCATCGTAAGCGGTGGTGACCGCGAAGTCCCCTGCAGAGTCAGGCCAGGCTTTCACCGCTTTAAGTCCCTGCTTAACCATCTTCTTTTGTAAGCGCCGAGCGACCTTAGCACTGTACTTTTCACGCTGTGCAGGTAAATCTACGAACCTATCCAAATCTTTTTGCAGATCACGCAGAGACTGCTGGAGGTTCAACCTCTGGGACGAATCAAGGTAGGTCATAGCAGACACCAGGCCTTCCTGTGTCTGTTCCTGCTCCAGATGAGCAAGTTCAGCCAGGTCCTTATCACCTAGCAGCTGCGTCCGTGCAAGGCCTAACTGAGCCATAGGCAGGATAAGCTCGCCGTTCCGATGCTGTTCAAGCTCAGATGCATAGGTTTTAAGACCACCTAAAATCGTCTGAAGCTGCGCCTTAGCCTGCTCATCTTTGGCATAGGGAACCGCCATGAAAGCAAGCACGCTCCGTAGCTGACGGGCAATGACCCTCCCCTGGTGACTGGAATCAGGTAGTCCTGCCCGGACCAGCAAATCAGCCTGCCCCAGTTCAATGCTGTACCGGTTCACAATCTCTGCCAGCATGTCGGCCGAGGTAGCCGGATCCCGCCAAACGGCATCCGCAGAGGCAAGCGGGGATAGCTCAACCCCTTGTTCGGGCAAGCCTTCCGACTGTTTGAGGTGAGTCTCTCGGCGGCGCTCAAATTCAGCGTCCTTTCCGAGCGCTCGCGCAATTTTGGCCGGAGAGGATGAAGGGCCTGCCCCTGCCGCTAGAAGTAACTCCTCGACCGTGGAGAATACCTTGTGAGCAAGGTTGGCATCCGATTGCGCCGGCTCTAAAAGTTCTATTTCCCACTCCTGCCAGGCACGCTCAACTCCGGTGGCGTAGTCAAGGGCCTTAACACGGTCATCACAGATTTCCGCCAGTGCCTGGCCATCTGAACTACGGATAACAGTCCTGCTCCTGTGGGTAGCTAAACCAACTCGCGGTTCAAGTACACTGCCAGCGGTCAGCACCCGCACAAAACGTCGAATGTCTTCGGGCATATCTTCGGGGTTCTCAGCCAGGCTGAAAGATACCTCATGGCGGTCACCGGAAACATCAAATTTGATGTGCCAGCCCTCGTCATATCCGCCTAGCCTCCGGCGGAGGGCAAGGCTGTGGGCAGCGAGCTGACCTTGCGGTGTATCAAAGTAAGTTGCATCGAGCTCTTCTACAACAGGGGTATCAGCTATCCAGCTCTCAAACTGCCAGGCGATAACCGGAGCCTGCCCGCCTAGGTCTGCAAGCTCGTATTTACGTTCAACTTCTAGGTGGTGAGCAACCATAAGGAATCCTTCACTGTGGTGATCAGCGGTAGCGGCTAAACCGCCCCATGCAAAAACGCCTGCCCTAGGTTCAGGGCAGGCGCTTGATTCAGTTCTTTCGATGAGCTCTGCGGCTCACAGATTTGTCTAGGCCCGCCGACGCCTGAGGACATCGTCAAGATTGAGCGAAGCGGCCTCCGCAAGAGTCTTAGTCTGGCTCAGTTGCTCAGGCTCTGACTCATTCACGGTAGGTAGTTCCCTATGCGCTGTGGGTGCATCAAGATAGGTCGGGCGGGGAATCTCTGTAATCTGCCAGCTAGTATCGGGCAGAGCCTCGTCCATTCTCAGGCGAGGGGTGAGCTCGGTGTCCCTTTGAGCCGCAGGAGCCAGAGAGGGCCTCAGGGCGGTCGCAGGGGTCTGGGTACGTGCTTTGCGTAGTGCTTTAGCTGCGTGACTAACCGGCATCTGCTGACGAGCGCGGGCAGGGCGCTCAGGTGCAGGGCGCAGTTCGATGGATGAGCTTTCGGGCTGGGAAAGCGGGTTCACGCTACTTTCAGCGCCCTGCCTTCCCGAAGGACGATGGGCCTTGCGAGCTTTCTCAACGGTCAGGGCGGTACGGGCACGACGGCGGTCCCTGTCTCGAACTGCAAGTACACGCAAGAAGGTAAGAGAACCGGTAGCAACAAGCAGACAGACCAGGGGGAAGGCGAAAGATGCGCTTGCCCACAGGCTCATAAGACCTGTGACCAGTGCAAGGAAAAGGGCCAGGCAGGCTAGCGAGAAGATTGCCAGACGGCCCCAACGCGGTACGAAACCGGTCCAAGGGGATCCTGCTGATCTAGCGGTAAGGGTCTGCACAGATTCGAGTGAACGCTCTGGGCTAGCGGGCTCAGGGGCCTCTTCCATGACGTCAGCAGCGTATTTCTCGGCGCCAATCGTCGCAGTTCCCTGCGGTTTTGTGCGGCGGCTGACCAGATAGAGCCCCGCAAGTACACAAACAAGCAAGACAATGCCTGAGGTGCTTAGCAGCTCCATAGACAGCCCCCATCTCAATAGCAGAAAAGTATAAACGTAACTCATCCTATTCTACCGCAGAGCGCACCCGCTGCCCCTGCTTTGCGGGGCGGGTTCAGGTAAGAAAACAGGGTATCTACTTGACATCCAAGTAGATACCCTGCATGGCGCAGATCGTGCATCAAAATTAGCGCTCTAAATTGTCTTTAGAGCTCTGCAGCGAATTCTTTAATCCAGCTCCGTAGCTCGGGGCCAAGATCATCACGTTCGGAGGCCAGAATGACATTGGCTTTGAGGTAGGAGAGCTTGTCACCGGTGTCAAAGCGGCGGCCCTTGAAGACAAGGCCATAGACACCTTCGCCCTGGCCTGAGCCCTGTGCAAGAGTCTGTAGAGCGTCAGTGAGCTGAATTTCGTCACCACGGCCAGGGGCGGTATTTTCCAGCACCTCAAATACCTTGGGGGAAAGGACGTAGCGACCAATCACAGCAAGGTTGGAGGGCGCCTCTTCAGCTGCGGGCTTCTCGACCAGGCCGGTTACCTTGACGAAGCCATCTTCACCTTCAACAGCTTCAACAGCGGCGCAACCGTAAGCAGAAATCTGTTCCTCGGGTACCTCCATCAGAGCGACGACGGAGCCACCGGTCTTCTGCTGAACGGCAACCATCTCTGAGAGCAGGTCTTCTTTCTCATCGATGAGATCGTCGCCCAGAAGGACAGCGAATGGTTCATTGCCCACATGCACCTTACCGCGCAGAACTGCGTGGCCAAGCCCCTTGGGGTCGCCCTGGCGGACATAGTGAATCTCACCCAGGTCGTTGGAATCTAGGACACTCTGAAGCAAGGCATCTTTACCCTGCTCTTCAAGCTGCTGTTCCAGAACAGGAACGCGGTCAAAATGATCTTCAAGGGCGCGCTTATTGCGGCCGGTAATCATCAAAACATCATTCAGGCCAGCACGAATCGACTCTTCGACCACGTACTGAATTGCGGGGCGGTCAACAACAGGCAACATTTCCTTGGGGGTTGCCTTTGTTGCAGGAAGGAAGCGAGTGCCGAGACCTGCAGCGGGGATAACCGCCTTGGTCACGGAAAGTGATTTATTTTCTGTCATAATCATCAGAATACCTAAAAACACTGCATAACCTGCTTATATGCTAGATAAATTGTGCACCATTAATTGCGTCATTAGGCTCGAAAGATTATCAACATGTCTCCAGCTACCAGCCAGTACAAGACATTTGCACGCGCTTATCTGAGGCACCGGCGACGGGAAACTGGCCAGCTAAACCTTGTGAGCCAAGCCTTTACCGGTCACCTACGCAGTCTCTGGGAATCTTTGCCCGAAGGCTCGACCATAGCAGCTTTTCTGCCCCTACCCACTGAGCCACCTATCCTCGATGGCCTAGCCTACGCTCACCGCGCCGGGCACCGTGTTTTCGTCCCCGTTGTTCTCCCTCAAGGTCAGCTGGCCTGGGTTCTTTGGAGCCCGGTGGCACCCTTAGTGACCAATGCCTTAGGGATATCCGAGCCGCTAGGTCAGAGGCTGGGGGCAGAGGCTTTTCTTGAGGCTGATATCCGGCTAGTGCCGGCCCTAGCCTACGATATGCACGGCAACCGGCTAGGCCAGGGAGGCGGCTACTATGACCGGCTTCTCAAGCTACTGCCGGCCCAGGCAATGGATGCTTCAACACTCGGTCTTGTCTTCTCCCGCGAGATACTCGATGGGCTCCCCCACGCTGAGTGGGACGCAACCCTCAACTACGCGCTGACGGAGCAGGGACTACGGCAACTGGGTACTGGCAGCAAGAACAGAGTACAATAGCACCCGGTTATAACACTTACCTCACCGAAATGGAGCGACTGTGCCGGTTTACGTCTACCAGTGCAAGAATTGCGACCACCTATTTGAACAGCACCAGTCTTTTAGCGATCAAGCTCTCACCACCTGCCCGTCCTGCGGGCAGGACACCCTCCGCAAGAAATTTGGCCAGGTCGGTGTGGTCTTTAAAGGCTCAGGCTTCTACGCCAACGATAAAAGCAAGTAAAAGGCCATAAACGGATGAAGGCTCCCCCACTATAGGGGTGAGGGAGCCTTCTTGTGTTTGTGCCTATTCTTTGTGCCTATTCGTAGTGCGGTGGGCGTTGCTCTTTGAGCCAGGTTGCTAGAGCGTCATTTTCAGGTGCTAGCTGACGTACAGGAGGCTCTAGACCTGCAAGGCGGGGTTCTTTCCCCCCGATGGGGGAGCCCCCCCTTGCGCGACGGTTGCCCCGTCTAGGCCGAGGAACCGGACTGAACCGAGTATTATCCTTGCTCTCTTCCGGAGCGCTCTCTGAGGCAGTCATGCGCTAGCTGTCTTTCCCCAGGCCCAGGTAGCTGTTGATTCGGCGGACAACAGCTTCGGGGTCCGAGAAGGCCTCAATGGTCCAGCAGGTCATATGATTCCAGCCAGTACGGGCTAAAAGCTCAGGAATCAGGCGGGACCGTTCACGCACGCTCAAAGCCGCATAGGCGTCAGAACCATCGGAGATAAGAGCCAAAGGCACCCGAGCTGGAATGACATGTTCCTGACCGCTCATCAGCTTACGTGTACGTGGGCTAGCCATCGCACCGGCAAGCAGTGAATCCTGATCACTGGTCATCACCAGCGACAGCAGCGGAACCGGCGACTGGTGCAAGGTCGTGGACTGAGGGTTCAACCGGCGCAAGAGATCATTGAGCAGCCAGTCCCCCATATCAATTGCTTCGAGGTGATCGTTAGTGAGGAACTCATTGACCGGCAACTGATCGGTAATCGGGCCAGCCATCTGCCGCTGAGCCTTGGCTTCCTGCTCTTTGCGGTAGGCAAGAAGTAGGCGGTAGACATCGAAGGCACCGTACTCGAGGCGTTGGGGGTCTAGGTCTTCCGGGCTTAGACAGGTGACAAAACGAGTGAGGTGACGAGCCCGGGTCATAGCCAGCACAAAGCTCTCACGACCGTACCGCTCAGATAGATGCCCAAAGTGGTGGGCCGCTCCCTGGGCAAGTTTTCCAGCCCCCAAAGCGAAGATAATGACGTCGCGTTCCATATCAACCGCGCGAGACACATCGACCACACGGAAGGACTCATCACCAGCAGCGAAGAAGGGTGTGAACTGCGGGTAGCGTACCAGCATCTGACGCACAGCCTCAGCGATACGCTGGGCATGGCGAGCTGTAGCGGTCACAACCGCCAGGGTCTGCCTGGGGGTACGGTAAGCGTGCTCAATCACCATCTCGGCGACTTTTTGCACCTCCGGGCTGGGCGAATCGAGGCTGGCATTCTCAGAAACCTTGCCGGTGACGTTGACATACTCCACGGTTAGGGCCGGAGTGTCATCGGTGATCTCTTCGCCCCAGGGGTAGCTTGATAGCTCGCCCCGATAGAAGTGCTCATTGAGATAAGCAAAGAGTGCCGAATCCACAGCACGGTTTACGGTAGAGAGGCTACGCCCCGGTAGTATCCGTGACAGCGCCTCAAAGGTGCTGACAATCTTCTGGTCACGGACAGGGGGTGCGTTCCGTGCAACAGCAGAGACCATAAAGGGTGCAGGGAAACCGCTGTGCGGGTCACCCAAGGCAATAACCTGTTCAGCGCGAATGAGAGCAGGCAGGTTTGCCGCGAGCGGAGTGGACTCAGCATCGAGGAGGATTACCGCATCAAAACGCATGCTGGTTGGTACCTTGCCCGATAGCGAGAAGGGGCTTGCAATCCACAAGGGTAGCAGCGTGGTTGCCATCTTAGGTGAGTGTGTCAGCACCTGTCCCAGGTTAAACTCGTGTGCCTTGAGCTGGCTCCGCAGGTAAGCCGTCTGTTGTTCTTCTTCCTGGATCCGACGTCGCCAGGTATCAGCTACAGCGGCGTGCAGGCGCGCGGGCCCCGATGAGATATGGGAGTAGTCAGCCCTGCGGAACCGGGTCTCGAGGGCACGTAGGGCATCACCGTTGAGAATCTCAAGCTCTTGCGAAGCCAGCATCATTTCCAAAGCGGTCTGCCACCAGGCCAACTCAAGTTCAGCTGGGACAGCCCCAGCATCAAGCTGGCGCTCATAAAAGTCGGCAAGCAGTTCCGAGAGCCCCATCTCGGACAGCTGGCGGTAGAGGCTTTCGCGTTCTGGCAAGGTCTGGAGCAACCACTGATCCTCCACCAGAGAATTTAGGCGATTCTCAAGTGCACTCAAACGGGTCTGAGCGAAACGGGTACCAGCCGGTGAATCCTCTAGCACGATAGCTAGACCGGTAAACTCATCGAGCAGGCGCATGTAATCAGCACGCAACTCAGCCAGGTTCCGGGGAATTAGAGGAAGGCGCTGGTCCTTAACCCAGGTAATCCATTCCTCCCGCTGGCCCTGAACAATGAACAGGCTCTCGTGAAGGTCTAGAACAGACTCACCGGGGACAATATGTTCCTTAGCGGTCTTACGCAGGCGGGTACGCTGAATGCTTGACATCTCGATGCCGTGCTCGCGCCGCCAGGTGCTGCTGGCGGTTGCCGCAATTAAATCGGTGACCGGGCGGTCAAAAATATCTGCCCTGAAGTAGGTCAGCGTCTCCGAAATTCTCTCCAGTAAATCAAGTTGCAGACCCCAGTCGTCCATGGTGGTGGCCTGTTCCATACCGGTCTCATCAGCCATCAGTCGCATCTTGGCCGAAACATTTGCCAGCGAGGCACTCAGACTCTTAACCAGGTTGTGAGCCGCAGCGGTATCTTCGGCGCTGGCCAGCTTAGCCTTGTACCAGGCCGAGACACGGGTCGAGGGGCGGAAACCTCCCAGTTCCGCGTACCTCTGCAGGCGCTGAACGGTAGCGCTACGGGACACCAGAGCGTCCATAGTCTTGCGGGGTAGGCGCACACGGGTGGCGGGGGGCTCTTCCTGCGCGGTGAGAGCCGCTAGGGTCTGTAGGGCATCGTAAACTGAGCAGCCCCAGCGCGACTCGGTAAAGCGCAATGACTCAGTGTGGCCGCGTAATTTATTGCGGGTTTCGACAAGCTCCCGGTGAATCTCGCTGACGTTTGGGGCGGGTGCTTTCTCATCGCGAATAATCGCCTGAATAAACTCCTGGCGGTACTCTTCTGGACTCCGCTCAACCAATAGTGTGAAGGCCAAATCAGTCATGTGAACCCGGTTGAGTACCCGGCCAAAATCTGCCAGGGTTGAGCGCTTCTCACCGACCACCAGAACAGACTTGCCCTGGTGGATAAGGGCCGCCGCTATATTGACTGCGGTACCCAGCTGATCGGTGCCCGGTGCCGCTGTTACGGTCATGGAGTGGCCCTGGTGCGCTAAGTCAACGATTTCCTGAGCTCTGGCATCGGCGTCAAGCACCAGCATGTCGGTGTCGGGGTCACGGGTATCCAGTGAGGGCCGGTTGTTATAAATCGGTGCCACAAAAGGCTTCTCAAGCGGGTTGAGCTTGAGCTGGGCTATATCACGCACCAGATCGGTGTGGGCATCAGCCGGCAGTTCACCCGTGCTTTCTTTCAGGTCAGCAAATGTTGAGATGAAATAGTTGGACTGAATGGTCATGCCGGGGATATTCCCGGTAGTTGCCCTCATTCTCTCAATCACGGGCTCTGGGTCCAGCTTGCTCATGGAGTTTGCTAGCTGAGCAACGTCCATGGTGCCCAGGTTAATCCCGTACTCTTTTTTGATTTGACGTACCATAGCGGGGTTCAGCTGGGCGGGGCCGGTTATCTGAACCTCAAAGTCATCGCTGGTGGGGTGCGGGGTCAGGCTGAGCGGTGCCATCAGAATAGGGGCAATAAAACGTTTCTCCCCTATCATGCGGCCCTCACGAATGTCGTGGGAGAGCCAGGAGGCTGTACCCGCTACGAAGTAGCCGGCGTCTAGCCCGTGGCCGGTGGCCAGCTCAAAGATTTTAGTGCGTAAGGCCCGGGCGGCAACCATGCCGCTTTCTAGTCTTGCTTTATCGCGCAGAATGGTCGATAGGCGGGTCTTGCGCCCCATGAACATCTGAGCAACACCCGACGAATTTGCCTCAGTCAAATCAATGTGCACATAGTCAACCTGATTGAAGTCAAGCATGGCATCGGGGCCGGTGTAGATTTCCATCTGCTCAGCCCAGGCCTCAAGGCCAGCCTGGATCTGGGCGGTGGTCTGGTCGTCAGTGACCGCAGGGGAGGAATCTGGGGCGTGCTCAGCTACGGTGCCAACGCCAGTATCCCCCCGGGTTGATTGGGGGGTAGGGGGCTGGGCATAGTCATGTCCCAAGGCTGGTTTGGGTGCAACCTGCTCGTTCACTGAAATACTCTGGCTTTCTGCACGTTTTTATGTCTCTACTATCATAGTTGCTCCTTCAAGCTACTACTGCAGTAAAGACTGGTTGCGGCTTATCTTTCCGCTGTACTCGAGAAAGTGTGACCATGACTTAATAAGACTTCACGCGGCAAGCTTTTCCTGATGAGAGCAGAATCCCCGGGATGGTTAGGAACCTATCTAGCCTGCAATATAGAGGTTAAAATTTGCGACCAAAACGAGCAAAGAGAGAAAGCCAATAAGTGCCATGCCGCCCAGGAGCACCCACTTCATGCGGGGGGCGAAGGGCTCGCCAGTGGCGTCCCAGAGGGAACGAGTATAAAAATAGCTCAACAAAAATCCGGGAATATTACCGACCAGTAATTGTTGCGCCAGGGCAAAAATGCCAAAAATACGCTCTGTGCTTTCGTTCTCGACCTCAGCACCCCTAAGCAGACCGGCCATAATAATTGAAATACAGCTGGTGATAAATGCTAGAGCAATAGCAGGTTGGTTGAGCATTTCTCTGATACTCACCTGCGCACTTTGGGACACTGCATACTGGTAGGAAAAGTAGATAAAGGGGCTAACGATCCAGTACCAGAACATAAAGGTTCGCAGTTTTTGGGTATTACGCAGGGCGTAGAAGATGGAATTCATGAATCTTTTTCTTTAAGGTCAAGGTACTGGATGTACTGGCGAACGATATAGTCCAAGAGCACGCTCAAGGTCACAAAAGAGTGGAAGGGCTCCGTATGGATGCTGGTCACGGTCGGGGTGCTCTCATAGTGAAGGGCGTGCTCAGCCACTGCCGAAATAGAGTTAACACCCAGAGCCGTGATAGCGATCATGGGCACCTTCCGCGAGGCCAATGCCCGAACTGTGGGTAGGGCACTCTCGGTTTCACCGGACAGGGAAGCAATAATCACCAGGTCTTCTGGTTTCATCACCCCGATGCTGCCCCTGAACTCACTCGAAGCAGGGATAACGTGTGTAAATTTTCCGCAGGTTAGCAACGATTTGGAGAACTCCTGAATCGCGGTCCGCTGGGCGAACCCGGTGCCGTAGCAGTAAATAGTTCGTGCGGTGTCAATCTTCTGCACAATAGGCGTGAAGTCGGTAGCCATCAACCCCTCATAGGTTGTGAGGATGTCGTTGCGCCCGCTTTCCAGAAAATCAATAGGAGGAGTCGTGGGCCCAGCTAGGGAGTTCTTGACAAAGAACTTTAGCTCGGCAAAACCCGAGAAACCCAGTTTCTTGGTCAACCTGATGATGCTGGAGGTTGAAGTGAAAGTCCTGTGCGCCAGGGCGCTAATAGTGGAATCGGCGACAAACTCTTCGTTGTTCAACATGAAAGCGAGTATCTCGCGTTCGGTGTCGCTCAAACGGCTTTGGTGCGCGTTGACAAGTTCTTGTAAATCCACCAAGGGCTCCTGAGTCTTTCACGGTCACTGCGGTGATTACAGTATAGGTGTTTTCTCAGAAGCCCTCGATGGGAAAAATAAATGGCTAGGCCTTATTTACCTTTATTGACCAGTTCCTCGAACTTGTCACGGACCTGGGGCACGTCCATACCCACAATGACTTGCAGGGCCTTACCCTTATTGACCAGGCCAAGCGCACCTGCTGACTTAAAGTCAGCTTCGGTTCCCACCAGCTCGGGGTTATCAACGGAGATTCGCAGGCGGGTCGCGCAGTTATTGACTTGGGCGATATTTTCAGGGCCGCCCAAGAGAGCCAGGAAGTCGCTTGCTCGCTGGGTGTAGGGGTCGGTTGCTTCTGCGGTAGCAAGACCCGCAGCGGCGTCCTCATCCCCCAGGGCACCCTTCTTTTTGGCTTCCTTGTATTCAGCCTTGGTGTAGAGCTTGGTTTGGCCGCCATCGGCTTCACGCCCGGGGGTCTTGAAATCAAATTTGAGGATGAGGAAGCGGAAGACCACAAAGTAGATAAGAGTGAAGCAGAGGCCGATAGCAATCTGGGTCAGCACCATACCTGAGTGGTTGGGCCACATGGGGATCCAGTTTTGGAAGAGGAAGTCAATCAGACCGCCGCCCATGTTGCCCACAACGCCGAAGCCATACATGGTAGCGGACATTGTTGCCGCGAGAACCGCGTGGACGGCGAAGAGCGGAGGTGCAAGGAAGAGGAAGGTAAATTCCAGGGGCTCGGTAATACCAATCAGCATTGCGGTCAAGCAAACCGGTATTAGCAGTGCCAGGGTTTCCTTGCGCTTCTCGGGGCGAGCGGTCGTGAAGAAAGCCGCTGCAATACCCAGAGGGCCGAAGACCTTGGAGTTACCGTGCAGGGCAAAACCGCCACCGGGGAAGAGTTCCTTGACGGGAGTGGTGCTGTTAGCAAAGGTATCCAGGTTAGCAACCCAGTACTTGGTGATGCCATCGGGAACAACAGCCGGGCCGAAGACGAAAGGTGTATAGATGAAGTGATGCAGGCCGGTGGGAATCAGGATGCGCTCTAGGAAGGTGTAGAGCCAAACACCGAACACGCCAGAGTTCATGAAGAAGCCCTGGAGAGACCCGATACCGGTCTGAATGGTAGGCCAGACCATGACAAAGGCAAGAGCTACAGGCATCATGAGGAAGAAGCCCAGACCGTAGACGTACTGGGTACCCTGGAAGATACCCAGGAAATCGGGAAGTTTAGTGCCGAAGTAGCGGTTATGCAGCCAGACCACGATGGCGGAGATGATAATAGCACCGAAGATACCGGTGTCCAGAGTCTTGATACCGGCAATCATCTTCAGACCGGTACCGGCAGCACCTTCTGAAAGATCTACGCTGTAGTCAACGCCAAAGTTCTCGCCCCAGATGCTCAGGATTGAAGCAACGAAGTAGTTGAAGGTCAGGTAAACCATACCCGCTTCAAGAACCGCGCGAGCCTGAGCGGTCTTCGCCAAGGCAATAGGAAGACCCAGGACAAAGAGGAGTTCCATCTGGTTAAAGACGGTCCAGGCTCCTGACTCCCAGACTGACCAGAAGTTATACCAGCCGGTACCCTCAGCGGCAATACCGCCTAGAAGCTGCTCGTTCTTGCAGATGATAGCGATACCAACGGCAAGACCGGCGAATGCAAAGATGAGGACGGGGGCTAACATGGCCGAGCCGAACCTCTGAATCTTCTCCATCATCGGATAAGAACCTTTCGTGTGTAGGTCGCACCTGTCCCTTTGCCTCTGGGGCAAGCGGGATCTGTCAAGTGCTGACCGTGTAAGTACTAGGCCTATCTAATCACCCTCTGTTCTATTAGTCCCCCGCTTGTACTCACTTTGGAATTAATGCCACGAACTGGCACGTTTTACGGGAGCCGGTAAAAATACCGGCCCCGGGGCCCCTACTACCGGGGGCGCTATGGCGGGGTTTTACCTAGGATAAATGGAGCAGAGAAAATGTCAGGGCACGAAAGAATGAGCCGAGGCCGCTATGAAGCTCCTAACCCTCAATACCCACAGTTGGCTTGAGATTCACCAGGTTTCCAAAATCTATGAGCTGGCGCAGTTTATCGTCCAACAAAAAATTGATGCCGTGGCCTTGCAGGAGGTTAACCAGTTTATCCACTCCCCCATCCTTGAGCATCCGCTGGGGTATGCGGGCGGGGCTGACCGCCCCGTGCGTCAGGACAATTTTGCGCTACTGCTCAACCAATTCCTGGCAGAGCTAGATCGCCCCTACCACTGGGCCTGGGCGGTCTCCCATCTCGGTTTTGAGCGCTATGACGAGGGGGTCGCGCTGCTCACTCGCGAGCCGATGCAAAGGCTTGAATGTATCGATGTGTCCCCTACTTACACGGATCAGGACGTTGCGCGCAGGGTCGTCATTGCTGCCAAGCTGGGCGCTGAGCACGGTGGCCTGTGGGTTACAAGCGCCCACATGAGCTGGTGGGAAGTAGAGGGGGCCTCGCTCTTTGCACAGGAATTTGAGATTCTCGACAGGTCTATCAGAGAGCTTGCTGGCTCTGAGACAGTATTACTTGCCGGTGACTTCAATAATGCGGCAGAGGTAACCGATGAGGGGTACACGCTCATGCGGTCTTTGGGCTGGCACGATACCTATCTGACCGCAAGCCAGATTCAAGGGGAGCATACTGTGCATAAGGCTATCCACGGCTGGACTAACTTCACCCAAGCCCTCCGGATTGACCTGGTCTTAGCCAACCAGCCTCTTGAGGTGGCCCAGCACAGCGTGGTGTTTCCCGATACATCAGATCAGGCTATCTCGGACCACTCCGGGCTTTTGCTCACTCTCAACCTCTAAATCGTTTCTCTCCTAAAGTCTGAGGAAGGTACCCCATGACCGCCCCATCTCACCGCGGAACAGCCTGGTGGCAGGAACCCGTTGTCTACCAGATTTACCCACGCAGTTTCAAAGACTCCAACGGAGACGGCATCGGTGACCTACCCGGTATCACCGAGAAGATTCCCTACCTGGCCAGGCTGGGGGTAGACCTTATCTGGCTCTCCCCCATCTACAAGTCACCCAACCATGATAACGGCTACGACATTTCCGATTACCGGGCCATTATGCCTGAGTTTGGCACCATGGACGACTTCGATACCCTACTGGCCGCCGCTCACCAAGCGGGTATCAAAATCATGATGGACTTGGTTGTCAACCACACCTCCGATGAACACGAGTGGTTCATCCAGGCCAAGAGCAGTAAGGATAACCCCTACCGCGACTACTACATCTGGAAAGACCCCGCCGGGTATACCGAACGGGGAGAGCCAATCCCGCCCACCAACTGGATTGCCGCTTTTTCACCGTCCACCTGGGAATGGGAACCGACTACAGAACAGTTCTACCTACACATGTTCTCAGTCAAACAACCAGACCTGAACTGGGAGAACCCCACCGTCCGCCAGGAGGTCTATGACCTTATGCGTTTCTGGCTGGATAAGGGCGTAGACGGCTTCCGCATGGACGTCATTAACCTCATTTCCAAGGACCCTGCCTACCCCGATGACCCGGCTGTGGCCGCTGGGTCTAAGACCGATTCGCTGGGTATGGTGGCCAACGGTCCCCGCGTCCACGAGTTCCTTCAAGAGATGAACCGTGAAGTTCTTAGCAAGTACCCCGTGATTACCGTGGGCGAAACTCCACACGTCAATACCGCAGATGGCTTGCTCTACACCGGCTTTGACCGGGGCGAACTCCAAACCCTCTTCCAGTTTGAGCACATGGGCCTGGACGGCAACCCTAACCCGGCCCTGGGTAAGTGGAACGACACCCGCTTCAAGCTCGTAGACCTCAAAGATACCCTCAGCCGCTGGCAAAACGACCTGTCCGGTAAAGCATGGAACGCCCTCTACTGGAACAACCACGACCAGCCCCGCGCGGTCTCCCGCTTTGGCAACGACTCGCCCGAATACCGGGTACTCTCAGCCAAGATGCTCGGCACCGTACTCCACTGTTTACAGGGCACCCCCTACATCTACCAGGGTGAAGAACTCGGCATGACCAACGTCTACTTTCAAAACATCGAGGACTACAAGGACATCGAGATTCACGATGCCTACCGCAAGCTGGTTGGCTCCGGGCTGGTCAGCCACGAAGATATGCTCCGCTACATTTCTCAGTCCGGGCGCGATAATGCCCGCACCCCCATCCAGTGGAAGGCAGAAGCCCACGCAGGGTTTACAGGCGGAAAACCCTGGCTCAAACTCAACCCCCGCTACACCGAAATCAACGCGGAAGAGGCACTCGCTGACCCCGGTTCGGTCTTCTACCACTACCAGCAGCTCATTGCCCTCCGCCGCCAGCACCCGATCATGGTCAACGGGACCTATGAGCTCCTAGACCCCAAGGATGAGCAGGTCTACGCCTACTACCGGCACGGTACCGGCGCATCGGAGCAAGAGACTCTATTGGTCATTGCCAACTTCACCGATAGCACCCTGGAGCGCACCTATCAAGAACCCGCAGGAGAACATACTCTGCTGACATCTAACTACCCCGATGACGCCCAAAACACCCTGCGACCCTACGAGGCCAAAGTCTATCTCTACCAAGCCTGACGGTAAGCTGGCCTTAACCCCTATCCCATAAGATCTAAGCACGCACAACAAGGAGCACCCATGGCAGATAATTCAGGTAAAAAATGGTGGAAAGAAGCGGTCGTCTACCAGATTTGGCCCCGTAGCTTCCAGGATTCCACCGGCAACGGTGTCGGCGATATCCCGGGTATCACAGCCCGCCTGCCCTATCTAGCAGAGCTAGGTATCAACGTCATCTGGCTTTCCCCGGTCTTTGCATCACCCAACGACGACATGGGCTATGACATCAGCGATTACCGAGCCATTATGCCCGAGTTCGGCACCATGGAAGATTTCGACACCATGCTGGAGGCCGCCCATTCACTGGGCATCAAAATTCTCATGGATCTGGTCGTCAATCATTCCTCCGACGAGCATGAGTGGTTCAAGCAGGCCCGCTCAAGCCGGGATAACCCCTACCGCAACTACTACATCTGGCGCGACTCCTCCGGTGTGGATGCTGAAGGTAAGCCCCTACCCCCCAACAACTGGGGTAGCGAATTTGGCGGGCCCGCCTGGAAGTACGACGAACATACAGACCAGTGGTACCTGCACATGTTCTCGGTTAAGCAGCCCGACCTGAACTGGGAGAACCCCGCCGTGCGCCAGGAAATCTTCGACCTGGTGAACTTCTGGCTCGATAAGGGTGTTGACGGTTTCCGCTTGGACGCTATCAACATTATCTCTAAGCCCGAGGGCTTACCCGATGACCCGTCGGTTGTGCCCGACAAGCACAGCTCATCTATCCCCTTTGTTATCAAAAACGGCACCCGCGTTCACGAATGGATGCACGAGCTGAACATGGCAACCTTTGACCATTACGACTGCATGACCGTGGGTGAGATGAGCTGCACCAGCCCCCAGGATGCAGTTCAGTTCTCGGGCTTCACCTCCGATGAGCTCCACATGATTTTCCACTTTGAGCACGTCGGCCTGGATAACGCCCCCGGTGAGGGCAAATGGTCATATCAGCCCCTTGAGCTGACCGCCCTCAAACAGGTTCTCAACACCTGGCAGCTTGAGCTGGCAGGCAAGGCCTGGGGTTCACTCTACTGGAACAACCACGACCAGCCCCGCATCGTCTCCCGTTTTGGGAACGACAGCCCCGAATACCGGGAGCGATCCGGCAAGATGCTGGCAACAGTACTTCACGGCATGCAGGGTACTCCCTATATCTACCAGGGCGAAGAAATGGGCATGACCAACGTGAAGTTCGAGTCGATTGAGGATTACAAGGACCTCGACTCCATCAACTTCTACGACGATCTTGTCACCCAGCGCCAGCAGATCAGCGCCGATGAGGCTATGGCTCTTATCCATCTCAAGGGTCGAGATAATGCCCGCACCCCCATGCAGTGGTCAGCTGGGCACAAGGCCGGCTTCAGTACCGCTGAACCCTGGATTGGGCTGAACCCCAACTATGTGGACATCAACGCTGAAGAAGCAATGAGCCGCCCCGACTCACTCTGGCACCATTACCGTCAGCTCCTAGCCCTGCGCCGAGGTGAGCTTAAAGACCTGCTGGTCTACGGCACTTTTGTTCCTCTTGCCCCTGAGGACACCGAGGTTTACGCCTACGAACGTCACGGTGAAGGGGAGAAACTGCTCGTGGTTGCTAACTTTACCGACCGTGAGCTGACTCGCGAATTTGAGCTGGCAGCACTACCGGGGGTAGAGCTAGTACTGAGCAACTATGCAGATGATGCCGGGAGCGCCCTGCGCCCCTACGAGGCAAAGATCTATCGAGTAGTTGCTTAGTTTCCAGGAGCGCACCATCATTTATATTTGCTAGATATTTTGGGTGCACAAGCCCCTGACTGCTGATTTGAGCCCCTGTTTCAGCTTCGGCTCAAGCACCTCAAGCTTTGTGATTCTACCAGCACCTCAAAGGTCTCCGCAGAGTCAGAGCCCCGCCCCTATCATGGGGGCGGGGCTCTTTGTAGCTGTGAGCCACTCGGAAATGGATAGATCACATACTAGGGACGGTAAGTGTAGCGGTACATGAAAGCCGCCATAGCCTCACGCGAGATACTCGCCTCAGGTCGGAAAGTACCATCAGACCAGCCCCGCGTAAGGCCTGCAGAAGCCAACCAATTAATTTCACCAGCGAAAACGTGGCTAGCCGAGACGTCCCGGAAGGCAGCAGGGCTCTGATAGGGCGAAACACCACCCACCGGCTTGTAATTAAAGAATGTTGCGAAAGCCCTCAAATCGCGCACTGACCCGTTGAAATAGTTAGAGTCCCCAGCAAAGGGGCCGGTCGATGAGTACTGCCAGATATCGTAGGTCCACCAGCCCGAGGGCATAGCCCCCGGGAGGCTACTGTAACTGGCCAGGTGCAAGGGCAGGTAGTTAAAACGGGGAGTATCCCCCGTACAGGTTCGCCACCAGTCAGTGGTTGAATAAACAGCAGGGTAACGGCCGGTCAAGGCTTTGTAGGTCTGAACAAAATCATCGATCCAAGCAACCATCTGTGCCTGAGTCATATTGAAACAGATGTTACCGAATTGGCTATAAGGGTTGTACTCAATATCCAACAGGCCGGGCAGAGTCCTACCATCGGGGCTCCATCCACCACCATTTGCCACAAAGAAACGGGCCTGTTCAGCACCGCTCGACTGAGTCGGCAGGGCAAAATGGTAGCCGCCTCGCGGCATACCAACTGATTGGGCACCCCCATATTGGGAGGAGAAAGTAGGAGACGTATAGTAGTTGCCCTCCGACACCTTGACATAAGCAAAACGGGCACCCTTGGCATACTCCATTTGCCAGTCAATATAAGGTTGCCAGCCCGATACGTCCAGGCCGTACACCCCTAGCGCATCAGCCTGAGGGGTCTGGGCCTGAACGTCATCACCTGTGTCCCTTCCCAGTTGCTCAGCACGCCAGCTCTGGGCTTTCTTCAAGCCCTGGCCCATCTGGGCGCCAGGGCTCTTACTCCCAGGCTCAGGTGGCGCTGAATCACTTTGGTAAGCGCTAGCAGGCAAAGACGCTGCATCGGGCTCCGGAGCCTCCAAGGCATGAGCCGCTGGCAAGCAGTTGCCAAGAGCCAGCACAATGCTGGCAAGAGCTATCTTAAGAAAACTACTGTTCACGGGCCGTGGGGGTGGCCCGCTCAAGGTTAAAGGGTACATGTGTGTGTCGTTTTCCAGTTAGGGGGAAATATGCAGGAAGAAGGGCTGCCTACCCGAGGGGGGTGGTAAACAGCTCCCTTAGTAAACTAACTGCTCTCCCCCAATTTGTAACCCCCTGCGCATAAAAGAATGGGTAGGAACCTTCCAGGCACCTACCCATTCACTAGATGAGACGAAAACTCTCACAATTCAAGAAGCCAGGCTGAAACTGCTTGCCAGAATCACACAGACACCGGCTCAACACTGTGCTAAGACCTCGGAATACATCAATCATTATTTCCCACCCTTGGGCGAAAAATTGAAGTAGAGGAACCCGCTACGCTCGTGCTATTTCCCGCCTCACCGCTTCGCTATGCTCGGCGAATAACAAAAATTTTATTTTCCCCAGGTGGGGAAAAATCCAAGTAAAGGAACTCGCTACGCTCGTGCGGCTCTCCCGAGGCCCGCTACGCAATGGCCTCGGAATAAATCAATTTTTATTTCCACCCTTGGGCGAAAAATTGATTTATTCCCACTCAATTGTTCCCGGAGGCTTTGAAGTCACATCCAGAACCACTCGATTGACCTCAGCCACCTCATTAGTAATCCGGTTAGAAATCTTGGCCAACAGGTCATAGGGCAAACGTGACCAATCTGCGGTCATAGCGTCCTCAGATGACACCGGGCGCAACACAATCGGATGGCCATAAGTACGGCCATCACCCTGCACACCCACAGAACGCACATCAGCCAACAGAACCACAGGGCACTGCCAAATCTGCTCGTCCATACCCGCAGCGGTCAGCTCTTGACGCACGATCGCATCGGCCGCACGCAGAATATCCAGGTTATGCTTGTTCACCTCACCAATCACACGGATACCCAAACCGGGGCCGGGGAAAGGCTGACGCGCAACAATCTTCTCGGGAACACCCAGCTCGCGGCCAATAGCACGAACCTCATCCTTGAACAGCGTACGCAGAGGCTCAACCAGCTCAAACTGCAAATCATCGGGGAGGCCACCCACATTGTGATGCGACTTGATATTCGCCGCGCCCTCGCCGCCACCGGACTCCACCACATCGGGGTAAAGGGTGCCCTGCACCAAGAACTTGATGTCCCCGCCCTCAGCGCCAGCCTCTTCAATCAGCTTGCGCTGAGCAGCCTCAAAGGACCGGATAAACTCGCGGCCAATAGCCTTACGCTTAGCCTCAGGCTCAGTGATACCTGCCAAGGCACCAAGGAACCGCTCAGACTCATCAATAGTTACAACCTTGATACCCATGGTGGAGGCGTAATCCTGCTCCACCTGCTCACGCTCACCCTCACGGAGCAGACCGTGGTCGATAAAGAAACAGGTCAACTGATCACCCACAGCCTTGTGAACCAGAGCGGCCGCAACAGAGGAATCAACGCCGCCAGACAGAGCACAGATAACCTGGTCATCGCCTACCTGCTCCCGGATCTTGACAACCTGCTCATCAATGATGTTGCCGGTTGACCAGGACTTCTCCAGACCCGCAACCTCAAACAGGAAGTTCTCAAGAGCAAGCTGTCCGTAGTCAGAGTGCTTAACCTCGGGGTGCCACTGCACGCCACCGAGCTTACGCTTCTCGTCCACAAACGCGGCAACAGTCGCGCCCGGGGTCTTAGCCAGAACCTCAAAACCTTCGGGGGCTTCAGCCACAGAGTCGCCGTGGCTCATCCACACGTTCTGGGTGGCAGGGGTACCGGTCAAGAAAGAAGAGTTCTGTGCGCACAGGACAGCGTCGGTTGCGCCATATTCACGCAAACCGGTCTGGGCGACCTTGCCACCCAGCGTCTGGGCCATGACCTGGAAACCATAGCAGATACCAAATACGGGTACGCCAGCTTCAAAGAGGGCAATGTCACCCTTGGGTGCACCTTCCTCATAAACAGATGAGGGGCCACCAGAAAGAATGATGGCTGCAGGGTTCTTAGCAAGCATCTTCTCGGTTGGCATGGTGTGAGGCACCAGCTCCGAATAGACACCAGCTTCTCGCACGCGGCGGGCGATCAGCTGCGCATACTGGGCGCCATAATCAACGACCAATACCGGGCGCTGATCCAGCTCCTCGTTGGGGGTGTGAGTAGTCACAGATGTTTACCTTTTCGGTTGTGGGTTTGGACCAGATAGACGGTACACGCTCAGCGGCAACCGAAAGACCCGGTCCCAGGGAATTCCATAGGTCTTATTCTAAAGCAGATTGGGGTCTGGCTGGCAGGCATCCCCCCAACCTGTCAACAGTTACAGTAGCTACCGGGCTAATACCGTTTAGTTGCCTGCGGGTTGGAATCGAGCAGAGCGAGGGTTTCCGCATGAATCTTGTGCTCAACAATGAAGGAAAGGAAGGGGACCACGCCACCTAAGGCCATCACAATCATCTGCGGCAATGCCCAGCGCATCAGCAGCCAAAGACGGAAACAAGAAATCAGATAAATGACGTAAAACCAGCCGTGAACGATCAGAACCCAGGTGGAAATATTTACACCGCCGTGCAGGTTACCGGTTTCCCTATTCAGCCAGCCCAGGGCAAGGCTCTGCCCGGTCTGCGCATCCCTTCCGCCCGCAATAAGGTCATAACCAACGATGTAACGCGTAATCATCTCAGCAACCAGCAGCAACAAGAAGATACCCGATATCCAGGCGCACCACTTATAGAAGGTGAGAGCACCACGAATCTGGGCCTCCGTTCCGCCAAACTTCTTGCGAACGGTAAAACCACCGCGTGCATTTGCCTCAGCTTTGCCCTCTGCTAGGGTTACTTTCTTGCCATCGGTCCGATTGACCGGGCGGTGGGTAGGTTCTTCAGTCACCTTGTTCCCTCTTTCGTGGGTTAATTCGTTCTTCTGCGCCAGTTACCGGATTAGGGTTAAGCTGGCAGAGGCCTTATTTGTCTGAGAAATCTTAGTGTGACTCGGTATTATTAGTTGATTGGACCTCATCGAAATAATAGTAGGTCTTATCCGCCGGGTCGTAGTAGTAGGGGCGGCCGGTTTCTTCGTCTACCCAGTACTCCCCCTCATACTCGAAGTAGAGAGCCGGATCATTTTTCTTTTCAACGGCGTCCTTAAGCATGCGATACCACAGATACAGCGCAAACCCAGCAAAAACCAGCCATTCTAGGGCGTAGAAGATGTTGAGCCAGTCAACATTCTCATCGGTGACCTGAGGCGCCCGCACCGGCAGGAAGTTATCGGTCTGCCCGATGATGGTGGCGTTTATAGCTATGGTTCCGTCATCAGCCAGCGGTGTCCCCTCTGTGCTCTCAGAATCAAGGGTCAGGATTCCGTCATAGAGCGGGGCGTTCCACACATTCGTGAGGTAGGCAGGGCTGGCTGACCCCAGTAAACGGTCCTTGTTCTCAAGCTGGGAGTGTCTCTGGTTACTATTGACCGGTGGGTCATTAGCCACGATACGACCGGCTACCGTCACCGGCCCTTGAGGTTCCGGAGGCACAAGGGGCTCCTTAGACCAGCCGCGCACCACAGCGATACCCCGGGGGCTAGATCCCATACTGGTTTCCACGTTCTGGCTATCTTCCGGGGTGAATAGAGCAATTACCCAGTAGCCTTGGACACCATCTTTAAGCCTGTTTTCTACCAGGTAGGAGGAGCCTGGAGTATAGGTACCTCGCGCTTCAACTACAGTATCTACAGTGCTAGCGAGCTGAGCACTGTGTGGTTGGAGAACTTCGGTGTAGGGGCCTACCCTATCCTTGGCCGGGTCAGCGGTAAGCTGCCCCATGGTCGATGAGTTAAGCTGCCACTTACTGAGCATGACAAAGCCGCTGGACAGAGCCAGCACCAGGAGCAAGCCCAGCAACCAGCGTGGGGTTAGGGCAGTTTTCAGCAACTCAGAGACCTCTTACAAACATGGGTGACAGCGCGCAGGCCCCGCTCCCCTGCATGTGAGCAGCAAGAGCGAGGCCGTCGACGCTACTTGACGTAGGGGGTGAAATTCACATCGATACGCTGGAAAGATTTCAGGTCGGTGTACCCGCAGGTAGCCAGCGCCCGTTTGAGGGCACCTACCAGGTTAGAACTACCGTCGGTGTGAGCCGAGGGGCCGTAGAGAACCTCCTTGAGGGTTCCCACGGTACCCTGGTAGGTGCGTACACCGCGCGGGAAATCTTTGGAATGGGCTTCGTTACCCCAGTACCAGCCGGCACCAGGGGCCTCAAGGGCACGAGCCAGAGGCGCACCAATCATGACAGCATCGGCCCCCATAGCCAGAGCCTTGACCATATCACCGGAGCGGCCTAGTGAACCGTCAGCGATCACATGGACGTAGCGGCCACCCGATTCGTCCAGGTAGTCCGAGCGGGCGGCTGCTACATCGGAGATAGCAGTTGCCATAGCGGCCTGGATACCCAGGCCCCGGCGGGTAGTGAGGGCCGCACCGCCCCCAAAGCCAACCAGGACACCAGCGGCACCGGTGCGCATCAGGTGCATGGCGGGGGTATAACCGGTTACACCGCCCACCATCACAGGGACATCGAGCTCGTAAATAAACTTTTTGAGGTCCAGAGGCTCACGGCTAGTCGAAACGTGCTGGGCAGAAACAGCTGCACCGCGAATCACAAAGATATCAACACCAGCTTTCACCACAGTCTCATAGAACTCCTGGGTGTTCTGCGGGGTCAGCGAACCTGCCACAATGACACCGGACTCACGAATCTCAGCAAGGCGAGCCGTTATCAGCTCAGCCTTAATGGGTTCCGAATATATCTGCTGCATGCGGCGGGTCGCGGCTGGGGCATCCTCTGCATCCAGTGCAGTGATTTCATCGAGTAGGGGCTGGGGATCCTCATAACGAGTCCATAACCCTTCCAGGTTAAGAACACCCAGGCCACCGAGCTTACCCAGAGCGATAGCGGTAGCCGGTGACATCACCGAGTCCATAGGAGCACCGATGATGGGGGTCTCGAACGCGAAGGCATCAATCTGCCAGGTGACGTTCACATCGTTGGTATCCCGGGTCCTGCGGGTAGGAACCAGGGCAATTTCATCGAGCGAGTAGGTGCGGCGAGCACGCTTGGACATACCAATTTGGATGTCGTTCATAGCTTTTCCTTTCACCGGTCTAGCCGGTTGGTGGCTTTCTGCTCAGGCCCGCCCAATTCTAGGGGCAGGCGGTGCTAACAATCTGCGCTTAGCGGCGGTAGTTGGGGGCTTCTACCGTCATCATGATGTCGTGCGGGTGTGATTCCTTCAGACCTGCCGAAGTGATCCGCACAAACTGGCCCTTGTGCTTGAGTTCGTCGATAGTGTGGGCACCCACATAGAACATGGTCTGGCGCAGGCCGCCTTCGAGCTGGTGCAGTACAGAGGACAGGGGGCCACGGTAGGGCACCTGACCTTCGATTCCCTCGGGAATCAGCTTCTCCTCTGAGGACACATCGGCCTGGAAGTAGCGGTCCTTAGAGAAAGACTTCTTACCCCCGCGGGACTGCATTGCCCCCAGTGAGCCCATGCCACGGTAGGCCTTGAACTGCTTGCCGTTGACAAAAATTAGGTCGCCGGGTGATTCTGCGGTACCGGCCAGCAGGGAGCCAAGCATCACGGAGTCAGCACCTGCGACCAGGGCCTTACCAATTTCACCGGAGTGCTGCATACCGCCGTCCGCGATCAGCGGAACACCGGCAGGGATAGCGGCTTTAGCCGATTCATTGATAGCGGTAATCTGGGGCACACCAACGCCGGCGATAATGCGGGTGGTGCAGATAGAACCGGGGCCAACGCCCACCTTCACGGCATCGGCCCCGGCATCGATAATGGCCTGGGCACCGGCCCGTGTAGCGGCCTGGCCACCCACAACATCAACGTGGGCGGCTGCGCTGTCTTTCTTGAGGCGGGCAATCATGTCGAGTACGCCCTGGGAGTGACCGTTGGCGGTATCCACGAACAGGGCGTCAACACCGGCTTCGATCAGGGTCATGGCGCGCTCGTAGCCATCACCAAAGAATCCGATAGCGGCACCGACGCGCAGGCGACCGTCCTCGTCCTTAGTGGCTCGGGGGTACTGCTCGCTCTTGGTGAAGTCCTTGACCGTAATCAGACCGGTGAGCTTACCTGCTTCGTCAATCAGGGGCAGTTTCTCGATTTTGTTACTTGCCAGCAGGCCAAAGGCTTCGTCCTTGCTCATGCCCTCATGACCCGTAATCAGGGGCATCTTGGTCATGATGTCACGGACCTTGGTGGTCTCAAAGGTGGACTCGGGTAGGTAACGGATGTCGCGGTTGGTGATAATACCGACCAGAACACCGGAATCATCCACCACGGGAAGACCCGAGACCTTGTAGTGCCCGCAGAGCGCATCAAGTTCAGCAATAGTGGCATCGGGGCCGACGGTCACGGGGTTGGTAATCATGCCCGATTCGCTCCGCTTGACGCGGTCCACGTGGTCGGCCTGATCCTGGATTGAAAGGTTACGGTGGATAACGCCCATGCCACCCATGCGAGCCATAGCAATTGCCAGGTTAGCTTCGGTGACGGTGTCCATGGCCGCAGAAATAATGGGTGAACCGATAGAGATACGGCGGGTTAGGCGCGTTGTGGTATCTGCTTCGGAGGGAATGACATCGGTGTTGCCAGGTAGCAGGAGAACGTCGTCGTAGGTAAGTCCGGTAAAGCCGAAGGGGTCTTCGCTCAGAGCAGTAGGAGTGGTCATGGAGGGGTTGCTACCTTTCGAAGGGGGTCATCTAGCGCGGGCGACACTATCTTTAATCTTAGTCTGCTTGGCTGGCTTGTGCGAGCGGACGCCCCGGCCCCTTGCAACAGCTCTGCACCGGCAGGTAGGAAGCCTCAAAGCCCATAGCTACCAGACTAGCCCACCCATTCCCGCTCTAGGTATATCCGGTCAGCTCATCTTAGAAAGCTGAATCATCTGCGGCAGTCTGTGCGCTTTGATCAGCACGATGCACAGCCTCCAAGAGGCGAGGGTCAAAGTAGGGGCCCAGAGTTTCTATATAGGTAGCGGTGAGGTGGTCATAGTCAAAGTAGGTATAGATGTTACCGATACTGGCAGGACATTCGTTGTTGGGGCAGACCAAGTCTGAAAGGTTGAGAGCCGCAAACCCTGGGTAACGCCCTTCCAACGCGGTTAAAGGGCTCTCGAATACGTCCTGGCCTGGATCCATGGTGCACTCATCGAATGTGCCAAAGGAGTCAAGGCAGTCCTTGTGCATGGTTTCCATGCGGGGCGTGTCACGAACCCCGATAACTCTGATATCCGAATGGGTTAGCTCATCTATACGCTGTTCAGCATTGGCAAGGACGGTATCGGGCAGTTCTGCCTCCGATTTGGTGCCCTGGAGTATGACGATATCCGGGTGTAGTTGCTGTATGTAGTTGGAGCTTTCTTCGGCCCATTCTTGGCATTCAAAGCCGTTGGAGTAGGCCTCGTTATCTTCTTGCCCCAGGAAGCAACCGGGGCGGGTCAGGGCAATCAAGTTCCAGCCCTCTTCCGCTGCCAGGGGGCGCAGGGCCGTAATCCACATCTGGGTGTGGGAGTTGCCCCAGGCAACCACCGTCCCGGTGGGATTGGGTGTCTGCACCACGAAGTTGCAGTCCCGCTCCAGGTATTCGGGTAGGTCCAGTTCGGGTGCGGCCTCGGTGCAGGAGGGGCCTAAATCAGCCCAGTCGGCATCCAGCACGGCCCGAATAGGGATTACGGTGGCGTCCTCGTCCCCTGTGTACTCGTAAGTGGAGTCCAGCATAGCGGCCCCGACGTTATTCGTTGCCCGGTGTTCTTCAGCGGCTACCGCCTGCCGGTAGATGGATGAGGTCCATGCGTAGGAGGGAGCCAGAGCCAGGCCCGCAAAGAGGGTAGCTGTGACAAACCCGGCGACGATGGAACGGTTGGGCCATGCCCAGTCCCGAAGCGGCTGCTCGACGGCTTTAGTCAAGGCCCAAGCTAGTAAACCAGAAATGAGGAGGAGAACCAGTCCCGCGACGAAGCCAGCCTTGGCCTCTTTGGTCTGGGAGAGGTAGAAAATGAGGATTGGCCAGTGCACCAGGTACAGGGCATAGGAGAAACCGCCCAAAGCCAAGAGGGGGCGCCAGGTAAGTAGCTTTTCGGGGCCCCAGAGCGTGCCGGTATCCCCCGCCATGATCACCAGAGCCGCACAGAGGGTAGGCCAGAGCGCAACATAGCCGGGGAATGTACCGTTCACATCGAGTACAAACCCACAACTCACCAAGCCCGCAAGACCTACCCACCCCATCAGAGCGCGCAAGTGCCGGGGCAGTTTGAGCGCAGGTAGCCAGAGCGCGACCAGGGATCCCAGCGCAAACTCCCACAGCCGGGCCTGGGTATTAAAGTAGGCGGTGGTCTGGTGGGCGGCAGTCTCGTCAATGGAATAGGACAGCGACAGGGCAAAAATCAAGCCGAAAGCAAGGGTCAACAGCCAGCGCGCCCAGCGTCGGCGCTTACCCAGGGGCAGGGCAAGGAGCAGGAAAATCAGCGGCCAGAGCACATACATTTGCCCTTGGACTGAGAGCGACCAGAAATGCCGGAAGGGTGAAGCCTGCGATGAATCCGCCGCATAGTAGTCCACGGCGTTCTCGATTGACCAGTAGTTGTGCTGGTAGAGGACCACAGATTTAGCTTCATCAATAATGGGTAGCCAACGCTCAGCCGGAATAAAAAAATAGGTGCCCAGAAGGGTCAGCAGAACCGTAATAGAAGCAAGTGGAAGCAGGCGTTTAAAGACATGAACCCAGTAGGCCAGCAGAGTTTTAGCGCCCCACCAGCTCCCCGGCTCAAGGATTTTACCCTCTTCCAGCTTTCGGGTGAACGAGCCAGTTAGCAAAAATGCAGAGATAAGCAGGAAGACATCCACGCCACCTGATACCCGCCCAAACCACAGGTGGTAGGCGGCCACCAGGAGCAGAGCCAGTGCCCGCAGCCCCTGAATTTCGGGGCGCCAGGCTCGTTCTGCCTGGAGGGTGACGGTTCGTATGGTTCCGGTAGAGGGCGCCCGGTGCTGGCGGAGTTGAGAATCATTCATAGCTTCTAGCGCCGCGTAGTGCTGTGGGCTTCCTCCTTTCAGCCTACTGGTGCTCTGGCCTGCGACCTGCTAGCCAGGTCCAATCTTTCTAGCTCTTGCATCCTACCGCCACTTTCAGGTGTTTTGTTAATACAAATAGTTCTGCCCGCTACGGTGTTGGTCACCATAGCGGGCAGAACTTGAGGCGGCTGGTATACCTAACGGACAGCTATTTTATTGAGCCTGTTCGTTCTCGTCCTCAGCGGGCTTCTCAACGACCAGGGTCTCGGTGGTCAGAACCAGCGCAGCAATGGAGGCTGCATTTTCTAGTGCTGAACGGGTTACCTTGACGGGGTCAATGACACCGCGAGCGATGAGATCCTCATACTCGCCGGTTGCGGCGTTAAAGCCGTGACCGATGGGCAACTCAGCGACGCGAGAGACAACGACGTAGCCATCCTGGCCTGCGTTCTCAGCAATCCAGCGTAGAGGCTGAACCAGGGCACGGCGCACAATGTCGATACCGACCTGAGCCTCCTGAGAGTCGAGCTTGACGCCATCCAGGGCAGCAAGCGCGTGAACAAGGGCGGTACCGCCACCGGCTACGATGCCCTCTTCAAGAGCTGCGCGAGTGGATGACACAGCGTCCTCGATGCGGTGCTTGCGCTCCTTGGCTTCGACCTCAGTTGCCGCACCTACCTTAATAACGCCAACACCGCCGGCCAGCTTGGCCAGGCGCTCCTTGAGCTTTTCGCGGTCCCATTCGGAGTCCACGCGCTCAATTTCACTGCGAATCTGGGCGACGCGGTCAGCAACAGCCTCGGAGGTGCCACCGCCGTCAACGATGGTAGTGTTGTTCTTGGTAACTGTTACGCGTCGCGCTGAACCGAGCTGTTCCAGGGTGACAGCGTCCAGGGAGATACCCAGTTCACCGGTGATGACAGTAGCACCGGTCAGAACGGCAAGGTCCTGGAAGATTGCCTTGCGGCGATCGCCAAAGCCAGGAGCTTTGAGGGCCACAACATCCAGGTTGCCGCGGAGCTTATTGACCACCAGGGTGGAGAGGGCTTCACCGTCCACGTCCTCGGCAATGATAGTCAGCGGCTTCTTGGCCTGAACAATCTTTTCCAGGACGGGCATAATCTCGGCAACGGTTGAGATCTTGCCCTGGTAGAGCAGAATAGCGGTGTTTTCCAAGACAGCTTCGGCACGCTCGGGGTCGGTCACGAAGGAGGGTGACAGGTAGCCCTTATCGAACTGCATGCCTTCGGTGACCTCAAGCTCAATCTCGGTGGTTGAGCCGTCTTCAATGGTGATAACGCCATCCTGGCCGACCTTAGAGAAAGCCTCGGACAGCAGTTGACCAATTTGAGGTGACTGGGCAGAGATAGCGGCAACGTGAGCCACTTCTTCGCCCTTAACTTCGCGGGCATTCGCCAGAAGGCGCTCAGCAACCAGCTTGGCTGCCTGCTCAATTCCCCGCTTAATCTCACCGGGGGCGGCACCAGCGGCAACGTTCCGCAAGCCTTCGGCAACCAGTGCCTGAGCCAGAACGGTTGCGGTGGTGGTGCCGTCACCAGCAACGTCGTTGGTGCGGGTTGCTACCTCTTTAGCCAGCTGAGCGCCGAGGTTCTCGTAGGGGTCCTCCAGCTCGATTTCGCGGGCAATGGAGACACCGTCGTTGGTGATGATGGGCGCGCCCCACTGCTTATCAAGAACCACGTTACGGCCGCGGGGGCCCAGGGTTACCTTGACAGCGTTGGCCAGTTTATCAACACCGGCCTGTAGGTGCTTACGCGCCTCATCGTTGAATTCAAGCTGTTTTGCCATGAATCCTTACTTCTTTCTTTGGGTACTAACGGGCGTGGTGGGTTCCGCTAGAACTTAGGAGACAACAGCCAGAACGTCGCGGGCTGAGAGGATCAGGTATTCAGCGCCACCGAACTTAACTTCGGTACCGCCGTACTTGGAGAAGATGACAAGGTCGCCTTCTGCTACATCTACGGGGATGCGGTTGCCCTTGTCGTCGATGCGGCCGGGGCCTACAGCGATAACCTTGGCTTCCTGGGGCTTTTCCTTGGCGGTGTCGGGAATAACCAGGCCGGATGCGGTGGTCTGCTCTGCTTCGACGATCTGGACGACAATGCGGTCTTCGAGGGGCTTGATGTTTGCCACGAGGTACTCCTTATGAGAAGGCTTAAAAATAGAAATTATGGGGTGACCGGTGCTGCAGCGCCCGGTGCTGGTATCGTCGCGGTCTTACCTACCGGGCATCTTTAGCACTGTAAGCGGTCAAGTGCTAACTAAAACTTTAGGCCGGTAATGGCTCAGGGGGCAAGATACGGCGCAGGTTTCGCACACAGCGCACCTTTTTGTGTGTTATAGACTACTTTCTGGTGATGTGGAGGTACCCGTGCTCAAACTGATTTTCTGGCCCGTTCTAGTTCCTACCGTCCTCTTTTCAATGGGGCTAGGTGCTATCGTTCCCATTCAGATTCTGGCAACGATCAGGCTCGGGGCTTCTCCCGCCTTAGCAAGCTCGTTAGTAGCGGTTGCAGGTGTCTTTGCTCTACTCTGTACCGTGCCAGTTGGCGGTACCATCGACAGGGTAGGCGACAAACGAGCCATGACCTACGCCACCACCAGCGCGGCTGTTTCTTTCCTCCTCAGCGCCCTCATCCTGATCTTTCCCTCTCCTTGGGCCCTGGGCCTCTACGTTCTGGCCTACCTCGCTCGGGTTCCCTCGCAGGTAGCCTGGGGCCTCGCCCGCCAATCAGTCCTTGCCGAAACCGTTGCCGAAAGTGACCGGGGCAAGGCCATGACTGCCCTGGGTGGTGCCCAACGCGCAGGCTCACTCGCTGGCCCTCTCGTCTCGTCCCTGCTTCTGCTCTGGTTACCGCTCTGGTCAGTTTTTCTCTTCGCCCTAACCGCTGTCGTCCTAGCCACACTATGCCTGCAACTTCGCAGACTCAACAGCGCCTTTGGCAGCGCAACACAAGCCGCTCAATCCGCCCGTTCCGAGGAAAGCACCGAGCTAGCAGTGCGTTGGAAAGCCGTCTGGTGCGCGGGCCTGGCGGTAGTTGCCCTTTCGCTCTGCCGCGTTACCCAGCCCATTGTGGTTGCCCTGTGGGGCCTGCACATCGGCTGGTCCGACGCCCAGATCGCTCTAGCCATTGCTTTAGGCTCTGCTCTTGAGATGGTCCTGATGGTCCCCGGTGGCTACCTCAAAGACAGGGTAGGCCGCTCCGCTGTTCTAGCCCTCTGCCTTTCCTTCTTTGGTGCAGGCTTCATCGTTCCACCCTTAGCAACCAGCCATAGCGGGTTTATTGTGGGATTGATTCTCATGGCCATCGGAAACGGCTTTGGTGCAGGCATCAACATGACCATCGGAGCCGACCTGAGCCCCAGCACCGGGCGTGCCCGCTTCCTCAGTAAGTGGGCCATGTTCTCGCAGGCGGCAGTAGTAGCTGGGCCTCTGGCTATCTCCGGGACGCTTCTGGTCTTCTCCTTACCTACCGCCTGCACCCTCATCGGCGGACTCGGCCTTACCGGTGCGGTGTGGGCTCTCGCTAGCCAACCCATCACCAAACTCCCCACCGGCACTAGAATGGTAGGCAATGACTAGCCTGACCCCCGCCCCAGCCCACCCATTCACGCACGAACAGCTTGCCGCTATCGACGAGTTCACCCCCTACTCCACCGACCGCGCTCTGGCAGCAGCCAGCACCCTGCGCTCACGCGGCTTCAGCCCAGAAGACAGTTCAGCCATACTCACCCAGGCAAAGCTCCGCACCCAGGGAGCAGATAAGTTCGGGGATAAGGCCCACAGTATGCTCCTGACCGAAGCAGGCTACGAGCAGGCCACCCGGGCCGCCGTCGCTAAAGGTCACGCCCAACGTTTCAAGGACGCAGGGATCACCTCTGTAGCCGACTTAGGGTGCGGCATCGGCGCTGATTCCCTAGCCTTTGCTGCCGCAGGCCTTGCCATCACCGCCGTAGAACTAGACCCCACAACCGCCGCTTTCACAGCCCACAATCTTGCCCACTACCCCAACTCGCAGGTGCTCGTCGGCAATGTCGAAAACATTGACGTTCAGACCCTCACCACCGCAAACGGTCAAGCGATTCAAGCGCTCTGGCTCGACCCGGCCCGCCGCGAAGTTGAGGATGGCGCAACCACCTCCCGACTCTTTGACCCCGAAGCCTTCTCCCCTCCCCTCTCCTTGATCGAAAAACTGGCGGCAACCGGCATCCCCATGGGCGTCAAAATGGGCCCGGGCCTACCCCACGAACACATTCCCGCCAACTGCGAAGCCGAATGGGTATCCCACGGTGGCTCCGTTGTAGAAGTAGTGCTCTGGTTCAACGCCCTGGCCCGCAAGAGGGTGCGTAGAGCAGCCAGCCTACTCTCCAAAAACCCACAAGAACCAGAACTTCTGGAAGACATCACCTCGGCTCTCGACTCCCCCGAAAGCACCGGCACCCACCAATACGAACCCACCATCGGTGAACTAGCCACCTACCTGGCTGAACCCGATGGAGCCGTAGTACGGTCCCACCTTGTCTCCGACCTAGCGCACAAACTGGGCGCCCACCTCATCGACGAGCGAATCGCCTACCTGACCATAGACACTCTAGAACCCACCGCGCTCGCCCAGTACTTTGAAGTCCGGCAGATACTTCCCCTGCATGAGAAAGCCCTCAAACGCTGGGTCAAGGAAAACGGCATCACCGCCCTTACCGTCAAAAAACGCGGGGTAGATATCGTTCCAGAACAGCTTCGAGCCAAGCTCCTCGCCGGTGCTAAAAAGAAAAAGGGGCAAGCTCGCAAGGAGGCAACCCTCATTCTCACCCGGCTGGGTCAGGGGCTGGATTCTCAGCGGCTTGCAATCTGGGCTGAACCTATACAGGTGCCGATGACCAAGGGCGGGAGATGACTCAAGGAGCCTTCTCCTCTGCCCGGTGCTATTGTCATCAACAC
This sequence comes from Rothia sp. CCM 9417, assembly GCF_048513575.1. Taxonomy (NCBI): domain Bacteria; kingdom Bacillati; phylum Actinomycetota; class Actinomycetes; order Micrococcales; family Micrococcaceae; genus Rothia; species Rothia sp. CCM 9417. The sequence continues at coordinate 643,086 of NZ_JBLXXT010000001.1, read as the reverse complement.
CCTTAAAGACCAGCCCCCAAGCCAGTTGATAAGATCAGCACCGGGCAAATACAAAGTAAGAAACACCCCCGACCCGCCCCCCGTCACACGGTGACACCCAATTCATGGAGAGGGCCCACTGGCCCTAAGATAGAATCAGCGACAGCACCCATCCCCAGGAGCACCACCATGCAGTTTGCATCCTCAGCCCAGTCCACCCTTGGCGTGGAATGGGAACTTGCCCTGGTTGACCCCGTTAGCCGTGAACTAGCGGGTAGGGCTGATGAGGTTCTGGCTCTGATTCAAGAGCAAAACCCCGACCTACTAGTGCCGGGGCCGGGCGCGCACATTACCGGTGAATTCCTCAATAACACGGTTGAAGTTGTGACCGGCATCTGCCGCACCCCCGCAGAAGCTGCCGACCAGCTGGCCCAAGCAACAGCAAAACTCAAGGAAATTACCGACCGGCTCGGACTAGCCTTTTTCTCCGCAGGAACCCACCCTTTCTCTCAGGCTTTAGAACAGGTGGTAGTGGGCAAAGAACGCTACCTGCGGGTGCTTGACCGCTCCCAATACTGGGGCCGCCGCCAAATCATCTACGGGGTACACGTCCACACCGGTGTAGATTCCCGAGCCAAAGCTCTACCCGTCCTCAACGGGCTTACCAACTTTTACCCCCACCTCCTAGCGCTCTCAGCCAGCTCCCCCTTTTGGGAGGGTGAAGACACCGGCTTCGCCTCCCAGCGATCCCAAATTTTCCAGCAGCTCCCTACCTCAGGCCTACCTTTTACCTTTGAGAGCTGGGAAAACTATGAAGACTACCTAGAAGATCTCGTTGCCACCGGCGTGATTGATGACCCCAGCGAGAACAGGTGGGATGTCCGCCCGGTACCCAAGTACGGCACCGTTGAGATGCGGGCCTACGACGGGCTGGCCTCCATTGCCGATATCACCGCGCTCACCGCTTTTACCCAGTGCCTGGTCGAGTGGTTCTCCCGTCAGATTGAAGCAGGTAGGCGCATTGAGCCGCTCAAGCCCTGGCACCACCAGGAAAACAAGTGGCGGGCAGCCCGATACGGCACCGATGCCGTAGTTATTGTGGATAACGCCAATGCAGAACGCCCTATCACCGAGGACGTCCTGGGCCTGCTCAACAAGCTAGAGGGCATAGCCGCTGATCTGGGTTGTCAGGCTGAGCTGGCCGATATTGAGCGTATCTGCCGTGAGGGAGCTGGCTATCAGCGTCAGCGCCGAGTAGCGCACGAGAACCGGGGCGACCTGCGCGCGGTGGTCGATGACCTGGTAGCTCAGGCTACCGAAGGACTCTAGGCCCCTGCACCCTAGAGGGAAATAGTGGTAACAGGTAACGAAGAATCAGCGGTGAAATCAAGACCGGAGGGCGCACGCCCTTCCGATACCAGCCGGGCACCCAGAGCCGCGACCATGGCCCCGTTATCCGTGCACAGGCTCAGCTGAGGGATCACCAGCTTAACCCCGTTCTCTGCACAGCGCTGGGCAGTCAGCGAGCGCAGGCGTGAGTTCGCCGCTACACCGCCACCCAGAAGCAGGGTATCAATCCCACGTTCGGTACAAGCTAGCATGGCCTTGCCAGTGATCACATCAACCACCGCTTCCTGGAAGCTGGAGGCAATATCGGCCACGGGCACTTCTTGACCGCGAGCTTCAAAGCCTTCCACCACGCGGGCCACAGCGGTTTTGAGGCCGGAGAAGGAGAAGTCGTAGCGGTGGGGTCCGGGCTCTTGGGCTGTTCCCATAAATTTGCGGGTGGATAGGCCGCGGGGGAAGGCAAAGGCGGTGCCATCGCCACCGGCGGCGGCTCGGTCAATGGCAGGCCCGCCGGGGTAGGGCAGCCCCATCAGCCGGGCTACCTTGTCGTAGGCTTCACCGGCGGCATCATCGAGGGTCGCCCCCAGCAGTTCTACATCGCCGGTGATATCCCGGACCGCCAGAATCTCGGTATGACCACCGGAAACGAGCAGTGCACCTAACCCGCTGGGGGGTAGACCGTCCAGAAAGTCGGCGGTGTGACCTTCAATGCCGCAGTCATCGAGCAGGCCAACTCCCACGTGGGCTACCAGGTGGTTAATACCGTAGAGGGGCTTGCCTGTAGCGGTGGCCAGAGCTTTAGCCGCTGAGACACCCACCATCAGGGCACCGGCAAGGCCAGGGCCTGCCGTCACGGCGATAGCGTCAATCTCGTCCAGGGTCACCCCGGCTTCATCCAGGGCTGCGCGCAGGGCCGGAATCATGGCGTCTAGGTGGGCGCGGGAGGCAATCTCAGGGATCACACCACCAAAGCGGACGTGCTCGTTCATGGACGAAGACACGGTGTTGGTCAGCAGGGTCTGGCCCCGTACGATACCGATGCCGGTTTCGTCGCAGGATGATTCAATGCCAAGGACAAGGGGCTGGTCTGTCATGGTTAGTCTTCTTTGCTGAGGTTTCTAAGGGCCGGGATGAGGCCTGGCCGGGTGCGGGGCTAGGCGGAGGCCGGACTATCTGCGGGGTCTGCTTCGATCGCAGGCGGGAGCTCTTTGCTCATAATTAGAGCATGGACCCCGTCGCGGTAGTAGCGGCGGCGCGTGTGAATGTGCTGGTAGCCGTTGCGTCGGTAGAGGTCCTGGGCGCGGGGGTTATCGGCTCGTACTTCGAGCATGATTTTTTCGGCTCCTCGGGCGCTGGCTTCCCTGGCCAGGTAGTCCAGCATGGCCCGCCCGTATCCGAGCCCTTGGCAGGCTGGTAGCACGGCGATGGTCTGCACATCGGCGGTGTCGGCTACGCTCATGCACCCGGCGTAGCCAATGACCTGGGCAGGGCCGGTATCACTGGCCGGAGCTTCAAGCAGGATGTAGGCCCGGCTGGGGTGGGTGATTTCAGCCAGAAACATGTCCAGGGGCCAGGCATCGGCGGGGAAAAGCGCAAGCTCTAGGGTGTGAACGGCAGGGACATCGTGCAGGGTCATGGGCCGGGCGGTAACTCCGCCCGCTAGACCGGTGGGCAGGGCAGCTAGACTCATGAGCCCAGCGCCTTCTTGCGAGCAAGAGGAACCTTGGCATCGGATTCACGCAGGTAGAGCGCAGAGGTGTCCTGGCTCAGGTTCTCCATTCCTAAGCGGCAGGCGGCAGCAAGTAAGCTAGGGGCATCGGGCTGGAGGCTTTCAAAGCCCTCCTGTCTCTCAAGGTCCTGAGGGTAGAGGCCAGCACCAAAACCGTAGGAAGGTAAGTGGGGAGCCTGCGAAGCAGAGCCCACGGTGGGACCATCCAGCAGGGTATAGCCGGTGCCGGTCAGCTCGTAGACGGCGGTGTAGACCTCACGGCGGCGGGCATCGCTAGCAACCAAGAACTTCTGGTGCCCCCGGGCGCGGGCGGTATCCGCAGCAGCTTCTGCCAGAGCCTGCAAGCTCATCAGGCCATAGAGGGGCTTATCCCAGGCAAAAGCCAGCGTGCGGGCCGTAACGATACCGGCGCGCAAACCAGTGAAGGGGCCGGGGCCGGTACCTGTGATCAGGGCATCCAGGTCTCTTCCCCGGTAGCCGGCTTCAGCCAGAACCTGCTCCACGAAGGGCGACATGACCTCAGCGTGTGAGCGGGTATCGGTGGTAGCCCGGTGAGCCAGGACGGTCAGGGTACCGCCCTGATAGGAGCCCAGGGCTACAGAGGCGGTTGCAGATGAATCAAGAGCGAGTAAAAGCACTCCCCTAGTCTAGCCCCACTGAGGTGAGGGTGTCTGTGAGCTGCTTCCAGGTGGCCTCCCAGCGGAGCCCGGTCCCCAGCAGACGAAGGCGGCGCGGTTCGGGGTGCCCGTCCTCATCCTCGCGCTCCGTTTCTTGGCCGGGGGCGTATAGCTGGTAGGGGTCGGTCTCTGCCAGGTCTGCCCCGGTGACCCGTGAAAACTCTAGGTCCAGCAGGTTCTCGCTCAGGTGCTCTGCCTTATCTCTGCCCCACTCAATAACGGTCACGGAGGTATCTAGGGAGTATTCCAGGTCCAGGTCATCGAGTTCTTCGGCTGAGGCCAGTCGGTAGGCATCCACATGCACCAGGTCGGGCCCGCCGGGGCGGGGTCCATTGGGCAGGTTGGGGTGGACTCGTGAGAGCACAAAGGTGGGTGAGATGACGCCTTGGCGTACTCCTAGGCCCTCACCGAGCGAGCGGGTAAAGGTGGTTTTACCTGCGCCTAGCTCGCCGGTCAGAATGAGCACATCGCCGGCGTGGAGGTAGGGGGCTAGAGCTAGAGCCAGCGCACGGGTATGTTCGGGACCGGTGATTTCAAGGTCAAGCAGGAGGGGCTTACTCATGGTTACTTTCGTAGGCTTGCGGGGTCTTATTTCTGGGGTGCGGTCCGCCATGAACCGCCAATGCTCACCCGCTGGATACGAGGGGAGATGCGGGTGACAATTTCGTAGTTGATGGTTCCGGCAGCCTGGGCCCACTCAGTGACAGCAGGATTCTGCCCGGTACCAAAAAGGACGGCGGGAGCGCCCAGGTAGCCTGCGGCGGGGTCTGCGAGGCCGGGAGCGCCCAAATCTACTACCATCTGGTCCATGGCAATTCGTCCGACTTCCCGGTAGGTGCGGGCGGCCTGACCGGCAGGGTAGATACGTACCGGACCACCGGTGGCGACCCGAGGCACACCGTCTGCGTAACCCACCGGTATGAGGGCCAGGGTGGTGGGTTGATCGGTGATGTAGTTCAGCCCGTAGGAGACGCCCTGACCGGCAGGCACTTCTTTGACCACGTTAATGAAGGTTTGTAAGTGCATGACCGGTTTGAGGCCCAGATCTTCGGGGCTGTGACCGTCCAGAGGCGAGAGGCCGTAAAGGCCCAGCCCAACGCGTACAGCATCTCGAAGCAGGCTGCCGGGGTTTTCCTTCTCAGGGGCGGTAAGCGTTGCTGGGGTATTAGCCAGGTGACGGAGCCGGGGTTCAAGCCCCGCGGCCTGCACAATCGCAAGGGCCCGGTCAAAGGCTTCCGACTGGTCGGCGGTTTCAGGGCGCTGAGGCTCATCGGCAACCGCTAGGTGCGAAAAGAGTCCGTAGACGCTAATAAGCCCGGCTTTTTCAAGCTCCCTGGCATAGCCTGCCAGCGCAGGTAGCTCCTGCAGGGTGACGCCGTTACGCCCCAGCCCCGTATCCACTTTAAGGTGAACAGGCACGGGCTGTTCTTGGCCTCTGGCGCGGTGGGCCAGGGCAATTTTTTCCAGCTCCCAGCGGCTAGAGACTCCGAGCTGGATTCCGTCGGCCAGAGCCTGTTCAAAGTTCGTTCGGGGAGTGTGGAGCCAGGCAATGAGCGGCGCATCAATTCCCGCCTGCCTCAGGGCGTGGGCTTCTTTAAGGTGAACCACCCCCAGGTAGTCGGCACCGGCGGCCAAGGCTGAGCGGGAAACATCCACTGCACCGTGCCCGTAGGCATCAGCCTTAATCACGGCAATGAGGTCGCGGTCCCCGATGATTTCTTTGATACGGCGCACGTTGTGTTCCACCGCATCCAGGTCAATGATGGCTAGGCGTTCAGCATCACCGGGCGCGTCGGTGGGTACATAGCCGTACTGGCGGTAGGCGCTTTCAAGGGTCATGCTTTGCTCCTGCTCTGAGCCAAGGTGTGAGGGTTTATATTCCTACCATAAACCACGCGGGCCGCCAGCGTCCGGTGGGTGGCAGATCTGAGGGCTGGGCCATCGGTGCGGGTGAGTGCTCAGGTACAGTAGGTAGGGTGGCACAGCAACCCTCAGATTCTCTGCATCTGCATGTCTTTTCCATGCATACCTCCCCCCTAGCCCAGCCTGGCAGGGGGGATGCCGGTGGTATGAATGTTTATATTGACCGTTCTCTGCGAGCGCTCTTAGCTCTTGACCCCGCGCTCACGGTGGAGGTCTTTACCCTTCGTACCGATGGTGGCCCCTCTGGCACAGATACTCTAGGTGAGCGGGCGCAGGTTCACAGTCTGGTTCTTCCCCGTGCGGTTGGTCTTGCCAAGGCTGATCTTCCGGCTTTTATCCCCGATTTTGCTCGTGCAGTACGTGAAAAAGCTACCCGTGAGCCCAGTGTTCTTCACGGCCACTATTGGCTTTCTGGGCTGGCCGCGCGTGAGGCTTACCCTCATATACCCCTGGTTCAGACCATGCACACCACCGCCGCGGCTAAAAATGCCCGGCTGGGTGAGGGCGAGTCTCCCGAACCTGCCGAGCGGTGGGAGGGCGAGAAGCAACTAGTAGAAGAAGCCGCGACGCTGGTGGTCAATACCAAGTTTGAGGCTGACCAGATGCGCCGCTACTATGGTGCAACCGATGACAGGCTCTGCGTGATTAACCCCGGTGTCGATACTTCTATTTTCTACCCGTCTACTCGGGTATCAGCCTTGAACACCGGGAGCGACACCACCGCTCACCTGGTCTTTGCTGGCCGCCCCCAGCCCCTCAAAGGCCCTCATCTCTTGGTGGAAGCTCTTGCCCTTCTCCCTGAGGATTTGCAGGTCAGTCTCGATATTATGGGCAGGTCGGGAGGCACCTACGAGCAGGACTTATTGGAGCGAGCGCACCAGCTGGGTCTGGGCCAGGCTGTCACGCTTGGCTCTTCGGTGTCAGCGGTTGAGCTGGCTGATGTCTTCCGCAGGGCCGATATCGTTGCCTGCCCTTCGTCCTCTGAGACCTTTGGTCTGGTGGCCCTTGAAGCTCAGGCTTGCGGAACTGCGGTAATCGCCAGCAAAGTAGACGGACTAGTAGAGGCTGTCGCCGATGGTCTTACAGGTATCCTGGTTACCGAGCGAACCCCTCACGCCTGGGCGCAGGCGATAGAATCATTGGTGCGGAACCCCGATTTCCGCCTGGGCTTAGGGGCAGCGGGCGCAGCGCGGGCAGGCCGCATGACCTGGGAGCAGACAGCCCGCGCCCTTGACCGCATCTACCGTCAGCTTTCACTAGCACAACCCTAAGGATTCACCGTGGCATTTAACATGAGTCGCTCAGAGTTTTCCACCTACCTGAACCAGGCTCGCATTACCGGGCAGGTCGCAACTCCGCGCGAAAACAACCTGTCCCATTTCCAGGGTTTTGTGGATGGCAACGAGCACCTGGACTTCGGAGTCAGCTGGACGCGCGATTGGACCTACCAGGACGTCTTTGCGCTGATGGCCCGCCGGGTAGGCACCAGCCCAGACCCCGCCCATACTGAGGGCCAGGACACCATCAGCGCAGAGCTCTGCATTGACGCGCTCACCGTCTATGCCCGTATCTTTGGGCAGGCCGTTAGAGAGAAGCAGTCTATTCTTTTTGCGACAGGTCACCCCGCTGGCCTTTTCCCCATCTATGTTGCTATGGCTCAGGCGGCACGCGCTCACGGTGCAACAGTCCTGGATATTGATGAAGGCGATTCTTTCCTTGACGGGGATATCCGCCAAATCTTTGATGTGGTTATGTTCCAGCAGTACGGCAATCTACAGCACACCCATTTTCCCGGCCCCATGCAGTTGGCTTTGACCCAGTTGGAAAAGCTGGGGACTCTCCCCCAACTTGTTGTAGCCGATCACGGTATGGCTGGCTATGCGGCATCGGCAGGTCTACCCACTATTGGTATCGCCGACTGCAACGATCCTGGCCTGTTTGTCTCTGCCGAGCAAGGGCAGATCCTGGTAGCTGTACCTATGGATGACAATGTCCTTCCGCATCTTTATGAACCGGTCATTGACTTCATCTTAAGCACTGCCGGTCTGGACCGATAAATTGCCTGCCATGTGCTGAAACTCCCTAAAAATTTCTTCCGGGCTGTCTTAGACTATAAAAAGGGAAATCCGAGAACCTGTGGGGGATATCATCTGCTTCTCACCGAGAAGCTGTGAGGGTTCTGCCTCTTTGAGCGATCCCCTTATTAGTTCATCCTGATAGTATTAAGAATCCAGTCGCACAGGCTTGTACCACCGCTCGCACCGGGTACAGCCAACACTTTAGGGGATATCGCAATAGTGAATGATCAGCGCATCGAGGCACGGTGGGAAGAAACCAGAAACCGCCGTACCTGGCATCCAAAAATTCGAATCGCCCTTTATCTAGCAGATATTGTGGCTATTTCAATCACCTTTGCGATAGCACATGTCGCAAGTTTTGGTTTTGCTAATTCCGGGGTTATGGGGCGTAAGGAACTGCCCTGGGGCTATATTGCAACCGGCGTAGTGTTTGGGATTATCTGGTTTCTTGCCCTGTCTGTGGCCAATAGCCGCAACATCCGTTACCTGGGCCAGGGCAACGACGAATATCGCTTAGTGACAAAGGCTACCAGCTATTTCTTTGCACTCATTGCGATTTTTTCTTACCTGACCAAAATAGATTTTGCCCGCACCTACGTTATCTTGGCCTATCCTATTGGCCTCTTACTTCTTCTCTGTGCCCGGTGGAGCGTCCGTCGCTGGCTGGTTCATTGGCGCAACCGGGGTAGGGCCTTGTCCCGAGTCATGATTATTGGGGATGTCGCCTCTGGCAATCACCTCCTCAAGACCTTAGAAGGCGCAAGAACCTCAGGCTTAAGTCCTGTTGCGGCCTACCTTCCACGCCTGAGTCCTGGGACCCGTTTAGATGACGAGAACCTACCTGTTCTTGGCTATTCGCCCGACCCTGCAGAGGTCTTACAGGTGGTGCGTGACAATAATATCCATGCCGTAGCAGTATCAACCGGGCACGGCCTGAACCCTACCGAGCTTAGGCGACTGGGCTGGGCTCTAGCGGCCGCTCATGTAGCGCTCATTATGGCTCCGGCCCTGACCGATATAGCAGGCCCCCGTATCCATACCCAGCCGCTGAACGGGGTTCCGCTCATCCACGTCCACACTCCCAGGATCGACGGGGCAAAGGCAATTGTTAAAAGGAGTATTGACGTTTTTGCTTCGGCTTTCGGCTTGATTGTCTTAGCCCCTCTGCTTGTCTCCATTGCCCTGCTCGTGAAGTCCGACGGCGGACCGATTTTCTTCCTGCAGGAGCGCGTGGGCATCAAGGGAACCAGCTTTCACATGATTAAGTTCCGTTCTATGGTTCCCAATGCTGAAGAGCTCAAAGATCAACTCATCGATAAGAACGAGGGAAACGGTGTGCTCTTTAAGATGGCCGATGACCCCCGCATCACCAAGATCGGTAAGTTCATTCGCAAGTACTCTATCGATGAGCTCCCCCAGCTCTGGAACGTGCTCATCGGCGATATGTCGCTGGTCGGTCCTCGCCCACCGCTGCCCGCTGAGGTTGAGCAGTATGAGGAGGACGCCTACCGTCGGCTACTGGTTAAGCCAGGTATCACGGGTCTGTGGCAGGTTTCTGGCCGTTCTAACCTCTCCTGGGAAGAGTCCATTCGGCTTGATCTCTACTACGTTGAGAACTGGTCTGTTATTGGTGACTTCGTGATTCTATTCCGCACCGTCCGAGCTGTTTTTGCCAAGGAGGGCGCATACTAGAAGCCCTGTTCTCTGGTCTGAACCAATGCGCCCCGTGTATTTCTGCTACGGGGCGCATCTTTTTTTCTGTTTTATGCGGGATGTGAGGCTAGGGTTTGGGCCACTGCACCGGGTATGTGTTCAGCCACCAGGGTAGGCGGTAGCGGGCCTGGCATACCGGCTGGGTGTACATGTTCGGCGGCTTTTCCGTGGATCAGGACGGCGGCGGCGGCCAGCAGTGCGTAGTCTTTTGATTTCCGGGCCTCAGCGGGTGTCTCTGCCTGGTAGCGGGCTAGGAGCGCGCCCAGAATGCCGGCGAGGGTGTCTCCGCTACCGGCAGTTGCCAGCCAGGGGCTGTTGCCCGTGACGGTGTAGGTCTGCCCCGATGGTTCACTGATGGTTGTTGAACCGCCTTTGAGCAGTACTGTGACGCCGAGAGCGCCAGCAAGAATTCTGGCGTAGCGGGCTGGTTCGTTCTCAATCTCATGGCGGCTAGGTACTTCAGTAAGCTCCGGGAGCAGCTGGGGTTTAAGGGTAGCTAGCCAGGTCAAGGCATCGGTGGCTTCACCTGCATGCGGGGTGATGATGTGGTGGGCGGCCAGTTCTAGACCGTCAACTGCAACCAGTTGGCTTGCGAGTGCTACCGCACCGGCATCAATAACCCCGGGTTCTCTGGCCTGCAGGATCTGCCGTAGCTGGTTTTCGCGGTCTTGACCGCTGACACCGCTGCCCAGCGCCCAGGCATCGACCCGGGTCTTCTCCGGGGTGCTGGTTACTGTGCAAACGGCTTCTGGAACGGACAGGTGCATCAGGAGGTTGAGGGAGGAAGTTCCCAGGAATCTGACCATACCTGCACCGGTATTAACTGCGGCACGGGCCGACATGAGCGCCGCACCGGGGTAGCTATCGCTTCCGGTGAGTAGCCCCAGCACACCTCTGGTGTACTTGTGTGAGGTGCCTGTAGGGGCGGTAAGTACCTGTGCGCATTGCTCAAGAGTCAGTGGCTGAGGTCCATGAGTCATAGCTTACTTTCTTACTACTACTGTGATGTGCTGGGTGGTAGGATTCCGCGGGGCGAGGGGTCGTGTTCAGCTAGATAGGCCATTTCTTCTGGGCTGAGCCGTTCTGCCATGACAGTAGCGGTCGCTACGGGTTCATCGTGGCTGATGGTCAGGTGCAGACGGTTAATTCCCAGCTCATGTGCTCTTTGGGCCACGGTTCCTTGGATGGTGAGATAGGGCGCACCGTTGGTGTCGTTCTCAACCCAGCAGTGGTGCCAGACCAGTCCGGCAGGCGCTCCGAGAGCTTTGGCTGTAGCTTCTTTTGCCGCAAAGCGGGCAGCTAGGGAACGGACTGGTTTGCCGCGTTCTGAAGGCACAAAGAGGCGCTCTTTCAGGCCCGGTGTTCGTTTGAGGAGCTCAGCAAAACGGTCAATGTTCACTACATCGACGCCGGTTCCCATAATCATGCCTGCACCTTCCAGGTAGGTGTTTATAATCCTTGCCCCATTCTAGTCGTGGTTTGAGTGGGGAAATAGAAGCCCCCGTATCCTTGCGAGGATACGGGGGCGTATAAACAACCTAGCGAGAGCCTTTACTCAACGGTCACCGACTTGGCCAGGTTACGAGGCTGGTCAACGTCGTAGCCCTTTGCGTGGGCTACCGAGCATGCAAAGATCTGCAGCGGAACGGTAGAGAGCAGGGGCTGAAGCAGGCTGGGTGCGGAGGGGATGCGGATGATGTGATCAGCGTGCTCCTCAACAGCGGTGTCGCCCTCTTCTGCGATAACGATGGTCACCGCGCCGCGGGCGCGCACTTCCTGGATGTTAGAAACAACCTTGGAGTGCAGTGAATCGCGGCCGCTAGGTGAAGGAACAATCACGAAGATCGGCTGGCCTTCTTCAACCAGGGCGATGGGGCCGTGCTTGAGCTCACCAGCGGCGAAGCCTTCGGCGTGTAGGTAGGCGATTTCCTTGAGCTTGAGTGCGCCTTCGAGCGCTACGGGGAAGCCCACGTGGCGGCCCAGGAAGAGAACCGATTTGGCGTCCTTCATGGACTTGCCAAGGTCCTTGACCTGGTCTTCTGCATCGATGACAGCCTGAATCTTTTCGGGCATCTTCTGCAGTTCTTCAAGGATTGAGCGGATTTCGTCCTTGAACATGTTGCCACGTAGCTGAGCCAGGTAGAGGCCCAGCAGGTAGGCTGCAGCGATCTGTGACAGGAAGGCTTTGGTAGATGCAACAGCGATTTCGGGGCCTGCGTGGGTGTACAGAGCGGCGTCTGATTCGCGGGGCAGGGTCGAGCCATTGGTGTTGCAGATGGAGACAACCTTAGCGCCCTGTTCCTGGGCGTGGCGGACGGCCATGAGAGTGTCCATGGTTTCGCCGGACTGTGACAGAGCCACAACCAGGGTCTTCTCGTCAACAATCGGGTCACGGTAGCGGAACTCGTGAGCGAGTTCTACCTCGGTGGGGATACGACACCAGTGCTCGATGGCGTAACGGGCGACCTGGCCTGCGTAAGCGGCGGTTCCACATGCGACCACGATAATTTTGTTGATGCTTCGCAGGGTTACATCGTCAATCTTGAGTTCATCGAGGGTGAGGTTGCCCTTTTCGTCCAGACGGCCAAGCAGGGTGTCGCGGACAGCTGCAGGCTGCTCGTGGATTTCCTTCTCCATGAAGGAAGAGAAGCCGCCCTTTTCAACAGCGGCGGTGTCCCATTCAATGGCAAATTCTTTACCCTCAGCAGGGAAGCCCTCAAAGTCGATGATGGAGTATTCGCCACCGGTGATGGTAACGATCTGGTCCTGCCCCATTTCGACTGCACGCTTGGTGTAGTCGATGAAACCTGAAACGTCTGAGCCCAGGAAGTTTTCGTTATCACCCAGGCCAATAACCAGGGGTGAGTTGCGGCGGGTTGCCACAACGCGATCCGGAAAATCAACGTGGATAGCCAGAATGGTGAAGGCACCTTCCAAGCGGTTGGATGCCCGGCGCACGGCCTCTGTCAGGTCTTTGTTTTCCAGTTTGTTGTAAATGCTGGCGATGAGGTTAGCGGCGATTTCGGTGTCAGTCTGCGACTTGAATTCCACGCCTTCTACCAGCAGCTCAGCGCGAAGCTCAGCGAAGTTTTCGATAATACCGTTGTGAACGACTGCTAGCCGCCCATTGTCAACAACATGGGGATGCGCGTTGGTGTCGGTGGGGCCGCCGTGGGTTGCCCAACGGGTATGGCCGATACCGATCGTGCTTGCGGGAAGGGGGCTTGCCGCTACCTCAGCCTCCAGGTTAACCAGTTTGCCTGACTTTTTACGGAATTCAATTCCGTCTTCGCCGATGAGTGCTACACCGGCCGAGTCATAGCCACGGTATTCCTGGCGACGCAAGCCTTCAAGAACTACGTCGTACGCGCTATGGTCAAATTTCTTACCGTCTGCGGCAGTGCCCAGACTTACATATCCTACGATTCCACACATACTCTCATACTACATTGCCTATCACGCGCCTCTGATGATTTACTGACTGATCACTACGACACAGTTTGACCTTATAAACGCCGAGGTTACCGCGCTGTCATATTCAGTCAGGTAGAGGCTGTGGCCGTAGACTATAGAGAATGAGCAACCCATCTCTCTACCTCAGGCACTCTCCCTTTATTGAGCTAGACCGGGAAACCTGGTCTCGGTTAGCGAGCGAAATTGAGGTTCCCCTGAGTGAAGACGAGTTAGAACAGCTTCAGGGGCTTGGGGAAACAATTGACCTGGACGAGGTCAGCCAGGTTTATCTCCCTATCTCCAGGTTGCTCAATCTCTACGTCAATGCAGCAGCCAGTACTAACCATATGACCAATGATTTTCTGGGTATTCGGGGTCAAAAGGTTCCTTTTATTATTGGTGTGGCTGGCTCTGTAGCTGTTGGTAAGTCAACTACCGCCCGTGTACTGCAGGAGCTCCTCCGCAGGTGGCCCTCAACCCCCAACGTCCAGCTTGTGACCACCGATGGTTTCCTCTACCCCAACGCTGAGTTAGAGCGGCGCGGGCTGATGGGCAGAAAGGGATTTCCCGAATCCTATGACCGGCGGGCTCTCCTGCGCTTCGTCTCGGACGTCAAATCAGGCTCCCCCTCAGTGACAGCGCCTAAGTATTCGCACCTGTACTACGACATTATTCCCGGGGAGCATATTGAGGTTACCAGCCCCGATGTACTCATCGTTGAGGGCCTGAACGTGCTAGCTCCTGCCAAGCTGGGGGCCCATGAAAGCTCGGCTCTGAGCCTGGCTGATTTCTTTGACTTCTCCATCTATGTGGATGCCCGGACCAGCGATATCGAGTCCTGGTACGTACAAAGGTTCCTTAAACTCCAGCGTTCTGCCTTTACCAACCCGGAATCCTACTTCAAGCGGTACGCCAACCTTTCTGAGGAGGCCGCGCGTGAGCTTGCTTTAAGTATTTGGCGTTCTATCAATGAGCCCAATCTTCGAGAGAATGTCCGACCAACGCGGGGCCGGGCACAACTTATTCTCAAAAAATCACATGACCATAAAATTCGTCGCGTACTCCTGAGAAAGAACTGACGTGCAAGAGCTAAGACACACCCCGCTTGCTATCGCGGGAATCATCACCATGGCCTTAACAGCTTGCTCTTCTACAGGAGAGGACACTGTAAAGTTTTCGCCTACTCAAGGAGAGGAGGTCTCTGCCCAAGCCACTTCTGTAGCGTCAGCAACATCTGCTGAAGCATCAGCCGGTACTTCAGTCAGCCCGGCTTCAAAGCAGGCCAGCACCAGCCCGGCTAAAGCTACCCCCCAGGGGTCAGAGCCAGCTCAGCCTGGGCCCACCTACTTTGCGGACACTTCAAGAGCTTCTTCACTGAATGTGGTGGTCAACAAGCAGAACCCTCTCAACCCCTCAACTTACGCACCAGCCGATCTGCAACCCATCGGTGGTGTCTATCTGCGGGCCCAAGCCAGCCAGGCGGCCCAAAAAATGTTCGCTGATGCGGCAGCAGCCGGTGCACCGATGACTGCACTCAGTGGCTACCGCTCTTATGAGACCCAGCAGGCAACCTACGCAGGCTGGGTCGCCCAGTACGGCCGGGAAGGGGCCGATGTTGCCTCCGCCCGCCCAGGTTACTCGGAACACCAAACCGGTCTTGCCCTTGATATTGGTAGTGGCAGTGACTGCGATCTTCAGCCCTGCTTCAGGGACACCGCCACGGCTCTCTGGGCAGCTGAGCACGCCCACGAGTACGGCTTTATTGTTCGCTACCCCTGGATGGAACACGAAACCACCGGCTATTGGTACGAGTCTTGGCACCTGCGCTACATCGGAAAAGAGCAAGCCAAAGCCTACAAAGAATCAGGGGCGAAAACTCTCGAAGAGTTCTACGGACTACCGGCAGCACCCTCCTACTAGCTTTCAGCCACCACTCGGGTTTTCCACACCTACCTCTCACGGTAGGTTTTAGCCCTAGTGTGAGTAAGTGCACTAGGACTATATCCGAAATGGTGGCTTTTTGTGTGTTCACTTGCCCTTTAAGGCGCTAGTGTTGGACTCATGCTTAGTGGATTTAAAGATTTCATCACCCGCGGTAACGTCATCGACCTGGCAGTTGGTCTGATTATTGGCACCGCCTTCACCGCCGTTATCACTGCCCTGGTTGAGTCGGTTCTTATGCCGGCCATCGCCATGATTGTTAAGGCTCCGAGCTTTGACCAGTTCCTGGTGTACGGCGACATCAAGATTGGCGTTTTCCTGACCGCAGTTGTTAACTTCCTGCTCATCGCAGCAGCTGTTTACTTCTGCATCGTAACACCCATCAACAAGCTCAACGAACGTCGCGCTGCCAAGCTCGGCCTCGAAGAAGAAGCTGAAGAAGAGGATCCCCAGGTTGCTCTTCTCAAGGAGATCCGTGACGCCCTGAGCGCCAAGTAATCTCATATAAAACTCCTATAAATCACCAGGGCCCCGGTAGCACAAGCTACCGGGGCCCTACTTTTTCTCTCCCACCTTCATCAGCTATCGGTCCCAGTCGATAGAAAGGCCTTAAGTCCCTCCGCAAAGAGAGACAAAGCTAGCTCTGGCACAAGGCCAATGATTCCCTACCCCCCTTGCGCCTAACAGGAGCTATCTCCCCCCCCTGCAGAGAAGCCACAAAATTCCTGCAAAGAGAAGGCGAGCCTCCCCTAGTGGAGAGACCCGCTGTAAGTCTTTAGGCCCGAACGCGCTCTACAGAGCTAACTCACGAGAGACCACATCGGCAAGAGCCTGAGCAGTGGCATCGGCGACTTCCTGAGTCTGGGCCTCAACCATGACGCGCACCAGAGGCTCTGTGCCCGAGGCCCGAAGCAGTACACGGCCACTATCACCAAGTTCAGCTTCTGCCTGTGCAATAGCTTCCTGGAGGGGCTGGCAGGTAGCAACGCCGGAACGGTCAACACCCTTGACGTTGATGAGCTTCTGGGGGGTTGCTTGCATACGGTTAGCCAACTCGGAGAGAGGCAGACCTGTTCGGGCAACCTCAGCGGCAAGATGCAAGCCGGTGAGAACACCATCGCCGGTCGTGGCATGATCGCTCATAATCACGTGACCTGACTGTTCACCCCCCAGGTTGTAGCCGTGCTTGTTCATGGCTTCAAGAACATAGCGATCCCCCACCTTGGTACGCACAAGCTTGATGTCATGATCCCTGAGGAAATGCTCCAAGCCCAAAGAACTCATGACGGTTGCGACCAGGGTATCGTCTTTGAGCCTTCCTGCTTCTTTCATGGAAAGAGCAAGAATGGCCATAATCTGATCACCATCTACCAGGTTGCCCTGCTCGTCTACCGCCATACAGCGGTCAGCATCACCGTCATGGGCAATGCCCAGGTCAGCGCTGTGCTTAACAACGGCTTCTTGCAGTAGCTCGGGGTGAGTAGAACCCACACCGTCATTAATGTTGTTGCCATCGGGCTCGGCGCCAATAAGGAAGACTTTGGCGCCCAGGGCGTGGAAAGCGTCTGGGGAAACACCTGAGGAAGCGCCATTGGCGCAGTCCAAAACCACTTTGAGGCCGTTGAGACGGCGGTGTTCTGGCATGGTCGACATCAGGTGTGTCACGTAGCGGTCTTCGCCGTCTGTTAACAGACGAACTCGCCCAACATCACCGTGAGTGGGGTAACGGAAGTCTTTGGAACGGTAGAGAGCCTCAATGGCGTTCTCAATCTCATCATCCAGTTTCTTACCGCCCCGGGCCAAAAACTTAATGCCGTTGTCTTCTGCGGCGTTGTGCGACGCGGAAATCATGACACCAAAGTCTGCGCCGGTGCTTGCTACCAGGTAGGCAGCTGCAGGCGTGGGTACCATACCCGCGTCAAGGACATCAACGCCAGAAGCCGCGAAACCAGCGGTCATAGCTGCACCAATAAACTCACCGGAAATACGGGAGTCATGAGCGATGACAGCCTTGGGGCGAGTACCTTCTTCAACCGTATTGAACCCTAGGACGATGGACGCGGCCTGCGCTAGCTCCATAGCAAGCGCAGGAGTGATGAGATCGTTAGCGAGGCCGCGAACACCGTCGGTTCCGAATAATCTAGTCATTACAGACTATTCTACGCTCTCAGAGCTACTTTTCTTCACGCAGGACGGGGAAACCCTCTGGATTTTCGATGCTATCGTCGTCATCCTCCAGAACGTCCGAGCCCTTACCAACAATCAAGGAGTCTGTGGCCCCGACCAGGGCGTGGTCCTTATTGGGGTACTCAAACTGGCTGAGCACATGGCGCATAGCTTCTAGGCGAGCACGCTTCTTGTCGTTTGATTTGACCACGGTCCAGGGAGCATCACCGGTGTCAGTGTAGAAGAACATGGCTTCCTTGGCTGCGGTGTAGTCGTCCCACTTATCCAGCGATGCTAGGTCGGTAGGTGAAAGCTTCCACTGGCGCACAGGGTCGGTACGTCGTGAATTGAAACGGGCCAGTTGCTCTGCACGGGTGACAGAGAACCAGAACTTGATGAGCCTAACTCCGGAGTTCACCAGCATACGTTCTAGCTCAGGAACCTCACGCATGAACTCGTAGTACTGCTGGGAGGTGCAGTAGCCCATGACGCGCTCAACACCGGCACGGTTGTACCAAGAACGGTCCATGAGCACGATCTCGCCGCCTGAAGGAAGGTGCTGGATATAACGCTGAAAGTACCACTGGGTCTGCTCAATATCGGTGGGCTTCTCCAGGGCCACAACACGAGCGCCACGGGGATTAAGATGCTCCATAAAGCGTTTGATGGCGCCACCCTTGCCTGCGGCATCGCGGCCCTCGAAGATAATGAGTACCTTCTGGCCGGTTTCTTTAATCCATAGCTGCAGTTTGAGAAGCTCAATCTGCAAGGCACGCTTCTCTTTTTCGTACTCTTTACGTCCTAGTTTCTTATCGTAGGGGTAGCCTACCTTCCAGGCATCAGAGAGGCTCTCCTCTCCCCCCTTGAGTTTCTTGGTCAATGATGCAATCTCATCGAGCTCTGCACTATAGTCTTCAACGACAGAGACCCGACGAGTTGTTTTAGCTAAGGCGGCCTTGACAGCTTGTTTCTTAGTGTCCTCAGGTCTGCCGGCGTGGGCCTCTTTGCCCTCAGTAACCGGGGGTGTAGTCTGTGTGTCCTCTTCCGCTGCGGCTTTTTTGCCTGGTGTGGGGTTCTGACCGGTTGCACGCGCGTCATTAGCAGATGCCATGGGCATCCTTTCTCTCGGTGTAGTTTCCACCACTATCTTAGAACGCCTCTGGGAGTAAACCCACTGTTACAGAACTTTTGACCCTAACCGGGAGCAAAGCTCTCTTACTAGGCTGACCAGGAAATACAAAAGTGCCCCCTCCCAAAAAGGGAGAGGGCACTTCTCAAACAGCTGAGGCTGAAAGGATTCCAGTAAAGCTTAACGCTTGGAGAACTGTGAAGCCTTACGTGCCTTCTTAAGACCAGCCTTCTTACGCTCGATAACACGAGCGTCGCGGGTCAGGAAGCCTGCCTTCTTGAGGGCGGGGCGGTTGTTCTCGGCATCAATCTCGTTCAGTGCACGAGCAACGCCAAGACGCAGTGCGCCGGCCTGACCGGAGGGTCCGCCACCTGAGATACGGGCGAAGACGTCGTAAGCGCCTTCAAGCTCAAGAAGCTTGAAAGGATCGTTTACTTCCTGCTGGTGCAGTTTGTTGGGGAAGTAGTTGTCAAGCTCGCGACCGTTAACGGTCCACTTGCCGGTACCGGGTACCAGGCGAACGCGAGCAACAGCTTCCTTACGGCGACCAACAGCCTGACCACCAACGGTCAGTGCGGGGCGGGCAGCCTTCTCAGCTACAGGAGCTGAGGATTCGGAAGTGTAGCTAGTGAGCTCTTCTTCGGTGGTGTACTCTTCGTTCTGAGCCACGATGTCTCCTTTAATAGTTCTTTCGTAGGCCCGAATTACTGGGCAACCTGGTTGAATTCGTAGGTCTTGGGCTGCTGAGCTGCGTGGGGGTGCTCAGAACCAGCGTAAACCTTGAGGTTCTTGAGCTGCTGTGCAGCCAGCTTGTTCTTGGGGAGCATGCCCTTGACGGCCTTCTCTACGGCGCGAACAGGGTTGGTTTCCAGCAGTTCAGCGTAGTTGACGGACTTGAGACCACCGGGATAGCCCGAGTGGCGGTAGGCACGCTTCTGCTCAAGCTTTGCACCGGTCAGTGCAACCTTTTCTGCGTTGATGATGATGACAGAGTCACCCATGTCAACGTGAGGTGCGAAGGTGGGCTTGTGCTTGCCGCGCAGCAGGATTGCGGTCTGGCTTGCGAGACGGCCGAGAACAACGTCAGAGGCATCAATGATGTGCCACTGGCGGTTGTTATCGCCTGACTTCGGAGTGTAAGTGCGCAAAATTTCGCCTTTTCTCGTTTCGGGTAGCGCTAGTTGGGTATCGCGCTAGATTACTGTGAGTGCGTGGGGCAGGGTTCGGGTGAGGGCCAAACACAACTGCCTACCAAGCTCCTAAGACCACTTATTCCCCGTTATTGTCCTGCAACTAGACCGAAGAACAGGGTACGAAATTAGGGCGGTATACGCACAACGTATGAAACTATACCCAATCTTCTAGCTTTAAGCCAGAGCTAAGCTCCCTTAAATAGGCTTGTTTGACTGACCTCACCTTTAAATCACACGAATGTTATTTAAAGAGTTCTTAGATTCCTTGCCCTATTGGCCTGCCTGGCGTATCCGGAGGCTTCTGGGTAGCTAATCCGTGCCAGAGCTAAGCCTCGTGGGGCGGCCAGACGAACCTGAGAATCACGTACCGGCGTGCTGATGCGGCTCTGCAACCAGGCCATATCGCGGGCACCCTCCCCTACCATGACCAAAGAAGCTATCAGGGTTCTGACCATATTGTGACAAAAAGCATCTGCCCTGATAGTTGCCTCGATGAGGCCGTCTTCTCTGCGTTCAAAGCTCAGTTCCCGAAGCTCGCGAATTGTTGTGGAACCAGCCCTGGGCTTGCAGAAAGAAAGGAAGTCCTTAAGGCCCAGCAGTTCTTCCGCTGCCCTGTTCATTAGCTGCAGGTCAAGCCCAGCATTAACCTGCCAGGCAAGGTGCCTGTTGAGCGGATTACTACCCCGTTCCTCCTGGTGATCTTCAATCAGGTAACGGTAGGACCGCTCTAGGGCAGAAAAGCGGGCATCGAAGTCGGCAGGCACCTCACGGCACTCTGTCACAGTGATTGCTTTCTGGAGATAGCCCTGCAAGCGGGTGGGTAGCCCGAGCTCAGCCTCTGCATCGGCCAGCGCCCGGCTCAAGGCCCCCCGCAGTTTACGGCCTAGTGCCTTACCGGGGTCAAGATTTAGGTTCTTACCCGGCATTCTTTCCCAGGCAGAACGCGAGACGTCGAAGTGCACTACCTGGTGCAGGGCGTGGACACCGGCGTCAGTTCTACCAGCCACAGTAGTATATATGGGCACCCGAAAAATGAGGGCAAGCGCTTCTTCCAGGACACCCTGTACAGTAATCAACCCGGGCTGTTTAGCCCAACCTGCAAAGGGGCCACCGTCATAGGAAAAATCTATCCGCACGCGCACCGTGGAGTCAGCGGTCTCTTCCTCATCCGCAGATAGCACAGCGCCCAGGGGGTGTTCAGTCATGTCTTTCCTTCCCAGCGTCCTGCATGTATTTCTTCCACTGTAGCGGCAAACAGAACCTTAGCTTAAAACAGCGGTGGCCTCCCCCTGAGGGAAGGCCACCGCAGACACCGAAAATTATTCGGAGATGGTCTGTGCTGCAGCACCACCAGCAGGTGCGTAACCTGCTGCTTCAGCTGATTCCTTGGTGTCGAACCAAATCTCAGCCTGGGTGTTTGCATACCAGCGTGAGCCGGGTACGTGGTACTTCATGGAGTCAGCGTTGCCCTTGATCTCGAAGCCCTCGGGAGCTTCACCGGATTCCAGAGGAGCGTGTGCGCCTGCGGGCAGGTCAGAAGCCTGAGCTTCTTCTGCTACGGGAGCGGCAGCTGCTGCGGGAGCAGGGGTCTCTTCCTGAGCTGCTGCACTATCTGCAACCTTGGTTGCTTCGGAAACAGCTGCTGCGGTTGCTACGGGCTCCATGACCAGTTCGATAACGGCCATAGGAGCGTTATCGCCCTTGCGGTTACCGATCTTGGTGATGCGGGTGTAGCCACCGGGGCGTTCTGCCATTGCGGGTGCAATGACGGTGAACAGTTCGTGGACAACTGACTTGTTACCGATGGAGCGCAGGACGCGACGGCGAGCGGCGAGATCACCCTTCTTAGCGAAGGTAATCAGGCGCTCAGCGACCGGACGCATGCGCTTGGCCTTGGTAACGGTGGTGGTGATGCGCTTGTGCTCGAAGAGCTGCTGAGACAGGTTGTTCAGCATGATGCGCTCGTGGGTCGGTGATCCGCCGAGGCGGGGACCCTTAGTGGGAGTAGGCATATTAATTTCTCCTGGTAAGCCGTTCCTCAAGCCGTCAGGCTAGTGGAACCAAAGATGTTTGACTGGTGTAACGCGGGTGCGTTGACTGCCGGTGTCTTAGTAGTCGCTGCCGTAGCTGTCGTCGTCCTGCAGGCGGGCTGAGAGATCCATACCGGCGGGTGAGTCCTTGAGGGACAGGCCGAGCTCGGTGAGCTTTGCCTTGACTTCGTCGATGGACTTGGCACCGAAGTTACGGATGTCCATGAGGTCAGCTTCGCTGCGGGTCACGAGCTCACCCACGGTGTGGATGCCCTCGCGCTTGAGGCAGTTGTAGGAGCGGACGGTCATGTCCAGGTCTTCGATGGGCAGAGCCAGGTCTGCGGCCATTGACTCGTCAGCGGGTGACGGGCCAACTTCGATACCTTCAGCGGCAGTGTTGAGTTCACGGGCAAGGCCGAAGAGCTCAACGAGGGTGTTACCTGCTGATGCGACTGCGTCGCGGGGAGCAATTGCTTCCTTGGTTTCGACGTCCAGGGTAAGGGAGTCGAAGTCGGTGCGCTGCTCAACACGGGTTGCGCTAACGCGGAAGGTGACCTTCAGGACGGGTGAGTAGATGGAGTCAACCGGGATACGGCCGATCTCTGCATCACCTGACTTGTTCTGGGCTGCCGAGACGTAGCCACGGCCGCGTTCGATGGTCAGTTCTGCGTTGAAGTTTGCGCGGTTGTTGAGGGTTGCGATGTGCAGATCCGGGTTGTGGATCTCGACGCCTGCGGGCACCTCAATGTCGGCTGCGGTGAGCTCACCTTCGCCCTGCTTGCGCAGGTAAGCGATAACGGGTTCGTCGTTCTCAGATGAGATGGAGAGCTTCTTGATGTTCAAGATGATCTCGGTGACGTCCTCGGTCACACCTTCTACGGTGCTGAATTCGTGCAGCACACCGTCGATGCGGATGCTGGTTACAGCGGCACCGGGGATTGATGAGAGAAGGGTGCGACGGAGGGAGTTACCCAGGGTGTAGCCGAAGCCGGGTTCGAGGGGCTCGATGGTGAAGCGTGAACGGTTTTCCGATACATGTTCTTCACGTAGGATGGGGCGCTGTGCAATGAGCACTATGTTTCCTTTCGGTGAGCATCCGCTATATGAGCTCACAGGTTGGGAAAAACGAGTGAGGAAGCAGACGAAGCAGTCTGTTCATTGATCGGCTACCGTGAGGTGGCCAATCGCCCGATGTTCGGGACGCGTCTAGACAGCGAGGTTTAGACGTGGCGGCGCTTCGGGGGACGGCAACCGTTGTGGGCAACGGGGGTGACGTCCTGGATGGAGCCAACCTCGAGGCCGGTAGCCTGGAGTGAGCGGATAGCGGTTTCGCGACCGGGGCCGGGGCCCTTAACGAAAACGTCTACCTTGCGGACACCGTGCTCCTGAGCGCGCTTTGCAGCGGTCTCAGCGGCCATCTGAGCTGCGTAGGGGGTTGACTTACGTGAACCCTTGAAGCCCATTTCACCTGCGGATGACCAGGAGATAACCGCACCTGAAGGATCGGTAATCGATACGATGGTGTTGTTAAAGGTTGACTTGATGTGTGCCTGACCGGCAACAATGTTCTTGGAAACCTTGCGGCGGCCGGTTCGTTTGGCCGCTGCGCGAGTCTTGGGAGGCATTTTTGATTCTCCTACAAAGTTTTGGTGGAAGTGTTGGCCTTACGCGATGTGTAAGACTGAGACAACACTGTTTACTTCTTCTTACCGGCGACGGTACGCTTGGGGCCCTTGCGGGTACGAGCGTTGGTCTTGGTGCGCTGGCCGTGTACGGGAAGGCCACGGCGGTGACGCAGACCCTGGTAGCTACCGATTTCTACCTTGCGGCGGATATCAGCAGCAACCTCGCGGCGAAGGTCACCTTCAACCTTGTAGTTGCCTTCGATGAAGTCACGAAGTGCTACGAGCTGTGAGTCGTCAAGGTCCTTGACGCGGGTGTTGGGGTCAACACCGGTTGCAGCTAGCGCTTCTTTTGCACGGGTCTTGCCCACGCCGTAGATGTAAGTAAGAGCAATTTCCACGCGCTTTTCGCGGGGAATATCGACTCCAGCGAGACGTGCCATGGGGCGTTCTCCTTGTTTTCGCAGAGGTCTGTGACATCACTGCCCGGTTGTTCCGGTCCCCGGCCTCTGTGCCCGAGGGTATCCTGATTGCTCAGGAGCGGTGCCATTTTCTGTCTGCCACCGGTGAGGGTGGACTTTTCTCAGCTGTCCTGGGTGTTAGCCCTGGCGCTGCTTGTGGCGCGGGTTTTCGCAGATCACCATGACCACACCGTGACGGCGGATCACTTTGCACTTGTCGCAGATCGGCTTAACGCTCGGCTTGACCTTCATCGCATTCCTTTGCGTTGATGTTTCAGCTAATGCTTTGGACGGGCGGGGTAAGAGGTTCTGTGTCCGGTTGCCCGGTGGTAGAACTGTTTACCCCTTTTACACGGCGTAAACGCCGCATAGTGCGACGTTTGCCTTTGTGTTTACTTGTAGCGGTAGACGATACGACCGCGTGAGAGGTCGTAGGGGCTCAGCTCCACTACTACTCGGTCCTCAGGCAGGATTCGAATGTAGTGCTGACGCATCTTGCCTGAGATGTGTGCCAGTACTTTGTGTCCGTTGTCCAGCTCAACGCGGAATGATGCGTTGGGCAGTGCTTCGACCACGGTACCTTCGATCTCGATGACGCCGTCTTTCTTGGCCATATCCTCCGCTTTACGTTCGTGCCCATTTTTGTGTGGGCAGTTGGTAGTATTTTTTCTGCGTTCGGGGCTTGTTCTCAAGGGATGAGCTTGGCTCCGCATGCGCGCAAACGCTTGGCACAGACAACCAACAATCTAATATACGGCAAATGCCCCAGAAAGTTAACGGTTTCCTCAAAACATAATGAGGTTCACATTAACTCGCTGGGGCTTTGTTGCTGTTGCGGTTCTTGCGTGAACCGGACACAAGATGATGAAGGAGCAGTCCCCGTATGCCTTCAACTTATTAGCTTGGGCATACTCCTATGCTGGCTGAGATTTATTCTGCTGGTGGCCTGCCCCGTCTGCTGGCTTGGGCTGGCGTTTAGGGGGCAGACGGGGCGCACAAGCAAAAAGAGGAACTTATATACTCTTAGTCCTCTTTGGCGGCTAGCTGGCCGCATGCTCCGTCGATATCGCTACCGCGTGTGTCGCGCACGGTGGTGGGAATCCCATGGGCGCGGAGGCGCTCAACAAAGTTCTGTTCAACACCCTTGCGTGAGGCTGTCCATTTGGAGCCGGGGGTGGGGTTGAGGGGGATGGGGTTGACGTGGACCCAGCCCCGGCCGCGCTGGGCCAGTTTCTTACCGAGGAGGTCCGCGCGCCAGCCCTGGTCGTTGATGTCGCGAATAAGTGCGTACTCGATGGAGATACGGCGGCCGGTGGTCCGGTAGTAGTCGTAGGCCGCGTCGAGGGTTTCGTCGACTTTCCAGCGCTGGTTGATGGGGATCAGTTCGTCACGAAGTTCATCATCTGGGGCGTGCAGAGACAGCGCCAGAGTGATGGGGAGTTTTTCGAGTTCAAATTTGCGGATACCGGGGACTAGTCCAACGGTAGACATGGTGATGCCGCGTGCTGAGATTCCTAGGCCTTCGGGGGCCGGATCGATGAGGCGGTGGACGGCCCCCATGGTTGCCTTATAGTTGGCGAGGGCTTCGCCCATGCCCATGAAGACGATGTTGGAGACGCGCAGGGGGCGGGTGTTTTCGGAGCCGCCTTCGGCCTCTTCAAGGCCCTTCATTTCTTTCAGGTAACGGGCACCGGCTACAACCTGCTCCACGATTTCGGCGGTGGAAAGGTTGCGGGTGAGACCCTGCTGGCCGGTGGCGCAGAAGGGGCAGTTCATACCGCAGCCTGCCTGCGATGAGATACACATGGTAACGCGGTTTTCGTAGCGCATGATCACAGACTCCACCAGTGCTCCGTCAAAGAGGCGGTGAACTACTTTGAGGGTATCACCGCCATCTGCTTCAAGAGTACGCACGGTGGTCAGAAGCTGGGGCATGGCTTCTGCGACCATTGTATCGCGTTCGGCAGCGGGTAGGTCGGTCATCTGCTCGGGGTCAGTAACCAGGCGTTCAAAGTAGTGCTTGGAGAGTTGGGCGGCGCGGAAGGGCTTGTAGCCCAGTTCTTCCAGAAAGGCGCGGCGGCCTGCCATGTCGAAGTCAGCGATGTGGCGCGGGGGCTTGCCGCGGCGAGGGGCCTTGAGGATGATTTGCCCCGGCTCTGGTCTGGCGCTGGAGATTTCCAGGGGGACGCTAATCGTTTCAGTCATAAAGTCTATGCTTTCGGTGAGGGGTGTGGGCTAGCGGCCTTTCCCCGGTGAAATGGTTCGTTTCTGATGCTCGGAGCGGCGGGTAATCCAAAGGTTCTGAGGGTGCCGCGCCTTCGCGATGAATTCTTAGGCAGGAATGGGCTTTACCGTAACACCGAGCTTGGAGAGTTCGGAGGCTCCGCCGTCTTCGGCGGTAAGGACCCAAATACCGTCTGAGTGGATCGCCACGGAGTGCTCCCATTGGCAGGCATCTCCCCCATCAAGAGTTTTGATGGTCCAGTCATCTTCGAGGGTGACGGTTTCAATGCCGCCGGTGACCAGCATGGGCTCAATCGCTAGGGCCATTCCTTTTTTGAGGCGGGGGCCCAGGTCACGAGCGGCGTAATTGAGTACGTCTGGGGCCATGTGCATGGAAGTGCCAATTCCGTGGCCTACAAAGTCTTCGATGATCCCGTACTTGTCGCCGGTTTCTTGGCGGACAAAGTTTTCAATGGCGAAACCAATTTCACCGACTTTTTTGGCTCGTGCGGCAGCGGCAATGCCCTGCCAGAGAGCCGCGCGGGTGATCTCGGAGAGCTCGCGGCGAGCATCGGATACGGTTTTCCCGACCAGGACGGTTCGGGCGGAGTCGCCGTGCCAGGTGGTTCCACGGTCGTCCTGAACGGTTGCGCCGCCGTCAATGGAGATAATGTCACCTTCAGCTAAGACCCGGTCACCGGGGATCCCGTGGACCACTTGGTCGTTGACGGAGGTACAGATAGTTGCCGGGTAGTCGTAGTAGCCCAGGAAGTTAGACCCGGCCCCGTGTTCGGCGAGTACCTTCCGGAAGACCCGGTCAAGCTCTGCGGTGGTCACACCGGGTAGGGCTGCGGCAACGGCAGCATCTAAGGCGCGGGAGGTGATAACACCGGCTCGGGCCATCTCAGCTAGTTGACGGTCGGTTTTGTACTCTATGCGGCGCATGTGTCTCTTTCAGGGCTGTATGGGGCTTGTGGTAAATGCCAAGGCTACACCAGTGTGCGTTAAAGTGCTGTGCCCCCGCAATGACCGGGGGCACAGGTGGGTCGGTAGGCTCTACTTAAGAGCATCCATGATGCGGGCGGTAACCTCATCGATCTCGCCCAGACCGTTGACTTCTGAAACCAGCTGACGCTCGGTGTAGATTTCAAGCAGCGGAGCGGTTTCTTCTTGGTAGACCTTCAGGCGGTGGCGGATGACCTCTTCGTTATCATCTGAGCGACCTTCTTTAGCGGCCCGACCCAGCAGACGCTGAACCAGTTCGTCGTTATCTGCAACCAGGAGCAGAACACGGTCAATTTTCTGGCCCATGTCAGCAAGAATTGAGTCGAGTTCAGCAACCTGAGCGGTATTTCGGGGGTAGCCGTCCAGCAGGAAGCCCTGGGCGGTATCGTCTTCAGCCAGACGAGCGCGTACCATACGGTTGGTTACCGAGTCTGGAACCAGGTTGCCTGAGTCAATGTAGCTCTTTGCTTCTTGGCCCAGGTCGGTAGCTTCCTTAATATTCTTGCGGAAGATGTCGCCGGTAGAGATAGCGGGAATGTTCAGTTTTTCAGCGATTTTGACGGCCTGAGTGCCTTTGCCGGCACCGGGAGGGCCGATGATGAGCAAGCGGTTCATCGGAGCAGTCCTTCGTAGTTGCGTTGTTGGAGCTGGGCGTCGATCTGCTTGATAGTATCAAGACCAACGCCGATAACGATCAGCAGTGAGGCACCGCCGAGCGGGAAATTTTGGTTGGCACCAAAGAGCACAAATGCAATCAGTGGAATCAAGGCCAAGAATGCTACATAGATAGCGCCCGGTAGAGTGATGCGGTTCAGGACGTAGCTTAGGTACTCCTGGGTTGGTCGCCCTGCACGGATACCGGGAATGAAGCCGCCGTACTTCTTCATATTGTCTGCTACTTCCTCGGTGTCAAAGGTGATTGAGACATAGAAATAGGCGAAGCCAAGGATCATCAGGAAGTAGAGAACCATGTAAAGCGGTTTGTCCCCCATGGTTAGGTTGGCCTTGACCCAGTTGACCCATTCCGGTGGTGCAGAGCCATCGGAAGGAGTATTGAACTGAGCGAGCAAACCGGGAACCATCAGCATGGATGATGCAAAGATGATGGGGATAACACCGGCCATATTGACTTTAAGGGGAATATAGGTGGTTGTTCCCCCGATAGTGCGGCGACCAATCATACGCTTAGCATACTGAACCGGGATACGACGCTGGGACTGTTCTACAAAGACCACAGCAACAATCAGGACCAGGCCAACTGCAATGACAGCTGAGAAGATGCCCCAACCTTGCGCCTGTAAAATAGCGCCAAATGCACCGGGGAAGGAAGCAGCAATAGATGTAAAGATCAGCAGGGACATACCGTTGCCCACGCCCTTCTCGGTGATCTGTTCGCCCAGCCACATGACGACGCCGGTACCGGCTGTCAGGGTGGTGATAATCAGAAGAATGTTGAGAAAACCGTCCTCGGGAATTACCGGCAGGGTGCACCCTTGCAGCAGCATGCCCGAACGAGCCAGTGAAACGATGGTTGTGGCGTTCAGCAGAGCCAGCAAGATAGTCAGATAGCGAGTGTACTGGGTGAGTTTAGTCTGCCCCTGCGCGCCTTCCTCATGGAGTTGCTGGAACCGGGGAATCACCACGCGCAGCAGCTGCACAATAATACTGGCGGTAATGTATGGCATAACACCCAGGGCAAAAATCGAGAGCTGAAGCAGCGCGCCACCGCTAAAGAGGTTAATCATGTCGTAGATACCACCGCTTGCGGTGATGGTATTGAGGCACTGCTGGACGTTTCCGTAGGAAACACCGGGGGCGGGGATAAAGACGCCCAACCGGTAAATCACGATAATTCCCAGGGTGAACAGCAGCTTGTTACGCAGGTCAGGCGTCTTAAAGGCCCGTCCGAAAGCGGTCAGCACATGTCCTCCTGTGAGACAAAAGTTTTGGTAGCCCTTCTTTCCTGGCCGAAGCCAGAAGACGGAGCTTTTACACAATCTTCTACAGTTTAGCGCTTAATCTTAATTATTTCGCGGTCACACTGTGTGGCCAGCCCTATACCCAGGCTTTTCAGTGTTGATATTCTGGCTTCACTCCCCCACCCCAGCTTTCCAGCAGATGAGACCGGCCCCTGTAGATGGCATCAAAAGAAGGGCTCCCCTCACGGTGACGTGAGAGGAGCCCTACCGGTTAACCCGGTGAGTCCAAAGACTACTTGACGGTTACAGAACCGCCAGCAGCTTCGATCTTAGCCTTAGCTGATTCGGAAACCTTATCAACGGTTACCTTGTAGGCTACTGAAACTTCGCCGGTACCCAGAACCTTAACCAGCTCGTTCTTGCGAACGGCGCCAGCTGCTACCAGTGCGTCAACGGTGATGTCGCCGCCCTGAGGGAACAGTTCCGCAATACGGTCCAGGTTAACAACCTGGTACTCGGTACGGAAGGGGTTCTTGAAGCCGCGGAGCTTGGGAAGGCGCATGTGCAGCGGAAGCTGACCACCTTCAAAGCCCGCACGGACCTGGTAACGAGCCTTGGTACCCTTGGTACCGCGACCTGCGGTCTTACCCTTTGAGCCTTCACCGCGGCCTACGCGGGTCTTTGCCTTATGGGCACCCGGAGCCGGGCGCAGATCGTGAATCTTGATAGCGTCGTTATTTTCTACTGCCATCTTTACTTGACCTCCTCAACCTGAACCAGGTGAGCTACGGTGTTGACCATGCCGCAGGTGACGGGGTCAGCAGTGCGAACAACCTTGTTACCGGGGCGCTTGAGGCCCAAGGAACGAAGGGTGTCGCGCATGTTCTGCTTTTCGCCAACGTAGGACTTGATCTGGGTGATTTCCAGCTTTGCATCGCTGGGCTGAATACGCTTGCCGGACATTAGGCACCTGCCTTTTCAGACTGAGCGACACGCAAGAAGCCGGGGATAACCTCGTCCTGGGGAAGACCACGGCGTGCTGCAACTGCAACGGGCTCTTCGAGCTGACGCAGTGCATCGATGGTCGCGTGGACAATGTTGATCTGGTTCGAGGAACCGAGTGACTTGGACAGAACATCGTGGATGCCTGCTGCCTCAAGTACGGCACGAACGGGACCACCAGCGATAATACCGGTACCAGCGGTAGCGGGGCGGAGCATAACTACGCCTGCTGCTGCTTCACCCTGAACGCGGTGAGGAATAGTGCGGCCTTCAATACGGGGTACGCGGAAGAAGTTCTTCTTAGCTTCTTCAACACCCTTAGAGATGGCGGCGGGAACTTCCTTAGCCTTACCGTAGC
This sequence comes from Rothia sp. CCM 9417, assembly GCF_048513575.1. Lineage (NCBI taxonomy): Bacteria > Bacillati > Actinomycetota > Actinomycetes > Micrococcales > Micrococcaceae > Rothia > Rothia sp. CCM 9417. The sequence continues at coordinate 613,138 of NZ_JBLXXT010000001.1, read as the reverse complement.
CGACGCCAACCATACCGTTACCGTCACCAACAACGACAAGTGCGGTGAAGCTGAAGCGACGACCACCCTTGACGACCTTGGAGACGCGGTTGATGGTGACAACTCGCTCGATGAACTTGTCCTTCTCTTCTTCGCGGCCGCGGTTGCCACGGCGATCACCACGGTTACCGCGGCGGTCGCCACGCTCGTTACGGCGGGCTTCGCGCTTCTCGGAAGTTTCAGCGGTAGCTTCTGCGCTTGCTTCAGTCACCTGAGTTTCCTTTTCATTTACAGTCTGCTCGCTCATTAGAGTGCCAGACCTCCTTCGCGTGCGCCTTCTGCAACTGCTGCGACACGGCCGTGGTACTTGTTACCACCGCGGTCGAAGACAACTGCCTCGATGCCTGCCGCCTTGGCACGCTCGGCGACGAGTTCGCCCACGCGCTTTGCCTTAGCGGTCTTGTCTAGCTCTGCGGCGCGCAGCTCAGCCTCCATGGTGGATGCTGATGCAAGGGTTACGCCCTTGGTGTCGTCAATGACCTGAACGAACATGTGACGAGCTGAGCGGGTAACAGACAGACGAGGACGTGCTGCGGTACCTGAAACGTACTTGCGAACGCGTGCGTGACGGCGTGCGCGCTGTGCTGACTTAGTCTTTACAGCCATTGTTACTTACCAGCCTTTCCGACCTTGCGACGGATCTGCTCGCCTTCGTAGCGAACACCCTTACCCTTGTAGGGATCGGGCTTACGCAGACCGCGAATGTTAGCTGCAACCTGGCCAACCTGCTGCTTGCTGATACCGGAAACGGTCAGCTTGTTAGCGCCCTCAACAGCGAATGAGATACCTTCAGGTGCCTTAACGGTGATGGGGTGTGAGTAGCCAAGTGCGAACTCGAGGTCGGAACCCTTTGCGGTTACACGGTAACCGGTACCAACGATTTCGAGCTTCTTGGTGTAGCCTTCGGTGACACCGATGATCATGTTCTGAATCAGGGTGCGGGTCAGGCCGTGCAGAGAGCGTGAATCGCGCTCATCGTTCGGGCGGGTGACGGTGAGTACACCGTCTTCGAGAGTGACCTCGATGGGGGCTGCGACTTCGTGAGTCAGCTCGCCCTTTGAACCCTTAACGGCAACAAGGTTGCCGTCGATTTTTACCTCAACGCCGGCAGGAACCGAGATGGGGAGACGTCCAATACGTGACATTCTTCTTCCTTTCTCTTCTTACCGACTACCAGATGTAAGCGACGACTTCGCCGCCAACACCCTTCTTCGCAGCCTGCTTGTCAGTAAGCAGACCTGAAGAGGTTGACAGGATTGCGATACCGAGGCCACCGTGTACCTGAGGAAGGTTGGTGGACTTTGCGTATACACGCAGACCCGGCTTGGAAATACGGCGAACGCCAACAATGGAACGCTCGCGTGAGGGGCCGAATTTCAGTTCGAGGGTCAGAGTCTTACCGACTCGTGCTTCCTCTTCCTTGAAGTCAGCGATGTAGCCTTCAGCTTTGAGGATCTCGGCGATGCGAGCCTTCAGCTTAGAGTAAGGCATTGAAACGGAGTCGTGATGTGCTGAGTTTGCGTTGCGCAAACGGGTCAGCATATCTGCGACAGGATCTGTCATAGTCATGGTGGGCTAGGCCCTTCCTCGTTATGGTTTCCTCACCTGAGTACAGGTGCGGACCTATAACGTAGTCGTTACTGAGTCTTGAACGGGAAACCGAGTGCTTTGAGAAGCGCACGGCCTTCATCGTCGGTCTTTGCGGTGGTAACCACGGTGATGTCCATGCCGCGTACACGGTCAATGGAATCCTGGTCGATTTCGTGGAACATTGACTGTTCGGTCAAACCGAAGGTGTAGTTACCGTTACCGTCGAACTGGCGATCCGAGAGGCCGCGGAAGTCGCGGATACGGGGAAGAGCCAGGGTGACCAGGCGGTCGAGGAATTCCCACATGCGGTCGCCACGGAGAGTGACGTGCGCACCGATGGGCTGGCCTTCGCGCAGTTTGAACTGTGCGATGGACTTCTTCGCGCGGGTAACGAGAGGCTTCTGACCGGTGATTGCGGTGAGGTCGCGGATAGCACCATCCATGAGCTTCGCGTCCTTGGCAGCTTCACCAACACCCATGTTAACGACGACCTTAACGATCTTCGGTGCCTGCATGACGTTCTCGTACTTGAACTCTTCTTGCAGGGCGGGGGTGACTACTTCGTTGAACTTCGTCTTGAAACGAGGGGTAATCTTTGCTTCGGTCATTAGATGTCCTTACCCGAGCTCTTGGCAACGCGAACGCGAACAGTGCGCTCCTTGCCATTGCGCTCTACGGTCTCGAGGCGGTAACCAACGCGGGTCGGCTTCTTGGTCTCGGGATCAACGATTGCAACGTTAGAAACGTGAATCGGAGCCTCAACCTTTTCGATGCCACCAGCTTCGCCGGTCATGGGGTTAGCCTTGTTGTGCTTGGTGATGATTTTTACGCCTTCAACCAGCACGCGCTCGGTCTTAGGGAATACCTTAAGAACCTTGCCCTGCTTACCCTTATCTGCACCTGAAATAACCTGTACCAGGTCACCAGACTTGATTTTAGCCATGAGTTAGAGCACCTCCGGAGCAAGTGAAATGATCTTCATGAACTTCTTGTCGCGCAGTTCGCGGCCAACAGGTCCGAAGATACGGGTGCCACGGGGGTCACCATCGGTGTTCTTGAGAATTACTGCTGAATTCTCGTCGAACTTGATGTAGGAGCCGTCGGGACGACGAACTTCCTTCTTGGTGCGGACGACAACTGCCTTAACAACGTCGCCCTTCTTTACGGTACCGCCGGGGATTGCGTCCTTGACGGTTGCGACGATGATGTCGCCAATGCCTGCGTAACGACGCTTTGAGCCGCCGAGAACACGGATGGTCAGGATTTCCTTCGCACCGGTGTTGTCAGCAACCTTGAGTCGTGACTCCTGCTGAATCATATTTCTCCTGTCGTCTCGCCGGTTCCGACACGCGGTATAGGTTGCGAGCCAGCCTTGCGGAACATTTCTACGGGATGTTGACGCGCCGGTCTCTCATACCTGAAACAGGGTAGAGAGTTGGCGGACACGCCTAGGAATCAGTCATGCCCCGAGCATCTGGACCCGCGTGGTGAGCGGGCGAACCCCGCTGTGTGAGCGGCATTATGCTGTGGCACGAAAGAAACCGTGGTTATGTAGCTATAGGTAGCCACATAGGTTATCAACTTTACCACAGTTAATCAGCACTGAACAGCCCGCACCTAGGGCAGTGCGAGTGATTTAGGCTGTAGTCAGCCTGCACTCCTTTACTCAAGCCTGGTCGAAAATTTTTTGCAAGACTCCACCGAAGCTTTGGGGCTTGACCAAGTCAACATGTTCTTGGGCAACCTGAACCCACCCATAGTTAGCACAGTAGCTAGCCCAGCTTTCCGGCTCTAGCCCCTTCTCCTGGGAGCGCAGAGCTGATAAGAGAGTAGTAGAAGTAACGATAGGAGAAGGATCCCCCAAACGAACGAGTTCCATGGCCCTGTGGACCTGGTCGATACAGACGTTCAGTTCAGCATCCCCCAAGGATCCCAGCGCTGTATTGGTTCCCTCAAGTAGTTCAACTACCCTGCTTCTGGTGAGACCTGTTTCTGCAGTTTCTAGACCGCCCATTCGGACTAAAGCCTGCCATTTTTGATCTTCTGTTGGTGGCTTCTGCCTACGCCACAGTTCCTGCGGGTAGGCATCGAGGAGGATAAGCCGCCCAGGTGCCAGAGCTGCCTGCTCTAGCTGGTAGACCATCTCCTGGGCTACCATCCCTCCCAGTGACCAGCCCAGTAGGGTGAGCCCTTCTAGTTCTATACCGGCCTCATGAAGCACCCCAATATAGTCTCTAGCTAGTTGTTCAATACTGCCGGCACCAGGGGCCTGCGGGTCTCTGTAGGCTGCTGCTTGCAGGGCCCAGATTGGCTTCCGGGCAGGTAGATAGGGCAGGTAGGTGTGATAGCACCAGCCCAGCCCGCCAGCCGGGGGGACAAAAACAATATGGTTTTTCTGCTCTCTGTCCAGGCTCTGACGTAGGCTCAAAAGCGGTACGAAGTCATCAGCTTCGTTGCTCTCCAAAGCTTGGGCAAGTAGGCGGGGGGTGGGGTTTGTAAAGATTTGCGAGAATGAGCCTTTCTTCCCTGTCTGCCGCTCAAGGCTTGCCAAGAGGTTTAAGGCTGCTAGTGAATTACCGCCCTGCGCAAAAAAATCAGTATCGGGGCCAGCCTGGAAGCCCAGTAGGGTGCTATAAATAGCGCAGATTTCTTCCTCCAGAAGGCTCTTGACCTGATGACTAATCGTCGGTGACGGCTGATCGTGCTCGGCCTGCTCAAGGTAATAGTTTCGCAGGGATTTACGATCTATCTTGCCGTTAGGGGTCAAAGGCAATTCTTGGCCAAAGATCCACTGGTTGGGAATCATATAATCGGGGAGCTCTTGGCCGGTGTAGGTCGCGTAATCAGCAGGGTTGGTATCCGTGCACCCCTGCCTCAGTTCCACAAAAGCCACCAGGGCATCAAGGCGTTCGGGGAGGTAGAGAACAGCAACATTAGAGACATTCGGGTGTCCTGCCAGCACCGTCTCAATCTCGCCTAGATCCACCCGTTGGCCCCTGATCTTGACCTGGTTATCTGCCCTGCCCCGGTAGTAAACATTGCCCTGGCTATCCCAGTAGGCAAGGTCTCCGGTGCGGTAGGAAGGCTCTCCGGCGCAGTCCAGGTAGAAAGAGGCCTGACTTAGCTCCGGTCTTTGCAGATAGCCGCTTGCCACCTGCACACCGTGCAGGTGCAATTCCCCCACTACCCCGGGGGGGCACTCTTGCCCGGCCAGGTCGCGGATAGAGAGGCCGGTATTCCACACCGGTCTGCCAATAGGCACCTGGCTGTATGAACTCCCGGGCAAAGCAGAAAAAGCTGTCACATCAATAGCTGCTTCGGTCGGGCCGTAAAAGTTATGGACCGGAGCCTGATAACGCCTATGAACCTGCAGGACACTTGAAGCTGGGAGCTGCTCACCAGAGCAAATAAAAGCTCTAGGGCCTTGCTTGCCGGCTTGAGGGCTATCCAGGAGTGCCAGAGAATCCAGATAGGCTGCTAGCATGCTGGGAACAAAATGCACAAGGTCGGCGCCGCCTTGTTCCAAGATGCCGGCTAGGTACTGGGGGTCTCTATGCCCGCCAGGGGCAGCAACCACTACGGTGGCCCCCTGAGTCAGAGGCCAATAGAGTTCCCAGATATGCACGTCAAAAGAGATTGGGGTCTTATGCAGTACCCGCTCACCTTCCTCTAGCCTGAGCAGGTCTTGTTGCCAGGCAAGCCGGTTGGCTAGAGCTCCCGCGCTGGTGATGACTCCCTTGGGGCGGCCGGTAGAGCCAGAGGTAAAGAGGGCGTAAATATTTTCATGAGCTTGAAGGCTACTACCCGCCCCTGCCTCTATCAGTTCTTCCGGGCCTAAAGCTACTGCTCGTTCGGTGAGCTCTTGCCAGCTCACCAGCTCAGGTACCATTTGACCTTCCAAAGGGGCCACACCAGGTCCCTGGCAGATAAGACTGGCTTGGGCGTCCTGGCACATGGAGCTGATCCTACCAGCGGGTAGGGCCGGGTCCAGGGGCAGGTAAACTGCCCCCAGATGCAAGAGAGCATAAAGCAAGATGAACTGCTCCAGGCCACGCTCAACCCGCAAGCCAACGGTATCCTGCCTGCTGACACCGTAGCTTTGGAGAGCCCCTGCGTAGCGAAGGCTCAGGTCCGCTAGCTGCTGGTAGGTCAAAGTACGGTGACCAAATTCGGTCTCAGAGGAGCCGTAGGAATCATAGGGGGCCGCCTCAATGACCGCAAAATCTTCTGGCTGTCGCCGGCTAAATTCAAGAAAACGGGCAGCCAAGGGCTGGTAGTTCACATCATGGGCGGTCCTGTTAAACTCTTCCAGGGCAGTTCTTTCACTGGCCGTTGCCTGCTTTAATTGATCGAGCTCACCTCCACGCCCACACAGCTGAGCGTACTGTTCAAGCCAGCTAAGGATACGCTCACCATGCAAGTGACTTTCTTCTAGGCTGTAGAGAGCTGGGTTACAGTCTACTTCCAGGCTTAAGTCCGCCCCGGGTCTTGGCATTCCCCTTAGGCAGACAGTTATATTCTCAACCGGCCCTGCAAGCAGATTATGGATCCGGCCTGTGGTGCCACCACCAAAATCGAGCGCTGATTCAAAAGGAACAATATTGATCTGAGCCCCGGTCAGACGACCCCTACTAGCAGTTATTCTTTCCAGGTCCTCATAGCGTGCCAGGGGGTGTCCCTGGGCAAAGGCCATTTCCTGAGCAACTTTCTGGGCATGCTCCTTAACATCACCGCTCGATGGGACCGCAAGAGGCAGGAGGTTGACAGCACTACAAAGGGTAAGCGCGCTAGCCTTGGAACCGGCAAGAGTACGGTTCATCAGAGGCACCGCAAGGCGGCTCACCTCGCTCCGAGCTGCCCTGGCTAGATAAGAGCCTAAAGCAGCGGTCAGTAGCTGAGACCAACCCACCCCGAAATCCTTACTGGCTTTAAGGAGGCTAGCCTGGAGCTGCTGGCTGACAGTGTGGCGTGAGCGGTAAGGCCTGAAGCTTGCCGGTGCCGTGGCCTGGGCAACTGAGGTATCGGCGCTGAGATCCTCTTCTGCCAGTTTCTTGATCCAGGCCTGCCTATCTTGGAGTGCCCGATCAGCTTGTTCTTGGCTCTGAATAGTCAATTCCGCTAGCGATGAGCGCTTACCGACTGTGCTCTGCCCGTGCAGACCTTCCCGGTACAGTTGGGCCCAGCGGCCCAAAAGTGTGTGCACAGCATAGCCGTCAGCTATCAGGTGATGGGCTGCGTGGTAGAGCCAGGTTCTCTGACCCATCTCGATGAGTACAGCATCTACCCCCTTACCGTTAAACACGTCTAGGGGTTGCTGAGCTCGCTGATAACACCACTGGCTGACTGCCTCAAACTGATTCTGCTGTTCTGGTAAGCGGCAGCGCTCTATAAGCTCTCTCTGCTCTTGATCCTCAGGTGTAGTCCGCGCTCTCCACTGAGGAGTGCCCTGTTTACTTTTTAAACCCTGGGGGGCTTGTTTTATCTCTTCCTGGCAAAACTCTGCCCCTATAGCCTCATGTTCAGAATAAGCATCATGCAGGGCTGCTTCCAAAACCTGGTAGTCCAAGCTACCACTGATTTCAATGAGCTCAGCGGTGTTGTATCTGGGATTCTGCGGTTCTGCCGCCGTGGCGCAGTAGATGCCGACCATTGAGGCAGGTAGGTCATGCCACCGCTCAGCTCTCACCCTGCGTCGCCTCCATGAGGTAAGCCAAGGTTGGCTGAGCTATAAAGTCGGTAAATTCAAGCTGGTACCCCTTTTGGGCCAGGTCATCGAGCAGGAAAAAGACCCCCATAGAGTCCAAACCGGCCTCCAAGAGGTCTGCCTGCGGCTGTTCTTTGATACTTGCCTGATCTAGCTTGTCTCCCATCTGCTTGTGGAGCAGTTCCAGGAGTTCTTCTTGGGTCATGAGGGTAACCTTTCTATGATTAGCTGTTAATATTTCAAGGGCGCAGGAAGGCCGGGAACTCTACTGGCGCTCAGAGGAGGTGGGCACGAGGACCCTTACCTGGGCAGAGCACCTCTTGGCCAACTAGCAAATTTCCCTCTTGCTCTTTTGCTCCGGTAACTGTTTTTACTGGGGGCTACTGATGATTTTTCCGATGCGCTCTCTAAGTTCCTTGCGGGAAATCTTTCCCACCTTGGTCAAGGGGAATTGGCTCAGAAGCTCAACCCTCTCAGGCAACTTATAGGTAGCAAAACCCGCTTGACGGTAGGCACGACGAACATAATCTAGGGGGCTGGGCCCAAAAGCCTTGAGGTCGCCTGCCAAGAGCACTAAACAGATACGCTCACCAACATCTGGATCAGGTAGCCCAACTGCTACTGCATCCTGGACTGCAGGGAGCTGCAAGGCAAAATCTTCGATCTCATCAACCGAGATTTTTTCGCCGGCGCGATTTATCTGATCTTTAGCTCTGCCCACTACCTCTAGATGGCCGCTCGGGTGGGCTACTACCAGGTCACCAGTCCTGTAGAAGCCCTGATCGGTAAAACTCTCCCTATTGGCTTTTTCCTCCCGGTAGTAGGCACCAATCGTGTAGGGACCTCTGGTCAGAAGGTGCCCGGCTTGACCTGCTGGAAGGATCTTGTCCTGGTCATCAAGGATCAGAATCTCGTCATCGGGGCTGATTGGTCTTCCCTGGGTGGTCAATACTATCTCCAGGGGATCATCCAAACGCGTGTAATTGACTAGACCTTCAGCCATGCCAAAGACTTGTTGCAGTTTGACACCCAGAACCTCAACCAGATGGCGGGCAGCGCTGGGGCTAAATTTTGCCCCACCGACCTGAACCAACTCTAGGCTTGGAAAGGACAGCCCACCTCTTTCAGCCAGTAAAGCCCAAGCCCTGGCAAGTGCCGGGACCAGAGAGGCCATGGTTGCACCGTGCCGCTGAATCAGGCCAAATGCGGTTTGAGGGCTGGGATCACCGGCCATAATAAGGGTTCCGCCCGAGTATAAAACCCCCAGTATGCCTGGCGAACTCATAGTGAAATTGTGGGCAGCTGGTAGAACAACCAGCATTTTGGTCTGGGGACTTAGCTGGCAAATATGGGCTGACTCTCGCACGGAGTAGAGGTAGTCCATATGGGTTCGGGGAATCATCTTGGACCTGCCGGTAGTGCCCCCCGAAAGCTGAAAGAGCGCTACCGATTCCCAGGGTTTCGCGCACTTATCCGCTGTCTCCTCTGCATCTGGACACCCAGGCAACCCCGCCTGGGGCTCAAGTCCTTGCCCCGGCTCGGTAATGTCCAAGGCCAGAGGGGGCCTTAGATCTGCTGCTAGCATGCGCTGCGAATATGCCCGGTAAAGGGACCAATAGTCGCAGTTTTCGGCGCCCTGGGCGAAGATATGGATGGCAGGATCCACCTGTCGCGCAAAATGCTCTAGCTCGCGTTCCCTGTGCTTAGGAAGGCAGAAAACAGGGACAAGACCCAGCTGAAAAGAACCCACCATGTAGGAGAGAAACTCCAGACAGTTCGGAAGTTGCAGCAGAACCCTATCGCCCTTTCTAGCCCCCAGAGACTGCAGACGCTGAGCGGCTAGCTCCGCTTGTGCGGCCAACTGTTTGTAGGTCCATTTTTGTTCCTGGGAGCCGGAGCCCTCACCCTGACCCCGATGAGTTAGACCAATGGCAGCGGGCTGATCAGCGTACTTACTCAGGCTCTCTTGCAGGAACTGAGCTATGGTTTGAGGCTGATAGTAGCCTTTGAGGTAATAGTCCTTGAGCCGCTCCTCGGGGACAAAACCCTGGAATTCTAGGGGGCTCCTAGTAACCGGCTTGAGCTCATCAAAGGGGCTAGCAAGGTCTCTATGGCTCATACACTCTCATCCCAAACAGTTCATTGGTTTATCCTAGCTAGATCTGACTAGCTCAGGAACTGATAGCCGCAGCTTATGCTACAGCTCAGCTTTCCCTAACCTTAGCAAGAATACCAGGGCAACCTTGTTTGCAAGCAAGGCATATATCAGCTAATTTTAAGGTGGTCTTCATAAAAATATCATGTTTGCCTTATCAGAGAATTAGGATAGCCTAAATATGCTTCCCAGGATCGCCAGCTACACGCTCGATACTGATGCCTTTCCAACCAACAGCACAGAATGGCTCCCCGACCCCAGCCGAGCAGCCTTGCTGGTTCACGATATGCAGAACCACTTCGTGGATGCTTTCGATCCCCACCCTGAAAGCCAAATTAAGCGGGCAATTGACAACATTGACCTACTCAGCCAGTTTGCCCGGCAAGAAGATATGCCCCTGATATACACCGCTCAGCCCCCCGCTCAGCAACCCCAAGATAGGCAGTTACTCAATGATTTTTGGGGTTCAGGCATGCAATCTGCCCAGGGAGCACAGATCATCCAGCAGTTAGCCCCAAGACCAGAGGATACGGTGCTGACCAAGTGGCGCTACTGTGCCTTCTACCGAACCGACCTTGATCATCGGCTGCGCAACTACGGCAAAGATCAACTCTGGATTACCGGGATATACTCACATATCGGGTGCCTCACAACAGCGCTTACAGCCTTCATGAAGGGCTACAAGGTCTTCTTTATCGGCGATGCCCAAGCTGATTTCTCCCGGGAAGAGCACCTGATGGCCCTCTCCTACGTAGCTCAGCGGTGTGGGCAAACCATCCAGAGCGCAAGAATTCTCAAGAGCTGACCACACCCCCCGACCCTACCTAAGGACATCGTAAGAACCGCTATGACTGCCCAATCATCTCGTCCGCCCTGCATCATCGTGACTGGTTCTAGTGGAGGAATAGGATCTGCCACGCTAGATATACTCGCCCAAAGCCCCGAGTTTAAGGACTGCACACTCATAGGGCTTAGCCTGGAGGCAGGAGATAAAAAACTATCTGAGGGCGCTGGAGTTATCACAATTCAGGCAGATGTATCCCAGGCTGAAAGCATTGATAAAATATTTTCTCAGATCAACGAAAGCTACACCATCCTGGGATTGGTCAATGCCGCAGGGTTGCTTCACCATGGGCCGGCCTTAGAATGTAGTGCACAAGATCTTGAAAAAGTTCTAGCTGTCAATGCTCTAGGTGTCTTCAACACCTCTAATGCGGCAGCCCGCCACATGGTAGCTGACAATCAGGATCCCAGTCTCTATCGACAGCGCTCGATCGTAACGCTTGCCTCCAATGCAGCTACCGGCCCACGATCCCTCTTTAGCGCCTATGGGGCCAGCAAGGCTTTTGCCTCCCATTACACCCGTTCTCTGGGCCTAGAAATCGGCCAGTACGGCATCCGGGCGAATGTCATATGCCCAGGAACAACGCTCACACCCATGCTAGAGCCCATATGGCAGGGACAGGATTTGAGTCAAGAAACAATTGCTGGTTCACCAGAGCATTATAGAAATGGCATTCCTCTCAAAAAAATTGCTCGGCCCGAGGAAATCGCTTCAGTAGTACACTTTTTACTCTCATCAGCTTCCTCCCACATCACACTTGCCGAGTTGACCGCCGATGGAGGTGCTACACAACGATGAATGCTAAAAATAAGCTCCCGCTCTTCGACTTTGTAAGCCAAGGTAAACATCTCAGCGTCCCATCAGGTACCTGTCTTAGCCTACCCCTGGCTCAGTGTTCATTAGATGATCTTTTCTCTACCTACGGCGATCAGGACGCAATCATTTGCGGCATCATTCCCTTTGATCCGAAAAGCCCCTCCACGCTCATTCACAGCACAGATTATTCCTTTACTCCCCACCAGAAAACTGTATCTGTTCCTGAGCCAGACCTGGATTTCATACTTGCCACTGAGGATGACAACCAGATTAATAGGGCAAGTGCTCTGAGCTTCCGGCAGGCTGTAGAGGAAGCACTGACCGAGATTAGCTCAGGAGACTATCAAAAGATTGTTCTTTCCTGGAAAAAAACCCTCGACCTAGCTACTGCCCCAGAGAATATAGCGGCATTCGATCACCTTGTCTTTGACCGTTTGAACCGGAACAATCCTCACGCCGACGTCTTCCGTGTCCCCCTATCAGGCCATGAAACATGGATTGGTGCTTCCCCAGAAGTCCTGGTCGATTTACACTCGGGAAGTTTCACTACCCATCCCTTGGCTGGATCAATTGCAGCCCATCAGGCCAAAGATCTGCAAGAGGCTCAAAAGATTTTGCTCCACTCCCCCAAGGACCTCTTTGAACATTCCCTGGTAGTGGAGCACATCCTCAAGCAACTTGAGCTTTTTGATGGAATAGAGATTTCTAGGCCCAGTGGCCCTGAGGTCATGTCTACGGATTCAATGTGGCACCTTGGTACTCCTATTAGGGCTCAGGTCCCTCCAGGTATTAGCTCGCTAGATCTAGCAGCTTCACTTCACCCAACCCCAGCAGTTTGTGGTGCTCCCCAAGCTCTCGCTCAGCACCGCATTAGCCAGCTGGAGTCTTACCCACGAGGCTACTACAGTGGGATTGTGGGCTGGGCAGATAGTCAGGGTAACGGGCGCTGGTCGCTGGTGCTTCGTTGCCTGCAAAGAGTCTCGTCTAAGGTTAATGTTTTTGCTGGAGCCGGTATTGTCTCCGGCTCTGATCCTGCCAAAGAACTAGCCGAGACCCAGGCAAAAATGCAAACGGTTCTTGCGGCCCTCAAGGCCACTGTGCCCGCGGCCAAGAGCTAGGCGCTGGTTTGTCCGCCACAAGGTCTGTTTTTAGCCCACCAGACTAGGTGCCATCTCTTGCGACCTTTTCCTCTTAAGCCCTACCGGAGCTATCACTTCACCAGGGCCCACGTCAGTATCTACCGGCTTGATTTTTGGTGCGCCGCCAACCACCCCGGCCTGGAAAGCTTTTGGACTTCATTGGCACAGGCCGAACAGGAAAAAGCCAGCAGACTGGACCTTTTAGACCCCCAGGGCTGTCGTGGCAAGCACTGGGCGCTCACCCGGATACTCCTGCGGCTTAGCCTTTGTCAGCCTTTGGGCCTAAGCCCCGGTCAGGTAGAGATTAGCTATGGCCCCTGGGGCAAGCCCCTGTGCCCCGGAGCTAGCTTTTCACTCTCTCACAGCAACCAGTGGCTTGCCATTGCCCTAGCTCGGCAGGCCCACACCCCTGTCGGAGTAGATCTGGAATGTCTGGCCACTAGCAGAGCAGGTGACTGGCTCCTACCCTATTTACACCCCGCAGAAAAGGAAGAGCTGGGGGACCTTTCCGGGGCCGAACTCACCGAAAGATTAACCTGGCTGTGGACCAGGAAGGAAGCCTACCTCAAAGCCCGGGGGCAGGGCTTGGCCCGTTCTCTGAGCCTAGACTACCTAGGCTGGGAATATCCTGACCAGCAACCGCCCGGGCTGGACATGATAAGCATAGATTCGGGGCAGGGCCCTCTTTGCTCCCTGGCTACCCTTGATAGCTGCCTCTAAAACTTCTGGCCCCTCCACCGGGATGTGGAGGGGCCAGAAGTGTAAGGAGTCCTGCCTTAGAGCAGGTGTCTACTACTTAGCAGATGCTTCCACATCTAGCTTGTCCTGGTAGCGGTAGACGAAAGCTGCCATAGCATCGCGCTTGATGGGGGTCAGCGGGCGGAAGGTCTCATCGGGCCAGCCGGTGGTAATACCCTGGTCCTTGAGCCAGGAAATCTCCTTGTAGAATGCAGTGCTTGACTGGACATCCTTGAAGGCACCATCACCTGAGGGGGTGTAGTCGGGTGAACCAGCAGCCCGGTAGAAGAAAGCGGCCATAGCATCACGGTTGATGCTTTCGCCAGGGCGGAAGGTCCCATCGGGCCAACCGGTGGTGATTCCGGCCTGCTGCAACCAGGCGATCTCCTTGTAGAAGGGGTGGTCGGTGGAAACATCGCTAAAGGGTGATACCTCGGGTGCGTGGTAGCGGGGTGAGCCAGCCAGGCGGTACATGTAGGCGGCCATAGCTCCACGTTCGATGTTTTCAAAAGGCCTATAGGTATTATCAGGCCAGCCCTTGGCTACACCGTGCTCAGCGACCCACATAATCTCCTGCTGGAACATGAGGGATTCCGGCACGTCCTTAAAGCTCACAGTGACGAAGTCTTGATCTGTGGTCTTAGTCAGCTCAGGGTAGCCCTGGAAATCCACCTGGGCAGGGTCGACCTTCTTGGGGCTGACAGGGGTAGCAGCCTGCGGTGCTGCAACAGTAAACTTGAAACCTACCGCCCGGCGCTTGTCATTCTCAGCCATTGACCCGGTCAGGAAGCGCACGTTGTGCTCAGTGCCAGCTGCCCATTCCTGAGGGTCAACACTTGAATTGTCCTGAGTGGGGAAGGGCATGGTCAGAGTCCAATTACCCTGCTCATCTGCGGCAACTGCACCGTAGACGGTCTTGTTCTTGATGGGGTCACCGGTGACGGGGTTCTTGACCGGCTCATTGACGCTGACACCACCGTCATCCAGCTTTGCAACAATGACAGAACCCTTGCCGTCTTCGGTGGTCCAACCGGTTCCACTAAATTCTAGAGCCTGGCCTTCCTGTACGGCCTTAACACCGGTTACGGTGACACCGTCGGTGGTCTCAGTTGACTTTTCTGCCTCGGGCAGTGTGGCATCCTTGGCGTCAACGGTCAGGCGAGTAAAGGAATTGACCTCAATGTCGATTTGCTTACCCTTGGAAAGAGTGGTTGTACCGGGAGCGTTCTGGCCGGTAGCGAAGTCAAGAGCAAATGGAACGCTCAGGCCGGTCTTGTAGGTGTTCTTATCAACGGCAAAGACAGAACCGTCGGCAGCCATAGCTAGGTCGTTAGTCTTGGAGTCACCGGTGTTAACTTCGGCAACTAGCTGACCGGCGGCTGCATCAATAACACCCACTGATCCCTGGCCAAAGTCAGCTACGTAGACCAGGTCACGGTCCTCGTCGTTGACAATACCCAGTGAACGAGTGCCGAAGGGGATGCTCTTCTTGTATTCGTGAGTGTTTAGATCGTAAACAGTCACGCCAGAGTTAGCGCCGTCCTTGCCCTGGGAGGAGATGAAGATTTCATTCAGAGAGTGATCGATAGCAACCGCTGAAGGCAGGGTGTCCGCTGCAGGGTCATCTGCGTGAACAGTAAATTCAGATTCCAGGCTGAAAGTGTCCAGGTCTACAATCTGAACAGTACCGCTAGAGCGCTCAGGAACGTAGAGCTTACCGGTCGTCTCATCGATGGTGGGGTTCATGGTCAGAACGCGGACATCACTTTCTGGCTTGATGGCCAGGTTCTTGACCTCGTGTGAGGTCAAATCAATCGACCAAACATTGTAGCGACCGGTGACATAGGCCTTATTGCGCTTGTTATCAATAATGATTGACCGGGGGTGCTCAACGTCAGTGTCGGTCGCAAAATAGTCGTAGCTGGTCCAGACCAGCTCCATGCTGTCCTGGTCGTAGACAGAAATCGAGTCGTTACGAGTATTGGTTACCCAAACCTTGTTGTTGGCATCGTCTACCGCTACGCCGTAAACGCCCATGTAGCTGTAGCCTGAGCTCTTACCGCTACCAAAGCGGACGGTCGGAAGCTCTGCGACTGCTTCAATTTTCATGGTTTCAGGATTGACTCGCGCCAAAGATGAAACGGTCATATTAGGGCCGAATGAGCCAGTGACCCACATCTTGTTGTTCTTGGCGGAGTAGGATGCCTGGTACTGACCGGGGATACCGGCGGTTTGCTGGGCTTCTACGCTGATATCACGGGCGGGGGCATCGGCTGCCTGTGCGGGCACCATAAAGGAAGAGCCCAAAAGGCTCAGGGCGCACACTCCAACCAGAGCTGAGCTTAGGGTGCGCTTGGGGTGGGGGCTGTTCATAAGATTTTCTCCTTAGGAGACTAAGGCCGGAGGCCTCATGTACTGTGCATTGACAGGGCATCGAGTTTGGCATTCTTCACCCGTCGAGCCCCAATTAAGGATTACCTAATTTCTAACTTATTTCAACCTGATTTAAAAATCAGGGTAACCTTTTAATCCTGATTGAATTAGGAAAGAAAATACTGTACTATTTCAACCCTTCATGGAGCAGGCGGCGCAAAGCCGGGATCAGCGAACCTCGCCAGCAGGCATAATCATGCCCTCCGTTATAGGTCTGATAGTCCACCATGACACCCAGTTCACGGGCACGAGTGACAAAACGTTCGTGGGCTGGTAATAGCACCCACTCTTGCTCCCCCACCTCAAGGAATAAGCGGTGTCTAGGAGAAAGGGCTTGGTCTTGACTGGCATCCTCCAGCTGGCTAAAGGCTATCTCCTGCCAGAGCGAGGCCGACTGGGCGCATGCCGCAGTGAAAACATCAGGGCGTTTAAGTACCGCCAAAAGCGCAGAAAGGCCACCTAGGGACTGGCCCACCACGACAACCTCTTGCTCCCCCAGTTTCTGTGCTGTGCCTTCAAGTGCCTCAACAAGTAACTCATCAGCCAGGAAGTCAGCAAATGGGAAATCACCGGCCTGCTCTTGCCAACGTTGCTCCCGCCCCCCTGAGTGGACAAAAATGAACAGGCAGGAGGGCAGGTACTTATCCTGGTGGGCTGCCATCAGCATTCCCTTAAGCCCCATAGACAACCATTGTTCCCCATCCAGAAGGCAGACAATAGGCGATCCAGGCTCAAGTTGGCCCAACCTACATAGAAAATATTGACGGCCTCCACTGGTCCTCAACCAGGCAGACTCATGCGGCTGGGAGTCAGAGAGGTAGGGTTGTAAGGGCGCCTGCTCTAGTTGTACAACCGAGAGTTCCCGGCCACGACTATTTAGACAGCGTAGGGGGTTGTGGGGATCAGTAACCCCTTCATCCAGAGCCTGCCGGAGCTGCCACTGATTGAAAGCAGCTTCCCAAGGAGCTGCATGATCAAGCTCCTGAACGATAAAACAATAGGAGGCCCGCCAATCCTTCTTCATACGAAAGCTAATGGCAAAGTATGATGACTGGCCCACCGGTTCCATCAGAGAATCAGCTAGATTCCGTTCATCGGTCAAGCGATTGATAAAGATCAGCACTCGCTGAGCAGAAGGGTGCTTGTACAGGAAGGTAACTATCTGTTCATCAGCTGCTGTGGCTTCGGCAGGAGGTGTCTCTACCAGAGGTGTTCCTTGAGCCGTCAGCGCTTCAAGCTCATGATTCAGGCTTGCAGTATCTGCTGGCCCTAACCGGTCCAGGAGGGCACCTAGCAAGGGCGAGCTGACCCGCGGTGCTGGCAGAGGACGGGGTATCTTGGGCGGAGTGGGGTGACTCTTCATGGGCTAGGCCCCCTGAGAGAAGGTAGGAATAACCAGGGGCGTACCGGAGCAGGGGTCTTCAATGACCAGGGAATCTAGACCGTACACTTCTTTGATAAGGCTCTCAGTCACAATCTGGCGAGGGTCCCCTTGGGCAAGAATTTTACCGGAACGCATCAAGACTACGTGTGTAGCGTACCGAAAAGCTAGATTAAGGTCGTGAAGAACCACCACCACAGTACTCCCCTGCCGGTACAGTTCCCGAGTCAGATTAAGCACTTCTATTTGATGGGTGATATCAAGATAGGTAGTTGGCTCATCGAGGAGAACCAGGGGGGTCTGCTGAGCCAGGGTCATAGCAATCCAGACCCGCTGGCGTTGCCCCCCAGAAAGCTCTTCGATACTGCGCTCAGCCAAATCTAAAACCTGAGCTGAGGCCATAGCTTGAGTACATATTTCTTGGTCTTGAGCGGACCAGGTTTTCAGAAAACCCTGGTGGGGGTAACGGCCCCTAGCCACAATATCCGCAACAGTCGCACCTGCAGGAATATCCGGTGTTTGCGGCAACATAGCTAGAACCCGGGCAATATCTTTCGATTTGAGCGATTGCATCAGTTCCTGGTCTAAGAGAACCTGCCCTCCTTGAGGTATCAAGACTCTTGACAGTGCTTTGAGAAGGGTAGATTTTCCGCAGGCATTAGGGCCAAGAATGACCGTAAGCTCTCCTTCGAGAACATCCAAATCCACACCTTCAAGAACAGCCTGAGCCCCGTAGCCAAGGCAGAGGTCCCGAGCCTGAAGTCTCGATTCGGGCTGAGCTAGCACCATCAGCGCTTTCCTTCCATAGCAATCAGGTAGACCAAATATATACCGCCTAAGGCACCGGTAACGACCCCCACCTGTAGAGGGGCCCTGAAGGCGTATTGACCGATAAGATCCGATAGGAGTACCAGGCAAGCCCCAGTAGCTGCTGCACTTGCCAGCCCGGCGCCCTGGACTCTAGTAATTTTTCGGGCAAGGTGCGGTGCCGCCAAGGCCACAAATGCCAAAGGACCAGTCACTGCCGTAGCAAGGGAGACAAGCAAAACTCCTACGAAAAGTGCTGTAACCCTGACCTTTGTCAGAGGAACACCCAGCCCTACCGCAATCTGCCCGCCAAAGGTAAGAGAGCCCAGGGGCCTGCTCAGGCTCCAGCTCAGGGGAAGCAAAAGGACCAGTCCCAGAGCCAAGAAACTGATTTTTCCCCAATTCATGGTGTTGAGGCTCCCCGCCATCCATGAGGCAGCAGTTTGAGCCTGAGTGAGGGAGGCCCCTACCACCAAGAGAGCATTCAAGGCCGAAAGAGTGGCACCTAAACCCAGCCCAATCAAGACCAGACGGGTACCGCGAAGCCCTGTTTGACGTGTCAAAAACCAAACGATGAGAGAGCTGACCAAGCCACCGCTAATAGCGCCACAGGCTATCCCTAAGGGGCCAGCATCAAAAATAATGATGTTGATCAGTGCGCCTGTAGCCGCACCATAGGTAAAACCAATGATATCTGGGGAGCCCAGCGAGTTACCGGAAATAATCTGAAAGATAGCGCCGGAAACTCCCAGGGCTAGGCCTACTAAGAGAGCAGCAACAATTCGGGGAGCTCTTACTTCTCTCACAAAATAGCTAGCTAAGGCATCATCAGAACCACCTTTGAGGGCCTGAAGAACCTGAGCGGGAGACAGGTCATAATCTCCCTGAGTCAAAGCCCAAAGGCCAAGGGCAAGAATTAGTAGGTAGAGGCAGAGGTTGTAGAAAGCCAGCCGCAGGGGCAGCTGAAAGTTCATCAGGCCAGATACGGCTAGGACCGGCCTGCCCGCCAGATCCCGCGCTCTGCTGATATGTAGACCGCGCTGCTGGGTCAGACTCATAGGACCACCTCTTTACGGCGGCTCATCATGATCACAAAAAAGGGGGCCCCGACCAGGGTAGCTATGATGCCCACATGGGTCTCCTGGGGCGCGAAGATCAGGCGAGCCAGAACATCTGCACTCAGAAGCCAGCAGGGACCCAAAATCATGGAGCCTAAGTTAACCCACCGAAGATCATTACCTACGAAATATCTCACCATATAGGGAACGGCTAGACCGACAAAAGCTATAGGACCAATAGCAGCCGTCACCAAACCTGCCAGCAGTGTTACAACAACCAGAGTCAGGAAATAAGTTTTCTTCAGGTTGACCCCCAAAGATATAGCGCTCTCCTCACCCATAGCCAGTGCATTGATAGCCGGGGTAACCCAGAAAGCAAGGAGAAAACCCAGGCCCAGCAAAGGACTGAGCGCTAAGAATATATCGCTCCCCCGCCCCTGAAGAGAACCGGCAACCCAAAATCTAAACTCGTCATAGGCTTCTTGGTTAGATAGGATCAGGGCCTGATTAAGAGCACTCAGAGCAGCCGATAAAGCCACCCCTGCCAGCGCCAGTCTGATGATGGAGGACCGAGCCCCCCGCCCCAGCAGATAAACAGCTAAGGTAGCCAGGCAGGCCCCCACCAGAGCGGCTCCCATATACCTATATATACCGGCAGCTCCCCATAAAACCACAGAAAGGACAACGGCAACCGAGGCTCCCGCGTTGATGCCCAGTAGGCCCGGTTCTGCCAAGGGGTTACGAGTCAAAGACTGCATCAAGGACCCGGCTAGAGCCAAAGCAGCTCCGCAGACCAGGGCTAGGCCCGTGCGGGGGATGCGCTGTTCCCAAATAATCTTCTGAGCTTGATCTGGGCCCTGCCCCCCAAGCACCTGGAGGACAGTACTGCTATCTAGCTGGTGCGAGCCCCAAAAAAGTGATAAAGCGATACTGATCCCAAGCAGGGTCAAGAACAACAGGAACCACCACACAGAGCGCTTACCGATGACCGGCCGCTGGATTTCTCCCATGATAGCTTTTGCGTAATTGGCCATTGATGATGCTTAGGCCTGGCGACGACGCCATAGGACAAAGCCAGCAGCCAAGGCCGCTAGGCTCAAGCCAATGATGCCGATCCAGGGAAAAGAACCTTCTTGCTGCTTCTGACTAGCTGGCTGGTCCTGGGCTACCGAACTGGCCGAAGCAGAGGGATCAGGCGAAGCAGAAGCGGAGCTTGAAGCCGAAGCGGAGGCAGAACCCGAAGCCGATGCTGAAGGCTGGCCTTGCTCCTGCTCTTTCATGAGGGTATCATACTCCTCTTTGCTAATTTGGTTGCCCTCAGCATCCTGATAGATAACATCCTCTTGGCCGCTGCCATTGCCATCTGTCTGCCCGCTGTCGGTTCGCCCCTGGGAGGTTCCAGAGGTCCCGCTATTGGAGCCCGCATTCTGCTGGCCTTGATTCTGGCCCCCGGAGTTCTGGCCTTGACCTGCCTGCCCCTTATCACCGGGAGCTGCCTGCCCGCCCGAGGAGCCACCCTGGGAGTCCTGCTCCCCGCTCTCAATGGTGAAGGCCGGGGACTGGTTTGAATATCCCCTCGTTCCGTTTTGTTGTCCATCGGAGTTATAGATAATCTCTGTAGCCAGGAACCGTAGGGTATGTTGGCCGGGTGCTAATTCCCGCGACAGCACAAAGGAGCCCGAGGCCTTGCCCTGGGAATCCGTTTTTAGTTGGTGAACCACGCAGGCCCCCTGAGGGGAGTCAGAGGGGCAGGCGTCCCCGTTATCAATTTTGACGTTGACTTGCTCGTTGGCAGGGAAACCCGAGACAGTGAAGCTGATAGTGTCACCAGCACGCAGGCTACCAGGAGTAACCGTTGAAGAAGTACCTGGGGTATTGGCGCTAGCCCCACCCGGTGGGATGGCCAGGGCCTGGGGGGCACTGAAAACAAGAGTTGAGCCAAGAACCGTAGCTGCTAGCAGCTTTCTCATAGAGGTTTGTAGAGGCATGTTTTTTGTCTTTCTATCCGAAATTTTAGGCAAGGAGGTCTACTGTTTCTTGCGCGGTAGCAAGACCACAACAAGCACAAGGAGCGCGCCAGCGAGCAAGAGCAGATTATTGAAAAGAGACATATCGGCGCCCGGTTCGACCGTCTCTTGGCTAATGAGCGGGTCCTGAGCCGGCTCAACTCTCGCGGATTGGGGGGCCTTTAGGACCCGATCCGAAGCTGAGGGCGTGGGTTTTTTAGAGTCTTGAGGTGCCTGCATGACCTGGGCTGGGGCAGGAGCCACGCGAACAATCCTGCTCAGTTGAGAACTACTGTTGTTAGCGCCTGTCAGCCCACCAGCGGCTGGATTTTGGGCCCTGCCCAAGACACCAGCCTGACTTGTGACACCAAGTTGGGTTCCCACACTAGCCCTGCTCAGTCCAGTAGCCTGCGCAGCATTGCCACCGGCTAGCACCTTGCTCCAGGTAGCTGACTTACCAGTATCCTGGGACTCTTGCGCTACTTTAAGGCTGGCCCACCCCATCAATTTGCCAAAGCTCTCTTGATCACCGCTCTGGACGACAAACTTGTAATCCCCTGCTGCCAAACTCTCAGGCATGGAGTAGTGGATGCTTCTGTCCTGATCTAGCTGTTGCCATGTACTGCCCCAGCGTGCTCGAATCGAACCACCCAGGTAGGGATTGACCCTTACCCACTGGCCGGGCTCTGCTTGGGGAACTGTCACAGAGATCTTGAGGCCATCTCGCTTAACCATGACCTCATTGCGGGGGCTAGAGGTAATCTCCTCTGCACTAAGCACATCAGGCATTCTGGTGGGAGCATACTTACCGACGATAAAGTCCAGGGTGCCAGTTCCACCGTAGGAAACCCTCATGTCACCAGCTTGAAGCGAACCTGCCAAGAGCCGTAAGCTATGAGCTCCCTCAGAGAGCCCCGGTTCTGAGTCACTGCCATCAGCGGCAGGAAGCTGAATCCAGGTATCAATTTCTCCGGTTTTGGGGTCAGGTTCGATAATCGCCCAGATAGTCTTATTGCTATGAACCGCCGTATCTCGGTGCGAGATAGCGGCATCATCAATCTTAACCGCTATACGGGGTGCTCCCTTACCTTGGGGGTTACACCAGCCCTGCCCCAGCAGGTGCAAGCTACCGCCTGCCTGAACCGTCTTTTGGGCCAGCCGGGCCGAAGGTGAGGCCTGCTCGGTCTGACAAGTGACCTGGTCATCTTTCTTCCCCTCCTGAGAGGCAAGCCCATTAACCGGCACCGGCTCAGAACGAGCTGAACGCCGGGTATCTCCGGGGGCAAAGCGACCAGAAAGGGTCTGGACTGCCAGATACTGCCCAGCTTGGGCCTGGCGCAAGGGTTCTGGCACCTCTAGCTCTAGATCGAAGGAACCATCTGAACTGATGAGATAGATGCCCTCTTGAGGATTAGCCACCGACGCATCATCTGTTAGCAGTGCCCAAATAGTCCGGTCCTCCCCCAGCTCAGCTTGCCCCAGGGTTCTCAGATAGGCGTTTTGGGCACTGTTATCTGCCCTCTCATAGAAAGTATCCTGACCGGAGGCCAGTTTGAGGGCTACGACGGACCCGCCCTGACCTTGGCCTTTAACCCAGCCCTGGCCCCGCACCCGGATTTTTTCACCAGATTGGTAGGGCTTAATGAACAGCGAGGCCTGACCGGCGCTTAGCTTGGTCCATTGGCTGGTATCAGGGGCAGGGGCCGGCGAATCAGGCTCGCCTTCAATGGTTACCGGTAGTACCAGGGCTCGCATAGCATCCCCGGCCTTGCCTGAACCTGTCAGAAAATGGAAAATATGCTCAGAGCCTGGCTCCCACTCTTGATCAAAACCGTTAGCCAGGCTGGGGTAGTCGAGAGTGAGCTTGAAGCTACCATCGTCCTCCGCCGTAAAAGTTTTGAGGATATCACTGCCGCCCCGGGTCAAACCCCTCTTGTCTGCCTTGAGGGTAATGGTAGAACCACCCCCTTCTGGGTGTAGCCAGCCGCTACCGGTCACCTCTATAGTCTGCCCAAATTTTATGGAATCTGGCCCTTTGACTGTAACCCCCTCGGGGCTAGTGACCTCTACCTGCGGGCTGGCCTCCAGCGCATGAGCACCTAAGCCTAGTCCAGAGGGATCTATACTGGGTTGCACCAGGGCAGGACAGAGGACCAAACCCGATGAAAGAGTAAGCGCGGCTAGGTAGCGACGCCCTCGAATAGCTTTGGGAGAGTTTTGACTCATCACGAATTCTTACCTAACGCTCGTTATTTTCTAGGGACCTTGAGAATCTACCGGGCAGAATCTGTCAGTAATACCTCACGGATATTCTCAGCAATTCCCTTCATGAGCAAGGGACCACCTGTTGATGTCCATAGCGAGCCGTCAACCAAAATAATATGGTCCTGACGATAGGCTTTGAGATCGGTAAAGCCTGAGGTCTCTTGAGCAGCCTCTAAAGCTACTTGCGCGCCCTGACGATCAGCCCCGGTCTCGGAGTGGGGGTTATCTTGGCTGGCGCCACCCAAGGTGCCAAAAAACATATAGTCAGCATCAATGAGAGATAGGTTCTCCAGGGATACAGGTTCAGAATGCCCCCTACCCAAACGATCTTGACCAGCAGGTCTGGCCAATTTAAGGTCTGAAAGCACCTGACCGGCCGGTAGTTCCTTAAGAATCAGAGAGGGCCCGCCCCCCTGCCAGCGAACTACAGAAAAGGTTTTATCCGAGTATTGAGGGGTAAGTTCTTGGGCTAAAGAACGTGTCAGCTGGGCATATTCATCTTTAACCTGCTGGCCCCGATCTTGCAGATTCAGTGCCTGGGCCACAAAGTCCAGATTGGTCTGCCACGGACCACCGGCATACCCACAAAAAACCAAGGGAGCTATGGCCTTTAAAATATCCAGAACATCGGGGCGGTTATTGATACTGGTGCCATCAGCCAAGATCAAATCTGGCTTGAGAGCCCCAATGGCCTCATAGTTGAGCTCCGATACAGAACCAAGGATTTTAATATCTGCTGCTTTATCTTGAAGATAGTGGGGTACTGTTGCCTGCCCCCTGCCTGAAACTGTACCCGCCGGCATAACCCCTAAGGCCAAGGCCGCATCTAGGGTCGGTTCAGAGAGAGTCACTACTTTCTGAGGGCGCTCAGGCAACCTGACCTCATTACCTTCAACATCTACTACGATCCGGCTGGCCCCAGACTGAGCGGCCGATGAGGTCTCCGCCTGTGAGCAGGCGGTAAGCCCGCTTGCTGCCGCTAAACCTGTTGTCAGAAAAAAAGTACGTCTATTAAGGGGTAACAAAGTGAAGCCTCAGAAAGTGGTTGGGATAATAAGCTAAGCCTTACCTTACTTTATTGAGTCATGGGCTTCAAGCAGAAGCAGGGCGCAAAAAGGTGCCCTCCCCCAAATAATAATGGGAAAGGGCACCTTGAAAAGTCAGCACCAGGTCTGACTCATCTCTAGGGCTTACTTAGCCTTTTCGATGATCTCCACGACGCGCCAGCGCTTGGTAGCGGATAGCGGACGGGTCTCAGCCAAGAGAACCAGGTCACCAATACCAGCAGTGTTCTGCTCATCGTGTGCCTTGATCTTGGAACTACGGCGCATAACCTTGCCATACAGTGCGTGCTTCACGCGGTCCTCGACCTCAACGACTACAGTCTTGTCCATCTTGTCGGACACAACGTAGCCGCGGCGAGTCTTGCGGTAGCCGCGCTCTTCAGTCTTTACTTCACTCATGTGATTTAACCTTCGGTTGCGGGACGAATACCGAGCTCGCGTTCGCGAAGCACAGTGTAAATACGTGCAATGTCGCGCTTGACCGAGCGGATACGACCGGGATTTTCAAGCTGACCAGTGGCTGCCTGGAAACGGAGGTTGAATAGCTCCTCCTTCGACGCACGCAGCTTCTCTACCAGATTCTCGTTGGAGAGCTCTGCGAGGTTGTCGATGCTCAGATCCTTTGATCCAACTGCCATTTCTATTCACCACCTTCGCGACGCACAACGCGTGCCTTCATCGGGAGCTTGTGGATTGCGAGGCGCATAGCTTCGCGAGCCACTTCTTCGGATACACCGGAGAGTTCGAACATAACTCGACCGGGCTTTACGTTTGCGACCCACCATTCGGGTGAACCCTTACCGGAACCCATACGGGTTTCAGCAGGCTTCTTGGTTAGCGGACGGTCGGGATAAATATTGATCCAAACCTTACCGCCACGCTTGATGTGACGGGTCATTGCAATACGTGCAGCTTCAATCTGACGGTTGGTGACGTATGCGGGAGTCAGAGCCTGAATGCCCCACTCACCGAACGCTACCTCGGTACCACCCTTAGCCATACCTGAACGCTTGGGGTGATGCTGCTTGCGGTACTTAACTCGACGGGGAATTAGCATTTATGCCTCACCGTTTTCTGCAGTCTTTGCTTCAGCGGGTGCTGAAGCGTTGTCGGAACGACGTTCACGGCGGGGCCCACGGCCACCTGCACGACGACGGTCGCCACCACGGTTGTTGCCGCGACGGTTACCAGAAGCCTGCTGTGCAGCAAGCTCCTTGTCGGTGAGGTCACCCTTGTAGATCCATACCTTGACGCCAATACGGCCGAAGGTGGTCTTTGCTTCGAAGAAACCGTAGTCGATGTTCGCACGCAGGGTGTGCAGGGGCACACGGCCTTCGCGGTAGAACTCTGAACGTGACATTTCAGCGCCACCCAGACGGCCGGAGCACTGGATACGGATACCCTTAGCACCTGCACGCTGTGCGGACTGGATTGCCTTCTTCATTGCGCGGCGGAATGCTACGCGTGAAGCAAGCTGCTCTGCGATGCCCTGGGCAACCAGCTGAGCTGACAGATCGGGGTTAGCAACCTCGAGGATGTTCAGCTGAATCTGCTTGCCGGTGAGCTTCTCGAGCTCGCCACGGATACGGTCTGCTTCGGCGCCGCGGCGGCCGATAACGATACCGGGGCGTGCGGTGTGGATGTCCACACGAACACGGTCACGGGTACGCTCGATCTCAACCTTTGCGATGCCTGCGCGTTCCATACCCTTTGACAGGAGTTCACGAATCTTTACATCTTCGCGAACGTAGTCTGCGTAGCGTTCGCCTTCCTTGTTGGAGTCAGCGAACCACTTTGAAACGTGGTTGGTGGTGATACCAAGTCGGAAACCGTTGGGGTTAATTTTCTGACCCATTTAGCGGCCCTCCTCCTTCTCCGGGGTAGCAACTACCACGGTGATGTGGCTGGTGCGCTTGTTGATGCGGAACGCACGGCCCTGGGCACGAGGCTGGAATCGCTTCATGGTGGGACCTTCGTTCGCGTATGCTTCGCTGATGAACAGCTCCTCTTCCTTGAAGGGCAGACCCTGCTGGGTTGCCTTCTGGCGAGCGTTTGCAACAGCTGATGCAACGATCTTGTATACCGGTTCTGAAGCGCCCTGAGGAGCGAACTTCAGAATCGCCAGAGCCTCTTCCGCCTGCTTGCCACGGATAAGGTTGATGACGCGGCGTGCCTTCATAGGCGTAACGCGTACGTACGACGCAGTTGCCTTGGCTTCCATTGCCTATCTCTCTTTCGTCTATTGCCGAAAGGGAAACGTATCTAAAAACGGTTACCCGTTCTTAGCGACGCTTGCCCTTGCGGTCGTCCTTAACGTGGCCACGGAAAGTACGGGTCGGTGCAAACTCGCCGAGCTTGTGTCCGACCATGGACTCAGTGATGAACACGGGTACGTGCTTGCGTCCGTCGTGCACTGCGATGGTATGCCCGAGCATGTCGGGAATAATCATCGAGCGGCGGGACCAAGTCTTGATAACGTTCTTGGTGCCCTTCTCGTTCTGAGCTGCAACCTTTACAAAAAGGTGCTGATCAACGAAAGGGCCCTTCTTCAAACTACGAGGCATGTTTCAGGCTCCTTAGCGCTTCTTGCCAGTACGACGGCGACGAACAATGAGCTTGTCGCTTTCCTTGTTGGGGCGGCGGGTGCGGCCCTCGGGCTTACCGTTGGGGTTAACCGGGTGACGGCCACCTGAGGTCTTACCTTCACCACCACCGTGGGGGTGGTCAACGGGGTTCATGACGACACCGCGAACGGTCGGGCGGATGCCCTTCCAGCGGTTACGGCCTGCTTTACCCCAGTTGATGTTTGACTGCTCAGCGTTACCAACCGAACCAACGGTTGCGCGGCAACGGACATCAACGTTGCGGATTTCGCCGGAGGGCAGACGCAGCTGAGCGTACTTACCTTCCTTTGCAACCAGCTGGATAGATGCGCCAGCTGAGCGGCCCATCTTGGCACCGCCACCGGGGCGGAGCTCAACAGCGTGGATCACGGTACCCACAGGGATGTTACGCAGGGGCAGGTTGTTGCCGGGCTTAATATCGGCCGCGGGACCTGACTCAACGATGTCGCCCTGAGCAAGCTTGTTGGGGGCGATGATGTAACGCTTGGTGCCATCAACGTAGTGGAGCAGTGCGATGCGAGCGGTACGGTTGGGATCGTACTCGATGTGTGCAACGCGTGCGTCAACACCGTCCTTGTCGTGACGACGGAAGTCGATCAGACGGTACTGGCGCTTGTGTCCACCACCCTTGTGACGGGTGGTGATGCGACCGGTGTTGTTACGGCCGCCCTTCTTGGGGAGCGGACGGACCAGGGACTTTTCCGGGGTTGAGCGGGTGATTTCTGCGAAATCTGATACGCTCGAGCCACGGCGACCCGGGGTCGTCGGCTTGTGTTTACGAATACCCATTTAGATATTTCTTTCCTTCGCTAAAGTGGTCTCCGGAGCCTATGCTGCCGGACCGCCGAAGAGGTCGATTGCGCCTTCTTTGAGGGTTACAATCGCACGCTTGGTGTTCTTACGAGCACCCCAACCGTGGCGGGTGCGCTTGCGCTTGCCTGCACGGTTGGCGGTGTTGATGGAAGCAACCTTGACATCGAAGATGGTCTCGATGGCCTGCTTGATTTCCAGCTTGTTGGAGCGGGGGTCTACGAGGAAGGTGTACTTACCTTCGTCGAGCTGACCGTAGCTCTTTTCCGACACGACGGGAGCGATAATCACGTCGCGGGGATCCTTGAAAGTTGAGGTGGTAACAGACATTACTTAGCAGCCTCTTTCTTGGCCTTGGAAGCAACTGCGACAAATACGTCGTAGGCATCCTTGGTGAAGATAACGTCATCTGAGATCAGAACATCGTAGGTGTTCAGCTGATCTGCGTAGATAACGTGTACGTTCTCCAGGTTGCGTGCTGACAGTGCTACCAGGTCGTCCTTGCGGTCGATGACAACCAGTGCGTTCTTGCGGCTGGTGATCTCTGCGATTGCTGCCTTAGCTGCCTTAGTGGAAGGCTTGGGGCCTTCAACCAGGGTTTCGACAACGTGAACGCGATCGTGACGAGCGCGATCGGAGAGAGCGCCGCGCAGGGCAGCTGCAATCATCTTCTTGGGGGTCCGCTGAGCGTAGCTACGGGGGGTCGGGCCATGTACAACGCCACCACCGGTCATGTGGGGGGCGCGAATGGAGCCCTGACGTGCACGGCCGGTACCCTTCTGCTTGAAGGGCTTACGGCCTGCGCCGGAAACTTCGCCGCGGTTCTTGGTCTTGTGAGTACCCTGACGAGCTGCTGCGAGCTGGGCAACTACCACCTGGTGAAGCAGGGGTACAGATGCCTGAGCGTCGAAGATATCAGCGGGCAGGTCTACCTTTACGGTCTTGACAGCCATGGTGTATTAGGCTCCCTTCACAGCGGTGCGAACCAGAACAACGCCGCCCTTAGGACCGGGGATTGCGCCCTTGATCAAAAGAACATTGTTTTCTGCATCTACACCCTGAATAGTGAGGTTCATGGTGGTGTGGCGTGCAGCGCCCATACGGCCTGCCATGCGCATACCCTTGAACACGCGTGCGGGGTATGATGCGCCACCGATTGAGCCGGGCTTACGGTGGTTCTTGTGGGCACCGTGTGATGCACCTACACCTGCGAAGCCGTGACGCTTCATAACACCGGCGAAGCCCTTACCCTTGGTCTTGCCTACTACGTCAACCTTCTGGCCAGCTTCGAAGAGCTCAACGGTCAGTTCCTGACCGAGTGAGTATTCTGCAGCGTCTGAGGTGCGGAGTTCAACGAGGTGACGGCGAGGAGTTACGCCTGCCTTCTCGAAGTGACCGGCGAGGGGCTTGGTTACCTTGCGAGCTTCAATAGCACCGAAACCGATCTGGATAGCTTCGTAGCCATCGGTTTCAGCCTTGCGCAGCTGGGTAACAACGTTTGAATCGGCCTTGACGACAGTAACGGGCACGAATTTGCCGTTTTCGTCCCAGACCTGGGTCATGCCAAGCTTGGTGCCCAGCAGGCCCTTAACCTGGCGCTCGAACTTGTTAGTCATTTAGATGCGATCCTCTACAGCTTGATTTCGATGTTTACGTCTGCCGGAAGGTCAAGACGCATGAGGGCATCAACAGCCTTGGGGGTCGGATCAACGACGTCGATCAGACGCTTGTGCGTGCGCATTTCAAAGTGCTCGCGGCTGTCCTTGTACTTGTGAGGCGAACGGATAACGCAGTACACGTTCTTTTCGGTGGGTAGGGGCACGGGGCCAACTACCGTAGCGCCTGCACGCGTAACTGTCTCAACGATTTTCCGAGCTGAAGAATCAATGACCTCGTGGTCGTATGACTTCAGACGGATGCGGATTTTCTGTCCCGCCATCTGTCGGACTCTCTTTCTTGTCTACTTCCCTGTAACGGAGCGGTTGCTCCTTTTTATGGCGCTTAAGGTAAAGAGATGAATCTTCATTTCTTTCGCGCCGCCTCTAACAGGCTGAATCCGGCATCTGCCGGGTTCCTCACCCTGCCGAGGCACCGACCCCCGAACTCGGGCGTGTCGCCTATGCAATGCATAAAAAGCGCGCACTATTCCCTCGAACTGATCGATTGGGTCATATTTGGGTTTGCCTTCACCATCTATCAGAACTGCTATCTGGCTACTTTCAGCGGGCAAACGCTTGAACAACGTACTCAATCATGCCAGAGTTATCTATTCTTAGCAAGATTTTCTTTCTTGGAGTGTTCAGACCCACATATATTAACAGGTACCCTGCTAGAGCCACCCCTCAAAGAGCCTCCCTGAGATCAGAGGTTTCCAAGATGCAAGGACTCAAAAGGCTACACAATATAAAAGGGCTGGCCCCGCAGATTACTCTGCGGGGCCAGCCCTTGCGCTTCTACCCTAGGGGTAGTTGCAGATCTTAGGGTAAGTCAGACTTACTTGATGATCTTGGTTACGCGACCTGAACCGACGGTGCGGCCGCCTTCGCGGATTGCGAAGCCCAGGCCCTCTTCCATAGCGATTTCCTGGATGAGCTCAACGGTCATCTCAGTGTTGTCGCCGGGCATAACCATTTCGGTGCCCTCGGGAAGGGTGATAACACCGGTAACGTCGGTGGTGCGGAAGTAGAACTGAGGACGGTAGTTCGAGTAGAAGGGGTTGTGGCGGCCGCCTTCATCCTTGGAAAGGATGTAAACGTTAGCCTCGAACTGGGTGTGGGGGGTGATTGAGCCGGGAGCAACAACAACCTGACCACGCTCTACGTCATCGCGCTTGAGACCGCGAAGCAGCAGACCACAGTTCTCGCCTGCCCAAGCTTCGTCGAGCTGCTTGTGGAACATCTCGATACCGGTAACGGTGGTCTTCTGGATGGGGCGGATACCAACGATCTCAACTTCGGAGTTGATCTTGAGGGTACCGCGCTCTGCACGGCCGGTAACAACGGTACCGCGACCGGTGATGGTGAAGACGTCCTCGATGGGCATGAGGAAGGGCTTGTCCTTCTCACGTACGGGGTCGGGAATGTAGTTGTCAACCTCGTCCATGAGCTCTTCAACCTTAGCAACCCACTCGGGGTCACCTTCCAGAGCCTTCAGAGCGGAAACGCGAACAACAGGAGCGTTGTCGCCATCGAATTCCTGTGAGGACAGAAGTTCGCGAACTTCCATCTCAACCAGGTCGAGAAGTTCTTCATCTTCAACCATGTCTGACTTGTTGAGAGCAACAAGCAGGGTGGGAACGCCAACCTGGCGAGCCAGCAGAACGTGCTCGCGGGTCTGTGCCATGGGGCCGTCGGTGGCAGCAACAACCAGGATTGCGCCGTCCATCTGAGCAGCACCGGTGATCATGTTCTTGACGTAGTCAGCGTGGCCGGGAGCGTCAACGTGTGCGTAGTGGCGCTTCTCGGTCTGGTACTCGATGTGAGCAATGTTAATGGTAATACCGCGCTGGCGCTCTTCGGGAGCGGAGTCGATCATACCGAAGTCGCGCTTCTCGTTCAGGTCAGGGTACTTGTCTGCAAGAACCTTAGAGATAGCAGCGGTCAGAGTAGTCTTACCGTGGTCAACGTGACCAATAGTACCGACGTTTACGTGAGGCTTGGAGCGCTCGAACTTAGCTTTTGCCAAGAGTTTTTCCTCCTATAGAGAAGATTTGAGAACCTGCACTCGGGTTTGATACCGGCGCACTCCGCCATAGAAGGCGGTCTAGCTACCACAATAGCGGATAAGGCCGGTCAGGCGAAACCCAG
Organism: Rothia sp. CCM 9417; assembly: GCF_048513575.1. Lineage (NCBI taxonomy): Bacteria > Bacillati > Actinomycetota > Actinomycetes > Micrococcales > Micrococcaceae > Rothia > Rothia sp. CCM 9417. Next base: position 581,859 of record NZ_JBLXXT010000001.1, on the reverse strand, counting down.
AGAGGTTCATTTATTAGGTTTTTTGAAAAGCGGTAGGGCTCACATTAAGCGAGCCGTACCAGGGCGAGAATTATTCGCCGCGGCTCTTCTGAATGATTTCATCAGCGACGTTCTTGGGAACCTCTGAGTAGCTGTCGAACTCCATGGAGAAGACGGCACGACCCTGGGTCTTTGAACGGAGGTCACCGATGTAACCGAACATTTCTGACAGCGGAACAAGAGCGTGAACGATCTTGACGCCTGCTGCATCTTCCATGGACTGGATCTGACCGCGGCGTGAGTTCAGGTCGCCGATCACGTCGCCCATGTACTCTTCCGGGGTACGAACTTCAACAGCCATCAGGGGTTCAAGCAGAACCGGGTTAGCGCGACGTGCGCCTTCCTTGAAGACCATTGAGCCAGCAATCTTGAAGGCCATTTCTGATGAGTCAACGTCGTGGTAAGCGCCGTCAATCAGAGTAGCCTTGACACCGACTACGGGGTAGCCAGCCAAGATACCCAGCTGCATTGCGTCCTGGATACCGGCATCAACAGAGGGGATGTATTCGCGGGGAACGCGACCACCGGTAACGACGTTATCAAACTCGTAGAGCTCTTCTGCGTCCAGGGGAACGGGTTCGAAGGAAACCTGAACCTTAGCGAACTGACCAGAACCACCAGTCTGTTTCTTGTGGGTGTAGTCAACCTTCTCGACAGCCTTGGTGATGGTTTCGCGGTAGGCAACCTGGGGCTTACCCACATTTGCTTCAACCTTGAATTCACGCTTCATACGGTCAACGATGATGTCCAGGTGGAGCTCGCCCATACCGCCAATTTCGGTCTGGCCGGTTTCTTCGTTGAGTGAAACAGTGAAGGTGGGGTCTTCTGCAGAAAGCTTCTGAATCGCAGTTGACATCTTCTCCTGGTCACCCTTGGTCTTGGGCTCAATGGCCACGAAGATCACGGGTGCGGGGAAGGTCATGGATTCCAGAACCACGGGGTTAGCAATATCGCAGAGGGTGTCACCGGTGGTGGTGTCCTTCAGGCCGATAGCTGCGTAGATGTGGCCTGCCTGGATCTCTTCAACAGGGTTCTCCTTGTTGGAGTGCATCTGGAAGAGCTTACCAATACGTTCCTTCTTACCCTTGGTGGCGTTCAGAACCTGCTGGCCCTGTGCAGCCTTACCGGAGTAAACGCGGATGTAGGTCAGCTGACCGTAGAAGGGGTGTGCTGCGACCTTGAAGGCCAGAGCCGCGAAAGGCTCATCTGCTGAGGGCTTGCGGGTTACTTCTGCCTCTTCGTCGGTGGGCAGGTGACCAACCATAGCAGGAACATCCAGCGGTGAGGGCAGATAATCCAGAACAGCGTCAAGCATGGGCTGCACGCCGCGGTTCTTGAATGCTGAACCACACAGAACCGGGTAAGCCTCATTGTTGACGGTCAGCTGACGGATACCAGCCTTGATTTCCTCAAGGGTCAGTTCCTCGCCTTCCAGATACTTGTTCATGAGTTCTTCGGAGGACTCAGCTACAGCTTCAACCAGCTGTGAACGGTACTCTTCGGCCTTCTCAACCAAGTCCGCAGGAATCTCGCGGGTTTCGTAGGAAGCGCCCATGGTAACGTCGCCCTTGGCATCGCCGGGCCATACGTAGGCCTGCATCGTGAGCAGGTCAACGACGCCAATGAAGTCGTTTTCAGCGCCGATGGGGAGCTGTAGGACCAGGGGGGTTGCGCCCAGACGCTTGACGATGGTGTCTACGGTGAAGTAGAAGTCAGCGCCCAGCTTGTCCATCTTGTTGACGAAGCAGATGCGGGGAACTTCGTACTTGTCAGCCTGACGCCAAACGGTTTCAGACTGAGGCTCAACGCCTTCCTTACCGTCGAACACGGCTACAGCGCCGTCGAGGACGCGCAGTGAACGCTCAACCTCAACAGTGAAGTCAACGTGGCCGGGGGTATCGATGATGTTGATCTGGTTGTTCTTCCAGAAGCAGGTGGTAGCCGCGGAGGTAATGGTAATACCGCGTTCCTGTTCCTGAGCCATCCAGTCCATGGTTGACGCACCGTCGTGGGTTTCACCAATCTTGTGGTTAATACCGGTGTAGAAGAGGATGCGTTCGGTTGTGGTGGTCTTACCGGCGTCAATGTGCGCCATAATACCAATGTTGCGGACCTTTTTTAGGTCTGTAAGCACGTCTAGTGCCACTTTGTTCTCCCTTGTGAGAAACTCCGATAGCCTACCGCTATGTACTTTTGTACATAGCGGCAGGCTACGAAAAAATTACCAGCGGTAGTGTGCGAAGGCCTTGTTGGACTCTGCCATCTTGTGAGTGTCTTCGCGACGCTTCACAGCTGCACCGAGACCGTTGGAAGCATCCAGGATCTCGTTCATGAGACGCTCGGTCATGGTCTTCTCGCGACGAAGCTTTGAGAAGCCAACGAGCCAGCGAAGAGCCAATGCGGTTGCACGGCCTGCGCGAACCTCGACGGGGACCTGGTAGGTCGCACCGCCAACGCGGCGTGAGCGAACCTCAAGTGAAGGCTTGACGTTGTCCATAGCCTTCTTGAGGGTTGCTACGGGATCTGCGCCGGTCTTCTGAGCAACGCCTTCGAGTGCACCATAAACGATGCGCTCAGCGGTTGACTTCTTGCCGTCCAGCAGAACCTTGTTGATGAGCTGGGTGACCAGCGGTGAACCGTAAACAGGATCGTTTACGAGGGGACGCTTAGGAGCGGGACCCTTACGAGGCATTACTTCTTCTCCTTCTTTGCGCCGTAGCGTGAACGAGCCTGACCGCGGCCCTTAACGCCCTGGGTATCCAGTGCGCCACGTACAATCTTGTAACGAACACCGGGGAGGTCCTTCACACGACCACCGCGCACGAGCACGATGGAGTGTTCCTGAAGGTTGTGGCCCTCACCGGGGATGTATGCGGTAACCTCGATGCCGCCGTTGAGCTTAACACGTGCGACCTTACGCAGTGCTGAGTTCGGCTTCTTCGGGGTAGTGGTGTATACACGGGTGCATACGCCACGCTTCATGGGGTTGCCCTTAAGTGCGGGCGCCTTGGTCTTGACGACCTTGGGTGCACGGCCCTTACGGACCAACTGCTGAATTGTAGGCACTTGTTCTCCGTTTGGTTTCGGCTGGGCTGTTAGGCTCAACCGGCTTTACTTGCCTTCTGCAACTTGGAAATAAGTGCAAAAGAAATTCTTACGCTTAGCAGAATGTACCCAGACATAACAAAAAATGGCATTTAGGCCTCAAGATCACTTTTCGACCGAAGTCGAGAGTGAACAAGGCCAAAGGACGGTGTCCATTCTGCCATTGGTTCTCATGTACTGAGCTAGGAGCTTACGCCACTGCTAAGCACTCCAGGTATGACTATAGCCTGTTTTGCGCGCTTTAATCTACCCCAAAGCCTGCTCAACCTCAGCTTTAAACCCGCGATCGTGGTGATATGAGGCACTTAAGACAGGTTCCACCCTCCTTTACCTACAAAAATGGTGCCCGCCCCTCTCCTAAAAGAAGGACGGGCACCGCAAGAAGTCACAAGGTGCTAGCTGACCTTAAACTCCCGGCTGGTTCCAGTGAAGGGAGTAATCTTTCCGTTGGCTTGCTTTGAATCACCGTAGTAGACAAGGCGATAAGTACCGGGCAGAGCCTCCTCAGGTACCTGCCATTCAATGCTGACGCGCGATTGGGCAGCCCAGTGCCGCCGCCAATGGAACTTGGTGTTGGGGTCGTTATCGGATGCAACCCTCACCCAACTGTCCCCTTGCTTTCGCTGAACCTCAAGATAGGTGGCGTTGAGCTTGTGATTATTATTGGGGTGCGCGCCCACAAAGAGAGCGCTTACCTGGCCCCCAGCATGAGTATCACGCGGTTGAGCCAAAACCTTGCCATAGTAGTTACCCCAGCCGGGGCTGTCATACCAGACCTTGCCGACAGTCGACTCCATAGGCTTGCGCATAAGAGGCTTATCACCAATATTCAGTTCTCTACCCTCTTTCAGGGAGCTACCCACAGTCTGCAAGACCTGACGGAAGGCACCCATCTCGTTGATGCCAAAGACAGTTGCTCCGCCTTCATACTGCTGGGTCACATATTCCTGAGGCGTGGTCACATAATGGCTATAAGCATTAGTGTAGCCCTGAACAATGATATGAGATACATCTACCCCAAACAGTTCTGCCATATCCTGCCGGTATTGCGCCCCCACAGCGCTCGTCAGTTCACCGGGCATACCCAAAAGGTAGTAGTCACCAAAACGCATGACCTGAACCGGTAACTTTTGCTGGATCTGCTGATGAACCGCCAAAAGATTTGCCTTAGGGTACTGGCAGGCGGTCAAGTCCGAGGATGCGCTATAGGCAAGCCAGTTAAAGCCGCTCCACACCTTATTGGCATTTACCCCCTCATTGAAACCATCAGCTCCCGGCCCATCTTCCACACTGCCGGCTGCGAAAGGGGCACCCAGGGAAGCATTACAGGTTCGCCCGGCATAACCAGTGCCCGTGAACTGCCGGCTCACATTTACTGAAGAGAAATCCGTATACGTAATTCGGGAGTCCAAGCCCCGGCCAAGGGGCACTCCGGGGTTTGCCAACTGCTGCCGGACGGCATCAGCCTGGCGGCTACCCTGGATCTTCAGGTTTTCAAACTGATCATCGGTGGGGCCCATTCCAGGTTTCAACCAGGTATTGGGTGAGACATCACCAGCGCTACTATTAGCAAAAGCAGCCACAAAATCAGGCTGATCACTTTCCTGATTAAGGTCCACCCCGTGATCGACCGTCTCTAGCAGGTACTCGGCATAGCCCTTATTATCAGAAGAAACCAGAGTATTTTGGTTGGTCAAAGACGTAGCATGCACCGCATACCAGTTGAGAACCGCCCGGGTTACCCCATTGTGCTCGAACCGAAAAGTAGTGCTGGAAGGATCTACACCATCAGTCAACATCCGTAAAAGTTCCGGAGGATCTTGCCGCTGAGCAACAGCCGAACGGTTGACACCGACCCCGGTCAATTCAGACTGGGAGACCGTGACGTTTCCGGGCGCTAGATCAGCTAGAGCCTGGCGAATAGCGCGCATGGAGCCAGTGACTTGAGCATCAAAAGTAGCCTTGTGGAAGCCCAGGGTAGTGATGTTATAGAGGGCATCCTTACTCACTCCCCCAGGAGTGGCATGCGTATGGCTGGCTGTAATCATGATATTGGCCTCTGAAAACTCAGGGCCAAACTCAGCTCGAATCTGATCCACCAAAGCCTCACGCAGACTACCCCAACCACTGAGAGCGTCCAAAACCACTATCAGGTTACGTTGCCCATCTACCGGATCAATCACAACAAAGGCACGGGCATACTGACGAGTATGCAGACCGCTGCCCTTCTGTGTGGCCGTCCCATAGCCAATAAAGCCCACCTCAGCTACCTCACCGGTAATATCGGAAACCCCGGCTCCCACCAAAAAAGGATTAAGCTCTGTTGGCTGACTAGAACGGATTAGGTCCGAGAGGCTGGCAGCGCTGACTGTCGCGGGGGTTACCTGGTTGGCGGCCTCTGCAGGCATCAGAGAGCTACCGGCGACAAGAGCCAACGTAGCACCCAGGGTAGCTATCCCCGCCCCTATTCTCTTCTTTGACATCATGGTGACCTCAATATGTGCGATTGCTTTGTACTAAGCAATAGAGTGATATGTACGGTTATAGACTACGCCTCCACAGACACCCTTGAGCCTCAGAAAAACGGCAAGGAAAGCCAGACCCCGATTTTGATGCAGGTCAGCACCCAAACCCGATCGAATGTTACTTTCCGCACGCACCGATAGCCCATCGACCGCTCGCCGCCTCATCAGCCAAGCCTCCTCCCCCTCCTTTTCAGAGCTCCTCTTCCAAAGAGGGCCAACCAGCTAACCTCAAACCGCCATCAGCTCAGAAACTGCCGGACAGGGCAAAGGGCGCTCCCCCACCAATGTGGGGAAGCGCCCTTAACTTTGCGGCCTAGAAGCTGCCTGGCCTAGAGACTAGCGAATCTCGTAGTCATCCAGCGGAATAGCCTGGAACTCGGGGCTGATAGCACCCTCATTGGTCTCAGCGTAGCTGAAATCGTTGTAAGGAGTCGCGGTCTGAGCAAACAGGGCCTCACGCGCCTCGTCGGTAGGTTCAACCTCAATATCGTTATAACGAGCAAGACCGGTACCGGCGGGGATCAGCTTACCAATGATGACATTCTCCTTAAGGCCCACCAGCGGGTCTTCCTTGCCTTCCATCGCAGCCTGGGTCAGGACGCGAGTGGTTTCCTGGAAGGAAGCGGCCGACAGCCACGACTCGGTAGCAAGTGATGCCTTGGTGATACCCATCAGCTCGGGACGGCCCGAAGCGGGGCGCTTACCCTCAGCAACTGCCGCACGGTTAGCGTTCTGGAAAGCCACGTTCTCAACCAGCTCACCGGGCAGCAGGTTGGTCTCACCGGAATCAATCACGGTAATACGGCGGAGCATCTGACGAACGATAACCTCAACGTGCTTGTCGTGGATACCTACGCCCTGTGAACGGTAGACGCCCTGAACCTCATCCACCAGGTGCTTCTGAGCCTCACGGGGACCGCGAATACGCAGGATCTCCTTAGGATCAACAGCACCGGCAACCAGCTGGGTACCGACGGTGATATGGTCACCCTCGGCAACTTCCAGGCGGGCACGACGCAGAATGGGGTAAGCGATAGGATCATCGCCGTTATCAGGGGTGATGACAACCTTGAGGGACTTCTCAGTGTCCTCAATGCTGACGCGACCGGTGACCTCGGAGATCGGGGCAACACCCTTGGGGGTGCGAGCCTCGAAGAGCTCCTGAATACGGGGCAGACCCTGGGTAATATCGTCAGCCGATGCGACACCACCGGTGTGGAAGGTACGCATGGTCAGCTGGGTACCGGGCTCACCAATGGACTGAGCCGCGATAATACCGACGGCTTCACCAATGTCGACCAGGTTACCCGAAGCCATGGAGCGACCGTAGCAGAGGGCACAGACACCAACAGCGGACTCACAGGTCAGAACCGAGCGAACACGAACTTCCTGGATACCGGCCTTGAAGAGATCATCAATAACGATATCTGAAACGTCGGCGCCAGCTTCTGCCAGAACGGTGCCGTCCTCAGCCTTGATGTCCACAGCAAGTGAACGACCGTGGATTGAAGACTCAACATTCTCGTGCAGGGTTACTGCACCGCTAGCCTGGTCAACCTGAACCAGGGGCAGAGCCAGACCACGGTGGGTACCACAGTCGTGCTCACGCACAATGACGTCCTGCGAAACGTCCACCAGACGACGGGTCAGGTAACCCGAGTTAGCGGTACGCAGCGCGGTATCAGCCAGACCCTTACGAGCACCGTGGGTAGCGATGAAGTACTCCAGAACCGACAGGCCTTCGCGGTAGGAAGACTTAATCGGGCGAGGCATAATTTCACCCTTGGTGTTAGACACCAGACCACGGATACCGGCAATCTGACGGACCTGCATCCAGTTACCGCGAGCACCAGAAGTAACCATGCGGTTAATGGTGGTGTTCTTCTCAGCCAGATTTTCCTTCATAGCCTCAGCAACCTCATCGGTTGCCTTAGTCCAGATGTCAATCAGCTCGGTACGACGCTCATGGTCGTCAATCAGACCCATAGCGAACTGGGACTCGATGTTAGCAGCCTGAGCCTCGTAGCCTTCCATAATGGCGGGCTTGGTGGGAGGCGCAGCGATATCGGTAACCGCAACGGTCACACCTGAGCGTGAGGCGTAGTAGAAACCGGTGTTCTTGAGTTCATCCAGTGAGCGAGCAACCACGTGCATGGGGTACTTCTCAGCCAGATCGTTAATCAGGGCACCCAGGCTCTTCTTGTCTGCGACACCGGTATACCAGGGGTAGTCAGCGGGCAGGGTCTGGTTGAAGATAACCTGACCGACAGTGGTCTCCACCAGCACGGGCTGACCGGGCTCGTAGCCCTCGGGGGCTTCCCAGCCCTCGTAGGGTACAAAGTCGTCAAGAACAATCTTGACCTTGGTGTAGAGCTCAATCTCGTGGCGGTCCAAAGCCATAATGGCTTCGGCGTATGAGGAGAACAGACGACCCTCGTTCTTCTCACCCTCCCGAGCGGTGGTCAGGTGGAAGAGACCGATAATCATATCCTGGTCAGGTACCGCAACAGGGCGGCCATCTGAAGGCTTCAGGATGTTGTTAGATGAGAGCATGAGGATGCGAGCCTCAGCCTGCGCCTCGGGTGAGAGAGGCAGATGCACAGCCATCTGGTCACCGTCGAAGTCCGCGTTGAAAGCGGAGCAAACGAGCGGGTGCAACTGGATAGCCTTACCTTCAACCAGCTGGGGTTCGAAGGCCTGAATACCCAGGCGGTGCAGGGTAGGTGCACGGTTGAGCAGAACGGGGTGCTCGGTGATGATCTCTTCGAGAACGTCCCAAACCTGGGGGCGGAAACGCTCAACCATGCGCTTAGCAGACTTGATGTTCTGAGCGTGGTTCAGATCAACCAGGCGCTTCATGACGAAGGGCTTGAAGAGCTCCAGCGCCATCTGCTTAGGCAGACCGCACTGGTGCATCTGCAGAGTGGGGCCACCGACAATAACGGAACGGCCTGAGTAGTCAACACGCTTACCCAGAAGGTTCTGGCGGAAACGCCCCTGCTTACCCTTAAGCATGTCCGAGAGGGACTTGAGGGGGCGGTTACCGGGACCGGTCACAGGGCGACCGCGGCGACCGTTATCGAACAGGGAGTCAACAGCTTCCTGAAGCATACGCTTTTCGTTGTTGACGATAATCTCGGGGGCACCGAGTTCCAGCAGACGCTTGAGGCGGTTGTTGCGGTTAATAACGCGACGGTAGAGGTCATTCAGGTCGGAGGTGGCAAAGCGGCCACCGTCAAGCTGAACCATGGGGCGCAGTTCCGGAGGAATAACGGGAACGTAATCCAGAACCATACCCAGCGGGGAGTTATCGGTGGTCAAGAAAGCGTTGACAACCTTCAGACGCTTGAGCGCACGGGTCTTCTTCTGACCCTTGCCGGTCTGAATGATGTCCTTGAGAGCCTCAGCTTCCGCTTCCATGTCAAAGCTCTCAAGACGCTTCTTGATAGCCTCAGCACCCATGGAGCCTTCAAAGTACATGCCGTACTTATCGACCATGCCACGATAGAGCGACTCGTCACCTTCAAGGTCAGCGACCTTGAGGTTCTTGAAGCGATCCCAGACGCGCTCGAGCTGCTCGATTTCGCGTTCTGCGTTCTTACGAACCGCAGCCATCTGACGCTCAGCGGCATCACGGAGCTTACGCTTCTCAGCGGCTTTACCACCCTCAGCCTCAACGCGAGCGAGTTCCTCTTCGGTCTCGCGAGCAATCAGGTTAATGTCGGCGGCAAGCTGATCCTCCAGGACCTTCTTATCGCGGTCGTGAGCGGCCTGCAGGTTAGGCAGGTCCTCGTGGCGGGCTTCTTCGTCAACATGAGTAATCATGTAGGCGGCGAAGTAAATAATCTTTTCCAGGTCCTTAGGAGCCAGGTCAAGCAAGTAGCCCAGACGGGAGGGGACACCCTTGAAGTACCAGATGTGGGTGACAGGAGCTGCCAGCTCAATGTGACCCATGCGCTCACGGCGCACCTTGGCACGGGTGACCTCTACGCCACAGCGCTCACAGATGATGCCCTTAAAACGGACACGCTTGTACTTACCGCAGTAGCATTCCCAGTCGCGGGTGGGGCCGAAGATGCGCTCGTCGAAGAGGCCTTCCTTCTCGGGCTTTAGGGTTCGGTAGTTGATGGTTTCAGGTTTCTTAACCTCGCCGTAGGACCAATCCAGAATATTCTGGGAGGTCGCCAGGCCAATACGCATCAAACCAAGTGAAGATTCGTTGGACATTTGGTCCTTATCTCTTTCCTAGTGTTTTGAAGTCTTTGAGAACAGATGAGGAATCTAACCGCTTAGGGGTTAGACCTCTTCGACAGAGCTGGGCTCTGCGTGGGACAGGTCAATACCCAGGTCATCTGCTGCACGGAAGCCTTCTTCTTCTCCATCGCGCATTTCGATGGTCTTACCGTCAGTTGAGAGAACCTCAACGTTCAGGCAGAGGGACTGCATTTCCTTGATCAAGACCTTGAAGGACTCGGGAACACCGGGTTCGGGGATGTTCTCGCCCTTAACGATAGCCTCGTAGACCTTAACGCGGCCGTGGACGTCATCGGACTTGACGGTCAGGATTTCCTGCAGGGTGTAAGCGGCACCGTATGCTTCCAGTGCCCACACTTCCATCTCACCAAAGCGCTGACCACCAAACTGGGCCTTACCGCCCAGGGGCTGCTGGGTAATCATGGAGTAGGGACCGGTTGAACGAGCGTGGATCTTATCGTCCACCAGGTGGTGCAGCTTGAGGATGTACTGGTAGCCCACCGAAACGGGTTCGGGGAAGGGCTCACCGGAACGGCCATCAAGCAGACGTGCCTTACCGGAACGGTCAATCAGACGATCGCCGTCGCGGTTGGGGTTAGCGTGATCAAGGAGCTCAAAGAGTTCCTCTTCACCGGCACCGTCGAATACCGGGGTTGCCACGTTGGTGGGGCCGGTTTCCTTGGGGAAGTTGTGAAGCTTATCGAGCCAGGCGGGGTTGCCCTCAATCTTCCAGCCCTGCTTAGCCAACCAGCCGGTGTGAACTTCGAGTACCTGACCGATGTTCATACGACCGGGAACGCCCAGCGGGTTGAGGATGACGTCAACGGGGGTGCCGTCTTCCATGAAGGGCATATCCTCAACGGGGAGGATCTTGGTGATAACACCCTTGTTACCGTGGCGACCTGCCAGCTTATCGCCAACAGTGATCTTGCGCTTCTGAGCAACATAGACACGGACCAGCTGGTTAACACCGCTGGGCAGGTCTTCGTCTTCGTTTTCGCGGTCAAAGATACGAACGCCAATAACGGTTCCGGACTCACCGTGGGGAACCTTCAGGGAGGTGTCACGGACTTCGCGGGACTTCTCACCGAAGATAGCGCGCAAGAGGCGCTCTTCGGGGGTCAGCTCGGTCTCGCCCTTGGGGGTGACCTTACCGACCAGGATGTCGCCGGCTTCAACCTCTGCACCGATGTGGATGATGCCGCGCTCATCAAGAGCAGACAGGACCTCTTCGGAGACGTTGGGGATATCGCGGGTAATCTCTTCGGCACCCAGCTTGGTGTCGCGGGCATCAATTTCGTGTTCCTCAATGTGGATTGAGGTCAGCACGTCATCGGAGATCATGCGCTGGGACAGGATGATACCATCCTCAAAGTTGAACCCTTCCCAGGACATGTAAGCAACCAAGAGGTTTTTACCGAGGGCAAGCTCGCCCTTGTCGGTGGAGGGGCCATCGGCAATCAAGCCGCGAGCTTCAACCCGGTCGCCCACCTTAACAACAACACGGTGGTTGTAGCAGTTACCGGGGTTGGAGCGCTGGAACTTGAGAATCGGGTAGGAGGTGGTGGTGCCGTCATCGTTGCGAACAACAACCAGGTCAGCTGACACCTCAGAAACCACGCCAGCTTTCTTAGCCAGAACAGAGTCACCGGAGTCAATCGCTGCATAGCGTTCCATGCCGGTACCTACAACGGGAGCCTCAGACTCCAGAAGGGGAACAGCCTGACGCTGCATGTTAGCACCCATGAGTGCTCGGTTAGCGTCATCGTGTTCCAGGTAAGGAATCAGAGCGGTTGCAACAGACACCATCTGGCGGGGTGAAACGTCCATGAACTCAATCTCGGAGGCATCAACCAGAACAGCTTCACCGGATCCATCGCCTGCACGGCAAAGGACCTGCTCTTCAGAGAAGGTCATGTCGGCGGTCAAGGGGGCGTTAGCCTGCGCAATGGTGTTGCCCTTTTCATCGTCGGCGGTCAGGTACTTGACCTCGTCGGTGACCTTACCGTTACGAACGATACGGTAGGGGGTTTCGATGAAACCGAAGGGATTGATGCGGGCGTAGGTTGCCAAGGAGCCAATCAGACCGATGTTGGGGCCTTCAGGGGTTTCGATGGGGCACATACGGCCGTAGTGGGAAGGGTGGACGTCTCGAACTTCCATGCCCGCACGGTCACGGGACAGACCGCCGGGGCCCAGTGCGGACAGACGGCGCTTGTGGGTTAGACCTGCAAGCGGGTTGTTCTGGTCCATGAACTGGGAGAGCTGGGAAGTGCCGAAGAATTCCTTGATAGAGGCAACAACCGGGCGGATGTTAATCAGGGTCTGAGGGGTGATAGCCTCAACGTCCTGGGTAGTCATACGCTCGCGGACAACGCGCTCCATACGGGACAGGCCGGTACGAATCTGGTTCTCGATCAGTTCGCCCACCGCACGGATGCGACGGTTGCCGAAGTGGTCGATATCATCAACGTCAACGCGGACGTCAACTTCCTGGCCGTCACGGACACCCTTGATAGTGGTGCCACCTGCGTGCAGAGTGACCAGGTAGCGAATCATAGCCGCGATGTCGTCCTGAGACAGAACAGAAGCAGAAGGATCGTTAACGGGAGTATCAAGGCCCAGCTTGCGGTTAACCTTGTAGCGGCCAACCTTGGCCAGGTCGTAGCGGCGGGGGGTGAAGTACATGTTGTCCAGCAGAGCCTGAGCAGCATCAACCGTCGGGGGTTCACCCGGGCGCAGCTTACGGTAGATATCCAGCAGAGCCTCGTCGCGGGTCTGGACGGTGTCCTTCTCAAGGGTGGCGCGGATTGAGTCGAATTCACCGAATTCAGACAGAATCTTAGCCTCGCTCCAGCCAAGAGCCTTAAGCAGGGTGGTCACGGACTGCTTACGACGGCGGTCAAGACGAACGCCGACCTGGTCGCGCTTATCGATTTCAAGTTCAAACCATGCACCGCGGGAAGGGATAATCTTCGCGCTGTAGATGTCCTTATCGGAGGTGCGGTCTGCGGTCTTTTCGAAGTAGGCACCGGGTGAACGGACTAGCTGCGAAACGACGACGCGCTCGGAACCATTAATCACAAAGGTGCCGGATTCGGTCATCAGGGGAAAATCGCCCATGAACACGGTCTGCTGTTTGATTTCGCCCGTGTTGTTATTCATGAATTCGGCCTTGACGTACAGCGGAGCCGAGTAGGTCGCGTCGCGATCCTTGCACTCTTCCATGGTGTACTTGGGGTCAGCGAACTCGGGATCGGAGAAGGACAGGGACATGGTGCCCTGGAAGTCCTCGATCGGAGAGATTTCTTCGAAAATATCTGCCAGGCCAGAAGTTTGGCTGACGGAGGTGTCACCGGTTTCGGCGGCTACAGCGGCTTTTGCCGCCCAGCGTTCGTTACCGACGAGCTGATCAAAGCTGTCGAGCTGGAGCGCCAGCAGGTTGGGTACCTGCAGGGGCTCAGCGATTTTTGCGAATGAGATTCGACTGTGCGAATCTACGCCGTTAGCGGCTTTAGTATGAGAGGTGCTCGAGGCGACCAAGATGGGATCCTTCCACAGACATGTCTGTTCGTACCCGCTCCCCCGCCAGGGGTGGTACGCGAAGAACCCTGAAAAAGACAACTTGCTAAATGGGCACCTGTGCCGTGCTGGTTAGCTAGAGTATGTTCGAGGGTACTGGGGCGTACTTAAAACCTGTAACAACCTGCCCACCGCTATATGAAGGCACAGAAGATTAGGGAAGCGCAAATATTCATACTACAGCAAGCCAGCAAACTTGTCTATACCGAATATGGCCGCTTTGTGCAACCCTCCCCCTCAGAGGCCCCTTTGCCTACCAAAGGCCGCTACCCCCACTAGAACGGTAGCGGCCCCCATGTTTTGGCTTCTAGCACTCCACCACGTTGACCGCCAGGCCGCCCATGGAGGTCTCCTTGTAACGGTGGGACATGTCCTCACCGGTCTGGCGCATAGTCTCAATCACCTGGTCCAGGGAAACACGATGCTGGCCGTCCCCACGCAGGGCCATCTTGGCCGCAGTCACAGCATTTGAGGCCGCCATAGCATTGCGCTCAATACAGGGAATCTGCACCAGGCCACCCACCGGGTCGCAGGTCAGGCCCAGGTTGTGCTCCATAGCGATCTCGGCAGCGTTCTCTACCTGCTCATTGGTTCCGCCCATCACCTGGGCCAAACCGGCAGCGGCCATAGAGGAGGCGGTCCCCACCTCACCCTGGCAACCCACTTCAGCGCCCGAGATAGAGGCTCGTTTCTTGTAGAGCGCACCGATGGAGGCGGCGGCCAAGAAGAAGTCCACCACAGCATCATCCACCACTTTCTGCCCGCGGTGGCGCACCGCTGGAACGTAGTTCAGGGCGTAGTGCAGGACGGCGGGAATAATCCCCGAGGCACCGTTTGTGGGAGCAGTGACAATCCGGCCGCCAAAAGCGTTTTCCTCGTTGACCGCCAGCGCTATGAGGTTCACCCAGTCGATAGCGAACTCGGGTGATTTTTGGGGATCCTCAGCCAAGAGGTCACGGTGCCACTGGCTGGCACGGCAACGCACTTTCAAAGGCCCGGGCAGATACCCCATACGCTCTAAGGACGAACCGATACACTCCTTCATGACCTGGCGGATGTGGAGAATACCCGCGCGAACTTCTTCTTCGGACCGTACGGTTTTCTCGTTCTCCATTTTGAGCTGGGCAATAGAAAGACCCGCGGTGTTGGCCATATCCAGCAGCTCAGCACCCGATCCGAAGGGGTAGGGAGCCTGGGTTAGCCCGCTAGAGCCAGCACTTTCCTCATTCTCTTCCACGATGAAGCCACCGCCAATGGAGAAGTAGGTACGCTCTAAGAGCACCTGCTCCCCCGCTTTTGCGGTCACCTTAATGCCGTTGGTATGACGGGGCAAGACGGTCAGCGGTCGCAGGGTAATATCCAGCTCGCGGTAGTTCACAACCGGACCTATTATCTTGGGGGTAGCTGCACCGGGGGCGCCCTCGGCAAAGGCGGCTGATGGGTAGCCGGCAAGGGGCAGAGTGCCATCGACCTGGTTACGGTCCATGAGCGCTTCAGCTGCCAGGATATCAATAGTTTCAGGAACAAAACCGCACAGGCCTTTGAGGGCAGCGCTCATAGTTCCGTGACCTGCCCCGGTGGCAGCCAGCGACCCGTACAGGTCAATGTGCACACCGGTGACACGGTCGAGATTGCCCGCATCAATCAGCTCAGCAATAAAACGGTTGCTTGCCCGCATAGGGCCTACAGTGTGTGAACTAGAAGGCCCAATACCAATAGAGAAAAGCTCAAAAACACTGATGTCATATTCCAGGGCTTCAGCCTGCCTCTGGATACTCGGCTGGGGTGTCTTGTGCCCCGGGGAAAAATCAGGGACGTAATCAATCTCCAAGAACTTTCTGGCCTTTCCTTAAAGAGAGCGGGTGGCCTTTCAAGGGGCCACCCGCTCACCAGATTCTCTACTTACTTCTGGCGGGTGTAAAAAGGTAGTTCAACAATGTCGAAAGGTGCTACCTTACCACGGATATCGACGCTGACTGTAGCTCCCGTTTGAGCGTACTCACTGGCTATAAGAGCCATAGCAATGGGGTATCCCAGGGTCGGTGAGGGAATCCCCGAAGTGATTTCACCGATCACCTGTCCCCGCTCGTCCAAGAGCTGGGACCCGGCCCGCCCGGGGCGCTTGCCCTGGGCCTTCAAACCAACCAGGCTACGGGCGGGAGTCTGCTCTGCGGCCTCGGCCAGGGCAGCCCGACCCAGGAAGTCTGCGCTCTTCTTGGTCAGGGCAATCTCTACCAGCTTGCCCATGCCCGATTCCAAGGGGGTGATGTCCAGGCCCAGCTCGTGGCCGTAGAGGGGCATGCCTGCTTCAAGGCGCAGTGAATCACGGGCGGCCAGGCCAGCGGGCAGAATACCGTGCTTCTGTCCGCGCTCGGAGGCCAGCGCCCACAATTCAGCTGCTCTCTCGTTGGCAACATAGAGCTCAAAACCGTCCTCGCCGGTGTAGCCGGTGCGGGCCAGGAGTACACTCACGCCGTTCAGTTCCAGGGGCACCGCCGCGTAGTAGCCCAGGGAGGTGACCAGCTCGGGATCAGACGGGTCCATATCCAGCACAATGGCCTCGGAGGCAGGGCCCTGGATAGCAACCAGTGAAGTGCTAGTGGTTTCGTCGGTCAGGGTCACGTCAAAGCCCTCGGTGCGAGCGCTCATAGCTTGATAATCAACTGCTACGTTGGCAGCGTTGGGAATAACCAGGAACTCTTCTTGGCCCAGCCGGTAGGTGATCAGGTCGTCAATAACCCCGCCTGCCTCATTCAGGAGCAGGGAGTATTTGGCTTTGCCGACCTTGAGGATAGACATATTAGAGAGCAGGGCGTAGTCCAGGAAGGCGGCAGCATCGGGACCGGTGACGCGGAACTCCCCCATGTGGGAGAGGTCAAAGAGGCCAGCTGCGGAGCGGACAGCGCGGTGTTCTTCAACATCGTTGGTGTATTTGAGGGGCATGTCCCAGCCGCCAAAGTCGGTGAAGGAGGCACCCAGGTCGGCGTGGACCTGGTAGAGGGAGGTTTTCTGGGGTGACACGGTGAACCTTTCAGGCAAAAGAAGGGGTGATGGAGTGCCGCCCCGCCCCCGGTGAGGGCGGTGGCAGCCGGGGCAGACTCTCGGTCGCTAGAAGGACTCAGTGGGCAGGTGCCCCAGGGTCTGGGCGCACGTCTTAAGCGCTCGGAGCTTCTAGATCGAAGGCTTCCATGGGCGGGCACTCGCACACGAAGTTACGGTCGCCGCCAGCGCCGTCAATACGGGCTACCGGGCTGAAGTACTTGTTCTGGCGCAGGGCCGGGAGTGGGTAGGCTGCCTGGCTTCGGCTGTAGGGGCGGTTCCACTCATCGGCGGTGACGGCCTCAACGGTGTGCGGGGCCTTACGGAGTACGGAATCTTCGGCGCTCACCCTGCCGTCAATGACCTCCTGAATCTCGGCGTGAATCTGGGTCATGGCATCGATGAAGCGGTCCAGCTCAGCTAGGGATTCTGACTCGGTGGGCTCGACCATGAGGGTACCGGGCACGGGGAAGGCCAGGGTGGGGGCGTGGAAGCCGTAGTCCATGAGGCGCTTGCAGACATCCTCGGCGGTGATGCCGGAGGCGGCGGTCAAATCTCGCAGGTCCAGGATGCATTCGTGGGCCACCAGGCCGGTGTCGCCGCTGTAGAGCACGGGGTAGAGTTGGCCCAGCTTCTTGGCAATGTAGTTGGCCGAAAGGATAGCTACTTCGGAGCAGGCGCGCAAACCATCGGCTCCGGTCATGGCAATGTACATCCAGGAGATAGGTAGCACACCGGCTGAACCGAACATGGCCTGGGAAATGGGCAGGGGTGCCTGGGTTAGCTTGCCCTGCTCATCGGCTTGGTAACCGTTACCGGGCAGGTACTTCTGCAGGTGGGCACCCACCGCAACCGGTCCAACTCCGGGGCCGCCACCACCGTGAGGGATAGCGAAGGTCTTATGCAGGTTCAGATGCGAGACATCCCCGCCGAACTTACCGGGCTGGGCAAGTCCCATCTGGGCATTCAGGTTAGCGCCGTCCACATAGACCTGTCCCCCGGCCTGGTGGACCAGCTGGCAGACCTCAACAACCTGCTCCTCGAAGACACCGTGGGTGGAGGGGTAGGTAATCATGATGCCCGCAATGGTATCGCCGTACTTGGCGATCTTGGCTTTGAGGTCCTCTACGTCAATGGAGCCATCGGGTGCGGTGGCAACACCGGCTACGCTCAGACCGGCTAAGGCGGCGGAGGCAGCGTTGGTGCCGTGGGCGCTCATAGGGATCAGGACCACGGTGCGCTGGGTGTCGCCCCTGGCTTCGTGATAGGCGCGGATAGCGCGTAGACCGGCGTACTCACCCGATGCCCCGGAGTTAGGCTGCAGGGAGATAGCGTCGTAGCCGGTAATCTCAAGGAGCCAGGCGGAGAGTTCCTCAATCAGGGCCTTCCAGCCGGCGGCCTGGTCAGCGGGTACGTTGGGGTGGATTCCGGCAAATTCAGGCCAGGAGATGGGTTCCATCTCGGAGGCCGCGTTGAGCTTCATAGTGCAGGAACCCAGCGGAATCATGGTGCGGTCCAGGGCCAGGTCCTTATCAGCCAAAGAACGCAGGTAACGCATCATGGAGGTTTCTGACCGGTAGAGGTGGAAGACCGGGTGGGTCATGTACTCATCGGTGCGCAAGAGGGTTTCAGGAATCTTGTAGGCATCGCTCTCCCCCAGGGTGCCGCCCAGGGCAGTGACCAGGTCTTGGAGTACCTGCTCGCTGTGAGATTCGCCCACCGAAATGGAGATGCGGTCAGCGGAGAGGCGGCGGATGTTGATTCCGGCTTCCAGAGCTTTATCTACCAGCTGGTCGGCCTGCCCGGGGGCCTCAAAGGCTACGGTGTCAAAGAAAGTCTCGTGGACCGGGCGCAGGCCTACCTGGGCCAGAGCTTCAGCGACCCGTGCCGCCTTATCGTGCAGGCAGGTGGCAATGGCGCGCAGACCTTCGGGGCCGTGATAGACGGCGTAGGCACCTGCGGCAATAGCTAGCAGGGCCTGGGCAGTACAGATGTTGGAGGTGGCCTTTTCGCGGCGGATATGCTGTTCGCGGGTTTGCAGGGCCAGGCGGTAGGCGGGCTTACCGAAGGCATCCTTAGAGACACCGACCAGACGACCGGGCAGGTTGCGTTCCAGACCTTTGGTGACGGCCATGAAAGCGGCATGGGGGCCACCGTACCAGAAAGGCAGACCGAAACGCTGGGAGGAGCCAACAGCGATATCGGCCCCCTGGTGACCGGGTGCAACCAGCAGGGTCTGGGCTAACAGGTCAGCGATGACGGTGACTAGGGCACCGCGTTCTTTGGCGGCCTGGATGAGCGGGGCGATGTCTCGGACCTGGCCGTCCTGGCCCGGGTTAGAGATGATGATACCGTAGAGGTCGCCCTCGGGCAGGCCCTTTTCAAAGTCGGTAATAACGAAGTCAATGCCCAGGGCTTCGGCGCGGCCGCGTACCACGGCCAGGGTTTGGGGTAGGGCGCGGGAGTCGATGGCGAAGAAGCCGTTTTTGACCTTGCGGTTGGCTCGCTGCATCATGACGGCGGCTTCGGCGACTGCGGTTGCTTCATCGAGCAGGGAGGCGTTGGCGATAGGCAGGCCGGTCAATTCCATGACCGTGTTCTGGAAGTTGAGGAGGGCTTCTAGGCGGCCCTGAGAGATTTCAGGCTGGTAAGGGGTGTAGGAGGTGTACCAGCCGGGGTTTTCTAGGATGTTGCGGCGGATGACGGCGGGGGTGATGGCATCGTAGTAGCCTGCTCCAATCATCTGGTGCTTGACCTGGTTAAGGGCAGCGTAGGAGGCAATTTTTTGCTGGGCTTGGTGCTCGCTCAGGGGTGCAGGCAGGTTAAGGTCATCGGCCAGGCGGATGTTGGCGGGGATGACCTCATTGATGAGGTCGCTCAGGGACTCGTAGCCGAGGGCGGAAAGCATGCTTTCCTGGTCAGCGGAACGGGGCCCAAGGTGGCGGTCAAGGAAGGACATGGTAACTCTCCAAGGTAAAAGTTAAACCTGCCTACAGGGTGCCCTGTAGACGGTGTCCTCCCCGCTCTGTTACAACCTGAGAGTTTTGGTTCGCGGCTTTCCTTTCACGCCTGGAAAGCGGGTGCGAATTTTGCCCCTTCGGTGGGGGTTTGACGCCCCTCTCCAGAGTTGCCTTAGCTGAGCGGTACGTGTGCCTGAGAGTTTCCCGGGGAGGGTTTGCTCCTTCGGCGCCGGCCTGGCGGTCCCTCAACCGCCGGGTATCCGGTCTCTCCCGCGCCAGTTATTAGCGACGTTTTAGTTTATCAACCCTTATTGTGCCACACATTACACAGGGGTACCATACTGGGGTACCAGATAGGGGCACAGAACTGGTTTGAAGAGTCTCAACGATTAAGCCAAACACCGCCCCTGCCCGTAGCAGAAGCGGTGTTCACAGTGGATAAAAACTGGAGTTTAGGCTTTTTTATCTGACTTCATCCAGAGTGAGATAGCCAGAGAAACCAGGCAGGCAGCAGAGAGGGCAAGAAGGCCCCAGGAATAGTGGCCGGTTGATGTGTAGGCGGCCCCCATAATCAGCGGAGGGAAATAACCGCCCAAACCACCAGCGGCAGAAACAAGGCCCGATACAGTACCGGTTTCTTGAGGCTTAACAACCTTACCCAGCCAGCCATAGATGGTGCCGGTGCCAAAGCCCACAAAGATAGCCATCAGCACGTGCAGCAAGGTATTGGCTGCGGTACTGGCAGGTTCAAAGGAGATCAGTACGGCTAGAACAGCCATAGCTAAGAAGGCTATCAAGGTGGTGAGCTTGCCCCCGAACTTATCTGCCGCTACGCCACCGCAGGGCCGGGCAAGCACGGCACAGACGGCGAAGAGGGCTGCGAAGCTACCACCTGCAACGGCTTCGTAGCCGTAGACGTTTTGCATGTAGGTGGAGAGGAAGTTGGAGAAGGCAACGAAGGCCCCAAAGACTACAGCGTAGATGAAGCAGAGCTGCCAGGTGATGAGTTCCTTGGAGACAGCAAGGATCTTGGGCAGCATTGGTTGAGGGGTGCGGGCCTTCATAACCGGTGAATCACGGATAACCAGCCAGACCACTGCTGCATAGGCCAGGGCTACACAGGCCATAATGACATGGGTTGGGAAATAACCGAAGGCTTTGAGCATGCGAGGGTTGAAAAAGGCCGCGCAGGCTGTACCGACCATACCCATACCGAAGATACCCGTTGCTAGACCCTTGCGGTGGGGTTCAAACCAGGCGGCTGAGAAAGGGATTCCAACAGCAAAGATAGCGCCCCCGATGCCCAGGAAGAAGGCGGTGACCAGCAGCAGGGTGAAGTTACCGGTTTGTCCAACTAAACCGGTGATGAAGACCATGGAACCGGTGAGGGTAAGCATGATGGTAAACATGATCCGCCCACCAAATCGGTCGGTGAGGGCACCTACCGGGATGCGGGCAACAGAACCTACGATGACGGGAGTTGCGATCAGCAGGGAGCGCTGGCCTTCGGTCAGGCCATATTCTTGGGTGTAGTACTTGGCCAGGGGGCCAATCATGGTCCAACCCCAGAAGCCGATCATGGAGGCGAGCGCCGCCATAATGACGTACTTGAACTGGCCAGCTAGCTGTGGGTCTTTTGCAGCAAGAGCTCTTGTAGACATAGTGTTTTCCTTAGTATCAGTCTTTGAAGCAGGTGATCTGTCTCGATGGGGCGGGGATTCCCTGCAGCCGGCTGGCTGGGGCTGGCATGAATTGCGACGAGCCCCGGGCCAGAGGCAAGAAGGATAGCCGGCTAAGGGGAATCCTCGCGCCTTTCTTTAGTGGTGGTGATTCTGCCGTTCGACGGCGCGAGCGTCTTTGTTGACAGAGTCTGCGGTTCCTACCGGTGACCAGCCGCGCTGGTAGTTGCGTTTGCCGCGGGAGCGGTAGACGATGTAGGGCCGGAAGATGTAGTGCAGGGGTGCGGTGAAGGCATGGACCAGGCGGGTGAAGGGCCAGAGGCAAAAGAGGATCATGGCGACAACCACGTGGATGTGGAAGGAGGTGGTGGCGCTGGCCATGGCTTCGACGTTGGGTTGGAAGTAGAAGAGGGAGCGGAACCAGACGGAGACGGTTTCGCGGTAGTTGTGGTGACCTTCGATTTCCATGGCGTTGAAGAGGGTGGCAACTGATCCGAGGACGATAGCGCTGGTGAGGGCAACATACATCATTTTGTCGTTCCAGGTGGTGGCCCGGAAGACGGTTGCGCTGGTGCGGCGGCGGTAGATCATGGCGAAGAGGCCAATGAGAGTGGCGACCGCTGCCACTGAGCCAAGGATGAGAGCGTTGAGGTGGTAGAAGTGCTCTGAGATGCCTACGGTATCGGTCCAGGACTTGGGAATAATCAGGCCCACGATGTGACCTACTAGAACCACGAGGATTCCGTAGTGGAACATGGGTGAGGCGATGCGTAGAAGTTTGGACTCGTACATCTGTGATGAGCGGGTGGTCCAGCCGAACTGGTCGGTCTTGTAACGCCAGATGGTGCCGCCGATCACGGTGGCTAGGGTGATGTACGGGAAGATCCCCCAGAGGAAGAAATCAAGGGCGTTCACTGGTGTGCTCCGTTCTGTGTGTGGGGCATAGCGGGGGCGAGACTGGGTGGGGCGGTGTTTTTGTCCGCACCGATCTTCGCTCCGGGGGTTTGCTCGTGGGGCAGAAGAAGAGGTAGCAGGCGGGGGTCACCCGGTGCTAGGGAGAGGCCTACGCTCTCTGCCGGTGGCCCTGCGGTGACGAGTTTTTGTACTTCCTCCTGGGTTTGGGGTGAAACTCCAGGCAGGGTGTGGCAAACAGCTTCAATCAGCCGGTGGTACGGCAGCTTGTCATCGCGTAGGGCTAGGCGCAGCAGTTCCAGGGAGGGTCTGTAGGCCTGGAGGGCGGCCCGCCCCGCCCTGGCGTTGACCAGGGCGGTGAACTCAAGGACCATGGGCAGGTAGTCGGGTAGTTCCCCGTGCAAGGTGGTGACCATGCCGGAGTCCCGGTACATCTGTTTGAAGCGGGTGAGAGCCTCACCGCGCCGCCGGGTGTCACCTTCGGTCCAATAGGACAGGTGGAAGGCGTGGCGGCGAGAGAGGTCATATTCCTGCACATACTCGGCCTGAATTTCTTCCAGGCTGTGCTCTTGGTACCAGCGGCTGATGGCGGCAACACCTTCTAGAAGGTCGGTATTGCCGGTTTCAGCGGCGAGTTGGCTGAGTTCAGGTAGTAGGGCCTGAGTCTCTTGGCAGGGGTAACGCATGAGCACGGAGGTGACCTGGTAGATCACGGCGTCCTCAGGGGCACCGCTGCCCCAGTCCATGTCAAAGGGGTCACCCGATGCAGGTAGCTCGGGTTCCGCCTCAGCCGGGGTCCCTTGGATGAGCTTGGAGAAAAAACCAGCCATACCTAGACCTTCTTGCTACCGGAGGTATCGGGGAAGAGGGAGTCGGGGCGGGTTTTGCCGTCCCAGAGGAAGATATCGACTTTGCCGTCGGCACGTTGGGCGTTGGCGTAGCTGCCGGCCGATACGGGAACCGGGCGGTCACCGGGGTCGGTGAAGGCGCTGTCGTAGAGCATGCCGGGGCCGCCGTCGGTATCCAGGGAGCAACCGATTTCTTCCAGGTTGTGGGCATCTTCCAGGTGGGCTGGAGGAATGACGTAGCGTTCCTCGTACTTGGAGATAGCCATGAGGCGGTACATCTCGTACATTTGGGCACCGGTCATGCCCACTGCCTGGGCGATGTCCTCCTTGCCAACCCCACCTAAGGTGATGTCACGCATGTAGGCACGCATAGCGGCCAGCTTCTTGAGCACATTGACCACGATGGTGGTGTCCCCGGCGGTGAAGAGCTCGGCTAAGTATTCCACGGGAATACGCAGGGCATCGATAGCACCAAAGAGGTTGGCCTTGCTCTCGGCATCGTGACCCTGCTCCTGGAGCAGGTCGATGATGGGTGAGAGCGGCGGGACATACCAGACCATGGGCATGGTGCGGTATTCGGGGTGCAGAGGAAGGGCGATCTTCCATTCCTTAGCCAGCTTGTAGACCGGTGACTTCTGGGCAGCTGTCATCCAGGAGTCGGGGATACCCTGTTTGGCGGCCTCGCGGATTACCTCAGGGTCGAAGGGGTCAAGCATGATATCCAGCTGTGCCTGGTAGAGCTGCTTTTCGTCGGGAACGCTGGCGGCCTCGGTGACCCGGTCAGCGTCGTAGAGGAAGATGCCGATGTAGCGCATGCGGCCCACGCAGGTTTCGGCGCAGACGGTGGGGATACCGTGCTCGATACGGGGGTAGCAGAAGGTACATTTTTCGGCTTTACCGCTCTTATGGTTGAAGTAAATCTTCTTGTAGGGGCAGCCGGTGATGCACTGACGCCAGCCACGACACTGGTTCTGGTCCACCAGCACGATGCCATCCTCCTCGCGCTTGTAGATAGCGCCGGAGGGGCAGGATGCCATGCAGGAAGGGTTGAGGCAGTGCTCGCAAATGCGGGGCAGGTAGAACATGAAGGTGCGTTCGAACTCGAACTTGATCTTCTCTTCTGACTGCTGGCGCACCTTCTCAACCAGGGGGTCCAGGTGGCCGTTTTCGGTCGCGCCGCCCAGGTTATCGTCCCAGTTGGGGCCCCACTCGATGGAAGTGTCCTCACCGGTAATCAGTGACTTGGGGCGGGCGGTGGGGAAATCATCGCCCAGCGGTGCGCTGGTCAGGTTCTCGTAGTCGTAGGTCCAGGGCTCGTAGTAGTCCGAGAGCTCGGGCTGGACCGGTGAAGCAAAGAGGGTAAAAAGCTTCTTGAAGCGGTTACCGCTCTTGAGTTCTAGACGGCCGCGCTTGTTGAGAACCCAGCCGCCCTTCCACTTCTCCTGGTCTTCGTAGCGGCGGGGGTAGCCCTGGCCGGGGCGGGTTTCAACGTTGTTGAACCACACGTACTCGGTGCCAGCCCTGTTGGTCCATGCCTGCTTACAGGTCACGGAGCAGGTGTGGCAGCCCAGGCACTTATCGAGCGCCATAATCATTGATACTTGGGCCATAACGCGCATTAGTAGGTTACCTCCTGCTTGCGGCGGCGGATTCTGGAAACAATATCTCGCTGGTTACCGGTAGGTCCCAGGTAATTGAAGGCATAGGCCTGGTGGGCGTAGCCACCGATAATGTGGGTGGGTTTAACCATGATGCGGGTGACCGAGTTATGGATACCACCGCGCTTGCCGGTGCGCTCGGCCTTGGGCACGTTGACCAGGCGTTCCTGGGCGTGGTGCACGTAGACAACGCCTTCGGGCATACGGTGGGAAACCACCGCACGGCCCACAAAGACACCGTTGGTGTTCTCGCACTCAATCCAGTCGTGATCTTTCACGCCAATCTTTGCTGCATCCTGAGGGCTCATCCAGGCGTGGGTGCCACCGCGTGAGAGCGTCTGCATGTAGAGGTTGTCGTGGTAGGAGGAGTGGATAGCCCACTTGTTGTGGACGGTGACGTAGCGGACGGCAACGGAGAGGTCGCCGGTCTCGCCCAGCTCGGGCTCGCCAAAGAGGTTGTGCATATCTAGCGGGGGGCGGTAGACCGGGAGCTGCTCCCCCATCTCGCTCATCCAGTCGTGATCCAGGAAGAAGTGCATACGACCGGTCAGGGTGTGGAAGGGCTTGAGCTGCTCAATGTTCAGGGTGAAGGGCGCGTAGCGGCGGCCACCTGTTTCTGAACCTGACCATTCGGGTGAGGTGAAGACGGGAACCGGGCGGTCCTGGGTGTCGCGGAAGCGGATGCGCTTCTCTTCGTTGCCCTCGGCCAGGTGGTGCATCTTTTTGCCTACCCGTTTCTCCAGGGCTTTGAAGCCCTTGAGGGCAACCGGGCCGTTGGAGGTACCCGAGAGCGCCAAGATGGTGTCGGCCAGCTTGACGTCGGTATCTAGGGCGGGAAGACCCGCGCCCTTACCGCTGCCCATCACACCGTGTTCTTGGGCTAGGGTTGCCAGCTCGTCGTTTACATCGACGGTCACGAACTTGGTGGTGGTTCCCAGTTTGGAGAGCAGGGGCCCCACCGAGGTGTACATGTCATAGAGAGCTGGGTAGTCACGTTCCACCACAGTAAAGACCGGCATATTCTTGCCCGGAATGCCCTGGATCTTCTGGTTCTTCCAGTCCGGGGCGTGACCACCGGGCTGGGCAATCTGGCCGGGGGTATCGTGCTGCAGAGGCACAGAGACCAGGTCCTTACGCACCCCCAGATGCTTCTTCGCCAGCTTGGAAAAGACGTAGGCCAGTTCCTTGAAAATCTGGTGGTCGGTCTTGGTTTCCCAAGGCGGGTTAATGGCCGGTGAGAAAGCGTGAATGTAGGGGTGCATATCGGTCGAGGAAATATCGTGTTTCTCGTACCAGGTAGCGGCAGGGAATACGACATCCGAGGACAGGGTCGAGGAGGTCATGCGGAAGTCGGTGGTGACCAGCAGGTCCAGTTTGCCCACCGGTGCATCGTCCTGCCAACGTACTTCATCGGGGCGGTTCTCGGCGTCCTTGCTGATCTTGGCGTTCTCATTACCCAGCAGGTGGCGCAGGAAGTACTGCTCACCCTTAGCCGATGAACCCAGTAGGTTATTACGCCAGAGCATGAGGGTGCGGGGCCAGTTAGCCGGTGCGTCGGCGTCTTCAACGGAGAACTCCAGGTCCCCGGAGTTCAGGCGCTGGGCTACGTAGTCAGCGGGTGACTGGGCGGTACCGGCCTCCGTTGCTTCTGCACCCTTATCAGCCAAATCCAGGGAGTTCTCGGGGAACTGCGGGTAGAAAGGAGTCCAGCCCATGCGCACGGCGCGGGCCAATAGGTCAGCGGTATGCACGCCGGCCAGTTCGCCCTTGGCCAGCGGTGACTGAAGCGAATCAGCAGAGTATCCGTCCTGACGGAACTGGTCGGTGTGCATATACCAGAAGCTGGTGCCAGCCTGGGTACGCGGCGGGCGGTACCAGTCCAGGGCGTTAGCCATGTGTGCCCAGCCGGTAATCGGGCGGGCTTTCTCCTGGCCAACGTAGTGGGCCCAGCCACCACCGTTACGTCCCTCGGCACCGCACATCATCAGCAGGGCCAAGATGGAGCGGTAGGTGGTATCACCGTGGTACCACTGGCAGATACCGGCGCCCATGATAATCATGGTACGACCGCCTGAATCAATGGAGTTCTGGGCGAACTGACGGGCAGTACGAATCACAGCATCGGCGGGTACCGAGGTAATAGCCTCCTGCCAGGCAGGAGTGTACTGGGTCTCTGCGTCCTCGAAGTTCGCTGCCCAGTGACCGGGCAGGCAGGGGCGGCCCACCCCGTACTGGGCCAGCATCAGGTCGAAGACGGTGGTAACTTCGTGGCCCTCAACAATAATGGTGGGAACGCCACGGGTCACGACCTTGCCTCGGCCTGAGGGCTCATCAAAAGCGGGGAGCTTAAGCTCAGCGGTACTGGTCAGGGTAGCTTGGGGCAAATCTAGGATAGAGAGCGCCGGCCTTACCCCCTCTAGGTCAAGGTTCCACTTACCCTCGTCCTGAGCGTTGTAGCGGTAACCCATGGAACCGTTGGGCACCACGACCTCGCCGGTTTCACGGTTGAAGAGGGCGGTCTTGAAGGCGGCATCGGCAGCATGGCGGTGAGCGGCCAGGTCAGCGGCGGTCAGGAACTTGGAGGGAACCTTGCTACCATCTTCACGGGTTTCTAGGGTCACCAAGAAGGGAAAGTCGGTGTAGGTGCTGGTGTAGTCCTCAAAGAACTCCACCCGCTGGTCCACAAAGTTCTCTTTGAGAATGACGTGGCCCATGGCCATAGCCAGGGCGGCATCGGTGCCGGGCTGGGCGGGGAGCCATTCGTCGGCAAACTTGGTGTTGTCTGCGTAGTCCGGGGAGACAGAGACAACCTTGGTGCCACGGTAGCGAACCTCGGCCATCCAGTGGGCATCGGGGGTGCGGGTCACCGGAATGTTGGAGCCCCACATCATCAGGTAGGTAGCGTCCCACCAGTCGCCGGACTCCCGCACATCAGTCTGGTCACCAAAGACCTGGGGTGATGCTACGGGCAGGTCTGCGTACCAGTCGTAGAAGCTGGTCATCACACCGCCCATGAGCTCGATGTAGCGGGCACCGGAGGCGTGGGACACCATGGACTTAGCCGGAATGGGCGAGAAGCCGATGTTACGGTCAGGGCCGTAGGTCCTAATGGTGTGAATCTGGGCGGCGGCCACCATTTCTAGGGCTTCTGCCCAGCTACCGCGCACCAGGCCGCCCTTACCGCGCGCGCAGGTGTAGGCACGACGCTTTGCCGGATCCGAGACAATGGAGGCCCAGGCTTCAACGGGATCCCCCAGGCGGGTGCGAGCCTCGCGGTACATTTCCAGGAGTACACCGCGAATGTAGGGGTACTTCACGCGGGTGGGCGAGTAGGTGTACCAGGAGAAAGCCGCGCCACGGGGGCAGCCGCGCGGTTCGTATTCGGGGCGGTCGGGGCCGACTGTGGGATAGTCGGTTGCCTGGGCTTCCCAGGTAATCACACCGTCTTTGACGAAGACCTGCCAGGAGCAGGAGCCGGTGCAGTTGACACCGTGGGTGGAGCGGACTACCTTGTCGTGGCTCCAGCGGTTGCGGTAGAAAACGTCACCGGAGCGGCCACCGGTGAGGAAGGCGGCGCGGCCGTCGTCGGTTTCGTCCCACTTGGTAAAGAACTTGCCGAATTTGATGAGCTTATCGGTCATCGGCCCGTCAGGGCCTGCTGTGTGTGATGCCTGCTGAGTCATGAGTTTAGTTTACCCAATAACTCGCATAAAAAATACCGAATAAAAATGTGTGCTAATTACCCTCCGCTACCCAGCAGAAAACGGCCTATTGGCCTGGGTCTATCAACAGCTTTGAGAGGGGCGCCGCCACCCCTTTTTTTATTCCGAGCCCCCAGCACTCAGCCAGGCGTCCAGGCCACCCTCTATGCTGTAGAGGTCACTAAAACCTGCGGCCGTCAGCAGCTTAAGCGCCTTGAGGGAGCGCACTCCGGTGGCACAGTAGAGGGCATAGCGGCCCTGGCGGCTGGGCAAAATAGCATCAATCGTCGGTTGCAGGCTGGTGTCCTGCCCAGCTTGCTCAATAAGAGACAGGGGTAGGTTAAAGCTCCCGGGCACAGCCAGCGCCCTATGCTCGTGGGGTTCGCGCACATCAAGGAGCGGCACATCGGCAAAATAAGGGGAGCCGATGATATCTGACCAGGTAACCTCAAGGCCGTACTGGTCAGGCTCGGCACCGTCCGGTTCAGGGAGCTGGCGCGGGCCTGTATTAAGCGCGGAGTTCTGGGCGGCCTCCCCCACCGGCCCGGTGGCAGAAAGAGGCTGGGAGGTCTGAGCACTAGAACCTGAATACGCCCGAGAGGCAAGCAGCGGAATGTATTCCCACCTGCCGGTGAGCCCGCTGTAGTAGCCCACCTGGCCCAGCAGGGGTTGCCCGATACCGGCAAGGAGCTTGACCGTTTCAAGAGCCATAGCTGTGCCCACCACCCCAGCCAGGGCACCTATTACGCCGGCTCTTGCACAGTTAGGCACCGATCCCGGATCAGGTTCTGCCGGGTAGAGGTCCTCATAGCGGGGGCCGCGACCCGCCCAGAAAACACTCATCTGAGCATCAAAGCCCAAAATAGCGCCCCAGACGTGGGGGATGCCCAGGTGGGCCGCCGCACGAGAGGCTGTGTAGCGGGTTGGGAAATTATCGCTACCGTCCACCAGAACATCAACATCAGCCAGCAGATCAGCGGCGTTCTCATCACTTAGCCGCACTTTGAGGGAGTCAACCTGCACCAGAGGGTTGAGTTCACGCAGGGTCTGGGCCGCCGAATCAGCTTTCGAGCTACCCACCCGCGCGTAGGAATGAATAACCTGACGGTGCAGGTTCGACAGCTCAACCGCATCATCATCGAGCACCGTAATACGGCCAATCCCCGCGCCAGCCAAATACAGCAGGGCCGGGGAGCCCAAACCGCCCGCACCAATGACGGCAACATGAGCCCGGCTGAGCTTTTCCTGGCCTGCCTGCCCCAGCTCGGGTAGGATCATCTGCCTCCCGTAGAGGCGGTAGGCAAGGGGCGGGAGTTCGGGTGAGATCATGCGTTTTCCTTCCGGCTACCGGGCGGGGGTGTCTATACCCACCCACTGCACTGATCCGTCGGTTAGTTCCTGTTCTTTCCAGATGGGCACCTGAGCTTTGATGCGGTCAGCGGCCAGGGAACAGGCGGTAAATGCGGTCCCCCGGTGGGCAGCGGCCGCCAGCACAGTCAAGGCTGACTGCCCGATAGGGATAGGGCCTACCCGGTGGGCGGCCCAGAGCCGGATCCCCGGGATCTCCTGTGCTACCGCTGCAAGGACATCTGCCAAAAAGTCAGCGGCCTGCGGGTGGGCACTGTAGGACAGGGTACGGACAGCCTGCCCGTGGTCGTGGTCGCGCACTATACCGTCAAAGACCACCAGGGCACCCATGGCAGCTGTCATGGTGGCCGCCTTGGCCTCTACCAGGAGCGGTTCCAGGGGCTCCTCGGTCACGGCAGTGAACACCACCTGCGATTCGGTAGGTTCTAGCGGTTTGCCTGCATAGGGGTTAGCCGTCGAAGCATCAAGCTGGGCATTCTGAGCGTCTTTAGTGGTCATGATAGTCCTCAAGCTGGCGGCAGATATGGGAGATAAGCGGGGTGAGTACCGTACAGCCGTCGCGCACCCCGCCCTTGGACCCGGGCAGGGTCATGATGAAGCTACGCCCGATCACACCGGCCACTCCACGCGAGAGCACCGCCGCTGGTGTGTTCTGAAGCCCCTGCGCCCAGAATGCCTGCATGATGCCGGGTACTTCTTTTTCTAGGTGGGGGCGTACAGCCTCTACGGTCATATCGTCACTGTTCAGGCCGGTGCCACCGCTGGTCAGGATAAAGGTGGGCAGGTTCCCAGCCTTGACCAGCTCATCAAAGTAGGGGCCGAAATCAGCATCGGCCACCACCACGGGGGCAGGGGTTTCAAAGCCCATCTGGCGCAACCAGTCAACGGCCAGGGGGCCGGATTCATCGGTGTAGATACCGCGGGCGGCGCGGGTGGAGGCCACAATCACCAAACCGGTGGAGTCGCTCGGCAGGGTGTAGGCCTTACTCATCATTCTTTGCCCCCTTGTGGGCGGCGGGCGATTGGCCTGCAACCGTCCAGTCACCGGACTTACCACCGCTCTTCCCAAGCACACGGATACCGCTGATAAGGGCCTGCTTATCGACTGCTTTGACCATGTCATAGAGTGTCAGGGCAGCGCCGCTGACGGCAGTCAGGGCCTCCATCTCAACCCCGGTGACCCCGCGGGTTTTAACCAGTGCCTCAAGACGGATCCGGTCCTCCAACCGTTCAAAGTCCAGGGTGATTTTACCCAGGGGTAGGGGGTGGCAGAGGGGGATAATATCGGAAGTTTTTTTAGCCGCCATAATGCCTGCAACCCGGGCCAAGGGCAGGGCATCGCCCTTGGGTAGGTCGGCACCGTAGATTTTGTCGATAACATCGGGCCGGGTGATCAGGTAGCCCTCGGCAATAGCGGTGCGGGTGGTGCTATCTTTACCGGTGACATCGACCATGTGGGCGGTGCCGTCAGCTCTCAGGTGGGTTAGGTTATTGGTGTGGGTCATAGCGTCCTTGGGTTCTGCCGATGATGACGACAGCAATAAATAGGTATCTATTATACGGTATTGGTTTTTGTTGCTCAGAGCTGGTAGTAGCGCACGGTCTCTCCCCCCTTATAGGTCACGCCGGGTTCCAACTCAATCAGGGCATTAGCTTGAGCCGCGCGGTGGAGCAGGTGCGAACCGGTGGCCGTATCCGGTTCGACCAGAGCCTGCCGTGCTCCGCCCTCGGTCACCAGGTAGCGTAAGCGTGCGCGCAAGAACTGGGTCTTCTGGGCAGGAGCCTGTATGCGCTCTCCCAGCACCAACCGGCCTACTGTGCGTTCGGGTTCCTGGCCTTTGAGCCTGCCCAGGACGGGGCGAATAAGGAGGTGATAAGAAATCAGGGTGCTCACGGGGTTACCGGGTAGGCAGAGCACCGGGACGGTGAGGCCCGCTGTTTCCAGCAGGGCGAGCCCTTGGGGGCCTGCAGGCTGTTGGCTGACATGACCAAACCAGCAGTCGGTGACGCGAACTCCCTCGGGTGAGCGCTCGGCCAGGTGTGTTAAGGCCCGGCGAATGACCTCGTATTTGCCGTGGCTAATCCCGCCGCTGGTTACCACCAGGTCAGGCTTTTGACGGGCCAGCTCCCCCACCAGAAGGTTGATAAAGCTCTCCACTGCATCGGTGGACGATACCCGCCGCACCTGGCATCCGTCCTCCTGGGCAAGGGCCTGCAGCATAGGTCCGTTGGCATCAAAAATACGGCCAGCCTGCAGCCGGGTGCCCCCGTTAGTCAGCTCATCACCGCCGGTGACGACTAAGAGCCGGGGCGGGGAGTAAATCTCTACTTTCTCTATGCCCTGGGCTGCTAAAGCTCCTGCGAGCGCCGGAGTCACGGTGCTCCCGGCAGGTGCCAGTAGGTCACCGGCTTTAATGTCCTCGCCGGTACTGCGCACAAACTGCCCCGGTGGGGCGGGGGCAAGTTCCACAAACTCCCCCTGAGCGGCAAAGCCGGCATCATCGCCCGGTCCGCTGAGGGGGCGGCTTTGTTCCACAGGAACCACAGTCTCATAGCCTTGGGGCAGGGGTGCTCCGGTCATGATGGGGTAGGCAATACTGTCGTTGATTTCTAGGTTTTTCGGTGCAGAACCGGCGGCAATGTCCTGCCCCACTCTAAAGGTTCGGTTAGCTTGCCCACCGGCCTGTGCGGTCAGGGCGTAGCCGTCCATCTGGGAGTTGGCGAAGGAGGGCGCGGGGTAAAGGGCCTGCAGATCGCTGGCAAGCTGACGACCTAGGCATTGATCCAGCGGTAGGCTTTCGGTGCGCCGGTGCAGCCTGGTGACCAGCAGATCGCTGACCGCCTGGGCGTAGTCGCCCGGAGCGATAGGGGCACGGTCGGGCAGGGAGCTGGGCAGGTGGGTGGTCACGGGCGAAGCCTTCCTTTCAGTCTGCGAAGCCACAGGGCACAGCCTAAGGCGGCCAGAATCATCAGGTAGAGGGCAATGAGCATGAGCGCCCCGCCCAGGGCTTGGGTCATGTCGTTGGAGCTGAGCGCCAGCTCGATAGCTAGGGGGATGGTACGGGTGGAGCCCGCCACGTTACCGGCGAAGGTGACGGTGGCACCGTATTCTCCCAAGGCCCGGGCAAAGCTAAGGACGGCGGCTGTGAGCAGGCCCGGGGCGGCCAGCGGCAGGAGAACCCGGCTGGTGACTTCGGCAGGGCTGGCTCCTTCGAGCCTGGCGATTTCTTCATATTCCACGGGTAGTGCTCTGAGGGTGGTGACGGTGGTGGCGATAAAGAAGGGCAGGGCCACAAAGATTTGGGCCAGCAGGACGGCCAGCGGGGTGTAGCCCACAGATAGACCTGCGGTTTCGAGCCAGCTACCGACCAGCCCCCGTCTGCCCCAGAGGAAGAGTAGCGCCAGGCCCGAGACAACCGGTGAGAAGATAATGGGGGCGTAAATCAGCCCGTAAAGCACCCAGGTCAGGGGTAGGGCGCGGGTTCGTTCAAGAACGGTTGACAGCACCAGCGAAGTAGGAGTTCCCAGGAGGGCGCAGATAACGGTGGCCCCCAGGGCGGTGAGTGTTGAGAGACAGGTGGCTTCAAGTACTCCGGGGTCGTTGAGTAACTGGGGTAACTGCCGCCAGGGGATTCTGGTGAGTAGGGCAAGGAGCGGGCCCAGGATGAGCGCAAGTACTGCAAGGGCTGGTAGAGCCGCATGAGCTGGTACCGAGGTAAAGAGCTTTGCTCGACCTCTTGCGGAGGCGTCCCTGTTTTTGCTCATAGAATCTAGTTTAGGCGGGGTTGAAGCCGTAGTGGGCAAGAATGGCGCTAGCCTGTTCTGATTCGGCAAGCCAGCTGGCAAAATCTCTGGCTGTGGGGTTAGCCTGCCCCGCCTCAGTGAGGGCCATGGGGTAGCTATTGGATTCCAGACCGGGCAGTTCAATAATCGTAATGTTTTGGCTGGCGGAGAGCGCCTTAGCATCGGTGGAGTAGATAAAGCCGGCGTCGGCTTGGCCGCTTGAGATTTTGGTGGTAACGGCTGAGACGTTGGCTTCTTGGGTGGATTTTGCCGGTGTGATATCGGTTTGGGCCAGTTCTTGCTGGGCCAGTCGACCGCAGGGTACCTGGGGTGCGCAGAGGGCGGTAATGACACCGGGTGAGGCAAGATCATTGACTGAGCCGACGCTCGCTGGGTTGCCCGGGGCTGTGGCTAGGACGAGTTTATTGCTTGCAATGACCTGCGGGCGGGCTTGGGCTAGAGCGTCTATGTTGGCTTGGGCTGTCTTCATGGTGGCGGTGTCTGCCGTGATGAGCAGGTCAGCGGAGGCTCCTTCCCCCATCTGGGTCACCAGTTGGGACGAGCCTGCGTAGGTGGCGATAATCTCTACGTCAGGGTGTTCGGTGCGGTAGGCGGTTATGAGTTCTTCACCGGCTTGTCCCAGGGAAGCGGCGGCAAAGACCGTGACGGTGTGATCTGTCGTCTCTATTTGGGCAGAAGATGAGGCGCAGGCTGCCAGAGGCAGGGTCAGGCAGGCCAGGACACCGATAGTGGTTCTGATACGGGGCATTATGACTCCTGGTGGCCTGGGCAGACTGTTTTCTATAGATTAGTGTAGAGCAGAGTGGTGTTCGAGCTCAGGTTTCGATACCCTAAATATTACATTTTAAATACGAATTAACCTGTGGAAGTGTGGGTATGCCCCAGTCCTCTCAAACCAGTGACGCTATTAGCCTGGGGGCAAGTATCCCGGTGCGAGTCCCCCCAGCAGGTCGGGGCTCCGGCCTACCAGCCAGCGGCCCCCTTGCTGACCGCTGGGGCAGGGTTGCTACCGATTTGCGCATCTCACTCATGGATAAGTGCAATCTGCGCTGTGTCTACTGCATGCCGGCAGAGGGTCTTGACTGGCTCCCTACAGCCAGCCTTCTAACCGCCGATGAAATCTTCCGACTGGTTGATGTTGGGGTGCGAGATCTGGGTATTGAGGAAGTTCGGTTTACCGGAGGGGAGCCGCTGGTTCGTGCCGATCTGCCGCACATTATCCGCCAGATTCGCTCGGCTTACCCCCACCTGCCTATCGCTCTAACCACCAACGGTATTGGCCTAGATAAGAAAGTAGACGCGCTCCTTGAGGCAGGCCTGAACAGGGTCAATGTTTCCCTGGACACCATCTGCCCCGAAACCTTTGCTCAGCTGACCCGCAGGGATAAGCTAGCCAGCGTGCTAGCCGGTATTGATGCGGCGGCTCAAGCGGGTCTGAGCCCTATCAAAATCAACGCGGTTCTGATGCGCGGCATCAACGACGCGCAGGGCCACCAGCTTCTAGCCTGGGCGCTTGAGGGCGGCTACCAGCTCCGCTTCATTGAGCAGATGCCCCTGGATGCAGACCGCTCCTGGACCAGGGAGGGCACCATCACCGCCCATGAGATCCGTGACAGCTTGGCCGCCCACTACGACATGGTTCCGCATGGTCGGCCCAGGGGAGCTTCCCCCGCCCAGCTCTGGGACGTTTTCCCGCTGGGGAGCACCGGGCAGTTGCCGGAGCTGTGGCCGCAGGCCTTGGGTCAGGTCGGTATTATCGCGTCAGTGACCGAGCCCTTCTGCTCGGCCTGCACACGCACCCGGATTACCGCTGACGGTAAGGTGCGCTCCTGCCTATTCTCGCTGACCGAAACCGATCTTATGGGCGCCCTGCGTGGCGGTGCAAGTGACCGGGAACTAGCCAATATCTGGCGGGGTGCCATGTGGACCAAGCCCAGGGCGCACGGTAAAGACCAGGCAGGTTTCGAGGCCCCCGACTTTACCCAGCCCGATCGTTCCATGAGTGCCATTGGAGGCTGACCATGCAGATTAACTTTTTTGCCGCGGCCCGAGCGGCAGCTGGTGTTCCCTCGCTGACCCTAGAGAGCACTGAGCTAACAGAAACCACCTTAGAAGCCCTCACGGCTTACCTGCTAACCCGGTACCCGGGAGCTACCCCCTCGGGTCAGACCCTGGCCGATATTCTGCCCCAGTGCACTTTCCTGATTGATGGGGTGGCTACCTCCGCAAAGGGCAGCCTTCGGGGCGCAAGCAGGGTCGATGTTCTACCTCCTTTTGCTGGCGGGTAAAAGAAACATGGAACAGCCCCTTTCTTTTTCAGCCCTGATTCTGGCCGGTGGGCGTTCGAGCCGGTTGGGTGGAGCCCCTAAGGCCCTGCTCACGGACGGCCACCAGACCCTGCTAGAGAACGTCCTCTCAGCCTGCCAGGGAGCCAGCTACCGTGTGGTGGTTGGCCCCGATTCTCTGCCTCTACCCCGCCAAGTGCTGATTACCCGTGAAAGCCCTGCTTTTAGCGGGCCCGCTGCTGGAATCACAGCAGGTACCCGCGAACTGGTTAAGCATCTAGCACCCGAAGCTCAGCACCAGCACTGGGTTCTTCTACTTTCCTGCGACCTGCCTCGGGCGCACAAGGCCGTGCCTGTGCTCTTGGCCGCCGCGGCTCATGCCCCCCTGCAGGTACAGGGCTTCTGGGCGCTAGCAGAGGGCATCACTCAGCCGCTGCTGGGTATCTACCGTCTCGATTCGCTCACCGCCGCCTTTAACCGGGACACGGCTCATGCCTCAGTACGCCGTTTCCTGGTACAGCTCGCACCGCAAGAAATCCCCCTGGAGGCAGCCTGGGCAACCGATATTGATACTTGGGAGGCGGCCCGTGCCGCAGGCTACAGCTACCCAGCCCCATAAGAACCGCATAAGCCCACACATCCCTTAGTCCGCCACTGCCATCGAAAGGCCCACCCGTGCATTCTGTGAGCTGGAACCATGCCCGTGCCCTCCTCTACCGCGACGGTCAGGCTCTGCCCCTACCCACCGAGTGGGTACCCCTGGGGCAGGCCATCGGGCGGGTTCTTGCCGAGCCGGTGCGCACGGTCTTACCGGTGCCCCACTACGATTCATCGGCCATGGACGGTTTTGCGGTGAGTGGCCCGCCGCCCTGGCAAATTCTCTGGCCAGCCCCGGCTGAACCGGGTGAGAATATCCACCGGCAGGTTAGCCCCCTCCTCCCCGGTCAAGCTAGGCCCATTCTGACTGGCGGCCTACTCCCGCCGGGGGCCGATGCAGTCCTGCGGCAGGAAGAGGCACTGGTTACCAGCCATAGGCTTAGCCCACGGTCGGGGGCTTTCTCCCCAGAGCGCCCCTACCCGGTAGCCGGGGCAGATATCCGCAGGGCCGGGGAAGAACTGCCCGCTGGCTCACAGGTAGCACAGGCCGGGACTCTGCTCAGTGCCCGCCATGTCGGCGCCCTTGGCGTGCTGGGTCTTGATTGGCTGACTCTGTATCAGCAACCCCGCATAGCTATCGCCTATACCGGGAACGAGGTCATTACCAGTGGACTGCCCCAGCCCGGTCAGGTTCGGGACGCCTTTTCCCTGCAATTCCCGCAGATTCTTGCAGACTTTGGTGCTCGCTGTGTCAGCACCACCCGTCTGGTAGATACCCAGGAGGACTTCTTTACCTGGCTCACCACCGCCGAGGCCGACCTGCTCCTGCTGACCGGTGGCTCGTCCACTTCCAGCGCCGACTGGCTGCGCCGTACCCTGGCAGAAATGGGCGCTAACTATCTCTTCGAGTCAGTCTCTGTGCGCCCGGGCCACCCCGCTCTGGCCGCCAGGCTCCCCCACACCGCCAACCCAGCAGCGCCCCTGGTTCTGGGCTTACCGGGCAACCCGCTTGCGGCTCACACCGCCCTCTACTCTTATTTGCCTGCCTGGGTGGCAGGTTGCTACGGGCAAGATCTTCAGGAACTGCCCCTAGGCACCCTGGCAGACGCTATCCCCGGCTATCGGAAAGCAGAACTCCGGTTGCTCCCGGTTACCCTCGATACACGGGCCAATGGCCATGTGCTTACCCCGCTTGCCAAAACCCGCTCCCACATGCTCACCAGCTTTGCCTATGCGCAGGCTCTTGCCCTGATCCCTGCCCAGGGGGCTGAGGCAGGTTACCAGGTGCCTTATCTTCCACTTGTCTCTGCGCACTAAGCTGACTTATGAACCTTGGGGCTTAGCCTGGGCTTTTTCCAGCTGGCTGATGGGGGCCGGGTGGAGCATGCCCAGGGTAGGTTTACCGCTTTTGAATTTGAAGAGTTCTACAAAACCGTGGCGGGAGTATAGAGCGGCATTTCTGTAGGTTGAAGCTTCCAGGTAGGCCGGGTACTCACCCAGCTTTTCCCGGCGAAAATCAAGCAGTAGTCCCCCTACCCCCTGGTTGCGGGCTGTCTCGTGGACGCCGATAGTGTAGAGGTACCAGTGATCAAATTTGGGGCGGGCGGCCAGGAGCCTAAGTTCGGTCATGGTTGCTCGCAGTAAATTGCGCCCCAGCACCTTGTAATAGTCCGGCAGGTCCATAATATCGGCCAGCAGGTTACCTTTCTGTCCCTGGGGTGAGAGCCACAAGGCCGCCCCCACGATTTTTCCCTCCCGGTCGGTGGCAACGTCGATCAGCCCCTTAGGGCCGTAGGTGGTTCGGATCTGGAAGTCGAAGAGAGCTGCCACCAGATCTGCTCGGCCTTTGCCGCCTACTGCCTCACTCATCACCGGGTCATCTTTGAAGGCGTTGGTGAGAGTTTGGGTTACGGCTGGGTAGTCCGCTTCGGTAGCTTGACGGACGGAATATGCTGGGGTGTTCATGGCGCTAAACTCCTGAATGTATCTGTTTTTCTTCCCTTACTTTACAGCCCGGTCGGGATCTTCAATGAAAAGATGGGGTGTTAAGAAAAGGGAGTTTTCCTTGGCCGAGTTCCTTGTAAGTTAGGGTTTTGTACCCGGTGACGCTAGCCCTCAACAGGTTCCTGGGTTCTCTATTCTCAGGGGCACAGAGCTAGCTGAACTATAAGAGCTGCATGATCAGAACCTCCAATAACCCGACTTTGCACAGAGAGAGCGCGGGTGGGGTCAGGCTGGTTTATTAAAACATGGTCGATAGGAGCCCTTAGCCCAAACCGGTTCAAGATCCCATTAACAGGCCAGGTACCTTCAACCGCGTCGGCGGATAGAGCCGCGTCCTTACCCTTCAATGATCCAAGCCCCGCGTAGCTGGCCAAGGAACCGTGTAGCAAAGTGGCGTTAAAGTCGCCGGCTATAAGGTCCACCTGACCTGCGGTAGCTACTGCTTCGATAGTCTCCAAATCTTCTTGCCACCTGCTCATATAGGTTGGTATAGGTGGCGCAGTGTGAACCGCCAGAAGTGATGGCCCAGCACCTTCAAGAGGTTTCAGTAAAAGCGCTCCAAAGGTCATAGGGATGTCACTAGCGCTGTAGCGGCCCAAAGGATCTTTAACGAGCACCAGTGTGGGCGCAACAAATTCCGCAGTGCTTGAGGAGTTGAAAAGCTGGTAGCCTTCTACCCCACCGGCAAGAGCTGGGGTCTGTGGTGAGACCTCCGGAAGTACAAGAAAATCGGGGTTTTGCGCCAAGAGTTCCGCGAGATCTTGCTCTGTGAGTGTGTCCAGGGCGTTATAGGTAATGACAGTGTATTTGGTGGTATCTGTGCAGGCTATCGCGGATCTCCCCCTGACCTGGTAGCGCTTGGCCCCGTAAGGGTCCATAAAAGCGGTTATGCTGGCAAGTCCCATCACCAGGGCGGTCCCGCCAGCAAGCACCCTGGTCAGCCGCGAGACTTTCTTGCGGGAAAGTGTAAACAGCGCAAACAGTGCCAGCCCACTACTTACCCAGGCCAGAAAAGCGGGGAAAGCTATGGCTTGAGCTAGCGGCAGCTGTAGACTCAGCCAGGAGATAAGAGGAGTTCCTGGCAAAAACAGGATAGACACCCAAAGTAAGCCGGCTAGCAGTAGTAATCCCCAGAATAGCTGTGCGACGTATTTACCCATGCCCTCAGTATAGGGACTGGGCTTTAAAAGCCGCAGGGGCGGCTCCCACTTTCGTGGGTGCCGCCCCTGCGCCAAAGATTAAGAATCTGAGAAAGATTACTTGAGGGTGACGGTTGCGCCAGCGCCTTCGAGAGCTTCCTTAGCCTTCTCTGCGTCTTCCTTGGAAACACCTTCGAGAACGGGCTTGGGAGCGCCGTCAACCAGGTCCTTAGCTTCCTTCAGACCCAGTGAAGTCAGGGCACGAACTTCCTTAATAACGCCGATCTTCTTGTCGCCAGCAGCTTCAAGGATAACGTCGAATTCGGTCTGCTCTTCAGCAGCTGCAGCTTCGCCACCGGCAGCACCGGCAACAGCTACGGGAGCAGCAGCAGTAACGTCGAATTCTTCTTCGAATGCCTTAACGAATTCGGAAACCTCAACGAGGGAGAGTTCCTTGAATGCTTCAATGAGTTCTTCGATTGAAAGCTTAGCCATGAGTTTGGCTCCTTCTGTAATCTCTTGCAGGCTCTTGTTGGCCTGCGAGCTGAAAATTTTTTTGCGGGTGACCCGGTGGGTCAAAAGTCTCTTGTTTAGCTACAGCAGAAGCGATTACTCAGCTTCGGGTGCTGCGCCTTCCTGCTCTTCGAGCTTGATACGCAGAGCGTCAACGGTGCGAGCAACCTTTGCGATTGCGCCCTTTGCGCCACCTGCGACCTTGGCAAGAAGTACCTCGCGTGATTCGAGGTTTGCAAACTTGTTGATACCAGCTTCGTCGAGAGCTTCGCCCTCGAAGTAACCGCTCTTAACGATCAGCTGGGGGTTAGCCTTGGCAAAGTCACGCAGACCCTTCGCAGCATCAATGAAGTCGCCCTTGATGAATGCGATTGCGCTCGGGCCGTGGAGCTGACCATCGAATGCATCGATACCAGCTTCCTTAGCCGCGATAGCGGTCAGAGTGTTCTTTACCACGGCGTACTCGGTCTCAGCACCCAGTGCACGACGAAGGTTCTTCATCTGTGCAACGGTGAGACCACGGTACTCGGTGAGAATTACGCCGTTCGAGGTTTCAAGGAGTTCCTTGATCTCGGAAACAGCAGCAATCTTATCCTGTGTTGCCATGGTGTTCCTTCCAGTTCTTAATCCCGCCAGGCCAATAAAAAAAATGCCTCGATGCGCAGGCAACGAGGCATAATACTTTCCAGCAATTTCTGGTCAGTATTTCTGTTTCGGCACCTACGCAGGTGGCTTATCAGCCCTTACCGTACCCTGTTCAGGCACAGACCGGCGGTCTTTGGTTACTCCATCTAACCACGGCCGGCTACTT
This sequence comes from Rothia sp. CCM 9417, assembly GCF_048513575.1. Taxonomy (NCBI): domain Bacteria; kingdom Bacillati; phylum Actinomycetota; class Actinomycetes; order Micrococcales; family Micrococcaceae; genus Rothia; species Rothia sp. CCM 9417. Next base: position 541,036 of record NZ_JBLXXT010000001.1, on the reverse strand, counting down.
TAAAGCAAGCCGTGCTCTAGGTTAAGCGGGCTTAATCACTTAAAAGTAGTGCAGGTTCTCTGCATCAACTGCCCAGTACATTGTTTTTCCCAGCTCTACCCAGGGCAGACCGGGCAGAACAGCGGTGATAACCATACCTGCGGGCAGGCACAGAAGCCCTTGTGCTGTGCTCAGCTCAGTATCTCTGGCTATCAAGGCCTCCACCCGGGTTCCTGAGGTGTAGGCCCAGGCACTCCGAGGTATGACCGGCAGGGTACCCTGCCCTGTCTCATACCGAGGTGAAAATCCGTGGGCGGAAATGCCGACCGTCATAGTCTGCCCCTCCAGTTCAGCAGGTAGCTCGTTATAGAGCGGGTTGAGCAGGCGGGCTACTTGCAGGTTTGCGGGCTTCTGTAGCAGCTGGCGGGCAGGCCCCGTCTGCACCAGTTGTCCTTGCTCCATAACAGCAATTTCCTGGCCCATCTGGAGGGCTTCATCGGGTGTGTGGGTCACATAAAGGCCGGTAAAGCCTAGCTGGTGGTGCAGAGTGAGAATATCAGCCCGGATAGCTTGGGCTAGGTGGGGATCCACGTTAGAAAGAGGCTCATCAAAAAGCACCAGGGGGGTTTTGCGCACCAGGGCGCGGGCAATTCCGGCCCGCTGGGCTTGGCCGCCAGAAAGCTGACTCGGCTTCTTATGCAGGTACTCCCCCAGCCCCAGGGTGCCGATCAGGGAGGTAAAGTGCTCGCGGTCTAGGGCGGGGGCCTTAGCTAGCCGGTAGGCAAAAAGGATGTTCTCTTGGACATTAAGGTGGGGGTAGAGCACTGGTTCTTGGAAGATAAAGCCTACCTGTCCGTTACTGATAGGTTCACCGGCGTAGCTGACGGTACCGGTGTCGGCTTGTTCAAGCCCGGCAATGATGCGCAGCAGGGTTGACTTGCCGCTACCGGAGGCCCCCATGAGTGCGGTGACTTGCCCCATTGGTATGTTCAGGCTGAAGTTGTTAAGAACAGCCTCCGAGCCGAAGCTCTTGGTGAGGGCATCTATACGCAGGGAGACTGGGGTCATGCTCTTAAGTCTAAAAGAAAGGCAGGCCCCGCACAGTGCGGATCCTGCCTTTATCTCTAGGGTTTACAGACCTGGGACTACCAGCGATTGCGGTTCAGTCCAAGGAGGCTACAGTCCATCAGAAAACCCCTCCACACTAATTCTTTCGTCGGGGAAACGTAATTCGCCTGCTTCCACCAATGCCCTGTATGCTTCCGGTAATTTTCGCCCGGTAAGCCCGGGCACCAGCCCTACCTGCTCTGAATCATTCCACAGCGTTGGCTTAAGGTGCAATCCCCATTTCAGAACCTTGTCATCAGCATCGGCTGTATAACCTACCAGTCGTGGTGCTTCGGTGCCTTCACCCGACGCAAAGACAGCGCGGGGCTGTGTTACATGTACTAAACGGCTTGGAAGTTTATCTGCTGGATACCTTGCATCCGCCCCTGGAGCGTAGGCAAACCAGCCGAACTCCTGTGTAGCTTCCACCGCAAACCAGTGAAGCGTGTAGCCCTCATAGTTTTTCTCGGTGACAGCTAATTCACTTCGCAGTAGCTCTGGGATATTCCAGACCGCAACCTGCCCCGGTTCAAGGAGCTCCGGTTGTTTGGTGGGCGCACTGGCTAAGTGCTCGATCATAGCCGCCACCTGCCCGTGCGCCCAGTGACCGAGGTTCTGTTCTCCCCAGGATATTTCACAGGTTCGGGTAAGTAGCCTCGCCCAACCAGGGGCCGGGGCCACCGCCGGGCATGAGTCTCAGCTTCAAAGCTATAGATAGGCTCAGCATCGGCGCGGTACCCCTGGTTAAAGTCATGTTCGAGCGAGATACTCACAACTAGTTCTGAATTCTCGCGATTGCTCGTATAAGCACAGATGGTGTATTCAGGCGGGATATCACCTTCATACTCTGCTTCAAACCGGTAAAGGTGTATGTGATGGGTTGCTGGCTCTTGCACGGCGAGCAGGCCTGGGTAAAGCGCCGTGGGGTTCATATAGCGCGGTGCATCGGAGGGGCGAGGGTACGGAAAGTACGCGACACGGTACACGGGAGGTGCCTCCTTGCTACCTTCTAACTAACACTGGCCGTGCTTTCAGCCTACCGGCCTATTTGCTCACAAACCAGACTTACTTACTTCCGCTGAGGGTAAAAGACAGGTGCCCTGCCCCTCATAGGGAGGAACAGGGCACCTGTCTTGCTACCTAAAGTCTCTATAAATTTAGGCTACGGTTGCGGGGTCTACGGGTACACCGGGGCCGAAGGTGGTGGCGATGGTGACCTTAGAGATGTAACGGCCCTTTGAGGATGAGGGCTTGAGGCGGTTGACCTCTTCCAGAGCTGCTTCGAAGTTCTCGGTCAGCTGCTGCTCGGTGAAGGAAGCTTTACCGATGATGAAGTGCAGGTTGGAGTTGCGGTCAACACGGAAGTCAATCTTACCGCCCTTGATGTCTGCAACTGCCTTAGCAACGTCCATGGTGACGGTACCGGTCTTGGGGTTGGGCATGAGGTTACGGGGGCCCAGAACCTTACCCAGACGACCAACCTTGCCCATCATGTCGGGGGTTGCAACTGCTGCGTCGAAGTCGACCCAGCCACCGGCGATCTTTGCGATCAGTTCGTCTGAACCAACGTAGTCAGCGCCTGCTGCTTCTGCTGCTTCTGCCTTCTCGCCTGCGGCGATAACGACAACGCGGGCAGTCTTACCGGTGCCGTTGGGCAGGTTGACGGTACCGCGTACCATCTGGTCTGCCTTACGGGGATCAACGCCGAGACGCAGAGCGACCTCAACGGTTGAGTGGGGCTTGTCTGCCGCGATTTCCTTTGCTACTGCAATAGCCTCGGCGGGTGCGTAGAGCTTGTCCGCTTCGATCTTGGCTACAGCTGCCTGGTACGCTTTGCTGCGCTTTGCCATCTGCTTTTCTCCTTTGCAGGTGTGGTCTCTTATGAGCCGCGCTCGGCTCTGCCACATGCCAACCGGCTATCTGCCGGTGGGCTCTTACATATATGTCTTGGTGAGGTTTTGAGGCCTCGGTATCTAGCCTGAGCTAGGGGGAAGGGTTTTAGCCTTCGACGGTGATACCCATGGAGCGGGCAGTGCCGGCAATGATCTTTGCGGCAGCATCAATGTCGTTAGCGTTGAGGTCTTCCATCTTGGTCTGGGCGATTTCCTTGACCTGATCCATGGTCAGTGAGCCGACCTTCTGGGTGTGGGGAACACCTGAACCCTTAGCAACGCCTGCAGCTTTCTTGATCAGCTGGGCCGCCGGAGGGGTCTTGGTGATGAAGGTGAAGGAGCGGTCCTCGTAGACGGTAATTTCTACGGGGATGATGTTACCGCGCTGAGATTCGGTTGCGGCATTGTAAGCCTTGCAGAATTCCATGATGTTGACACCCTGCGCACCGAGCGCGGGGCCAACGGGGGGAGCCGGGTTAGCGGCGCCTGCCTGGATCTGCAGCTTAATGATGCCTGAGACCTTCTTCTTGGGAGCCATTGGTATTTGGTCCTTTTCTTAGCTGGTGGACCGGTACACAGGAGTATGTACCGGGCGGTGGCGGGCCATGGCGACGGCCCAACCGCGCAGTGTGCGCCAAGCGTGCGCGCACACATACAGTCCTCTATCTTAGTACCTTAAGACTTTTTAAGCCATTGCCCCGGGGAGCCTGCGGGCTGGGGTCTTGCTCACAGGCGGGGTCAGGGATTCAATGGGGTCAATCCGGGCGGCTTTGCGCGCCGGATAGATTCCGGCCAAGACACCTAACGCTAGGCCAACACCCGCTCCCATTCCTATCACTGCGGGGCTGATAATGGGTGTCCAGGAATTAAGGAGGCTGAGGATGGCAATGGCGTTGATGGAGAAAAGCACACCGGCAAAGGATCCCAGCAGGCTGGTAATGATGGTTTCTATGGCTAGTTGCAGGGTAATACCTGCCGGTTTAGTGCCAATGGCTAGACGCAAACCTATTTCTTGGCGGCGCTCCATAACCCCTACCAGGAAGGTGTTCATGGTACCCACTGCGCCGATGACCAGGGTAATCAGCGACATGGCAATCAGCAGAGTTTTCTGTTGCTCGTCCACAGCGTTTTTCAGGGTTTCGGGTGCGGGCGGGATACTAGCGCTGTAGGCGGGGCAGCCCAAAAAGGCAACAAAAAACCGCCCGGCCTGAGCCTTAGAGCTCAAACCGGGCGGTACATGTTTTATACCCTCTGGGGGTTACATCTTAGTGACCTGTGAGAAGTTCAGGGTCACAGGGGTCTCACGTTCGAAGACAGAAATCAGTACCACCATCTGAGAAGCCGCAGCGTTAATCTCGGAGATAGTAGCGGGCATACCCTCAAAGGGGCCGTCCTTAACGGTGACAGCCTCGCCCACCTCGTAGCCGGTCTCCACAGCGGGAGCGGGCTTGGGCAGTTCGCCTGCTTCGGCCTGCTCAGCTTCAAAGACGGGAGCCAGCATATCTACAACCTCATCCAGGCGCAGGGGCACAGGGTTATAGGCGTCCTGTCCAACGAAGCCTGTAACACCGGGGGTGTGGCGTACTACACCCCAGGTTTCATCGGTCAGGTTCATACGCACCAGGGCGTAGCCGGGAACACGAACACGGCGCACCAGTTTCTTGGCGGTGTTCTTGACCTCCATGACCTCTTCCATGGGGACCTGAACCTCAAAAATGTCATCTTCGGCGTTCAGAGTCTGCACTCGAGATTCCAGATTGGTCTTAACCTTGTTCTCGTAGCCAGCGTAGGTGTGAACAACGAACCATTCACCCTCCTGGCGGCGGAGCTTAGCCTTAAACTCTTCCAGCGGATCTACAGCAGGTTCAGTGACTTCCTCGGCGGAGGTAGCTTCTTCTACCTCTACAGTTTCAGTCTCTGCCAGATCCTGGTCGGTTGCCTGCTCTGCAGGTTCTACAACCTCTTCGGCTTCAGTGTGCATTTCCTGCTCGGACACGCTTTCCTGCTTTCGTCGTTGGAGTTCTATGAGGAGCGCCGTGCGCCCTACATACAAAAGATTTTATGGGGTGGGGCGGGCTTAGAGCCCGGCTCTACTACAGTTAGCTGATGCCATTGCCGAAAAGCCAGAAGGCGCCCTGCCCGAAGAGGTAGTCCAGCCCAGAGATGAGCAGGAGCATAAAAACAACGAAGGCAAGAACAACAATCACATACTGCACCAGTTCTTTACCGGTGGGTGTAGTAACTTTTTTGAGCTCTGCGAATACTTGGCGCAAAAACTGGAAAATACGACCGAAAAAGCCCAGCTTCTGGTGGGCGCCTGGTTCATTAGAATCGGCGGTCCTAGCGGCGATTGATTTAGCCATGTGAGGCCCGCCCCTTTCTAGACTCATCATGAACCGTTCGGTTCGATTGACAAAAAACCTGTGAGGCAAAAGCAGGGCGGACAGGACTCGAACCTGCAACCTGCGGTTTTGGAGACCGCTGCTCTACCAATTGAGCCACCGCCCTTTGAAGGTTACCCCTTCAAGGATGACCCAGGCGCACGGGCATAGGTCAATAGTTGTTCGGTTGCGAACAACGGTACCTACTTTAGAACATAATTTTCTCTTTGGCAATTTGAGGACAGCCCTCCCCAGCCCCACAGCCAACCACCTATGCTTAAGGGTGTAGGCCTCAGCATAGTTTTTGTTGCACCTACAGGCATCAACCACCCAACGGTCCTAAGTCACTAGGACAGAAGCGAGAACCCTCCCATGTCTCAGCGCGTATCCCGCCGCATTGGCGCTATCGCCCCCTCGGCCACCCTCGTTGTCGACGCGAAAGCCAAGGCACTCAAGGCCCAAGGACGCCCGGTGATTGGCTTTGGCGCCGGTGAGCCTGACTTCCCCACGCCCGACTACATTGTCGAAGCCGCCCGCAAGGCTCTGGATGACCCTAAGAACTTCCGTTACACCCAGGCAGCAGGCCTCCCGGAACTCAAGCAGGCTATTGCAGATAAAACTAAGCGGGATTCCGGCATTGAGGTTGACCCCTCACAGATTATTGTGACCAACGGCGGCAAGCAGGCCGTCTACCAGGCTTTCGCCACCGTCATCGACCAAGGCGATGACGTTCTCTTGCCCGCCCCCTACTGGACCACCTACCCCGAGGCAATTCGCCTGGCTGGCGGTAACCCCGTCGAGGTCTTCGCGGGTGCCGACCTTGACTACAAGGTCACCCCCGATATGCTCGAGGCCGCTTACACCCCAGCTACTAAGGCCCTCATTTTTGTCTCGCCCTCCAACCCCACCGGCGCGGTCTATTCCCCCGAAGAAACCAAAGCCATTGGTCAATGGGCACTGGCTAAGGGCATTATGGTGCTGACCGATGAAATCTATGAGCACCTCACCTACGACGGTGTCCCCTTTACCTCCATTCTTAAAGCTGTGCCCGAGCTGGCTGAGAACACTGTTATTCTCAATGGTGTTGCCAAGACCTACGCCATGACCGGCTGGCGTGTGGGCTGGATGATCGCTCCGGCTGATATCACCAAGGCCGCTACTAACCTACAGTCCCATATGACCTCCAACGTCAACAACGTAGCTCAGCTTGCAGCACTTGAAGCGGTCTCCGGCCCACTCGATGCTGTCCATACCATGCACCAGGCTTTTGATCGTCGCCGCAAGACCATTGTTGAGGGCCTGAACGCCATCGAGGGTGTTCGTTGCCCCACCCCCAAGGGTGCTTTCTACGCCTACGCCGATGTCACCGGCCTGCTCGGTAAGACCATTGCGGGCAAGACCCCGCAGACCTCGGCCCAATTAGCCGAAATTATCCTGGAAGAAGCCGAAGTAGCGGTAGTGCCGGGTGAAGCATTTGGCCCCTCAGGCTACCTGCGCCTGTCGTACGCGCTAGGCGACGATGATTTGGCAGAGGGCCTGGCCCGTATGCAGAAGCTACTCGCTACAGCCCAGTAGAAAACTCTCAGTCGGCGGGTGTACCCTGCGCAAGCACACCTCTGGTAGCTTCATGTCTTTCATATGCGGTTGGCATCAGCTAGCTCTTGAGTCAGTTTGCTTTGGGTACACCTGCCACTTCTTTTACCGGCCTCCCACCCACAATAAAATCGTTTTTGACCCTAACGTAGAGGCTGAAAACATATAACCCAAGCTATCCCACAGCTACCCACTCAACCCCAAATTCACTAGAATAGAAAACAACAAAGACCAACATGTCGGTTGCTCTCCGGGAGAAAACCGCCTAAGGTCCCACCACCACCGTTCCCCACCAGGAATATTTAGGAGACTCTCCATGAAGATCGGTCTGCTCACCTCCGGCGGCGACTGCCCCGGCCTGAACGCTGTCATTCGCGGCGCCGTCCTCAACGGCATCAAAACCTACGGCGACGAATTCGTCGGCTTCCGCGATGGCTGGCGCGGCGTTGTGGAGGGCGACTACATGGATCTGCCCCGCACTAAGGTCCGCGGTCTGGCCCGCCAGGGTGGCACCATTCTGGGCACCTCCCGCACCAACCCCTTCGACGGACCCAAGGGCGGCCCCGAAAACATCGAAATCATGATGGAGCGCAACGGCATTGATGCCATTGTTGCTATCGGCGGCGAAGGTACCCTAGCAGGCGCAAAGCGCCTAGCCGATGCCGGCCTGCCCGTAGTTGGCGTCCCCAAGACAATCGATAACGACCTCCAGGCAACCGACTACACTTTCGGTTTCGATACCGCCGTTTCCATTGCAACCGACGCGCTGGACCGCCTGCGCACCACCGGCGAGTCCCACCACCGTGCCATGGTCGCAGAGGTTATGGGCCGCCACGTTGGTTGGATCGCCCTGCACTCCGGTATGTCCGGTGGCGCCCACGCCATCCTGATTCCCGAAGTCAAGGTATCCATGGAAGAGGTAGCAGGCTGGGTCAAGGAAGTTCACGACCGCGGTCGCTCACCCCTGATCGTTGTAGCTGAAGGCTTCATCCCCGAGGGCTTTGACGATGTACTGGCCGGCAAGGGCCAGGAAAAGGACGGCCGCCCCCGTCTGGGTGGCATCGGTGAGTGGGTTACCCAGGAAATCGAGCGTCTGACCGGCATTGAGACCCGCAACACCATCCTGGGTCACATTCAGCGTGGCGGTGCGCCTACCGGCTTTGACCGCGTTCTCTCAACTCGCCTAGGCATTCAGGTTGTGGATATGATTCACGATAAGGAGTGGGGCAAGATGGTTGCCATGCAGGGTACCGAAATCAGGCGCGTAGACTTTGCCGAGGCTCTGGACGGCCTCAAGAAAGTTCCTGCTGACCGCTACCAGGAAGCCAAAGTACTTTTCGGTCGCTAAACAGGCGGGCGACAAGCTGTATAGAGAGGGCGCTACCCTTGGTTCTGAAATTTTTAAGAATCAAAGGTCGGTTGATGTAGCCGGTGACGGTAGCCAGGCCCCCCGGATTGCTACCGCAGTCCCCATCACTAGTCCCCATCACTTTTGCAGACTAGGGTATCGAGGCCCCAGCTAGCGCTTGGTCTGCCTTGAAGATGACGGCTCCAACCAGGTAGAGCCACTAGCCACCAAGGCTTACTCAAGGCTCACATACAGATTTAGGCCCCGGATAGCTTGCACAGCAAGCTGTCCGGGGCCTTTAGACTGCCTGGGTTTTTCCCTATCTCAGGAACTGGCCTTTGGTACGCCGCCCCACCACCTGGCCGGCGTCGGGAGCAACAATCAGAGTCTGCGAGCAGGCGTACTCAGTAGCCGGTGCAGGGTTGCCCTGCGCATCAAAGTCGCCGCCGTCAATAGCTCGTAGCTCAGCATCGGGAGCCACCGACCTTTTCAGAAGGGCTAAGGCAATAGGCCCAGCTTCATGGTGCAGGGCAACAGAGGTAATGACACCCACCTGCTTGGCCCCGTTCATCACGGGGGTCCCTACCGCGGGGAGAGTATGTTCAGAGCCATCAAGATCCAGGAAAGTCAGGCGACGGGGCGGGTGCCCTAGGTTGTGCACGCGCGCCACTGTTTCTTGGCCCTTGTAGCAGCCTTTCTCCAGGTGGACTGCTGTACGCATGAGGTCAAGTTCGTGAGGAATTGTTTTCTCATCAGAATCCACCCCCACCCGGGGACGCCAGGCCTCAATGCGCAGGGCATCGGCGGCCCAGGAGCCCGCTAGCTGGCAACCGTCAACGGCATCGAGTAGGCGGTGAGCAGGAATGATAGTCAGGTACCGGTGGTAGTCAGCTCCGGGGTGTTGGTTCTCTTCAACCGCGCTGTAACTGTAACCGCCAGCAGCAACACCTGCTGCCCAGGGGTCCTGCCAGATGACTCCAGCAGCCAGTGCCGGGGAGGCATCCTTACAGGTGCGAGGGTCCACTGTCGAGCCAAGAACAGCGTAGCTCTCGGTTAGGTCGGTGACTTCCACCTCTAACATGAACTTCATACGCTTGAGGTAGTCCGCCAGCGGGGCGGCCTGAGCGCCTTCGGTTATCAGCCAGACCCTACCCCCCTGCTCCACTGCATAAGCGGAAAACTCAATGCGCCCCTGCGGGGTCAGCAAGAGAAGCTCAGTGCTAGACCCCTCCCCCAGGCCAGTAAGCACCTGGGTCGAGAGTGTCGTCAGCCAGCTCAAACGGTCAGGACCAGCCACCGTCACAATACCCAGGTGGGAGTAGTCCACTAGGGTCAGCTTGCTTCGGCGGGCAAGCGCCCGCTGCTCGGCAATCGGGTTACCGTAGTGGGCGGCGACACCGGCATCGGCTCCCGATGCAGCAAAGGCACCGGGACGGCGCAGCAAGGGGCTACTGTAGCCGCTGGGGCTAGTCAAGGTTCTCTCCACCGAACATGGTGGTGCCCAGGTCGTCACCGGTCATAGAAGAAGTCTTGCGCAACTCTGCTGATGCGTGCTTTTCTAGCTTGCCGGTGACGGGGTGAGCGGTTTCCCAGTCCCACATGAGGTTGCCGTTTACCAGGCCCCAGAGCCGGACAGAACCTGCGTATTCTTTGGAAATGTCATCTTTGAGCATGTTGCCGGTCTGCATACGCACCACCGGGCCTTTAATCATGCCCACATAGTTTTCAGTCAGCCCGCCGGGGTGAGCAATGGTGGCAAGCAGGTTGAAGCCGCCGTCTTCATTACGCAGGGCTTCTACCGATTCGGCGTCCTGGTGTACTGGGACCACTGCTGCCGGGACCAGCCCGGGGCCAAGATCACCGTCTACCTGGGGTCGGTCAATCTGCCAGAAGCCGGTTTCAAGGGTGATGGTGCGGAGCTTCTTGCCTGCATCATCAAGCAGGAAGCTCTCAGCCCTGTACTCGATAAAGGGCAGGCCCTCCTGGGCGAAGGTAATAATTTGCCCGAAGGGGGTCTGTTCAGAGCCTTCGTACCAGAGGGAGCCGGTACCTTCCCAGGTACCAAGCAACCAGGAGAAGGGGACGAGCTCGGGGGTAAGGTTGGTGGGAATTTCAATAGCCATACCCCTTAGTCTAGTAGCTGCTTGACTCCGTGAGCTGGGCTTAGCGGTCAGCGTAGGTCGGGCAGAGAAAAAGCCCCCGCGCTTCGGTGCGCGAGGGCCTGGTGGTTTCTACTGAAAGCTGTTTACTTCTTACTTCTGCCCGCGGAAAAGACCGGTGAGCACAAAGCCGATGCAGGTGAAAATAGCCAGACCTGCCAGCCCCAGCAGGACGAGGAAGAAAATTTCTAATGCAAGAATACTCATGTGGCTAGCCTATCACGCGCGTGAGGAAAGTCGCACATACATACCCAATAACTCCGATGAAAGCTACCGGCGTGACACCCAATGTCACTGCCCCGCGGCGCGGTCCTTCTTTGGGGCCTGCCGAGATGACCCGGATCCCGATGATGCCCAGCAGGATACCTACGCCCACACCAATCATGACAACCGGCTGAGCGGTTTCGGCGTGCTTGGCTAGAATAGCCAAACCCACCCATCCGGCAACAGAAACAGAGGCCAGTACCCCTGAAACACAGCTAATCACCGACTCCAGCTTGCCCTGTGCACCCTCACCGCGGGCAAGCTCAGTCATAAAGCTGGAGACAATACCAACAGCAGCAATAGCTGGTAAGAAGGTAAGCGGGGACTCCCCGGGGTTAATCCAGGCATAAAGAACCGAAGCTAGCCCGGATAAGAGAATAATGACCGAATGTGACGTTACGCGGTGGCGCCCACGGAGTTCAGCAATACCGGTGGCAGCAGGCCAGCCGCCAGCGATGAGAAGTACAGCACCCAGACCGGCTGCTGCCGCAACTGTTGGCGAGATAATGGCAGAAACCACCAGCGCGAGAAGGGCAAGCACCCCTGAGAGAGCAACCAGGGTGTAGCGGGAGCGCCGGGTAGCACCGATTCGCCCTAAGGGCCCTTGGTAAACAGTTTTCTGCTGAGCTCGGCGGAACCTACTGAGCTCAGGAACAAAGGTTCGTATTGCTCGTGTGGAGTTCTCTTTGGTGGTCACAGTAGCCTTCGGGGTGCGGTAAGTGATGGGCCGGGTTCATAATCCCGGCTTTATCTTTATATCTTCCCGTATTACGAGCCTTTTTATCAACGTCCGGGTACCGCGTTTTATACTGGTCAAGAGTTGCTGTATAGCGAGGAGTGATGGTGTGCTGCATATTGTCGTGTTGAGTGATTCATCGACCGATGGCGCTGACGTCACCCAGTCTTTGGGTTTATTAGCACACCGGTTTTCTGTATTGCCTTTAGGTTCCTCCCTTGCCCCTATCCAGGGTTTGGGGCCGGATGTGGTCATGGTCGATGCCCGCGAGGAACTGGTCGCTGCTCGCAACTGTGCCCATCTCCTGAAGGGAGCCGGGCTTAATGTGCCCTTGCTGATGGTGCTAACCGAGGGCGGCATGGCGGCTGTAGCAGCTCATTGGATGGTTGATGATATCGTTCTTGCATCGGTTGGACCGGCTGAGCTAGAAGCCCGTCTACGCCTGCTATCAGCTTACCGTGATCACCTAGCTCAGGCTCAGGATTCTATTATTCGGGTGGGGGGCGTAACGGTTGACGAGGCTTCCTATTCGGCTCGTTTGCAGGGCTCACCGCTCAACCTGACCTATAAGGAATTCGAACTCCTTAAGTTCTTGGTCCAACACCCTGGCCGTGTTTTTACCCGCTCCCAGCTTCTATCTGAGGTGTGGGGCTATGACTACTACGGCGGCACCCGCACCGTCGATGTTCATATTCGCCGTTTGCGTTCCAAGTTAGGGCCTGACCACGAACAGTTGATTACGACGGTGCGCAATGTTGGCTATAGCTTCAACTCCCCCAGAGGTGAGTCTCGTTAGAGTAAGGAGGAAGGCTCATGGTGAGTGGAGGAGGTACCTATGAAGGCTCTTGAGGTGGTTGAATCTACCTTTGCTTCTGACTTACCCCAAGGCATGCAGGCCCTAGCTAGCTTGGCCCAGGGACAGGACGGAGTAGCTCCTTTTTCGGAGCAGGCCCATGTTGAAGTTATCCGAGCAGTGAACCAACACGAGGCGGTTCCGGCTTCTGCCGTGAAGGCCTTTGAAGCGCGGGTAGCAGACCAGCTTGTAGGCTTAGCGGTGCTTGTTCTTGAAGGTGATACCTGGGTTCTTGAGGCAGCAGTAAGCCCTCAAATGCGCGGGCAGGGTATCGGCCTTACTCTAATTACCTCCGCTCTTAAAGCTCTGGAGGGCCAGCCTCTAGCGGCCTGGATCCACGGAGGCCCGCAGGAGCAAACCCCCGCTCTGGAAGCTGCCCTTGCTATTGCTCAACATTTAGGGTGGAAGGCAAGCCGGGAACTCTACAAACTAGAACTACCCCTAACCGAAGTATCGAGGCAACGCATCCTTGACCTAGCTGATCAGGCTCAGCTCCCCCATGGTCTCGAACTTATCACCTACTCACCGGAGCAAGCCCATCACTGGGTTGAACTGAATGCACGCGCTTTTGCGCATCACCCCGAGCAGGGCAGGCTGACCCTAAAGGATCTGCAGGTTCGCACGGAATCTGCCTGGTTCCGGCCCGAAGGTTTCTTCTTGGTTCATGTCTCTGACAGTACCGCAGAGGCAGAATCTAAGTGCGGCTCTGCCCTGGCCGGCTACCACTGGACCAAAATCCCCACAGACCAGGGAGCAGAGCCAGAAGGTGAAGTCTATGCCATCGGCATCGACCCCCGGTGGCAGGGCCGGGGCCTGGGTAAAGCCCTCACTTTAGCAGGTATGGCTTACCTAGCTCAGACATCCGACGAGCAAGGAAAAGCCCTAGACCGTATAGTTCTCTATGTCGATGCGGATAATACGGCGGCAGTCAGCCTCTACCGCTCTCTAGGTTTCACCCCGCTCACCGTTGACCGACAGTACCGACCCGGTGCCCCGGCAGAAGCCACCCCCTCAAGATCCAGCTGACGGGCACCCCACCGGCCCGAAGCCACAAGACCCACACTTTGTATTGACCGCAACCGCGAAAGGCTCACCATGACCAAGGCACCAGAAGAGATACCCAACCGCACCCCCATCGGGAGTGACATCAGCAAGCTAGAACGCGCTGAAACACGCGTAGACCGTATCGATATAGGAAAGAAAATTAAGCTCCCCAACCTCGAGGGTGACTTTGGCTCCGATCGTTTCCTTGACCGCGAAATAAGCTGGCTAGACTTCAACACCCGGGTTCTCGAATTGGCAGAAGATCCCAACCTCTACTTGCTTGAACGCCTGAACTTCCTCTCTATCGTTACCAGCAACCTCGATGAGTTCTTCATGGTCCGGGTAGCCGGGCTCAAGCGCCGTATCGCCACCGGTATCGCCATGCCCTCAGCCGCAGGCCTCACCCCTGAAGAGCAGATGGAAGAAATCGCCGAAGCCGCTCACGCCCTGCAAGAGCGTCAGGCACGGGTCTTCCACGAGCAGGTCTACCCAGAACTCGAAAAAGAAAACATTCGCATTGTCGGCTGGAGCGATCTGAGCACCGCTGAGCAGGACCGCCTCTCCAACTTCTTCCGAACCGATGTCTTCCCGGTGCTCACCCCGCTAGCCGTTGACCCGGCCCACCCCTTCCCCTACATCTCCGGTCTATCGCTCAACCTGGCGGTCATTGTCCGCAATCCCCAGACCGGCAAGGAACTCTTTGCCCGTCTCAAGGTCCCCGAAACCATGGACCGGATGGTCGCCGTTGATGGCTCACGCTCGGTACGTTCATCCTCCGGTGAGGTACGCTTTATCCCTCTCGAAGTGATTATCGCTGAGCACCTCGATATTCTCTTCCCCGGCATGGAAGTACTGGAACACCACGCCTTCCGTGTAACCCGTAACGAAGACCTCGAAGTAGAAGAGGACGATGCTGAGAACCTTCTCAAAGCACTAGAGAAAGAACTGCTCCGCCGCCGTTTCGGCCCGCCGGTACGCCTAGAGGTTGAAGACACCATCAACCCAACCATTCTGGAACTCCTGGTCTCCGAGCTAGGCATCGATGAGCACGAGGTCTACAAGCTCCCCGCGCCCCTGGACATGCGCGGTCTCTCCGATATCGCTAAGACCAACCGCCCTGCCCTGCACTACCCCAAGCATGTAGCCCACACCTCCCGCTGGCTCAACGCCAACGAAACCTCCAAGGCTGCCGACGTTTTCGCCGCAACCCGCGATCACGATGTCTTACTCCACCACCCCTACGATTCCTTTGCGACCAGCGTTCAGGCCTTCCTCGAGCAGGCAGCCTCTGACCCCGCTGTACTGGCTATCAAGCAGACCCTCTACCGTACCTCCGGCGACTCCCCCATTGTCGATGCCCTCATCGAAGCAGCCGAAGCTGGCAAACAGGTCCTGGCCCTGGTCGAGATTAAGGCCCGCTTTGACGAGCAGGCCAACATCGAATGGGCCCGCAAACTGGAGCGCGCCGGTGTTCACGTGGTCTACGGCATCGTGGGCCTCAAAACCCACTGCAAGCTCTCCCAGGTGGTCCGCAAGGAACCCGATGGTCTACGCCGCTACTGCCATATCGGCACCGGCAACTACCACCCCTCCACCGCCCGCTTCTATGAGGATCTCGGTCTGATTACCTGCGACCCTCAAATCGGTGAGGACGTCTCCAGGCTTTTCAATCAGCTCTCCGGCTACGCTCCCAAGACAACCTACAAGCAGTTGCTGGTTGCCCCCCGCTCCCTGCGCTCGGGCCTGATTGACAACATCAATAAGGAAATAGAACACAAGCAGGCCGGTCATTACGCCAAGATTCAGATTAAGTGCAACTCGATGGTCGATGAGGCTATCATTGACTCCCTCTACCGTGCTTCACAGGCCGGAGTAGAAGTCAATGTACTGGTACGCGGCATCTGTGCCCTACGCCCCGGTGTTCCTGGGCTCTCAGATAACATCAAGGTACGTTCGGTGCTGGGGCGTTTCTTGGAGCACTCCCGGGTTTTCACCTTTGAAAACGCCGGTCAGCCCAAGACCTACATCGGCTCAGCCGATATGATGCACCGCAACCTGGACCGCCGTGTTGAGGCCCTAGTACATGTTAAGGAACCTGCCCATGTGGCTTACCTGCTCCAAATGTTTGAGAATTACCTCTCGGACAAGACAAGTAACTGGCACCTGAGCGCCAACGGTTGCTGGGAACGCCATCATTTGGATGCCGAAGGTCAGCCTCTGCGTGATGTCCAGGCTTTCTACTTGGCTAGCCGGAGCAAGAAACGCAATAAGCGCTCCTAACAGTTAGCTTTGACAGGATAACTTATCCGCCCGTTTCCCTCTCCAGGGCAGTCGAGGGAATACAATGTCCTTGGGTTAAGGCAAGGTTAACCCAGGGACATCTTAAATGCCCGCCCCACTATTGGAGCTCCACATGCCGCACACAGACACCTTTTACACCGCACACACAGCAGACGGGGAACTATCTATCCGCCGAGGTCCCCGCAACAAGGCCGCCGTCAATGCTGCTGGCGCGCTAATTTGGCGGCGTCACCACGACAAGCTCGAGGTACTCATCATTCACCGCCCCCGCTACGATGACTGGTCCTGGCCCAAGGGTAAGCAGGATCCGGGGGAAACACTGCCCGAGACCGCTGTGCGTGAGGTCCGTGAAGAAGTGGGTCTCCAAGTCACGCTAGGCGCACCGCTTGCGGTGACCGCCTATAAGGTCAAGGGAAAGCCCAAGGAGGTCTACTACTGGGCCGCTGAGCTCCCCGCTGGTGCACGGGCACAGGCTGATGAGGGTGAAGTTGATGAACTGCGCTGGGTAAGCCCCAAGCAGGCACGGGCGATGCTGACCAGCCCCACCGATAAGGAACCCCTGGATGCCCTGCTCCGTTTAGAGTCCGCTCAGGATCTCAAGACTCGCCCCGTAATTGTGATGCGGCATGCTAAGGCCAAGCCTCGTTCTAAGTGGGCAGGGGCAGAAGGCGAGCGCCCGCTGGCCGCTACAGGCAAGAGACAGGCTCTGGCTGTTGGGCGGTTATTACAGGCTTGGTCCCCTGAGCGGGTTGTTTCCTCGCCCTGGGTCAGGTGCATGCAAACGGTCTACCCCTATGCTAAGGCAAGTGGCCTGACCATTAAGGAAAAGCGCGGGCTGACAGAGGACAGTAATAGACGTTCACCCAAGCATGCGCGTAAAGTAGCAGAGTCGCTCTTTGAGAAGCGTGACCGTTCTGTTGTCTTGTGTACCCATCGTCCGGTACTCCCTACGGTCTTGGAGGTGCTGGGTGGGCATTTGGGCAAGTCTCTGCGCAAGCATCTGCCCGCTGCTGATCCCTACCTGAAGCCGGGTGAAATGTGGGTCATACAGGTGTCAGTTACTCACCCTATGACCGTGGTTTCTTTAGAACAGATTAAGCCTTTTGATGACTGATTCCTTGAGGTGAGTGCCCCCGGCGCTCCCTGCCCCCTTGACTGAAAAGAAGATAATGACTGTTCCCACCCCCTACGAAGACCTACTTCGTGAGATTATGGCTACCGGCGATCTTAAGTCTGATCGCACCGGTACCGGCACCAAGAGTGTCTTTGGTCGCCAGCTGCGTTTTGACCTGGCGGAGAGTTTCCCGCTGATTACCACTAAACGGGTTCACTTTAAGTCGGTTGCTCTTGAGTTGCTCTGGTTTCTGCGGGGTGAGTCCAATGTGCGGTGGCTTCAGGAACGCGGTGTGAGTATTTGGGACGAGTGGGCTGATGAGGACGGCGAACTGGGCCCGGTCTACGGCGTACAGTGGCGTTCCTGGCCTGCCGGGGATGGGCAGACCATTGACCAGATTGCTAAGGTCATTGAGTCGCTCAAGACTAACCCTGATTCTCGTCGGCATATCGTCACGGCCTGGAACCCCGCTGAGGTCGATGATATGGCTCTGCCGCCTTGTCATGCGCTTTTCCAGTTCTACGTCAAGACCCGCCCGGACGGCACCCGTGAGCTCTCGTGCCAGCTCTACCAGCGGAGCGCCGATATGTTCTTGGGTGTTCCTTTCAACATCGCTTCCTACGCTCTGCTGACCCAGCTTATTGCCGGGCAGACGGGTATGGTTCCCGGTGAGTTTGTGTGGACCGGCGGGGACTGCCATATCTACTCCAACCACTATTGGCAGGTTGAGGAGCAGCTCAGCCGGCAACCCTACCCTTACCCCAAGCTGATCATCAAGAATAAGAAACCCTCCCTATTTGACTATGAGTTTGAGGACTTTGAACTGGTGGATTACCGGCACCACCCCACCATCAAAGCCCCTATCGCGGTCTAGGGGCAGGCTATGAGCGTAGCTGAAAGAGATTTGCCGGTACTGGGCGCCATCTGGGCCCAGGCGGGCAAGGGCGTGATTGGTCGGGCCGGTGATATGCCCTGGTACGCGCCCGAAGACCTAGCCCACTTCAAGCAGGTTACCTTGGGGTGCCCCGTGATTATGGGGCGCGCTACCTGGGAGTCCTTCCCGCCTCGTTTTCGTCCTTTACCGGGGCGTCCTAATATCGTTATTTCCTCCTCCCTTTCTGACCCTACCCTCCGCGACGGGGCTACCTGGGTGCCCTCCTTAGCCATAGCCCTTGAGCAGGCGGCCCAGCTAGCACCCGATGCCACTGCCTATTGGGTGATTGGTGGCGGTCGTGTCTATGCGGAGGCTCTCACAGCTCGGAACCTTCCGCAGGTAGCTGGCGGTTGCGTGAGCCGAGTGGAAAGAACCGTCTTTGGCCTTGAATTAGAGGGCGACACCTACGCACCGGCTTTAGATGACCGCTGGGAATTACTTGCGTCCACCGATACGCTCACCAGCGTTAAAGGCTACGGCCTTGAAGCCACAGGTGATAAGGTCGCTCTACCCTACCGTTTTGAGAGCTGGCAGTTACAGGGGTAGCCTTTTCCGTGTCTACCTCGCTTTGGGCTGTAACACGAGACTGTTCCCCTCACGCGTGCAGCGGAATAAAGCTAGACTGAAACCATGACTTTTACACCCGGTGATTCAGTAGGTTTTGTAGGCTACCGTGGCATGGTGGGCTCCGTCCTCATGCAGCGCATGCTCGAAGAAGGAGATTTTGAGGGTATTAGCCCCGTCTTCTTCTCTACCTCGCAGGCTGGTGCCCCCGCCCCTACCTTCGGCGGGGCCCTTGAAGAGGCCACTCTCAAAGACGCACACGACCTGGACGAGCTGCTTAAGCTTCCCGTGATTGTGACTGCTCAGGGTGGCGACTACACCAAGGCCGTTCATTCTGCTCTGCGGGAGCGCGGCTGGCAGGGTATCTGGATTGATGCCGCCTCCACCCTGCGCATGAACGATGATGCTGTGATTGTACTTGACCCCATTAACCGCGATGTTATTGACCGTGGCCTGGACTCTGGCGTCAAAGACTTTATCGGCGGCAACTGCACCGTCTCCTGCCTGCTCATGGGCTTAGGCGGCCTGTGGAAGCAGGGCCTGGTGGAGTGGGGTACTTCCATGACCTACCAGGCGGCTTCCGGTGGCGGTGCCCGCCACATGCGCGAGGTGCTCAAGCAGTTCGGTGACCTGAACGGCACCGTCAAGGCTGAACTGGCTGATCCCGCTTCAGCGATTCTTGAGATTGACCGCAAGATTCTGGACAAGCAACGTTCTGGCGAGCTGGACACCACCCAGTTCGGTGTACCACTTGCAGGTTCCCTCATTCCCTGGATTGATTCAGACTTGGGCAAGGGGCAGTCTCGCGAAGAGTGGAAGGCAGAGGCTGAATCCAACAAGATTCTGGGCCTTGAAGGCGATAGCCGGGTCGCTCTTGACGGTCTGTGCGTCCGTATCGCAACCATGCGCTCCCACTCACAGGCACTCACCCTCAAGCTGACCGAAGACCTGACGGTTGAGGAAATTGAGAAGATCATTGATGAAGATAACCAGTGGTCCAAGGTAGTTCCCAACGAGCGCGAAGCAACTATGCGCGACCTTACCCCGGTAGCGGCCTCTGGCACCCTGGACATCCCGGTTGGCCGTATCCGCAAGCTGAGCATGGGACCTCAGTACATCAGTGCTTTCACTGTAGGTGACCAGCTCCTGTGGGGTGCCGCTGAGCCGGTGCGCCGCATGCTGAAGATTGCGACCGGCACCCTCTAAAATAGAGCTATGACCAAGCCTCAGATGCCCCCGATTCATGAGTCCCATCAGGAGCTCTGCGGGGGCATCCGTGCCTTAAACTTCAGGGTGGATAAGGCATCGGATGTTCCCCCCTATTCCCAGTTACGGCGCGCAATTATTGCGGCTAGATTTGATGGCCGCTTGGCGGCCGGTGACAGGTTACCCCCTATGCGGGCTTTGGCGGCAGAAACAGGTCTAGCAGTCAATACCGTGGCCAAGGCCTATAAGGAGCTTGAAGCTGCTGGGGCTATTGAAACCCACGGGCGAGCCGGCTCCTTTATTACGGCCCTTGATTCCACGGCCCACAAGGCTCAAACACTTACCGAAAAGTATGTAACTGCCATGCGCAAGCTAGGCTACGAAGACCCCAAAATCCTTGAGATTATTGGCCATATGCTGGGGTTAGAAGAAGCATCAGAGGGCTAGCCCCTTACCTAAAAAGGGCCCATGCACCAGGTGGTGGTGCATGGGCCCTTTGAGCTGTTTTAGCGGCCGGGTTTGCTTATGCGGTAGTGGCATCCGCTGGGGCAGTAGTGGCTATGGTTGCTCCGCTTAGCCCATCGTTGGGCAGTTTTACGCCGGTTCCTGCGGTGGCGAGCGGCTTCAAAGGACCGCCAGGTGGCAAGCACCTTGGCACGGGCCCAGAGGTTGAGCCGGTGAGCCCAGTGAAACTCGGTACCCCAGAGGCTCATGCCCATGAAGATAAAGAGCCAGCCCGGCCCAGGGGTAACCAGCATAATGATGCCGGCAAGAATACAGAGAAAGCCCAGAAGAATGACCAGGGCCCGATAAAGTAAGAGGAAAAGAGGGTGACGGCCCATAAAAGCACGTACCCGCTGCATCCGCCGGTGCAAGAGACTCCCGTCGCTACCGGCAATTTCCCGTTCAAGGCTCATAGCGTAACGTCAGGGGCTAGAGTTCAAAACCAACGACAACGGGCTCAGCAACCAGATACACGCCAAAGCGTTCTTCAACACCGGCTCGCACAGCTCGCGCAATAGCGGCAATATCGGCTGTAGCAGCACCACCTCGGTTAGTGATGGCCAGGGTGTGCTTGGTTGAAAGTGAGGCGCGACCGCCGGAAAGCTGCTGGCCCTGGCCCTCTAGACCAAAGCCTTTCTCAAAGCCAGCCTGCTGAATCAACCAGGCAGCACTGAGCTTGACCTTACCTTCAACCGTTTGGCCGGTGGCTGTGGTCACCGGGTAGCGGGGAGCGTCCTCGGGCAGAGTATCAAGGGCGGCGCTATCCACAATGGGGTTAGTGAAGAAAGAGCCGGTGGAGTAGGTATCGCGGTCTGCCGGGTCAAGAACCATGCCTTTCCCCGCGCGAAGACCCAGGACAGTCTTGCGCACCAGGGCAGAGCTGGCACGCTCCCCCACAGTAACGCCCAGCTGGCGGGCAAGCTCAGCGTAACGAATGGGGGCAGACATACTACCGTGCGGTAGCTGAAAATCAACGGTCAGCACCACATAGCGGGGTGTGCCGTTGACGCTTGACTGCTTGAGGATTGAGTCACGGTAAGCGAACTTGAGGTCGGCGTTAGCGAAGGTTTTGTAATTGCCGGTTTGACGATCCCAGGTACGCACCGAAGCAATGGTGTGGGCGACCTCTGAGCCGTAAGCACCGACGTTCTGCACGGGGGTTGCGCCAACGGTACCGGGTATACCGGAAAGAGCCTCAATACCGGAGTACTGGCGTTCTACGGTGTAGGCGACGAAGGCATCCCAGTTGTGCCCTGCTTGCACGCGCAGGTTGGCGCCGCCGCAGGCGTAGTCACCGATATTTTCGATTCCCTCCGATGCGATGTGAAGCACCGTACCGGCAAAGCCCTCATCTGCCACCAGCAGGTTAGAACCGCCGCCGACAAGGAGCAGGTCCTCCCCTGCCTCATCGGCGGTGCGGAGAGCGGCGACAATTTCTTGTTCTGTTGTTGCGCGGACGTAGGTGCGGGCGGGGCCGCCGACAGCGGCGGTGGTCAGTTCACTCAATAGCTTCTCAGTCACGGGTTCCATTCTACCGGCTGGTAGCAAGCCAGTATGTACTCATTCCTGAGTCCTTCCAGATAAGCTCCCTCTGAGCCTGCTGGGTGTTTGCTAGATCCTGATAGCAAGAAGCTCATCCCTATCTTTTCTGGGTGTCAGCTGGCTAGTCAGCACCAGCGAGAGCAGCACAAAAATAAGCACGGCAATCAGCCCGTTACGAATACCGAAGTGCTCGCCTAGTAAGCCCAGCAGGGGCGGGCCACCTAAGAAGGCTGTGTAACCGATGGTAGAGACAACCGATACCCGCACGGCGGCTTTCATCGGGTCGTCGGAGGCCGCCGACATACCGGTAGGGAACCCCAGAGAGGCTCCCAGACCCCAGATCAGCAAACCCACAAAACCGACCTGGACCTTGGGAGCAAAGATAAACAGGCTCAGGCCAGCGATTGCCAGGGAGCAGGTTATCCGCAAAATAAGTACCCGCCCGTACCTGTTGAGTAGTGCCGTCCCACCGAATCTGCCAACCATCATGGCCACTACAAAGGTGAAATAGCCCAGCGAGCCGATTGTCTTGCTGGTGCCGTAGTCATGGGTGAGGGCTAGGGCTACCCAGTCATTTGCTGAGCCCTCAGCCAAAGCTACACCCAGCACGAAAAGCCCAATCAGGATCGTGTGCTTATCTCGCCAGGCATCACGGACCTTATAGGCCCCAAGGGTTTCGAGCGCCTTGGTATCGTCCTGACCGTAATTTTCGGTCTGGCAGCGGGTTAGCGAGAATACAACCAGCGCTGCCACCACCACCGCATAGCTCATCATATGGGCGACGAAGGGGAGCCCTAGCTGGGTGCCTAGAGCGCCCAGAGCTGCACCCATGACGGTGCCAATGGAGAAGAAGCCGTGCATAATCGGGGTGACGTACCGCCCCAGGGCCCGCTCGTTGGCGACCCCCTGCACGTTGGAGGCTACGTTCGACGCTGCGCTCCCCAGCCCCTGTAGGCTCAGCCCCACCAGGGTCATGGGGACGCTCATATAGTAGACACCGCAACCGATCAGGGCCATACCGGTAACAGTTGTTGCGTAGGCGGCGGCTATACAGCGGATCGCGCCGAAGCGGGCTACCAGGGCACCGGAAAAGCTGACAGCGCAGAAGGAACCGGCGGTCATGCCCAGAAGGAGCAAACCCATAGGTCCGGAACTCAGATTCAGCCCGGTAGCTAGGTCGGGAAGACGGGTAAGTAGCGCCGAAACCACCAGGCCGCTGGCGAAGAAGAGACTAAGGACAGCCCGGTACCAGGTACGAATCTGGGTGTCAGTCAGCTGATAAGGGACTGTACTCGATGTGGTCATACCAGGGTGTTTTCTCTCGTTCTAATTCTTTGTGTCGGCTGTCTATTCTAGCGCTCTGCTCATGCACCCTAAGGGGGCATGATGGGGACACCTTGAGAAGTAAAACAGTAAGCACTCACGGTAGGCCGTCTCTTATTCACCGATATTAGTGGGGCCTTCCTCTTGCAAGAGGAGCACCCCTGGCATTTTTAGCCCCCTAAGGAGACTAGGCTAGCTGGACCAGCGCTTGGGCTTTCATGAGCACTTTCTGCTCTTTGCCCTGAGCGTCGGGGGCAGTGACGGTCAGGTCGACGCGGGCGGTGCGGTTTTCTTGGTCCAGGGCACCGATTTTACCGGCCACAGAAATGACGTTGCCGCCGCTGGCAGGTGAGCTCTCCCCCTCCGCGTCGGGTACCGGCACCGGCTTGGAGAAGCGGGTCTGGTAATCCACAATCGCACCGGCGTCCCCCACCCAGTTGGTCACCAGCTGGATAGCCACACCCATGGTAAACATACCGTGAGCAATCACCCCGGGTAGCCCCACCGCATTGGCAAAACGCTCGTTCCAGTGGATAGGGTTGAAATCCCCTGAAGCACCGGCGTAGGCCACCAGGTCTGCGCGGGTCACGGGAATCTGACAGGCACCAATCTCAGTACCCTTTTCTAGGGTCTCAAAAGTTATAGCAGTCATGAGTCCTCCGCCCGAACCAAAAGTGATGAGTAGCAGGTAGCTACTTTTTCACCGGAAACCGTGGTGATTTCTTCGCGGGTGCTAAGCATGGCCCCAGCCCCCATCACCCGCAGGCTATCAACGTGAACTTCAGTCAGGAGCTTATCGCCCGCTACGATGGGGCGGTGGTGGGTAAAGCGCTGGTCAGCGTGAACCACGCGGGAGAAATCGATACCAGCCTCGGGGTCAGTAATCAGAGCCGCGTCGGCCTTCTGCGCCAGAATAATGGCGAAAGTCGGTGGTGCTACCAGGTCGGTGTAGCCTGCCGCTTGGGCGGCCTGCAGATCGAAGTGCAGGGGGCTGGTCGCTTTAACAGCAGTCGCAAATTCACGGATTTTTTCACGGCCCACAGCGTAGGGCTCGGTGGGCGGGTAAAGGCGGCCCACAAGGTCTTGGTTAATAGCCATAGTCCTACTCTAGGCCCTAGGCTTCCACTCTTTAAAATATTTGCTAAATTTTCCCAAATTGTAGCCCTGTAGCGACTGCGGCCCTGGGCGCGAAAGAAGCCAGGGCGTAGAAAAAACCTCCCCAACCGTGAGATTGGAGAGGTTTTGAAGCTGAGCCCCGACCGGGAATCGATCCCGGGACCTCCATCTTACCAAGATGGCGCTCTACCACTGAGCTATCGGGGCGTAGCGGTGGACGGGCTCGATCCGTCGACCTCACGATTATGAGTCGTGCGCTCTAACCAGCTGAGCTACACCGCCATGTATGTGCCTTATTACGGGCTCATACCAGAGCCCCGACCGGGAATCGATCCCGGGACCTCCATCTTACCAAGATGGCGCTCTACCACTGAGCTATCGGGGCAACAGATAATACTCTACGGTACATCTGAGCCTGCGCGCAAACTGAAAGCCAGATTTTTCTGGGTGTTCTGAGGCACAGCCTTTTTCTTGGGTAAGCAAGGGCAGAAGAAGGCCCCTCCTGCCCATCCCGAGGCTGGCATAACCAACTAAGGAATAGAAAGCCAGGAGGGGCTCCCCCTTACACTTCTACGAGAACGAGCCTTTCAAAAGTCTCTAGGTTCTCACGGCACAAAGGTTTAGAACTTCTTACGGCCCTTTTTCTTACCGCCGAAGCCGCCACGGTCATCACGGTCATAGCGCTTACCAAAGCCACCGCGGTCATCACGATCAAACTTCTTACCTCCGAAGCCGCCGCCCTTGGGGCCACGGTCGCGCTTGATGTTGATGAACTCGCCAGCAACCTGGGTGTCACGCAGGCGGTCAAAGAAGTCACGGGGTAGCTCAGCCTCAGGCAGGCCCACAATGGTGAAGTGCTGGCGGATATCAATCGAACCGATCTGCTTACCGGTCAGGCCACCCTCATTGGTGAGGGCACCCACGATAGCTGCGGGCGAAACGCGTGATGCGCGGCCTACGTTGAGCTTGAAATCAACCATGCCTTCGTCCTTGTGGCGGCGGCCGCCACGGGGCTTATCATCACGGTCAAAGCCGCGGTCATCACGATCGCGGGTCTTGCGCTTGGGCTCAGGAGTTTCTTCGGCCAGGAAGGGGCGACCCTGCTGGGCGATAACAGCCAGTGCAGCTGCAATCTCTTCGCCTTCGACGTCGTGTTCCAGAGCGTAAGCATCAATGAGGGTACGGAAGAAGCTCAGGTCTTCACTCTCAATGGTGTCAGTAATCTGCTGAGCAAAGCGCTGCTTGCGGGTGTCGTTGACATCATCAACAGTGGGCATGTGCATCTGCTCAACCTGCTGGCGGGTAGCCTTTTCAATCTGGCGGAGCATGTACTTTTCACGAGGGGTCATGAAGAGGATAGCTTCGCCTGCACGGCCTGCACGGCCGGTACGGCCAATACGGTGCACGTAGGACTCAGTATCGTGCGGAATGTCGAAGTTAACAACCAGTGAGATACGCTCAACGTCTAGGCCACGGGCCGCAACGTCGGTCGCAACCAGGATATCGATACGGCCTTGGCGCAGAGCCTCAACGGTTCGTTCACGCTGAGCCTGGGGAATGTCACCGTTGATGGCGGCGGCCTGGAAGCCACGAGCCTTGAGCTTTTCAGCTACTTCTTCGGTTTCTTTCTTGGTGCGTACGAAGGCGATGATGCCGTCGTAGTCCTCAACCTCAAGCACGCGGGTCATTGCCTCGAGCTTGTGGGAGTGCATGACCTGCATGTAGCGCTGACGGATATTGGCGCTGGTGGTGGTCTTAGACTTGACGCTTACTTCAACGGGGTTGTTGAGGTACTTCTCCGCAATCTTGCGAATAGTCTTGGGCATGGTGGCGCTGAAGAGGGCTACCTGCTTGGTGTCAGGAGTTTCTGACAGGATTGATTCAACATCCTCGGCAAAACCCATGCGGAGCATCTCGTCGGCCTCATCAAGTACCAGGTACTGGAGGTTTGAGAGGTCCAGGGAGCCCTTCTTGAGGTGGTCAATGACACGGCCGGGAGTACCGACAACAACCTGTGCGCCGCGCTTGAGGCCGGCTAGCTGGGGGCCGTAGGGTGAGCCGCCGTAGACGGGAAGAACGGTAAAGTTCTCCATGTCGGTGGCGTAAGAAGAGAAAGCTTCTGCTACCTGTAGAGCCAGTTCACGGGTGGGTGCAAGAACCAGAACCTGGGTGTCCTTGGAAACACCATTGACGTCGGCGAGCTCAGCCAAGGTGGACAGGGCAGGCAGCGCGAAAGCAGCGGTTTTACCGGTACCGGTCTGTGCCAGGCCAACAACATCGCGACCTTCAAGAAGTAGGGGGATAGTCTGTGCCTGGATGGGTGAGGGCTTTTCGTAGCCTACCTTTTCCAGTGCTGCGAGGACGCGTGCATCCAGGCCTAGATCAGTGAAGCGGATACCCTCGTCATCAGACTTTTCGGTCTGAGTTTTGGGGGCAGTATGGGTGTCTACAACCGGTTCCTGGAAGACAGGTTCAGTTGCGGTTTCTGCGTTCACAGCAGTATTTTCAGTCAATGTATTCCTCATCGAGTGGGGTTGTGCACGCACCGGTTTGTGTGGTGCGTTTACGGGTTTCCCCGTGGAATGCTCGCGAGGGGCCTTACGCTTAGGTGAGGTCTTCGGTTCGTGGGCGCTGTAGCTAACTTGGGTTGCGCGCTTGGGCGAGCTGATTACACATCAGGTTCTCTATCGTTGGTTCAACGTTCTGCTTAGCCAAAGTATGGTCGTTGAACGCGCGTAGCCCTGTGATTAGTTGCCTAGCTGGGCGTGAGCGCTAAGAGAAAATTTCGGGGTTCCCGATTCTTACACTCTCAACTCTACCCTAGTTTGTAGGTTTTGGTTCCCCGTGGTGATAGAGGGTACAGCGCTTAGTCGGCTCGGACGGCTATCTCAATTGTCCCGATGGTTCGGTAGGGCAGGTAGGCTGCTGACCCGTACCTGCCGGTGGCATAGGCTACGGCGCTCGAGGGTGGGTTGCTGCCCCATGCGCTCCCCATACGGTCGATGACCACATAATCTGGGGCGGGTTCACCGGAGTGTCCGATCCAGTAGGCGGTGTGTTCTGGGACCAGGTAGGTAAGTACCGAGAGGTCGGCGGCCACGGTACTTCCCTGTGGAATAGCCGCTACAGCTTCTGCTTTCATCTCATCGGTCAAGCTGAGCGTGGAGCTAGAAAAACTAGGTTGGCCCAGCTGGGCAAGAGGCTGCCAGGGCAGGGTTCCTAAAGCAATAAGCAGGGTGAGAGCGGGCAAGATAATAGGTGCCTGATGCTTCATTCCATCCAGGAGCGACCTGCGGGTACCAGCCAGCGGGCCCTTGCCGAGGGGGCGGGCAGGAACCTGAGTACCTGCCTGCGCCCGGGCCAGAGTGTCCAGCAGGGCGGTGAAGATGATGGGCATGAGAACCAGGTTGTAGTGCCAGGTAGGTTCCCAGTAGCCTTCTTGCGGTGAGAGCAAGCGCCAGATAAGGGTCGGTACCGCCACCCAGGCAATGGGGCTAATAGCCCAGGCTAGAACCCCCGTGAGTAGGAGTAGGCCGAGAGTTGCGCTTTTCTGCCAGGGGTAAAAGAGCTGGGCGAATGCTCCCAGGGGGTCTCCTAGAGCGGCGGCGACGTCAAGCTTATCGGAGTAGTCGAAGACTCCCCCTGTGTTGAAGTAAGGCAGGATCAGCCCGATAGCAAGCAGGGGCCAGATCAGCCCCCAGAGGGTAAGCAGACTAGCTTCCGCCACAGCCGGGGTGCTCATCCAAGAACGCAGGAGCGTTTTGCTCCGTTGTGTCAGAGTTGCCGGAGCAGCGCTTGCAAGAGGAAAGAGGATTCCTGCAGCTGTGCGGAACCATCCTGTTCGCCAAAGAATAACCAGACCGATAGCAAGAACCGTAATTCCCATGTCCTCTTTGACAAACACCAAGGGGAATGCCCAGTAGACAGCCCGGCGTAAAAAAGGGCCGCGTTCGGTTTCAAGCCGCATGATCGCTAGGTTGCCCAGGCTCATGACCAGGAAGGGTAGGGCGAAAGCTACTTCGTGGAATTGAACAGAGACAGCTTGCTGGATACCGAAGCTCAGGGCGTAGGCTAGCCCGAGTGTAAGAGCCGCCCAGGGCTTCACTATTTTTTGGGCAAACCTGATCAGCAAATAGACAGAGAGAGCGACCAGTCCGTTTTGCACATAGAGCAGGGTCGCTGGGCTGGGCCATAACCAGTAAAAGGGGGTCAGGGCAATGGTAATGGGGTGAAAGTGGTCCCCCAGGAGGTTAAAGCCCTCCCCCTTGATAGGAACAATAGGGGCCTGACCTTGAGAGTAGGCTTTGGCAAGCTGGGCGAAGATTCCTAAATCCCAGGAGGGCACAAGATAGTGCCGCCACTGGAACCAGGAGTAAGTGCTGTAGAGACCAAAGACTGCCAGAGCTAGGGTTGTTGCGGCAATTCGCGCAGGAACCAGCTGGGGGTGTTCAAGCAGTTTCTTAATGGCCATTGTTCTTCTCTGTTGGGGTGCAGTCTTTGGTAAGTATAGACAGTCGAGCTGAGTAAGACTTATCAGGTCTTCCAATATGCCCGGCACATGAGACGATAGAAAACATGTTGCGCGCCTCTTTTGTTCTGGAACCAACCCATGCGGTGCACCTGGGACAGACTTTTGCACCCTTGCAAAGAGGCCAGGCTGATCCGCTGATGCGAGCGGTTTCCACCCCCGCCGAGACCATCCACTGGGCAAGTGCTCATGAGCAAGGCATCAATATCCTCCTTCGGTGTGCACGCCCAGCAGGGGCGGGTCTATCTGCCCCGTTCAATGTGACGCTGTGGGCACCCGGTCCCTCCTCGTCCACACATTCAGGAACCCTCTCCCCAGCCAGCGCTTTGGAAGCCTTCGCTGAAAAGGTTGGAGGCTGGGTAGGCGAGAATGACTGCTGGTCGCCCTTCTATGCTTCCCCTGCCTGGCAACAACTACCCGAACGCCTCAAGCAGGCAAGGGCAGAGGCTCCGGGTCTAAGACTGCCCTCCATTGGCCTGCTTTCCCAAAATCTTCTGCTCGCTATCTCAGAACAGCGGGTAACTGGTATAGAGGCGATGGGAGGTATGCGGGCGCTCCTTGGCCGATACGGCCAGCAGGCCCCTCAGACCGGCTACCCCGATCAGCCGGCGGATTTGCTCTTTTTTCCCCCGGCTGATGTCTTTGCGCAGATTCCTGACTGGGACTACCACCGGGCTGGTTTTGACCGTTCGCGCTCCTCTACTATGGTCCATTATGCGCGCCAAGCCGCCTCTTTCGAACGGTTTGCGGAAGAAAGCGCTACAGGGGAGCTGGCCCAGGTTCTTGCTGGGATACCGGGTGTCGGCCCGTGGACAGTTGCAGAAACACTCCAGCGGTACTGCGGCCACCCCGATGCCGTCAGTGTGGGTGACTACCATTTAGCCCACCACCTTACCTACGCCTTTGACGGGGTCCGCGGCGATGACCACCGCATGTTAGAACTCCTAGCCCCTTATGCCGGGCATCGGCAACGAGTGGTCAGCCTCATTAAAGCCACCGGTATCCACGAACCCCGCAGGGCGCCCCGCTACGCCCCGCAAGACTTCCGTTCCTTCTAGCTCCACGACATAGCAAAGCCATCGAACTCCCCTGCTGGGGGAGCCCGATGGCTAAGGTCTATAAGTATTTTTTGAAGCTTAGTTTTCTTCGGCCTGCTGGGCGGCTTCTGCCTCAGCAACCTGCTTGTGAACCTCAGCCATGTCCAAGCCCTTAACCGCCTCAATGATCTGGTCGAACTGTTGAGCGTTCAGCGCACCGGGCTGGGAGAACACAAGGACACCCTCGCGGAAACCCATCACAGTAGGAATTGAGGTGATGTTAGCGGCCGCGGCCAGCTGCTGCTGATCTTCGGTATCGACCTTGCCAAAGGTAATCTCGGGGTGCTTCTCAGAGGCTTCCTCAAAAATGGGGCCAAACTGCTTGCAGGGGCCACACCATTCAGCCCAGAAGTCGAGGAAGAGGATATCTGATGATTCGACCTGCTGGGTGAGGTTTTCCTGGGTAATTTCAATGGTTGCCATGATGAACACGCTACCCCTTTTACCCCTGCATGTCTAAAGCCCGGTGCCAGTTTCTCTGATAATGAAGAGGAGTTAACAAAAAACCCCATCTCGTGATGAGATGGGATTTTCGCTGTGGCAGATGAGGGATTTGAACCCCCGTAGGCAATGCCAGCTGATTTACAGTCAGCCCCCTTTGGCCGCTCGGGTAATCTGCCGTATTCAATTTCTTGAATCATTCGTATCAACGAACAGTAGACTACTTTACACACTTTTGCCACGGTTGCCAACTTGGCACCCCTTTTTGTTGCCAAGCCCACTTCTAGAAAGAAGGAGCTCCTGCAGTCATGACTGCAGGAGCTAGTGAGCATATTGTTTTCCGCTAGGACGTCAGTGCGGACTCCTGCTCTAAAAGAAGCGTGATTTCAAGGTTCTCCAAGTAGGCGTAGGCTTGGTCCGGGGTACACATGCCACCCTTGATTTCTCGCTCGAGATTCTCTTTAACACCCTCAAAACGAGCAATGATGGCAGGGTCCTTCAAGGTAGACCCTAGCTCGGGGGCAAAGAGTTCCGCTTGCTTATGCTCAGCCCCAGCGTTGGGAAGAGCTTCAAAGAGGAAATCGTCTGCAGACAGATCTGCCATGAGCGCTTCATAAGCCCTCTGCATGCTTTCGTCTGTTACTGCAGTTATCTGGTGCGCCGCCGGAGTGGTTCCTGAGCCGGACGGTATGCCGGCTTGAGCGTGGGCAGCTGTTTTCTTTTCAGCCATACTTTCATCCTTTCAAAGCAAAATGAAGTTTTGCTGAGAATGGAGTCACATTTTTATAACGATTCTAGAAATATGCTGACAGCCGCTCTAACAGGGTACGGTTATAGTGAGAAGCACTCAGGTTCAAAAAACCTTGTGCCCCAGCCCCTGACTATTACTTACGAAAGAGGTGCCCTGCATGGCAAGCGACTCATCATTTGACGTTGTATCTAAGGTCGACAAGCAGGAAGTTTCCAACGCACTCAACCAGGCCCAGAAAGAAGTAGCCCAGCGCTATGACTTCCGTGGCGTTGGCGCTGAGATTGATTTTTCTGGCGAAAAGATTCTGATTAAGGCTAATTCTGAAGAACGTGCCCTAGCTGTTCTTGATGTCTTCCAGTCCAAGCTGGTTAAACGCGGAATTTCTCTTAAGTCCCTGGATTCCGGTGACCCCTATGCATCGGGCAAGGAGTACCGCATTGAGTCTTCTATCAAAGAAGGTATTGCCCAGGACCAGGCCAAGAAAATCACCAAGCTGATTCGTGAAGAAGGGCCCAAGAGCGTCAAGGCAACCATCCAGGGTGACGAGCTCCGTGTCTCATCTAAGTCACGTGATGATCTGCAGGATGTTATCGCTCTGCTAAAGGGTGCTGACCTCGAAGTTGATCTCCAGTTTGTCAACTACCGCTAGGTTTTAGCACGCGCTTCACTCAAGCACATAGAAGGTGCCCTCTGTTCTTTGAAACAGAGGGCACCTTTCCCTAGGCAGGGCAAAATATTCACCCGCTTACTGACGCGAAAACGGCAGGGCTACATTTGCCCCTTGGCGCGCGCCATCGCTTCAAGTCTGGCGATGCGGTCAGCCATGGGAGGGTGCGACGCCATCAGGTTCTGAATCTGACCCGCGCGGAAAGGGTTGGCGATCATCATCGAGGCTGTGCCAGCAACTTTAGGGTTCTCAGGGTCCAGGGGGTAGCGCGAGACACCGTTTTCAAGCTTGTGCAGTGCAGAGGCCAGAGCTAACGGGTCATCGGTGAGCTGGGAACCGTCTTGGTCGGCATCGTATTCTCGTGTGCGGCTAATAGCCATCTGCATTACGCCCGCCACCAGGGGTGCCATCACAGCAAGAAAGAGGGTGAAGATGAGCCCTCCACCGGCCCGGTTGTCATTGTTTCGGTTACCGCCAAACATCAAGCCAAAGCTCATGACCTGAGAGATGGTTCCCACCACAGAAGCCAAAGCCGCAGCGATGGAGCCAATCAAAATATCCCTGTTATAGACGTGCATCAGCTCATGCCCGATGACACCGCGCATCTCACGATGATCAAGGAGCTGCAAGATCCCCTCGGTGCAACAAACGGCCGCATTCTGGGGGTTACGCCCCGTAGCAAAAGCATTAGGGGTCAAGGTGGGAGCAACGTAGAGACGCGGCATTGGTTGATTGGCCTTGGCTGAGAGCTCCTCAACAATTTCGTAAAGACCGGGGACCTGATCGCGAGTCACGGGATAGGCGTTCATGGAACGGATAGCGATTTTATCGGAGTTCCAGTAGGAATAGGCCACCATGCCCACGCCCACCAGGCCCATAATCATAATCCACACAGAACTACGGGTATAGGCAGCTAGCCCCGCCCCAATGAGCAAGAGAAAACCGACCATCGAACCCAGTAAAAGAGCAGTTTTAAGCCCGTTGTTATGGCCGTGCACCCTATTACACCTTTCTCAGGAAAGTTATTGTTGCTTTATAGACTAGGGTCTTTAGCTGGGTAGAGGCTGTGCTTTTGCGAAGAGCATATTATGACCGGCCTAACTCATTCAGGAGGCAGGCCGGTAGCTATCTTAATGTCTCCTAGACGCAGGTAATCTCTGTAATCGCCTCTAGCCCAAAGTAGCTCTCTAGAACATAGAGCGCATAGGGGGAGTCAAGAATAATCTGCGGAATGTAGGTTCCGAAGCTGACCAGACTACCCGAATAGATATAGGTAATCCTGCACATACGGTTGTCATTGACTGGGCTACCGATTGTATCCCAGGGCACCTGCGCCATCCACTTGTAGTATTCGGGGGTTCCTACCCAGTCCTTGGGGTCGGGAACTCCAGGGTCGCTTGGCTCAGCTGGCTCGCTTGGTTCAGCCGGGTCGGTCGGTATAGAACGGTCCACTGGAGTGTCAGGATCAGCAGGTTCTTTAGGCTCAACTGGGTCGCTTGGCTCAACAGGCTCTGTTGGCTCAGCCGGGTCAGTTGGGTCGGTCGGTATAGAACGGTCCACTGGAGTGTCAGGATCAGCAGGTTCTTTAGGCTCAACTGGGTCGCTTGGCTCAACTGGGTCGGTCGGCTCAGCCGGGTCGGTCGGCTCAGCTGGCTCAACAGGCTCAGTTGGTTCAGCTGGGTCGCTTGGCTCAACAGGCTCTGTTGGCTCAGCTGGGTCGCTTGGTTCAGCTGGCTCAGCCGGGTCGGTCGGCTCAACCGGGTCGGTTGGCTCAGTTGGTTCAGCCGGGTCGGTTGGTTCAGCCGGCTCAGTTGGCTCAAAAGGCTCAGTTGGCTCAGCTGGGTCGGTCGGCTCAACAGGCTCAGCTGGGTCGCTTGGTTCAGCCGGATTAGCCGGGTCAGCCGGGTCGCTTGGCTCAACAGGCTCTGTTGGTTCAGCCGGGTCGGTCGGCATAGAACGATCTACTGGAGTATCAGGATCGGCAGGAGCAACTGGCTGGGTACGGTCTACAGGATTAACAGGCGCTACAGATTCCCCCGGTGGCTGACTTTCCACGGGCAAAGTTGATCTTACCGGGGTATCGCTCTCGGGCTCAGCTACCGGAGGCTGCTGAGTATCACCGACTCCAGCGGCACCATCTGGCTGGTTTGAGAATACTAAAGAGCTCGCAAGATCGGCTGACTCCTTAGACGCCCCATGAACCCCCATCGTGTCATCCTGCCAGGGACCGGCCAGAGCAGAGCGAGTCTGACCTTGAGGGATTTCCACCGATGGTCTTCTTATTACGCTAGTACCGGCTGAAGAGTCAGCGGCATCCCCAGCGCTTGCGCGACTATGAGAGGCCTTCTGCCCCAGCTGCCCGCGCGGTGAATCACCAGAATCAAAAGTCTGGGTATCCACCAGCATGCTAGGCGCTGATGCAGCAGGAGCCCTAAAAGATTCTACGGGAACGCTCGAGCCCGAGCTTTGGGGCGAATCAACAAGAGCATCAACGATGCCACCTACCTCTTCCGAAGGGCTTGAAGCTGGTGCGGTTTCAAGCTGAGAATCGGCACTAATCACCGTTGAATTAGAGGACGAGCTATTGACCAGTGCTATGCCACCGGCCACCGCACCAAGAGCGGTTACAGCGGCAGCGGCCCCCACCAGAGAGGGTTTGGAAGAAGCCCAACGTCCGGGAATCAAAGAGGCAAGCCCCGCTCCCCCACTGTGACTTGCACCAGCCAGGGCTAGGCTACCACCGGCGATGTACGGGAGAATAACCTTAGAACTGTCAGTAAGAATCGGCGTAAGCCCTGCAAGCACGGGGAAAACCCACGTACGCATAGTCTTGTTGATACCGATCAGATTCAGGTATTCAGAAGAGCAAAATGAGCATGTTGAAAGGTGAGCTCGTAGAGTTTCGCTACGCTTCTTAGTCAGCGAGCCACGGACCATAGAGCTGAGGTGAGGTGAGTACTGCGCGCACTCAGCAGTTTTGGGAGCGTGTTGATGTGCTCGCAGAAACCCCTCGCGAAGGCTTTCCCGTGCGCGAGCAGCAAGAGCGGAAACAGCATTAGCCGACAGGTTCAGAGCTGTGGCTACTTCACGGGGCTTTTTATTCTCAACCTCGGTCATCCACAGAACAGACTGCCAACGTTCCGGCAAACTGGTGAATGCAGAAATCAGTTCATCGGACTCATGCAGTTTAAGAACAGTCTCATCCAATGACCCAGCCAGCTCTAGGTCATGCTCTTCGCTCAGCACCTCTTTTTGCGCTATAAGACCGTTCTCAGCAGCCAGATGCGCGAGAGTTGTGGCAAGATATCCGCCCATGAAAGCGCGAGGGCCCTTGCCATTCTTAAGAGCCTGCAAAATTCTGACGAAGGCCTCAGATACGAGATCCTCTGACAGAGTCTGGTTTGAGGTATGCCTATAAGCAATAGCGCGCGCCATGACCACATAGCGCTCATACAAAACACCAAACGACTCAAGCTGACCCTGGCGAACTTCAGAAAGCAAAACTTCGTCGGCAGGGCCAGACTGGCCAGTTTGAGCAGAATTGTATGATCGCATAAATCTCCCCGTGTAGATACTAGCCGCGCTAAGGAAAACGACTTCCTTTCAGCTTATCGGGATTTTCTGCGTTACGGTATATTTCCCCAATATGTAAAGCGCATGCAGGCCATCAGATACCGCACACCCTCTTTAGCCCACGAACTGGATACCGTAATTCCAGTCACCAGCAAACCAAGGCACCATGCGACCCTCACGATGTTTTCCGTGTACAGAACCCGCGAACGGCCCTGTACACGGTAAATGCTTGCGCAGCATGCAGGATCGCTTCATTATCTGGTTCCAGCAGCAGCGACCCGACACCCGGTGACATCACAGCACAGTGCTTTAGCGCTGGCTATCAAGGGTCCCTAACCTTGATAGCCAGCGATTGCACTCGCTCAATCCCCACGATTGATGAGCGCCCATTATTCCCTTATGCCTGGCAAGGCTTCCCATAGCGCCGCCAGGTTCTTGCTATCCTCAAGCCCCAAACAGCTTGTAGGTAACAGCCGATGATTTTCACCATCACTTATTAAGAGCGGTTTCCACTTGTTTCATGACGCGAAATTTAAAAAAGTTTGAAAAATTTTTTACCGTCAACCAAAAATCTATCGCGGCGCTCCTGACACCACAAAACTTTCTTCAACAACTTTTCTCGCCAGAACGATTCCAGAGCATATCCGCCAAGAGGCCTAGCAGCAAAGCCTTTCAAGCAACACCCCCGCCGGGAAGAGGCAGACCTGATCTACAACACAGCCAGAGCCTATTGTGAAAGATTCATAATAAGGGTAGGATGGTGACATGATGTCAACAAGGAGCATGCCTGCCACCGCAGGCTGCCAGCACATGCCAGAAGCCCCGAAAGCACCAGCTAGCTCCCACAGGGAAACCTGGTCAGCTCAGCTCAGAGCCAAGGGGCGTCGCGTCACAAAGCAACGACTCGCTGTTCTGAGCGCAGTTCACGAAAACCCGCACTCAACGGCCGATGCAATTGTTACAGCAGTGCGCCAAGAACTAGCCGGTATCACAGTCCAGTCGGTCTACGTGGTCCTAGCTGATCTAACTGACATCAAAATGCTCCGTAAATTTGAGCCTCCAGGGTCAGCAGGGCTCTACGAAACCCGTACCGGAGATAATCACCACCATGCCTACTGCATCCGCTGCGGAAAAGTGGAGGATGTAGACTGCGCGGTCGGTGAGGCACCCTGCCTGACCCCCAGCGATTTTCACGGCATGGCCCTGCTCAGCGCAGACGTTCTCTACCGAGGCATTTGCGCCGACTGCCAGAAGCCAGAAGAAAAAGATGTAGCGCTCGCTCAGCAACAGGCTGCACAAGAACTCACCGTTAGCTAGCGCTCACAGCTCCGGTCGTTTCCCTCACCTCTCACGGTGAAGAGCTCCAGAGCATAACCCCACACAGGAAAGTAGGAGAAATGAACAATCCGATTAAGCCCGGTTCATTTACCACCACCGCTCAAGGTGCACCCGTTGCATCAGACAACGATTCACTGACTGTAGGCAACGATGGCCCCATCGTCCTGCACGATGCCTACACCGTTGAAAAGCTCGCTCAGTTCAACCGCGAACGCGTACCCGAGCGTGTCGTTCACGCTAAGGGCACCGGTGCCTTCGGTGTATTCGAAACCACCGAGGATGTCTCACAGTACACCCGCGCAGCGCTCTTCCAGCCCGGTGTTTCTACCGAAATGGCTATCCGCTTCTCAACCGTTGCCGGTGAACAGGGGTCACCTGACACCTGGCGTGACCCCCGCGGCTTCGCCATCAAGTTCTACACCACCGAGGGTAACTACGACCTCGTAGGTAACAACACCCCGGTCTTCTTCATTCGTGATGCCATCAAGTTCCCCGACTTCATTCACTCACAGAAGCGTATGCCCGGCAGCGGCCTGCGTGACAACGACATGCAGTGGGACTTCTGGAGCCTGCGCACCGAATCAGCTCACCAGGTCACCTGGCTGATGGGTGACCGCGGCATCCCCGCCACCCTGCGCCACATGGATGGCTTCGGCTCACACACCTACCAGTGGATCAATGCCGAAGGCGAGCGTTTCTGGGTCAAGTACCACTTCAAGACTGACCAGGGCAACGACTTCCTCACCCAGGAAGAAGCAAACCGCATTGCAGGCGAGAACGCTGATTACCACCGTCAGGACCTACACGACGCTATCGCACGTGGCGAGTTCCCCTCATGGACCCTTTACGTCCAGGTCATGCCCTACGAAGATGCAAAGACCTACCGCTTTAACCCCTTCGACCTGACCAAGGTATGGCCGCATGCCGACTACCCCCTGATCAAGGTCGGCAAGATGACTCTGAACAAGAACCCCGAGAACTTCTTTGCCCAGGTTGAGCAGGCTGCCTTCTCACCCTCCAACTTTGTTCCCGGTATCGGCCCCTCCCCCGACAAGATGCTCCTGGGTCGTATCTTCTCCTACCCCGATGCACACCGCTACCGCGTAGGCACCAACTTCGCGGACCTTCCGGTTAACTACGCTCGGAATGCAGAAGTAAACAACTACAGCCAGGACGGCGCTATGCGCTACTCCTTCAAGACTGCAGATACCCCGGTCTACGCGCCCAACAGCCTGGGCGGCCCCCACGCTGATCCTGCACGCGCCGGTGAGGGCTCCTGGGAAGCCGATGGCGCGCTGGTTCACGCCGCTGCCACCCTGCACGCAGAAGACGACGACTTCGGCCAGGCTCGTACCCTGTACACCGATGTTATGGACGAGGCCGCTCAGGAACGTCTGGTCTCCAACATCGCGGGCCACGTTGGTGCTGTGAAATCAGATGAAATCCGTGAACGTGCATTCAAGTACTGGGACTCTGTCCATGAAGAACTCGGTGCTCGTGTACGCCAAGCAGTAGCAGGTAAGTAGCCTGCCAGGTAGCTACCTTGCTTAGCCAGGTAGCTACCCCATAAAAAACCGCCCTGCGGTGTCCTCTTGGATACCGCAGGGCGGTTTTCATGTTTGAAAGTACCCAGGCTTTAGCGCTGAAGCCGCACTTAGGCGATGTGCTTGGGCGCGTCCTCGGTCTTGCGGTTCTTCTCGAAAGGCCACCACCAGGCGACATCCCCCAGCAGGTACATGGTTGCAGGAATAAAGGTGGTCCGAATCAAGAAAGCATCCATAGCCACGCCCAGGGCCAAGGCAAAACCGATAGGCCGCACAGCTGTCAGGTGTGAGAAGACGAAACTGGCGAAGACCGCGACCATAATGACACCGCAGGCAGTCACAACCCCGCCACCCTGCTTGTAGCCGATGGCGACAGCATCCAGAGCAGTATGGCCCTTACGGTAAGCATCACGCATGCCGGAGACAATGAAGATTTGGTAGTCCACGGAAAGACCAAACAGAATACCGATGAGCAGGATGGGCAGGAAAGCCAAAATCGGCCCCGGCTGGGTTACCCCAAAGAGGTCACCCATCCAGCCCCACTGGTAGACGGCAACGACAGCGCCAAAGGAGGCCAGGGTTGAGAGCAAGAATCCGATGGTTGCCATGACAGGAACAATAATTGACCGGAAGACAAGGGCCATCAAGATCAGACAGAGCAGAATAACGACAGAGAGATAGAGTGGAATTGAAGTAGAAATCTGCTCAGAAATCTCGATGTTAGCTACAGTCTGCCCGGTTAAGCCGATACTAGTTGCCGTGGCTTTCTCCGCAGGCTCAACCTTATCGAGCATTGCGTGCACAGCATCCTGGGTGCTCTGGGCTGAGGGGCCTTCCTTGGGGAAGAATGCCAAAACTGCGGTGGCGTTGTCTTCGCTCATCCCTACGATAGCGACACTTTCGATGTCCTTGTTATTAAGCTTGCCGGCAACGTTCAAGGCAACTAGGCGCAGGTGTTCCTGGTCACCCGGAACGGAAAGGGTGACACCGGCAAGGATAGGCCCGTTAAAACCCTCACCGAACTTGTCACTAATGGTCTGGTAGGCGCGGTAGGAAGTTGAGTCGCTAGCCTGGTAGGAACCGTCGGGCAGACCAAGTCGAAGTGAACTGGTCGGGATAATGGCAAGAATCAAAATCGCAACTGATACCAGTGTCATGGTAATAGGATGGCGGGTTACAAAACCACCCCACCCCTTATAGGCAGCCTCAATTTCAGCGAATGCTTCACGGCGGTTACGTGGCTTGTGAGTTTTGTCTGAGATCCGGTGCAGGTCCTTGCGGCGCTCTTCCTGCTGCTTCTTGGTCAAAACCTTGGTGCCCAAGAGAGAAAGAACCGCAGGGACCAGAGTCAAGGACGAAGCAACAACCAGCGCAACAGAGAAAGCACCCGCAAAGCCCATGACGGCCAAGAATGGTAGACCGGTCAAAAAGAGAGCAGAGAGTGCAACGATATTGGTCATACCCGCAAAGAGGACAGAATGACCTGCCGTTGAATTAGCTATTGCAACAGCCTCCCGAACATCGACTCCGTCCATAAGTTCTTCACGGAAACGATGGAGAATCAGCAGAGCATAGTCAATGCCAATCCCTAGCCCCAGCATCAAAGCTAGAACCGGGTCGGTAGCGGTCATGCCGATAAAAGCGGTACTGGTGTAGACCAGGGCAACTGCGGTACCCGCCCCGATAAGTGCCAGAACAAGAGGCAGACCGGCTGCCACAACTGTACCGAGAGTAATCAGCAGAACGACGAATGCAACCGCTAGACCAATCGCTTCCGAGGCACCAAAAACTTTAGAAACGTCCTGGTCAAGCTCGTAGCTGTAGTTGACAGTAATGCCCTTGTCTTCAAGCGCCTTGAATGTTTCAAAAACCTTCTGACGGACTTCAGGAGTCAACGAGTTAGTGTCCTTGTTAAAGGCAACACTGACAATTGCTACGGTTCCGCCTTGGCTGACAAGGTTGGCCTCGGCCATGGCATCAAGTTCACGCTGACCGGTATCTACTTTAAGTTTGTTGGCCCTTAAGGTGATACGGGCCTGTTTCAGGCTTTCTTCCTGTGCAAGGAGGTCTGGGGCAAGCTCTTTGAGCTCTTCCTGGCTGATATCTGTAGGTAGAGCGGCCCGAGCTTGATCGACCTTAGCCTGGCCTTGGCTAATCTGAGCCTGAAGCTGATCTAGCTGAGCTTTTGAGTTTTCAAGGGTAGTAGTTGCCTGGGCGATAGCGTCTGCCGCCTCAAAGGGATTAACGGAACCTGCAACGTCCTCAACCTGGTGGGAAGTATCGACCGCCTGTGCGATGGCCTGCTTCTGCTCATCGGTGAAACCGCCAGCTGACTCAAGCACAACGTAACCACTAGAGACACCGTTATCAGGGAGCTTAGTCTGAAGGTCCGCACGGACGGCATCGAACGATGCTCCGGGCATGGTATAGCTGGCTGTTGCACCCCGAGCTAAAGTCAGGGCACCAGCTCCAGCGATCACGAAGAGCACCAGCCACAGTGCAATGGCTGCGCGAGCATGGTTGGCTACGGTGTGGCCAATTTGGCGCAGTGCACCGGTCATTGGAGATACTCCTGGTGTGTATGACTAGTTTGGTTTACTGCGATTCTACTACTGAAATAAGCTCGCAAATTTGAGTCATAGGCAAGGTAGCGTGCGGAGCAAGGGCGTTAATGCGCACAGCTGTACTAGCACCAGCAGCCAATAATTTGAGCATGTCAAGGGCCGGGGCACTTCGCACCTGCAAGGAGGGATCAAGCGCAGCAATCTCTGCAACAGTGGTAAAAACCAGTGCAACAGACTGGTCCTCAGAATCCTCATTTTTGAGGATGACTGGGCGACCTGCTGGATCATCGGCACGGACACCCATCAGGAGCGTGGAAGCCGGAGCAACCAGGGCAAGGAGCAGGTCGTGCATGTTCCCCTCCATAAGCGCCCGCTGTACTGGCATATTGTGGGGCGAACCGACGACCCACTGAATCTGAGATTTTTCTATGAAACACTCGTGTCTACTACCGGGGTCAAGTACCAGGACGTCAATTGACGCATCGTGGGCTACCTGTAAAAACACTTTCATAGCGTGCTCGGTAGTCAAACGCGGTATATCTAGACCGAGGACATCCACAGAATATTCGCAGGCCCGTTCCTCCGAGGAATAAGCTGTGAGCGCACGCATGCCATTCGACAGGCGGAGAACCTGATAGCTGGTCTGGAGCTGGCCTTCGGAGTTATCGACGCTCTGGGAGATGTCCATGACCAGGTTACCGCCCTGGGCAGAACGCACAACATTGGCAAGGGCCTGGTCACTCCGGTCCTGGGAAAAGGCCTCAAGGGCCTCCACCAGGTAGGTGTTGGCGGTCTTTGCAGGCTGCGCCTTGGCCGTATCATCCGTAAAACCAGGAGCGCGACGACCTGCCAGGCGTGTGGCGGCCCAGTCCGGGATATGCTCATCCGCACGTGGGAAGGTTTCAAAATGAGTGCGGATATCGCGACCGGTCAGGCCCCCCTCGCCCTTCCAGTCAACAGGCTCCTGAAGGCGGTCATAGGACGCACCAATCTGGTATTTTGGCTCGGGCCAGTCGCTTGCGGTGATGACCACAGAAGCAGTGAACCAGGTTCCCTCATCCTCTGCATAGCAAGCATGCTGTAGCTGTTCAATAGCCTCAAGGATTGGGCTATCAGATTTAAGCGGGCCCACACTTCCCAGGTAATCGTCTTCATCGCGAGATTCAGTGATTCTCACAAAGACAGTCTCTGAGAGCGGCTTAATATCTAGGACCAGCTCATTCCAACCGGGCTCTACGGACACTACCCCCAGCATCCAGCTCCCAATTGAGTTAAGAGCATCTTGAACCATGGTGGGGCGTTCAATCTCTGCGTATCTGGGACTATAGTGCGACATGAAATTCCTGAATTGTTTGGGACGAATACCTCCACACCCGTTGGTGCCATATGGGAAGAGGCTTACCAATACCTATCAATACCTATCAATACCTATTAAAGCAAGAATTCTTGCACTTGATATGCGTGTTCCTTGTGTTTGGTCAAGTTATTTGCGACTACCCTGTCTAAAAAACATGTGGCAACCGTAATATTTATTTTTAGCCACACGCCCCCTGAATTTGTGTCTTTCTTGCTCACGGAAGAGGGAAGGAACCAAGTGGGTAGAACCTGGTAAAAGATAGAAAATACAGGTCCCCACGGGTATAAAAGGTGCGTGAGCACCCCAAGAGTTGCTAGCCTTAACCCATGACTAAAACACTGCAGGATCTGATTGATGATTCGATCTTCATCTCCACCGAGTACCAGGCCCGTCTCGCTGAGATCAGCGGCGACGCAGAATGGACGGTGGATTTCTCTGCGCCGTCATTCACCCTCCAGTCTGATGCTTCCGTACGTCTCACCCCTTACCTGTTGGGCACTGAGTCTGAGAACCGCGGTTCCTGGATTTGGTCCTGGCAAGAACTCGGTCACTTCCCTGACCGCGTTGTTTCGGCAGCAATCCAGGCGCGTGAAGGCGGGGCACAGCACACCATTACGGAACTCACCACCGATGAGCTCCCCCTGGACTCCGGCCTAGCGCGCAAGCTCACCCTCGCAACCAAGGCACTGACCGGCATCTATGCCCACTACCCCATCACAGCTGGGGCAGGTGTCCGTGCATGGGTCCTTCTCGAAGGCTCTCAGCTTGACCTGGATGCCCCCACCGTTAACCGCATGGGTCAGGTCATGGCTCAGGCCCTGCAGACCGGCACCGCTGTTAACCACTTGCGCGCTGTTGACTCCTATGCCAAGCTCCGCGGCGCACATATCGCCTGGGACACCGAAGCAACCGCTGTCATCACTGCGGCAGACGGTGCGCTACGTCTTTGGTTCGATAAGGGCAAGATTTCGGGCATTGAGGCAGCCGAGCCCCAGGTCGGGGCCGATGAGCTAGCCCGTCTTGCCAGTCAAGCTCGTGATCTGCGTGAACAGCTCGAAGCAGAACGCCAGGGTATTGAAACCCTCGCCGCGCGTGAGGCCGCAGCTCAAATGGCCCAACGAGAAGAAGCCGCCCGTCTAGCCGCTGAAGAAGCAGCGCAAGCAGAAGCGCAAGCAGAAGCGCAAGCTGAAGCGCAAGCTGAAGCGCAGGCAGGTTCCGAGCAGGAAGAGGCTACCGCAGCCGAGCCTCAGACCTTTACGGAAGCTCCTACCCAGGAACCCGTGGCAGAACAGAGTGCCCTCGAAGATGAAGTCGAAGGTACTATCACCACAGACCGTGTCTACCCCAATGCGGACCAGCCCTATGACCAGGACCCTGCCGAAGATGTACGCCCGGGCCGTGTTACCACCAGCACTATTGC
Organism: Rothia sp. CCM 9417; assembly: GCF_048513575.1. Taxonomy (NCBI): domain Bacteria; kingdom Bacillati; phylum Actinomycetota; class Actinomycetes; order Micrococcales; family Micrococcaceae; genus Rothia; species Rothia sp. CCM 9417. Next base: position 497,796 of record NZ_JBLXXT010000001.1, on the reverse strand, counting down.
TGAAGAGAACATTGTGCAGGACCAGCCTGCTGCCCCTGTGCAGAGCGCCGAAGAGCCTGACGAAGCCCAGCAGGCCCCCACGGGTTACGAGTCAGCTGAAGACACCCGTGATGCACGGGAGATTCGTTTGGCAGGTCAGGCACCTGACCTTGAGGCCGAACGCGCTGAGGCCTCTAAGAAGCCCCAGCCCAAGGAAGATAAGAAGGGCTTCTTTAGCCGCTTCTTCGGTCTGTAAGACCAAGATACCCCTGCTCTAGGGGGTTGTCTCTGGCGGTGGCTCCCCCTATAGGTGGGGGCCACCGCCTTTTCTATGGTGAGCATTCGCCTAAGGAGCTAGAACTCCCCCGCCCATAGAAAGCACTGACCTATACTTGCAGGGACCTACTGAATCAGCACAGAAAGAAAAACAGGTGCCTACTAACCAGAGAAACTCGGGTATTCTTGCAGCTTTCCTCTGCTATCTTATCTGGGGCCTCTTCCCCCTCTATTTCCTGCTAACGGTACCGGCTAGCCCCCTCGAAATTGTGGCTGAGCGGGTGCTCTTCACCCTGCTTTTCTGTGCTTTCCTGATACCGGCAACCCGTCAGGTTCAATCACTCATGGCAGTACTTAAGCGCCCCAGAAAGCTCCTTGTGCTCGGGGCCGCAGGCCTACTCATTTTCTGTAATTGGCTGCTCTACGTTATCGCCACAACAAGCCACAATGTGATGGAAGCGTCACTGGGCTACTACATCAACCCCATTGTTTCGGTAGCGCTCGGCGTTCTCTTCCTGGGCGAAAAGCTCCGCCCACTCCAGTGGGCCGGTATCGCGGTAGCTGCCTTAGCAGTGCTTGTCATGTGTGTCTTCTACGGCTCAATCCCTTGGTTGGGCCTGGGCCTGGCTTTCAGCTTTGGCCTCTACGGTCTGCTCAAAAAGTACGCTGGAGCTGTCCCCGCCGTCGTGTCGCTGAGCGTAGAGACCCTGGTTCTTGCACCCATGGCAGCTGTCCTACTTGCTCACTTTGCCCGCCGAGGTGATCTTACTCTGTTTGCTGAGGGTCAGCCTCACTTTTGGATTCTGGCTGCCTCGGGTCTAGTCACAGCGGTGCCGCTCCTGCTCTTTGCGAGCGCGGCCTCGCGGGTGCCGCTGTCCCTGATCGGCATGATTCAGTACCTCACCCCGACCATGCAGTTCCTGCTGGCTCTCTTTGTTACCCATGAGACCCTCACCGCTGGCAGGTGGGTAGGCTTTGGCCTGATTTGGGTAGCCGCAGTTTTCTTTATAGCCGACTCGTGGAGAGCCCAGAAACCACGGTTAAGGACCTAGCGTCTACGATTGCTGGGTGGGGTTCAGCACACGTGAGAGGAAGAGCTGGGTGCGCTCCTGTTGGGGGTTGCCGATGACCTGTTCAGCGGGGCCTTCCTCTACCACAACACCGCCGTCCATGAAGACCACGCGGTCAGCCACATCACGGGCAAAAGCCATCTCATGGGTTACGACCACCATGGTCATGCCCTCGGTAGCCAGCTGGCGCATGATACCCAGAACATCACCTACCGTCTCGGGGTCCAAAGCACTGGTGGGCTCATCAAAGAGCATGAGCTGGGGGTTCATAGAGAGGGCACGAGCGATAGCTACGCGCTGTTGCTGACCGCCAGAAAGCTGATCAGGGTGCCGCTGAGCCTTATCGGCCAGCCCCACCTTCTGCAGGTTAGCCATGGCAATTTTCTGGGCCTCGGCCCGGGAACGTTTGAGCACCTTAATCTGCGCTACCGTACAGTTTTGGAGTACGGTCAGGTGCGGGAAGAGGTTGAACTGCTGGAAGACCATGCCCACAGAGCGACGCATAGCATCGACATCGACGTCGGGGTGGGTCACCGCATGCCCTGCTACCTCAATAGTTCCGCTGTTAGGTGTCTCCAGCAGGTTGACGCACCGCAGAAGAGTTGATTTGCCCGAGCCGGAGGGGCCAATCAGGCAGACAACTTGGCCGGGAGCTACGGACATATTGATGCCTTTGAGGACTTCCACCTCACCGTAGGATTTATGCAGGTCGGTAATGCTAACTGAGGCAGGTACAGGATTTTCGGTCATGGCTGTATTCCTTGAAACGGTAGTGGCGGTTACGTGCGGGAGCGGGCCTGGGCACGCTTCTCGAAGTGGTGGGCAAGGAAACCGAGCGGGACAGTGATAATCAGGTAGCAGACACCGGCAAGAACCAGCGGGGTCAGCCCGGCACCGGAGCCGGAAATTCCTTCGCGACCAAATTTGGTGAGCTCATACTGGGCAACAGACATACCGAGTAGGTAGACCAGCGATGAGTCCTTGGTCAGCAAGATAATCTCGTTGGTCAGCGGGGGCAGAACGATCCGGAAAGCCTGGGGAATAATAACGGTCACCATGGCGCGGGTATGGCTCATACCCAGTGATCGAGCGGCCTCATACTGGCCCTTGGGCACAGCCTCAAGACCGGCCCGCAAAACTTCACCGATGTAGGCCGCAGCTACCATACCCAGGGCAAGCATCACGGTCACATAGTTGTTCAGGCGTAGCCCAAAGGCCAGCGGAATACCGTAGCCAAAGGCGATAAAGACAAGAAGCGCGGGCAGGCCGCGGAAAAGCTCAATGTAAAGCGAAGAAATCCACCGGTAGGGTGCGATAGAAGAAATCTTCATGAGGGCAAGCAGAATACCGCCTGACAGACCCACCACAAAACCCAAAGCCGTGTAAATCAAGGTGTTCTTCAGGGCAACAGTGATGATGTTGGGGAACTGCTTGGCGATGATTTCAGGGTTAAAAACCTTCTCACGCAGGGTTGCCCAGTCGGCAACAAGAACAATGATCAGGGCGATCACTGCCAGAAGAGCATACTGGGCGTAGCGGGCATAGGTCTGTTTCTGCCGGGTAGACAGTGCCATGGTTCTCATCCTCGGTTACGTGCTGGGGGCAGGCTCCTCTGAGCCCACCCCCGGTTTCTTAGAAGGTAGCTACCGCAAAAGCGGCTACTTACTGGGAAAGACCCAGGTACTTTTCCCGCAAGTCAGCTAGGCGGCCGTCGTCTTGCATCTTCTTCAGAGTCGCATTGGCAGAGTCCAGCAGTGCAGTGTTTTCGGTGGAGACAGCGGCAGCAATCTTTTCGTTGGTCTCAATCTCCTGAGCTACTTTGAGGCTGCTATCTGCGGTCAGCATTTCAGACAGAACAGTAATGTTACCGACCACGGCATCGACCTGGCCGGTCTGCAGGGCCTGAAGGAGCAGACCGTTGTCCTCATACTGGACGGTGTCAGCGCCGGCGTCCTTGGCGTACTTCTCACCGCTGGTGGCCTGCTGGACGCCGACCTTACGGCCTGACAGGTCAGCTTCACCGGTGATAGAAGAATCGGCGGGCACCAGGATTGCTAGATTGTCATCGACGTACGAGGAGGTGAAGTTCATGACGGTTTTGCGCTCATCGGTCACAGTGATACCGGAAAGCGCGATATCGCACTGACCGGAGGAGAGCGCAACACCTGACTGGATCCCCTCGAAGCTGGTGGTGTACATTTCGGCTTCTACAGCCAGGTCTGAGGCGATAGCGGCGGCAATGTCAGCGTCAAGACCAACAATTTTGCCGTTTTCTTCGTACTCGAAGGGGGCGTAGGGAGGGTTAGTGCAGACGGTGAGTTTACCCTCAGAGATCAGGGATACCCCGGACTCAGTTGTGGCGGAAGTACCTGATGAGCCACAGGCGGTTAGGAGCAGGGCAGTAGCGGCAAGTGCCAAGGGCGCCTTCTTCATGGTTGGTTACCTCATTCATACGGTGTGTAAGTGGGTTAGCGTTGAAGTTCATTCTGCCCCCGAATGATTAAAAATGCAAACATCTGCATGATTATTCATAATGGTGTTTCATCGCTCACCAATATGAGCTTTTGCCCTAAACGTGACAAAATAGCTAGGGTGAACCGAGCAGACCTTAACAAAAAGACCACCGATATCGCCTCCATGTTCGACCAGGTGGCTGAACGCTACGACCTCATGAACGGCATTATGTCACTGGGGCAGCACCTCTACTGGCGTAAGCAGACCGTGGCCGCTGTCCATGCCCGCCCCGGCCAGAAAGTCCTCGACGTAGCCGCAGGTACCGGCACCTCATCTGAGCCTTTTGCCGATGCCGGCGTAACCGTCATTGCCGCCGACCTTTCCGAAGGAATGATCGCCGTAGGCAGGCGCCGCCGCCCCGACATCGAATTCGTGCAGGCTGATGTCACGGCCCTCCCCTTTACTGATAACGAGTTTGACGCCGTCACCATGTCTTACGGTCTACGCAACGTCGCCGACTACCCCAAGGCACTGCGGGAACTCTACCGAGTCACCAAACCCGGCGGTCGAATCGTCATCAACGAATTCTCCACCCCCACCTTCGGCCCCTTCCGCACCCTTTACCGGAACTACATCATGAAACTGATTCCGCCCATCGCGCGCAAGGTATCCTCCAACCCCGAAAGCTACGAATACCTAGCAGAGTCAATTCTGGCCTGGCCCAACCAGGACGAACTGGCCCGCCACTTTGCCGAAGCCGGTTGGCAGGATGTTCGCTACCGCAACCTCACCGGCGGTATCGTCGCTCTACACCGTGCATACAAGCCCCAAGCCTAGACCAGGTAGACTAATAGCAGCCCGAGCACGGCCCCCGGCCGATAGTGTACGACCCAAGAAGTGTGAAAAATCATCGTGACTGACTCCACCAGCTCCCCCGTGAGCGCAGAAGCATTCATGCCAGAGGCTGATTTCAGTCTGCCTAAAGGCTTTGAACTCATCGCGCAGGACGCTGAACTGGGCCCCAAGATCCTTGAGGCTCTCACCGAAATTGAGCAGCGGCTTGAACGCTCGGTTAATCAAACAAACCACCTGGCAGATGTTGCTTCCCGCCACCTACTCTCCGCCGGCGGCAAGCGGATTCGCCCCCTCCTGACCCTTCTGGCAGCAGAAGCTGGCGGCGGCATCAACGACCGGGTACTGGATGCGGCCGTGGTTGTTGAACTAACGCACCTGGCTACCCTCTACCACGACGATGTCATGGACGATGCCCCCAAACGCCGCGGGGTAGACACGGCCCAGAATATCTGGGGTAACTCGGTAGCTATTCTGACCGGTGACCTCATTTTCTCCCGCGCTTCGCTTATAGTTTCCGAACTGGGCGGGCGCGCCCTAGCTGTTCAGGCTCAGACCTTTGAGCGCCTCGTGCTCGGCCAGCTCTTTGAAACCACCGGCCCCGAGAAACATGAGGATATCCTCAACCACTACATCAAGGTCATTGAGGGCAAGACCGGCTCCCTGATTGCCGCCGCAGGTTCCTACGGCACCATCCTTTCAGACTCCCCCGAGTCCCTTATCCAGATGCTGGCCCGCTACGGTGAACTGGTAGGCGTAGCCTTCCAGCTTGCCGACGATGTCATCGACGTAACCAGCTCGGGTAAGTCATCGGGCAAAACCCCGGGCACCGATTTGCGTGAAGGTGTACCAACCCTACCCACCATTCTGCTTGAACGGGCAGCATTAGCAGGTGACCAAGAAGCCCAGCGTATCCAGCAATTAATTGAGGGGGACCTTACCAGCGACGAGGCTCTAGCCCAGGCCGTAGCCGCGCTCTCAGCCCACCCGGTCACCCAAGAAGCCTGGGATATCGCCTACCGGTGGGCCGATGATGCAATCGCCGCTATCGAGCCGCTACCCGATACGGTTATTAAGGAAGCACTCAAGTCCTTTGCTCACGCCGTTGTGCACCGAGACTCCTAGAAGCTATACCGCGTCACGGCAAAATTTTATAAGCCCGGCTAAGATACATGGCCGGGCTTAATTTATAGCCCGAAAACTTCCACTATCTGAGATTTTTTCGCGCACTTGTCCGCTCTTCGAAGATACTACAAGAAAGATTAACAGGATTCTGCCAGGAGCCCACCCCGCTCCGAAGCCACCGCGTCACCTCTTAGCGGATTCCTCATGAACCAGCCACCACCCCCGGCACCAGTGTTCACACCACCGGTTGCGCCTCTAGCAGGTGCAGTTTTAGTTTCTATCCATGAGCGAGGGACACTCACATGAGTACGACCAAGACCTCAGCGCCTCAAAAACGAGAAGGCTTCTCCAGCCGTAAGGTCTTTATCTTTGCCGCCATCGGTTCCGCCGTTGGCCTCGGTAACATCTGGCGCTTCCCCTACGTTGCCTACGATAACGGCGGCGGTGCCTTCATGATCCCCTACCTGGTTGCTCTGCTGACCGCAGGCCTACCCTTCCTCTTCTTCGACTACGTCATCGGCCACCGGGCACGTGCCTCCTCCCCCCTGGCTTTCCGCCGTCTGAACCGCAAGACTGAGTTCATCGGCTGGTGGCACATGGGCATCAACTTCATTATCGCTATCTACTACGCGGCGATTCTGGCATGGGCGGCCCGCTACCTGTTCTACTCCTTTGATCACGCCTGGGGTGATGACCCCCAGACCTTCCTCTTCTCTGAGGTCCTCCAGGTAGCTGACCCCGCCGGCCTCACCTTTGACTTCGTACCCGGGATCTTGATTCCCATTGTGGTGATTTGGGTCCTGCTCGCAGTCATTATGTCCTTGGGCGTGCAGAAAGGTGTCGGTCTGGCTAACCTCTTCTTTATCCCCGTCCTGATTATTATGTTTATCGTGCTAGTGGGCTACTCACTGACCCTCAATGGCGCTATGACCGGCCTGGACGCTCTCTTCACACCGGATTGGGGTGCCCTCACCAAGCCCGAAGTATGGGTTGCAGCTTACGGCCAGATCTTCTTCTCGCTCTCCATCGGCTTTGGCATCATGATTACCTACGCCTCCTACCTCAAGAACAAGACCGACCTGACCGGTACCGGTGCTGTCGTTGGTTTTGCTAACTCGTCTTTCGAACTCCTGGCAGGCATTGGCGTTTTCGCAGCCCTTGGTTTTATGGCAACCGCAGCTGGAACCTCAGTCTCTGAGGTGGCGACCTCCGGCATCGGCCTGGCTTTTATCGCCTTCCCTACCATCATCTCTCAGGCCCCCGGTGGTACCTTCATTGGTGTGCTCTTCTTCGGCTCCCTGCTCTTTGCAGGCTTTACCTCCATGATTTCAATTATCGAGGTTATTGTTGCGGGCGTTGAAGATAAGTTCAATCTGGGCCGTGTCCGCTCCACCCTGTTTGTGATTGCACCTATCGCTCTTATTTCAACGGTGCTGATGGCAACCACCTCGGGCCTCTACGTTCTGGATATTCTCGATAACTTTGTCAATCAGTTCGGTATTCTGGCAGCAGGCCTGGTCTCCATCATTGTAGTGGCCTACCTGCTCCGCGGCCTGCCCATTCTGCGCAATCACCTCAATGAGCGTTCCTCCTGGAGGATGGGTCGCCTGTGGATGCTACTGCTGGCAGTTATCACACCCATCATCTTGGGCTATTCACTGATCAACACCTTTATGGGTCTGATGAAGGAACCCTACGGTGGCTACCCTGACCAGATGCTCAACATCTTCGGCTGGGGCATGGTCATTGCTCTTCTTGTAGCAGCTGTCATCCTGTCGATGTTGCCTTGGTCAAAGACCTCGCGTGCGGCGCTCACTCCCCCTGCTCCCCCGATCTCCGGTGGCAAGGTTGTGCATGACCACGTTGATGCTACCGTCAAGAACGTAACCGCCCAGGGAGGTAAATAATTATGAGCTCATCAGCAATCATCATGCTCATTGTTGCTATCGCACTCATCTGGGGCGGGCTAGCTACCGCTCTGGTTCACCTGTCACGCCACCCCGATCAGTCGGGCACCGATGATGAACAGGCTGATACTTTAGCCCCCTGGGCCCACGAAGCCTAAGCTCCTGCTCACCCAGCGGTAGAAACAAATGCCGGGGTCCGCACCAGTCAGTGTGGACCCCGACTTTTCTCTGCTGTCTGAGCGGCTCTAGGGGGTAACGACCCGTAGACTAAACCCGTTATCTCCCCAGGCTCCGGCTAGCGCCTGCAGATTTGCGGTGTGTGGAGTCGTAAAAAACCGCTGAACGGTTGCAGTGTAGCGGGAATCTGCGGCAAGGGTCCCATGTTCCAGGGTAGAGAAAATACCGCCGCCCCGGTCATCGTAGACCAGCACCTCAACATCGGGCTTACGTTCCAAGGGGCCAATGTTAAGCGAGCCGACATCGTGCAGGAAGGTCAGGTCGCCCAAGAGCACACGCACCTTCCGCCCCAGCCCCAAAGAAATACCAGCAGCAACTGCCAGAGTGCCATCAATACCCGCTAACCCGCGTTGAGCAAAAACGAGTGGGCTCGAAGCCGCAGAGGGAGCAATCAGGTCTAGGTCTCGAATCAGATTAGAGGAACCTAAGACCAGAACGGCATCATCAGAAAGGCATTTCTCCCAGGTATCAAGGGCCGTAGAAAGAGCAGCTGTGCGGTCAGCCGAGTCGCTTAAATCCCCTCTATAGGTGCCTGCCCGGTAAGCTGCTACCCGCTGGTGGAGTTCTTCTTCCTGTATTTTGCCCTTTTCTAACCAGCCCTCTAACCAGCCAGCGGGAGCTTGCCCAGCAAATTCTGCCAAACCCTGGAGGGTAGGTACCAGGTGCAGATCAAGGGCTCCAGGCTCATGCCAGGGTGCAGGAACCGGAGCATAAAGTGCTCTTTCAAGACCTGAATTGGCCATCAGGGCGGCAACAGGACGTGAGAGTGTGGGATGCCCAAAGATGACAGCCCGCTCGATGGAACCTGCCAACTCTCCAGCTAGTAGCTGGCGGTAGGCGGGTACAGCAACCGACGAGAACCTAGCCTGGGAGGACGGTTCGGCTAGAAGCGGTAGTCCCAATTTTTGAGCAAAAATTTGAGCCAGAGGCCCCGCCCCGTCCCCGGCGATCACAACGGTAGGGTAACTATATTCAGGCAGTTGGGCTGAACGGGGCCAGCTCAGGGCAGAAAGGTCTGGGTTTTCGGGGAGCAGCCGCACTCCCTGCTGTGCAAGCGGCACGAGACTGTGCGCCCAACGCCGTAGCATCTCTTGCTCGGTAGGGCCTGGGGTGAGCGGAGTATCAAAGGCCAGGTTAATCTGCACCGGCCCACGGGGTTGGCCTGCTGGGAGATTCCAGTTACTTTCACTCCGCCCGGTCAAGGCCGCTAGCGCCCGATTAAGGTCGCCGCTTTGGGGATCAGCAGGGTCAGCCGAATAGTTTTCCAGGGTGAGACTGGCACGCGTGTGGGCCGGCGCCAGCCCAGCTTGTCGGGTAGTTTGGTTGGCCCCTGTGCCCTGGAGGTGGGCGGGTCGATCCGCCGACAGTAGAGCAAGGGGGAGGCCCGAATGGTAGGCCTCCATGAGGGCGGGTAGGCACTCCCCTACCGCAGTACCACTGGTGGTTATTAGTCCCACAGCTTGACCGGTGGCCTTTGCTAAGCCCAGGGCCGTAAAGGCCGCTGAGCGTTCATCGATTCGCACATGGGCTTCAAGAACTCCGGCATCGGCTAGCGCCCCCACAGCATAGGCTAAAGGCGCAGAACGAGAACCTGGGCAGATAAGAACATGCCGCATACCTGAACGGATCAGGGTATCGAGCACGCTGATTGCGGTGATAAATGAGGGCGCTGGGGCGGAAGTCACCCCACCATCTTACTCACTTGTGCCAATACTTAGCTTGGGCTCTCTCTTTCCAAAAGTCGGTAGCAGGCAAAAATACGTTCATGCCACCAGCGCTGGCGATCCGGTGGTGCTAGAAGCTGATCGAGCAGACCGTCATCGGGTTCTACAGTAGGTAAGGGAAGATTACCGTTCACTGCCACGAGGGGGAAAGCAGAAACGTCCTGCTTGAACAGCGACACCGTCCCCAAACCGCAGCCAAAAGGTAGCTCCGGCAGGGCCGCCGCCAGAGCCGCCCCAGTACGAATGCCCACCGAACTTTCCAGAGCCGAAGAGACAACAACGGGTAGGCCTGCCCGGCGCACGATCTCCAGCGAACGGCGAACCCCACCCAGAGGAGCGGCCTTAATGACCAGCAGGTCTGCAGCTCCTAGTCGCGCTACAGTGAGCGGATCATCGGCTTTGCGGACCGCCTCATCGGCGGCAATCCGCACGCCATTTCCACGCCGTCGCAGTTCTTCTCTCACCCTGGCCAGACTCTCGATGCCGGGCGTTGGCTGCTCCGCGTACAGCAGGTCATAATCCTCCAGTTCCATGAGAGCGTGAACTGCCTGCGCCTCGGTCCACCCACCGTTTGCATCCACTTTTAGGCGCGCCTGAGGCAGAACCCGGCCAACCGCTTTCACCCGGTTAAGGTCTTGGGCTAGAGATTCTTCAAAGGCTAGGCCGGCTTCGGCCACCTTAATTTTGACCTCACGAACCTCCCCGCAATAGCGAGCCAGCACACTTTCAACAGCCTGAGCGTCAACAGCAGGAACCGTAGCGTTGAGAGGGATACTATTTCGGCGGGCATCGGGGTAGGGCAACCAGGCAGCCTCAAGTGCAGAGGCAAGCCAGGAGGCAGCCTCAGCAGGTTCGTATTCCGTGAAGGGAGCGAACTCCCCCCAGCCCGCCGGCCCCTGAATCAGAGCGGTCTCACGGACCTCAAGCCCCCGGAACCTCACCTTCATAGGAAGGGCAAGGACCCTGGTGTTGGCTAAAATCTCATTGATCGGGGGCAGGGTCAAGGAGGTAAGCGGTAGCGATGCTGTCATAGGCTCTAATCTACTCCGAGCATTGGCTCCATGCTCCAACCCAGGACTGCTAAAATTTTGAGGGTTAAATTGCCACCCAAACCTTAGGCTTTCTCCCAGGAAAGTCCCATCTGAGTTTGGCAGAATGATATAGCGAGCTCAAGCTCGAGCACTCAATGAATTTATTTATTTGGACTCGTTTCAGTGTATTTTGCTTGATAGGCTCGTGAAGGTACCTAACAGGCGGCAGAAAGGTAGTTGGGGTTTACTGTGAGTTTTAAAGAGCGAGACACCCGGGCTATCTCAGGCGTCCCCGACGATGCTACCGAGGTGCTGGCTACTCCCACCGTAACCACCCGTGTGGTGCCGCAGCCAGAGGGCCAAGACCCCACCATGCTTCTTTCCGCCCCCACCTCCCATAAGGGCCCTACCGCCGTAGAGGATGCAGACGCGACAGTTGTGCTACCGGTATCCGCCCAGCAAACAGCGCCCCAGAGCTCCCAAGATAGTGCACCTACCGCCCCTCTCGGAACCTTTGATCCCGATGCGACCCTTGTTCTTCCCTCAAGCCGCCCAGTAGCCCCCGCCATGGCTGACCCTACCGTGCCACTCAAACGCGATGAGCTCAAAACCAAACTGCAAGAAAGCGGTTTACAGGGAATAAACGCCGCCAAAACTGGTTTAGCCACTGCAAAAGCAAAAGCAATGCAGACAGCTGAGCGGGTCAGGCAGGAACGCGCAGCACGCGCAGCAACAAGTAACGCCCAAGAACGCCCGGTAGCCCAGCAAACTCCAACGGCGCGGCAAGCCCCCTTGACTGCCCAGCGCCAGCCCCGGCCCCTCTATGCCCCGGCTCACACTGCGCCCGCCCGCTCCTACCAGCAGGCCCAGCCGCTACCGCCCCACATGCTGGGGGTACCCGGCCAGCCGGTCGAAGCACATGCAGGCGAGAACTCACCCTCCGGCCGACTCCAGATGCTCACCCCGTCACATATCAGGCAGACCAGGCCCTCCCTCTGGACCCTCATCCAGCACTTCTTTGCCGCCGGAACCCTCTTCTTCCTCATGGTTGCCGCTTTCTTCTTCTTCGTCGGGACATCCATTGGCCAAGAACTCGATGAAGTCTCCTTCCAGGAGTTTTCCTACCAGTTCATGACCTACACCGACCAGACATCCAGCCTACTCGACTCCATCCCGGCCGCAGCGGGAATTATTGCGGCCGTTGGCATCCTCTTTGTACTGGTCTGGAAGCACCGTTTCCTCCCGGCGCTCGTAGGCCTGGGCATGGCCTTGGGCGCTAACCTCTCAAGCCAAGTGCTCAAAAATTACATCATCGTCAAACCTGACCTGGGCATCCAGGAAGCCCTCATTAACTCTGCCCCGTCAGGTCACACAACCTTTGCGGCAGCCTCCGGTCTAGCGCTCTTCCTGGCCTCGCCTAAACGGTTCCGGCCCACTGTTGCCCTCCTGAGCATGTGCTTCACCGTAGCAGCAGGTTATTCAACCGTCATCAACGGCTGGCACCGCCCCGGTGATGTCATAACAGCTATCACCCTGACCGGGCTCTGGGGAGTCCTCGGCCTTGTGATACTGCGGTTCATGCGCTCCGAAGAACTCGACATGAGCAACACCCAGCGTTCAGGTCTCATCCTGGTCCCGCTGCTCTCCATTTCAGGGTTCTTTGTTGGTTTTTGCGCCGCCGCCCTCTATTGGGTCACCTACACCAACCCGATTCCCGGTTCAGCCTTTATGGCAGCGCTCTGCCTCATCGCTTCGGTGGCAGCCTTTACCACCTGCATCCAGGTTGCCCTGCTCCGCCCACAGAATAAGCAACGTAGCGCCTACAAGCGGGTATGGGCCTACTAAAAATTTCTATACCTGAATAAGACGGATGGCCGCCCTTTGGGCGGCCATCCGTCTATCAAGCTATTTCTGTGCAGGTTCTGCCGGCCTCTGAGGCTAAAAGCCTAACCCCGGCCCAGAGTAATAGGTCCGGTCAGACCACTAGCGACATTCTCCTGGAAGGTAGCCTCAGAAAGGCCCTGACCCTGAGCCTCAAAAGCCTCAAGTTTGAGCAGACGATCCAGCAAAATACGGGTGGAGCCCCCCGAGTACGGTAGCTGGTACATAGAAGCTGTAGTAGCACCCTTAACCTTTTTCAGGGCAGAGTCAGCGATGCTTTGGATAGCATCTTCCATAGTGCTAGCCATACGCTCAATAAAGGAACTCTCCACGGGATTACCGTGACCCGGAACAAAAATCCGGTAACGGTCCAAACCAGCAAGGGTTCTCAGCGTGCGCACCCAGTGTTGAGGGTAAGAATCGTCAAAGGCAGGATCAGAGCCCTGCTCTACCAGATCACCGGTGAAGAGGACATCGTCCACACCCACCAGCACGTCACCGTCGGTATGGGCAAGACCCAGATACATAAGAGTTACCGCGCGCTCACCGAGCTCAACACGGGTAAAAGCCGGGCGGTTACCGTCACCGGGGAGCAAACGGTTGGGAGTCACAAGTTCGGTGTTGGGGCCCTGATCGTGCGCCATCTCCGGCTCCAGGACCTCAACATAAAGACGCTGGCGATCACCATAGGCCTCAATAGCGCGGGCCGCTCGGGGGTGAGCCCAAAAATCGTCCACACCGTCGGCTTTAAACACAGCATTGCCCATAAAACGGTCGAAGTGGGCATGGGTGTTAACGACTACCAGAGGGAGGTCAGTCACCCGGCGCACCGCTCGCAGAATCTCCGCGCCCTGACGTGGGCCTGCACCGGTTTCAACCACGAGTGCTTTCTCGGTTCCCACAATGAGCCCCGAGTTCAGCCGGTAGTTGTCCGTTGAGATCTGATAGATACCATCGGCAATTTCAATAGTTCTAGCCATACTCTCTAAGGTACTTGAATTCTGAAGGTCGCTCCCCCTTTATTAGCTTCTGAGGGGCTTATTTCTTGACACACTCCCCTACGTGAAACTACCTAGCCATGTCAGCGCAATCTTTTGTCACATATTCACCACAGTGATTTATGCCCGATTCTGAGACATGAGACCCTAAGAGGCCCCTATTTCCCCCTAGAAGCGCAGGATGGCCCTGTCCCAGCTACACTGGTTGCATGCCTCAAACACACCCCGACACCCTCCCTCCCTGCGGTCGCTATGCGCCCTCACCATCGGGTGACCTGCACCTGGGGAACCTCCGCACGGCCCTCCTGGCCTGGTTATTCGCTCGCTCAGCCGGGGGCAGGTTTGTCATGCGCGTTGAAGACCTCGACCGGGTTAAGGCAGGGGCTGCTGAAGGCCAGCTTGCCGACCTCACTGCCCTAGGCATTGACTGGGACGGTAAGACCCTCTACCAGAGCACACGACTACCGGCCTACCGGGCCGCTGTGGAGAAGCTACTAGCGGAAGGTCTGGTCTATGAGTGTTTCTGCACCCGCCGCGAAATCCAAGAGGCTTCCTCAGCTCCTCACGGTGCACCGGGCGCTTACCCCGGCACCTGCCGCAAGCTGACTGAAAGCGAACGCGCCGCCCGCCGCGCCCAACGACCGGCCGCCCTTCGTCTGCGAGCGCACACTGATTCTTTCACCGTCACCGATTACTTCGCGGGGAGTTATACCGACGCTGTAGACGATTTCGTGCTGGTGCGTAATGACGGCACCTACGCTTATAACCTGGTCTGCGTTGTCGATGACGACTATCAGGGTGTGACCCAGGTGGTGCGAGGCGATGATCTGCTCTCCAGTGCGCCCCGACAGGCCTACCTGGCAACCCTGCTAGGCCTTGGGGTGCCCACCTACGCGCATGTGCCACTAGCCCTAAACACCCAAGGCAAGAGGCTAGCTAAGCGGGATGGCGCTGTCACCCTTGCCCAGTTACAGGCAGCTGGGGTAAGCCAGGCTGAGATTCTACGGATGATTTCGGGCTCTATCCCGCTCCCCCCGATCACTGCTTCAGGCGGTAATACCAGCACCCCGCATCTGCCTGAAAGCGCCGCTGAAATGCTCAGCGTCTTTTCACCGGACAAGATTGGCCGGGCCCCCTGGATCGTGGTTGATCCCCTCCTGGAAAGTACCTGCTGCCTATAAAGCCTATGAGTAACCCAATAGTTCAGAACCCCAAAAGCCTGCATGAGCGTATCCCCGCCGAACACCGGGGTACGGCTGCCTTCCTGCTGATTTTAACCGGCTCGCTGGGAATCCAAATATCGGCAGCTATCGTATCCCCTCTCTTTGAGAGCCTGGGGGCCAGCAGGGTGGCGGCCCTCCGTACCCTCATTGCGGCGGTTGTTCTCTGGGTCTTGGTGCGCCCTAATCCCCTGGCCCTGGGTAAAAAGGATGCCTGTCAGGTACTGGTGTACGCTCTAGTCCTAAGCCTCATGAGCGTCTGCTTTTATAATGCTGTGCACTACATCCCTTTAGGGGTTGCTGTCACCTTTGAGTACCTAGGTGCTTTCACGGTAGCTCTTCTAGGAGTAAGGAGGCTCCGCGACGGGGTCTTTGCCCTGGTCGCCCTAGTCGGTGTAGTCCTGATTGCCGGTCCCACGCTAGCAGGTGGCTATCACCCCCTGGGCTTCATCTGGGCGCTAGGAGCGGCAACTGCCATGGCAGGCTACACTCTCTATTCGGCGCGGTTGGGTTCCGCATCACCAGCCACCAGCGGACTCAAGGGCACGGCTCTGTCCCTAGCTTTATCTGCCATGCTCATGCTCCCCCTCTCGCTTCCCGCTGTGCCAGAACTCGACAGTGGCACCTGCTTCAAGCTGGCGCTCTCCGCCATTATAGGTGTGGCGCTGGCCTACTCAGCCGATAATATCGCCGGCCAGCTAACCAGTGCCGCCGTTATTGGCGTCCTCTTCTCTATCGACCCGGTAGTCGGAGCCGCAGTAGGAACTGTCTTGCTCGGTGAGATACTCACCCCCTGGTCCTACCTGGGGATTCTGCTGGTGGCGGCCTCCGGGGCCTACATTGTATGGCGCACCAACCGCTTGGCGATCGCCCTTAGCGCCGCCGTCAACGGACATAGCACATCCTAAATGAGGAATTGCTAAGCCCAGCTCAAGGCTGGTCATCACAGATTCGAAAGCATGGGAACCTCCAGTAGAAAGTGTCAAAATGACCTATAAGGTGTAAGCTAACCCACAGGCTAAAATCTTAGGTTTGACCTAGTTTCAAGTAACCTCACAAGGGTACTTGTCACCTGACCATACCCACACCAGTGCCCCACCGCCGCTGTAACTATGGCTGGCCTCTATGGGAGCGCGTAACATCCAAGAGGAGCTCATGAGCAACACCACCTACCAGTTGGTGGCCCTGGCCATCTACTTTGCCGCCATGATTGGCATCGGCATCTGGGCCAAAACCAAAAACAACAACCTCGATGACTATGTTCTCGGCGGTCGCTCCCTCTCCCCAACAGCCGCCGCCCTCTCAGCCGGAGCCTCAGACATGTCCGGCTGGCTACTCATGGGACTGCCCGGCGCGCTCTACATCACTGGCCTGGCAGAAGCCTGGATTGCAGTCGGCCTGACCATAGGTGCCTGGCTCAACTGGAAATTTGTTGCTCCCCGTCTGCGGAGCTACACCGAAGTATCGCGGAACTCCGTGACCGTCCCCAGCTTCTTCCATAACCGTCTGCGCGACCCCTACGGGGCCATCCGCATCTTCTCTGCAGTGGTTATCCTGATCTTCTTCACTTTCTACGTGTCCTCTGGCATGGTGGCCGGTGGTGTTTTCTTCCAGTCCACCTTTGGGGGCAACTACCACACCGGCATGGTGCTGGTGGCAGGCATTACCATGCTCTACACGCTCTTTGGTGGCTTCCTGGGTGCCACCTACACCGACATGGTTCAGGGTCTGCTCATGCTCGTAGCGCTCATTGTTCTACCTATCATGGCGCTCTTCTATGTGGGCGGCTTCTCGGGCCTAGAAACCACCATCGAGTCCGTCAATCCCACGGCTCTTTCGCTCTTTGCCGGCACCAGTCTGCTGGGTATTCTCTCCTCCATGGCCTGGGGCCTGGGCTACTTCGGGCAGCCCCACATTATCGTGCGCTTTATGGGTCTGCGCACCGTAGCTGATGCCCGCGCCGGCCGCCGTATCGGAATCTCCTGGATGCTAGCGACAATTATCGGTGCTATGAGCGCCGGTCTGATCGGTATCGCCTACTTTGCCCGTCACCCTGAGGCTCAGCTAACCGACACCAAAAACGCTGAATCAGTCTTTTTGGATATGTCCCAGTATCTCCTGCACCCCCTGCTCGCAGGTTTTGTTTTGGCCGCCGTTCTCGCTGCCATCATGTCTACCCTGTCTTCCCAGCTAGTTGTCTGCTCCTCAGCGCTGGCTGAGGACCTCTACAAACTCACCAGCAAGGGCAAGGAGCTCTCCGCTTCCAAGGGGCTGTGGCTGGGCCGCGGTGCTGTTTTAGCTGTTGCTCTCATTGCCGCCGCCCTGGCCTGGAACCCGGATTCGTCGGTCCTGTCCCTGGTGTCCTTCGCCTGGGCCGGCTTCGGTGCCGCCTTTGGCCCCATCGTCCTGCTTTGCCTCTACTGGCGTAAGCTGACTGTCGCCGGTGCGGTTGCCGGTATGCTGGCAGGTACAGCAACCGTCTTCATCTGGGGTTACAACGACACCCTCTCCGGTTACATGTATGAGATTGTCCCCGGCTTCCTGATTAACCTGCTCGTGGCCTACCTGATCTCGATAGCCACCTACAAGGGTGACTCCGTTCAGGCCCAGGAAATCAACCAAGAGTTCGACCGCGCCGTGGAACTTACTCGCTAACAAGCGCCTCAGCCAAGAGATAAGACCGCCCCGCTATCTGCCCCAAGGCAAGGAGAGCGGGGCGGTTTTATGTCCATTCCTAACAGCAGGTACAGCAGTGGCAAGCGCCCCTCTTGCCCGGCTCGCTCACACTCGCTGGGCAATGTATTCCAGCCCCCAACCAGCTTGCCTGCCACCGTGCGTCTGTTTCTGTACTTGCCTGGGTAAACTGGTGGCATGACTAACCAACTTCCCGTACAAGTTTCCGATATTTTTGACCCCCACTCCTGGCGACTGGTCGAGGGCTTTGAAGACCTTACAGACATCACCTACCACCGGCAGGTAGAACGCAAGACTACCGGCGAAATTGTGCGGGACCTTCCCACCGTACGGATCGCCTTTGACCGCCCCGAGGTCCGCAACGCCTTCCGCCCACACACCGTTGATGAGCTCTACCGGGTACTGGATCACGCCCGCATGACCTCCACCGTGGGCACCGTACTTTTGACCGGTAACGGCCCCTCACCCAAGGACGGCGGCTGGGCCTTCTGCTCCGGCGGGGACCAGCGTATTCGCGGCCGCGATGGCTACCGCTACGCCGAGGGCGAGACTCGCGACTCCATCGACCCTGCCCGCGCGGGCCGCCTGCATATTCTGGAGGTCCAGCGCCTGATTCGTACCATGCCCAAGGTGGTCATTGCCCTGGTCTCCGGCTGGGCGGCAGGAGGTGGCCACTCCCTGCACGTGGTCGCGGACCTGACCATTGCCTCCGAGGAGTACGGTAAGTTCAAGCAGACCGACGCAACCGTGGGCTCTTTTGATGCGGGTTACGGCTCGGCACTATTGGCGCGGCAGGTGGGCCAGAAGTTTGCGCGCGAGATTTTCTTCCTGGCCAAGGAGTACGATGCCCAGCGTATGTACGAAATGGGTGCGGTGAACGAGGTAGTGCCGCACGCTGAGTTAGAGAAGAAGGGCCTGGAGTACGCGGCGCATATTGCCCGCCAGTCGCCGCAGGCTATCCGTATGCTCAAGTTCGCCTTTAACCTGCCCGATGACGGCATGGTGGGCCAGCAGGTCTTTGCCGGTGAGGCAACCCGTATGGCTTACATGACCGATGAGGCGGTAGAGGGCCGCGACGCCTTCTTAGAGAAGCGCGATCCTGACTGGGAAAGCTACCCCTACTACTTCTAGGATTCTCTTCCCCACCGGTTTTACCCAGATGCGGGGTTTCCTTTCGAATGCGCGGCTTTCTCGCGCAATTGGAAGGAAACCCCGTATTTCTTTGCGCACTTTACCTTGTCGAATAGGCTCAGCATAGGTACAGTTTCCTGTACAGGAGGATTTTATGAAAACTATGACCTACACAGAATCACGTTCTAGATACGCCCAGGTACTTGATTCTGTGGTTGATGACCGTGAAGAAGTAATCATTACCCGCGCTGGGCGCGAACCTGCCGTAATTCTTTCCCTGGCCGAGTACGAGTCTCTCAAGGAAACAGCTTATCTTTTGCGTTCCCCCGCCAATGCACGCCGCTTACTTAACTCAATTGAGGAGCTTGAGTCTGGCCAGGGCAAAACTCATACCCTTGCAGAAGGTTAGCGAACCTATGAAACTGTTGTGGAGTGAGAGCGCCTGGGAAGATTACTTGTGGTGGCAGGCCCAGGACCGTAGGGTGCTTAAACGGATCAACGCCTTGCTCAAAGATATTCAGCGCAATGGCAATGAGGGCATTGGCAAGCCGGAAGCTCTGCGCAATAATCTTTCGGGGTACTGGTCCCGCAGAATCACAGAGGAGCACAGGCTGGTTTATAAAATCGTTGACGACACCATCAGAATCGCGGCAGTCAGGTACCACTACGAATAGCCTCAACGAAAAATCAGATGGACGCACCAAAACTCGGCTTTTACAAGGCAGTGGATAGATTCAAACCTCTAGGATTCGGGGAGAACTTAAAGTTATTTTCGACAGTTGCAGAGGGATGAGGGTCAAATTGCTTTTCCCAGGCACAGGAAATTATCGAGCAACGAAGTATAGTTAAAGTTAAAAAATATCAAACTTTAATTTCTGATGATTACTTGCGTTCCTGGTAAAACCCAGAGAATCAAGCTTGATACAGCTTAGGTCGCCCAAAAACCTCCGTAAGTTTAATATCCACATTGATTATCTCCAGCTAGCTTGTTTATCGACTCTAAAACATGGTCATTAACAACGAAGTTTAAAAAAAATTGAAAACTGAATCTGTATTTCATTCAGGCCTTCCTCAAGCCGTCCAACACAGGAAGTCCTTTCATCATATACAATTTCTAGTGCCGATTCGAAGTCACCCCAATTTGGTGTACCATCATCTTTCAAGCCCTCCATTTTTCAAGAAGTAAATTTTCTTCATTAAAATTACTCATTTTTAAAAAATAATAGAATGACTCAAAAGAGGTGGCACACTTACTCCCTACATGTTTAAGAGCAAATATATCAAAACCGTTTCCAACCAGAAACACAATTCGATTATCAATTTCATTTCCCACCAGGCCCTCCTAGAACTACCGGCGTTCAATAATTATGTGATATAAATTCAAACCATTAAACCCCTGGAGATAAAGCAGTATTTGCTGTTGGCCCAGGCTCCTTTTCTTAGGAGCACAGAGTTGGGGGGTACAAGCATCTATCGGGTGCAGGGATGCCCTTTGCTTATGTTTTGAGGCTCCCGAGCAAGGATTATTCCCTTATCATCAAGAATGCGTTCACGTATTTTCGCTGTATTCCTTCCACCTGCGCGGTTTCTCTCGCGCAACTGAAAGGGGGCCTCCGCATGTCGGTCAGCAAGAGGGAACAGCTACTCTGCCTCTTGCCCACCCTGAGCGCGGCGGCGGTCGATGGCCTGTTCTTCAAATTCCAGCTCAATGACGCGCAGCTTATTCTTGCGCACCCAAGTCAAGAGCACCACGATGGAGAAAACAAAAAGAGCCAGCTCAGCCGCCAGGTAGACCAGGCCAACAATAGTGATAACCAGTTCACCAGTAGTGGGTACCAGCGGGTTAGTCGCGTCTGCAAGAATCAGGCTCATGGCTACTTACCTCCCCTAGCATCAAGGTCCCGTCCCAAGCCTAGTCGCTTACGAATTACCCGAATCTCAGCTTTGTTCTTCTTGTGGAAAACCAGCATGGCCCAAAAGACCAACCCAAAGAACGCTAGCTGGATTAGCAAGGCAAAGACCTCACCAGCACCAATAGAAAACACTATTTTCCTTTCTTCTGCCAGGGGCCACCCCTAGCATTACTGTTACCCACAACACTATCAAGCGGATTGGGCTAAGAGCCACTCACTGCCCAGGCGTAAACTGGAGAACATCATGCACACACACCAGCTCACCCCCCTACCCGCACCGCCCCTACCCAGCCCGGGCTCCGCCGTCATGATGGATGGGGCACCAATCTGTGCAGTAGAGGAACAGGTGGAGCGTTCCCTAGCCCTCTTCGATAAGGCCTTTGCCTGTGGAGATCAAGACCAAACCGCTCCGGCGCTTGTCGTAGCCACCAGCGGCTCTACCGGTCGGCCTAAAAAGATTGTGCTCTGCGCAGGTGCCCTCCAGGCTTCTGCCGACGCAACCAGCAGGGTAACCGACTGCAGTTCAGCCCAGTGGCTCCTAGCTCTACCAATCCACTATGTTGCCGGTGCCCAGGTGCTAGCCCGCTCAGTGCTGGCAGGGACCCGGCCCGTACTCACCCGTTCCATTGCTGAGGGAACCAGCTTTAGTGCCCGCGACTTTGTAGATAGTGCAGAGCGGCTCACTGCCCGCGAGCGGCTGGTATCCCTCGTGCCGACCCAGCTCCACCGGCTGCTTGAAACACCGGATGTCGCCCTGCGCCAGGCCGCAGTGGACGCCCTGCGTTCCTTCTCGGCTGTTCTGCTCGGCGGTGCCCCCTCCAGCGCCCAGCTGATCGCGACGGCCCGGCAACTGCATCTGCCCGTTATCAGAACCTACGGTTCAGCCGAAACAGCCGGGGGCTGCGTCTACGAGGCTACCCCCCTGCCCGGTGTGTGCGTGCAGATAGAACCGGCGGAAGATACCAGCGCACCCGGCAGAATCTGGTTGGGCGGGCCGACCATTGCCAGCGGCTACGCGCAGGACCCCCAGCGCACAGCCGCACACTTTTTCATCGACCCCAGCGGCACCCGCTGGTACCGCACCGACGACCTCGGTAGTTTTGATGCCGCCACCGGCAGGCTCACCGTGCAGGGGCGAAGCGACGACGTGCTCATCTCCGGTGGTATCAAAACAAGTGCCCGGCAGGTGGCCGCCGCTCTCGAAAGCCACCCGCTCGTTCAGGAGGCCCTGGTCTTTGGGCTCCCCGATCCTCGGTGGGGTCAGGTTATTTCCGCCGCCGTGACCCTAGCCGGAGCAAACGATTCAGCCGCCAACCACCGGCCTGAAAACCTGGACAGCGAACTGATGGAGTGGGTTGCCCACCAGCTGGGCCCGGCCTCAGCACCCAAGCTCATTGACTTCTTCCCGCAAGGCTTCCCTATCCTCAGCACGGGCAAACCCGACCGGAAAACAGTCAAGGACAACCTGGCCACGCGGTGGGCCTCACTCACCGGCTAAACCCCTAGCCCAGTAAAAAGTGGGATAATAGGGTGTTTATGTGGGTTATCCCCGCCAATTACCCCGATAAAGTACAAGGAGCAAGCAGTGGCAACAGTTGCACAGTGGATTGAAGGAGCGCGCCTACGCACCCTCCCCCTGGCCGCCGCACCCATCATTGCTGGCTCCGCCGCCGCCTACGAAGTCAAGGAGTTCAGGCCAGAACGGGCTCTACTGGCCTTTCTGGTGGCCTTTTTCTTACAGGTGGGAGTCAACTACGCCAACGACTACTCCGACGGCGTTAAAGGAACAGACGAGGTGCGCGTTGGCCCCCTGCGCCTGGTCGGATCGGGAGTTGCCAAGCCCTACCAGGTCAAGCTGGCGGCCTTCCTCTGCTTCGGTCTTGCCGGGCTGAGCGGCCTGGGGTTGATCATGCTCTCCCAGCAGTGGTGGTTCCTGGCCATCGGTGCTTCTGCGGTACTGGCGGCCTGGGGTTATACCGGCGGCAAGCACCCCTACGGCTACCTGGGTCTAGGCGATATCTTTGTCTTTATCTACTTTGGTTTGGTCGCTACCCTGGGTACGATGTTCACCCAAACTGCCCAGCTTACTCTCACCGCCTGGGTTTGTGCCGTGGCTATGGGGCTCTTCTCCTGCGCCCTGCTCATGGCCAATAATGTCCGTGATATACCCACCGACATTGAGGCCGGCAAGAGGACCCTGGCTGTCCGCCTGGGGGACAGGGTTTCACGCTTGACCTACACAGCGGAGATGGCCCTGGGCTTAGGTTTAACTGTTCTGCTGGTCCCCAGTAATCCCTGGTTTGTTCTCACCTTTATTTTGATTGGCCCGGTCGTTCATTCCTGCCTGGTAGTGCTCTCCGGTGCCCTGGGGCTGCAGCTCATTCCCGTGCTCAAGCAGGCGGGCTTTATAGCCCTCTGCTACTCAATTTTTATTGCCCTAGCGGTGATACTCCACCCCTTAGAGATCTTCGCGGAGCGGGCTACGGTCTTTACCGGTTACTAAAGCCAGCTGGTGATTCAGAGCCCGCATAAGATAAGTACCCCATCAACGCATCAGGGACGCCCGGTGGAGCGTCCCTGATAGCGTTTTAGAGGCTCTGATGTGAGCGGTTGGCCTCGTCGATTTGGTCTTCGACGGCCTGATCTTCTTCAGCGATAGTAGTCTTCTCACGGGGCTTGCGCTTGAGCAGACGGTTAAAATCGCCAGCGGCGGCAACATGCAGGCGGGGGAAGGCAAGGTAGCAGATTGCGAACCCAATGATGACACCGCAGATAGCGGAGAGGTAAAGGCCCGCCCCAATATAGTAGGCGGCGAAGAAAGCTAAAGCCGCAAGACTGAGTCGGAGCAAGGAGTACTTGAAAAAATTCACTCCCCCAGTCTACCCTGCCCGGTCGGTTTACCTCGCTATCAGCGCACAAGCTCATCTAGCGGGCTGGAACGTGCCACACTAGAGGGTATGGGTAGAGCTATTTTGATTATTGGCGGTGCCGCACTGCTAGTGGGCGTGTGGATTTTTTCTGTTCTGGATGCCGCTCAGAGCGACCGGGGCCTGGTAAGAACCCTACCTAAGGGGGCCTGGCTGGTTGTTTTGATTCTGTTCCCCTTACTGGGATCTGTGCTCTGGTTCTGGTTGGGCAGGCCGCCTAAATCACGGTACGGCTCTTTCGGCGCGCCTGTTGAGAAACCGGTGATAGCCCCCGATGACGACCCTGAGTATCTTCGTTTTCTTGAGGCTAGGGCCAGACGAGAGAAGCAGGACCGCGAGCGCAAAGGGCTGAAGAAACCTGCTGACTCTGAGCGGGCTGCCCCTCAAGATCCCGAGGACCCCGACCATAAGCCAGAAGATGGCAGTTCCTCATAAACCTTGAGCCCCCGTAGCAGTCGCCACGGGGGCCTCATTTTTGCCGGTTTTCTAGGCTTGATTTTCTAGGCCAGGGGCTTCTGGGCCTTATGGTAGGCGCGCCAGCTTTTACGGGCCTCCGTGACCAGCAGTATCACGAGCAGGAATAGGATGGGTAGTTTCCAGCTAAGAGCCTGTGGGTCATTGACGGCAAAAGCGCTGTAGGCCCAAAAGCAGCAGGCCCCTAGGCTAAGCGAGGCTCTCAGGAGGTTGCGGTAGGGCTGGACCTTGCCTTGCCCGGCCAGTGAGCGGGCATAGGTAACGGGATCACCAAACTCTTCTAGGGCACTACTTTGGCTGAAGGCTAGGTGTTCTCTCACGCGGTAGGCTTCTTCGCGGGCACGGGCTTCGGTCATATCGCCCCGGGATCGCAGTTCCTGGATGAAAACGGATAGCCAGGCAGCTTCATCACCGGGCACCAACTCCTGTGCTGTGTGCGGTGAGGGCTCTGGGAGGTGTTTGAAGGCTAAGGCTCCCAGTAGACCGAGAACAGCTGCAATCAGTAGGAGCCACCAGGGGGAATAGCGGGTGCTGCTAGCACCGAGCAACCCAAAGACGCCCGCCGTTGCCCCAGAGCCAAGGAGCGTGAAGAGGGCACAGGCCGTAAGAGCCTTGACGAACCCCCAGCGCCTATTGGCCCGCTGGTAGAGGGCACCTACCCCTAGGGTAAGGAAAGCCAGAAGCAGGGGGGCCGCTAGCATCCCTATTTTGGGGTCGGCCTGGCGGTCGCTCGGTAGCGCTAAGACCAGCAGGAAGAGAAGAGAGTAGAAGGCTCCCAGGCACAGACCAAAGCCAATAAATTCTTTCAGGCTTAGGGGTGTGTCTTCAAGAAAGACCTGGGTTCCCTTGTCGCGCCAGAGCGCAATTTTGTGGGCGACCCATTCCTGCGGCGGGCCGTAAAGTTGGGCTGGGCTTTGCCCGGTTGTCTCTACCTGCCGGATAACGCCCCGCACTGCGCTTTCGCTGGTTGCGGCTTTGACGGAGTTGGTGGCTAGGGTGGCGAAGGCGGCCTGTACCCAGTCGGTATCTTCAGACAGATCACTAATCTGCCTGATCTCTTCGGTCAGTCTTTCGTAGGGGGTCCTTGCCATAGCTCCTCCTTAAAATCTTTCAGCCAGTGGTGGCAAGAGCGACAGGCAGAGCACCCAGTTGCTGGGCCAGTTCCGCCAGCCGGCTGCGTTGGGCTTCTAGATGGCGGTGACCGGCACCCGTGATGGCGTAGAGCCTGCGGGCGGGCCCGTTCTCGCCCTGAGTCCAGCTAGTAGTGACAAAGCCTGCGTCTTCTAATTTGGAGAGAGCTGGGTAGAGGGAACCGCCCTTAAGCTTGCCGTACCCCCACTGCTCGAGGTGTTGGGCCAGGCCGTATCCATGGGCTGGTGCGGCTTCAAGGCAGGCCAGGATGGCCAGGGGCAGGGTGGCTCTGATCAGAGCCTGGGGGTACATGCTGTTTGCCATAGTCCGCTCCTTTCATCACTAAGTAGAACATGTACCTAGATAGATTTCAAGAGTTACCCTGGGAACCCACAAAAAAGCCGGCCTCTTCCCTGCCCATCAGCAGAGAAGAGACCGGCGCTGAGCACCTAGCCCTAGGAACGCTTACAGACCCGAGTAAGAGTGCAAGCCAGAGAAGAAGACGTTCACCACGGTGAAGTTGAAGATAATGCAGAGATAGCCAGCAATAGAGAGCCAGGCTGACGGCGGGCCAGACCAACCCCGGGTTGCACGGGCGTGCAGGTAGGCCGCGTAAACAACCCAAATAATAAAGGTCCAGACTTCCTTGGTGTCCCAGCCCCAGTAACGGCCCCAGGCCTTTTCAGCCCAGATAGCACCAGCAGCTAGAGTAAAGGTCCACATCGCAAAACCCACGGTATTCAAGCGGAAAGCAAAGTTTTCCAGCGCGGTAGCCGAGGGAATCAACCGCATAAAGCCCATACGGGTCAATGAGGTGTCCTGGTCGGCCAAAATCTGACGCTCACGGGCCGTCTGCACAAGCTGAAGAACTGCCATGGCAAAAGTGATGGTAAAGACCGCAGAGGCCAGCACCGCAATAGAAACGTGAATAACCAGCCAGTAGCTTTGCAGGGCGGGCTTAAGCTGGCCCACCGGTGTATTAAAGCCCATAGTGGCCGCTGTCATCATCACGAGGGCCAGCCCCGAAACCAGGGTGCCCACAAAACGTAGGTCACGGAAAACCAGGAACACCAGGAACACAGCAGTCACCAAGAAAGCACCGGTAGTGCAAAACTCGTACATGTTGCCCCAGGGAACCCGGTGGGCAGCCAAACCACGGGTCACCACACCAGCAGCGTGAACAAGGCAGCCCAGCACCATGATAGCTACCGCAGCACGCGCAGCCGGACGACGCTCACCGCTACCATAGCGCATATCCGAATCTGCCACATGGGCGGAAATCTTAGCGGCGGCCACACGCTGGTAGCCCATGCCACGAGCACCGGTTCCTTGCTCGGTACTGCTGATAACTGCAGCAGGCACCGAAGCGGACTTGCCGCCCACGCCTGCTCCCACAAGTTCCTTCTTGGACTCTTGGGCGGCTTCAAGCCGTTTGGTAATGCGCGAGTTAGCGGCAACATCCCAGCTGAAGGCAATGAAAGCAAACATGTAGGTAAGCGCCGCAAGGTACATAAAGAGTTCACTCCAGCGGGCGAACGTTTCGTTAATTTCTGGCATAGGCTTCTCGATTCAAAAGGTGCTACAAGCAGGGTTAGGAGGCCGAGGCCTGTATGGGGCGGCGCACCTGCAGAGCCGGTGTGCACGGGTGGTTATGCTTCATCAAATTCTAGTCCCCATCGCTCAGCGAGCAAGTTCGTGAGCTTATCTGCTTCTAGGCTTAGACGGGGGTCTTCGCCACGAGCCAGCAGGGCATACTCGACCGTGAGTGCGCGCTCCGCACCCTCCCCTGTTTCACGGGCCCGCACCCAAACACGGCGGCGAGCCACAAAGAGCGAAATAATCAGGCCCGCAAAGAGCAGGATAAAGGATGCCAGTGCTAGCGGGCGGCCCGGATCCGAGCGGATTTCTAAGCCAGCGTACCGCTTGACGCCCAGGAACTCGACAGTGCCGTGTCCATCGGGCATGGTGGCTTTGGTATTGCTTGCATCAAGGACGATACCGTTGCCCTGGGCCATGGTATTCAGCCCGGTTAGGCTTTCAAGGTCAAGCACATAGACATTCTGGGGCACCCCCTTATCGAGCCCCAGGTCACCGGTGTAGCTTTGAAGAACCAGCATGGGGTTATAGAGGTCTGAGTCGATTGAGGTCGGTGCGGCCCCGGTAGTTCGTTCGCCGGTAGGCAGGAACATACCCACAAAGCCCAGCTGGTCGGGGCTCGCGTCGGGAACCTTAAGAACCACCGATGACAGGTAGCTCTTACCCGCCGGTAGGCCTACCACGGGGCCTTCAAAAGCTACGGTACCGTCGTCATTGCTTATTTTGATGACGGGAGCATAGCCGTTTCCCAGCAGGTAGATGCTGGTGCCCTCAAAGTAGATAGGTTCATTGACCTTGAGGGTCTGCTGGCGGCTTTCCCCGTTGGAATCAGTGAGAGTGAACTCGGCAGAGTAGTCAATATCGTCCCCGTAGGTGGGGGAACCTTTCTGCCGGTCGTACTCTACCGTCATGGTATCCATGGTCGCGGCGTAGGGGACCAGCCAGTCGGGGTTGTAGTTTGTACCGGGGCTGAATGAGTCATAGCTCATCAGGGAGTTCACAAAAGTTTCGTCTTCCGCAACAATCTTTTGGCCGCTGTAGCCAAAGAGGGACCCAACAGCAACGGCGACCAGCACCCCCATCATGGCCAGGTGGAAGAGGATATTGCCCAGTTCGCGTAGATAGCCACGTTCAGCCGCTACATTGACAGCGTCTGCTTCCTGGCGGATCTCTACCCGGTAGCGGCGCTTCCTGAGGATAGCCGCAGCGTCTTCAATGGCTTGCTGGGCTGTGAGCCCTTCGGTGCCCTCGCCCAGGGGAATCATGAGGGTACGGTGCTGGGGTAGGCGGTTAAAGTTCTTGGGCGTGCGCGCAGGAGCAGAGCGCATCGAGCGGAAGTGTTTGAGAGCGCGAGGGATAACGCACCCAATCAGCGAGATAAAGAGCAGAATGTAGATAGAGGCGAACCAGACTGAAGAAAAGACATCGAAGAGCTGGAGCTTATCGGCAATAGGGCCCCAGGTCTCGTGCGCTTTGATGTAGTCATTGACCTTTGCAGGGTCCTGAATACGCTGGGGAAAGACCGAGCCGGGCACAGCGGCAACAGCCAGCATGAGCAGCAAGAAGAGCGCGGTGTTCATCTTGGTGAGCTGCGTCCAGGCCCAGCGGAGCATTTCTAGCGGCCCGAGTGCCGCCGCGTCTTGAGTCTCAGCCATGATTTCCTTGAGTAATGAGTGCGGGTATTTGTGTGGTGGTGAGTACCGATACTTAGATAGGGAGCTGGTAGACCGGAACCGTAGCTTGGAACCAGGACATCATGGAGGTCCAGGCTCCCGTGGCTAGCAGAATACCGATAAGGATCAGCATGGCCCCGCCCAGTTTCTGCAGGAGTAGGCGGTGGCGGCGTGCCCACCCCAGGGTGTTAACACCCCTGCTGATCCCCAGGGCTACCAGCAGGAAGGGAATACCCAGCCCTAGGCAGTAGGCCAGCGTCAGAAGAATAGCTTTAGTATTACCTGACCCGCCGGTGTAGACAAGGGTTTGGACGGCGGCAAAGGTGGGGCCGATGCAGGGAGCCCACCCCAGGCCAAAAGTCATCCCCAGAATCGGTGCTCCCCACAGCCCTGCCGGTGGTTTTGCCTCGATTTTTCGGTCCTTCTGGAAAAAGTTGAAGCGCCCCATAAAAATCAGGCCCATCAGAATGACCAGGGCTCCCAGGAGCACATCAACCCAGCGCTGACCGCGTAGCCAGGGGGCGGCACCCAGTTGAGCGAGTACCACCGACATCAGCACGAAAATCAGAGAGAAGCCGAATACGAATAGGCTAATCCCAACCAACATGCGGATGGTTCGGTGGCGGGCACTCATCTGGCCACCCGATAGGCCCGTAACGTAGCCAACATAGCCGGGTACCAGCGGTAGCACACAGGGCGAGGCAAAGGACACCAGGCCGGCTAAAGCCGCCAGGGGCAGAGCCAGCCATAGTGAGCCATCAAGAACTATTTGGCCGTAGTTAGGCACTGATTTGGTCTTCGAGCAGGGTTTTGAGAACCGATTTATCAATCTGCCCTAAGATGCGGGCGGCTACACGCCCTTCGGCATCGAGCACAACAGTAGTGGGCACGGCCTGAGCAGGAACATACTTGCTCATGGCAAGGAGCACCTTGCCGTTCAGATCCCTAAAGGAGGGATAGGCAACCCCGAATTTTTTCTCGAAGGCTTCAGCGGTGCCTTTTTCATCGCGCACGTTAGCACCGTAGAAGATAACTTTCTGGCCATAGCTCTCATAAAGCTCGTTGAGCCAGGGAGCTTCAGCGCGGCAGGGCGCACACCCTGCGTACCAGAAATTGATCAGGACCGGCTTACCGCGCAGTTCTGATGCTCGAACAACCGAACCATCAAACAGCTCACCCTCAAATTCAACGGGTTGCCCCCGCTCCCCCTGCGCGTATTCGGTGACGCTACCATCACCGGCAATATATCCCTTAGCGTCCCCCGCATCAGCCTGGGATGCCAGAGAATCTTGGCCTTGCGAGCAGGCAGATAGAAGCCCCACAGTGCCCAGAGCAAAGAGCCCCAGAGCCTGCTTACGGCTCACTCGTAGGTCAGAAGGAGTCAACATAAAAAGGGGGTCTTTCGAGTCAGAGGGTGTGAGGATGCAACTGGGCTATTATGACCCGGGTAACTGAATAACACCTGAGTACAGCTCCGCAGCAGGCTCAACATAAGAGAGTTTTGGCTTGCCAGGAGCAAAAATATTCTTGAACTTAAGGCTGGTAATGGAAGCTAAATTACACTGGCGTGCGCGGGGGTCATGCGGTAGCAGACCACCCTCCACCGAGGTGCGGGCCATCCAGATGGGGAGCTGGTGGGACACAATGATTGCCTCGGCGCCATCACCCCCCAGCTCATAGGCTGTGCGTGCGGCGTCCTTAATGGCCTCTGCCATACGGGCAACCTGTTCCCTGTAGGGCTCACCCCAGGAAGGACGCAGGGGGTTCACCAGGTGCTTCCAGTGTGAGGGGTTCCCCAGCAGCTCCTGCTTATTGACGTGCAGGCCCTCAAAGTAGTTATCGGCTTCAATCACACGTTCATCGGGCTGAGCGGTCAGGCCCAGGAGCTCTTCAATCGGTGCGGCAGATTCCCGGGTGCGGGTGAGCGGCGAACAGACCAGGTGCACGATATTGGCCCCGGCATCGGAGCGGCGCTTAAACTCTTCAGCGCTCAGACCCACCATTTTCTGCCCGGTCTCGGACAGGTGGTAGTTGGGTAGGCGCCCGTACACAATACGATCCGGATTGTGCACTTCGCCGTGGCGCATCAGGTGGACAGTAACAGTAGCCTGTTGTGGTGTGCTCATATACCTAGTCTCTCAGACGCGGCCAACAAGCGCTAACCCGACCTGAAGAGCCAGGGTATCTCTTGGCCACCACTGCGGTCTGTCAGGGCTTTGCCTGGCCCAACGTTTTTAGCCAGCCAGTTTTTTCTCCAGCAGGCGAGCAAGACGCTTGGTGTTGATTTGCCAGAAGTCCTTAACCTCCCCGTCCACCCGCAAGACCGGAATCTCGGTACGGTACCGCTCCAAAAGGTCGGGGTCATCCTCAACGTTAATCTCGGTAAAACTCAGGTCAAAGCCTGAGACAACCTCCTGGGTTGCCTGCCGGGCGGATTCGCACAGGTGGCACCCTGGCTTGGTCAGAAGTTCAATAAGCGGTGTGGCCATAGTCTTTACTCTATCGCGCCAGCGCCTCTCGTCACACTTTAAAGAGCGTGAGCCCCGCACCCAAAGGTGCGAGGCTCACGGTGAAGAATTTACTTCTTATTGCGGCGCTGGTGGCGAGTCTTACGGAGAAGCTTGCGGTGCTTCTTCTTCGACATACGCTTGCGGCGCTTCTTGATAACTGAACCCATAGGATTCACCTCACTTATTAAATAGAGTGGTTGATACCCGGCCGACATCACCTGATAGTTCAGGTGTGTACGGTAGCTATCCGGGGGTTATACCGGTATAAACGCTCCCTTACACACGCTTTTGGGCACAAAAATACCCTCCGCGTGAAAAAACGCTCTCTGTCAAGAGTACAGGTAAACAGGACGTTCCGAGGCCCGTTCACCCTCAAGTGAGAACATTTTCTCGTTGCATTTCCCACACTGAGCCTTTAGCGGCGGTTTTTCTTAGATTTCTTTTTACCCTTTTTCTGGCTCAGGATACTCCCGGCAGACGCAACAGTACCCGGCTCAGTAGGTTGGCCAGTCTGTGCCGGTAGGGGCTGCTCGGCCTGGCCGTTCTTAACCTGCGAGGTCTCATCCTGCCAGGGAGCGCTCTTGTGCAGGTCCTCATCCTCCCAATCAGAGTAGTCGGCTGCACCGTCATCCTCGGCAAGGGGGTCGATGTACTCATACCCCTCAAACGAATTGGTTTCAGGCTCATCAGATATATGCAGGGTATCGTCCACATCGCGGGAAGGCTCTGCGGGCACAGCCGACCTGACCGGAGATTTCATCTGCTTAAAACCAAAGTAGTTAACGATATCGAAGAGCTTCTTAGAAGCTACCCTGCTGGGGCGCTTCGGCTCAGATGCGGCGATTTCTCTTGCAGGCGCAGGTGACTCCATGACCTGAGCTTCAGGTGCATGAGCGACCTGCCCAGTCTCACAAGCAGGTGCGGCCCCTGATTCCCTAGGGTTGGCCTCAGTACGACGAGCTAGCTTCTTGGCAGCAGCCAGACGAGCTTCTTCGTTTCTGAGCTTCGCTTCAAGGTCTTCTACCGGAACCCTCTGGACCGGAGCCGATACCTGCTCTGCAACTACAAGAGGTTTGTCTTCTTGGCCGACCGGTTGCCAGTCAATGAGGCGCCGGACCGGGACCGGCTTGGGCGAGGTCTGGCGCGGTGGAATCACCGTTGCACGAACAACGGGGCTGACGGTACCGCGACGCTTACGCGTAGCGCTACCGGTTGGTACAGCCCGCTCTTCTGCCAGCGCGATGGGCTCAGGACGCTCGGGCTGCTGGTCAGGCTGTTCAGATACAGCAGGTTCACGGGACTTCTCTTCCTCGCTATCCAGCACAAGATCAGGCTCAGGAGTTTCTGCGGCCTTAGCTTGCGGCTCCTCTTCCGAACGCTCTGCCGGTTCTTGGCCCTTGGGCTCTACAAGAGCCTGGGCGCTCTCAGCTTCGGCAGTATCTTCGCTAGCTTGAGGGGTCGCATCAGCCAGGACCTCCTGTGCAGTCACAGCTTCGGCTACTTCGGGAGCATCTTCTACAGGGGCCTCCTCCAGCGGAGCTTCCGGCACGGTTTGCACAGGCGAGGCGGTAACAGGTTCGGGCGCAGGCTGTTCTTTGCTCTTCTCTAGGACAGACCGTGCAGGCGAAACAGAAGACTTAATGGGCTGAATGGTTGCCAGAGCTTCAAAGAGATCTGGCTCAATTGCACCACCCCACTGCTCCGGCAGGAGCCCCTTGGCATCAATATCCACGGGTTCCAGAGTGAACTGAGGGTCCTCATCCTCCTGCCCCATGTCCTCTGGCAGATCAAGCCGGTGACCTGCCTCAGCAAAACGCTCATGCAGGTTAGCTCGCAACAGGGTCTGAGCAAGTGCAGGATCACCAGAACGAGCCGCATCGACAATGGCACGGTACTCCATACGCAAACGAGCCGATGTCGCACTCCACAGGGGAACCCGGTTAACAAGCTCAAACCGTGCTTCAATCATGGCATCGCGCAGCGTAGCCAACAGGGCAGAGACCAGGGCGTTACCCGACAAACGACCCAGCTGAATATGAAAATCAGCCTCAAGGTCGTGGAAATCGCTGAGACTGGTAGCGGCATCCTGCATGGCCCCGACAATCCGGTCAAGTTCGGGGAAGGCAGACTGGTCAAAAGACGGCCCGGCCAAGGCGTAGCTTTCCAGGAGCAGGCAGGTGTTTAACAGGTCCTGGCGCGGGGCTCGTGAACTGGCCAAGTAGAGGCCGATGGCAGGGCCAGCCGATGATGCCGGCTCACGCAAGAGAACGCTGATGATGCTCTTCTTGCGCCCCTCATAAAGCCTTAGCACCCCGATTTCTTCGCAGTGCTTAAGGCTTTCACGCATCAGATTTTGGCTGAGACCCACCTCGCGGGCCAGCACTCTGTCATCGGGTAGTTCATCTCCCAGATGCAGGTTTTGGTTAATCAGTTCATTCTCAATCCAGTCGAGAAACTGCTGATGGTGTGCCATATAGGGTTGTGTTTTCTCTCAGGTAGGGGTCTATGGAGTGATTAGCGCGCGCTGCGACGGCCCCAGCGAGCCAGCTTTGACAGCAGACCGCCTTCTTCAGCGGCTTCTGCTGCCTGCGCCTCTGTGATAGATGCGCGTTCCTGCGATTCCGCAACAGCAGCCTCAGCCTGGGCATCAATATCAGTCTCAAGCTTTGAAAGAGCAGGCTGAGCTTGGGAGAGGCCTTGGGGAACAAGCGGATTCTCGCCTGAAGAAACCTGTTCGTCTTCAGAATCTAAGGTGAGGTTCTGAGCCATCAGCTTAAGCTGAAGAGTTGCCTCAGTTTCAAGGTCTTCTGCAGCAAATGTGTTATCTAATGTTGCAGATAGAGCCTTGGTACTTTCTGCTTTCTGCCTGGGAAACACCTCTTCCTTATCGATAATCTCGTCAGCTCGCTCACCGGTGTACCGGTCAAGGACCGGGGTGAAAGCAGTCAAAGGAGTAATCAAAATACCGGCGTTCGCAGGGTGAGGAACAAGGGGGGTATCAACCTGTTCCTGGGTAACTTCAGCAGTCACGGGGGGCTCTTCTTCGGCTTCTTCTGGCTCGCTACTTGTAGCAAGCGGGCTAACCTTTGTTTCGAGGGATGGGGGGCTGGCCGTGCTGACCTGCTGGTCTGCTGGGTGAGCCCTTTCGTCCTGGGGGGTGGGAACAGTTTGGGACTCTCCTGTTTGGAGAGCGGGGGCGTCGATGAGGGTCTGAGCCCAATCAGTGATAGTAAGGAGGGGCGCTGGGGTAATGGAATAGAAACGCTTCTGACCTACGGCCTCGGTTTCGACAAGACCGGCAGTTCGTAGGACTTTAAGGTGTTTAGAAACAGTTGGTTGGCTAACGCCAAGCTCCTCGACCAGTTCACCCACAGCCAATCGCTCGACAGCAAGTGCCTGAAGAATGTGTCGCCGGGTCGAGTCAGCGATAACAGCAAAAACGTCGTCTTTCATACTGACATCATATACGTATATATACCCACAATTGCATGTTTTACCAACAGAAGGGGGGACATGCCTGCACCTTATTGAAGCGGAGGGACTTTTACCCAAAGGGTAATACTTAGCCATTCTAGCTTACCCTGCCACACCAGAAATATTGACTAGTCATACCAGGGATCCAGACCCCACAGTGGAAAAACCTCCTTGCGGGTGGCCATAATTGAGCGGTCGATACCGCTTGCAGGGTCAAACCCGACCTCCCACGAAGACCACCACAAATCCACTGGGTCCCCCAAGATAGTGGGCACTTTCGTCCCGTAGCGCTCCAACATATATTTTTGCCAGGCTTTCGGAGTGGGTATATTCACATCGAGAGGCTGACCGGCGGCAACAGCAATAAGGTGACTCCAGGAACGGGGTACAGCGTTATAAATCGAGTAGCCCCCTCCCCCGGTAGCTATCCATCGGCCCTCACACAGCTCATCGGCAAGCAAAGAAATATGGGCGGCAATCTCACGCTGACCGTTAATGCTGACCTTCAGGTGCGACATGTCATCGTCCATGTGTGAGTCGCAGCCGTGTTGGCTAACAATGACCTCTGGCTGAAACTCCCGTAAGACGCTGGGGACGATTGCGTCGAAGGCTCGGAGCCAGCCAGAATCAGCAGTTCCTTCGGGTAGGGCAATATTTACCGAGGTTCCCGCCGCAAGGCCCTCCGGCCCCACCTCGTTTGCAAACCCGGTGCCGGGAAAGAGCGTCATGCCACTCTCATGCAGAGAGATAGTCATAACGTTGGGATTATCCCAAAAGATGCTCTGAGTACCGTCCCCGTGGTGGGCATCCACATCGATGTAGGCGACTTTTGAAACACCCTGTTCCAGCAGGTGGCCGATACCTACAGCGCAGTCGTTATATATACAGAACCCGCTCGCCTGATCCCGCGAAGCGTGGTGCATACCGCCACCAAAATTAACCGCATGTTTTACAGCACCAGTCAAGATGGCCTCTGCCGCCTGAAAAGTTCCACCAGCCAGTCGGGCACTTGCTTCGTGCACCCCCTCAAAACCAGGGGTATCTTCCGTCCCCAAACCACAGTTTGCAATGGTAAGACTCGGGTCAGCACTAATCTTCTGAACCGCATCAATATAGGAGTAATCATGCGCTAACATGAGCTGGTGAACGTTAGCCATCTCTGGCTCTTCGAGCTGGATTTGCGGCAGGTCAAAGATTCCCAATGCGCGAGCTAGGGATGCCGTGGCATCGAGCCTGGAAGGGTGCATAGGGTGATAGTCGCCAAAATAGTAGTTAGCCATGTGGGGACTCCACAAGACTCGCAGGTCAGTTGGCGTCAGACTATCGGTTGCTGCCACGAGCACTACCCCCTAAAGGTTATTTAAGTCACATTCCTCATTAAACACTCTAAACCCCATCGACAGCGGAGCCTACCGATATGACACGCACACTAGGCTAGAAAGAGAGGTGAACCAATGAACAAAATCGTGCGCCAGCCCCCGAAACCCGAGGACCATAGCACCCTCTTCAAAATCAAGGAAAGAGTCCCTCAAACAGTCATGAAAGAGGCTGACCAAGATGCCCACCCTCTCCAAACTCTCTTATATAGATTTCGCGAGCTAGTAGATCAAAGTGTGGGAAATTCCTCCT
Source organism: Rothia sp. CCM 9417 (assembly GCF_048513575.1). Lineage (NCBI taxonomy): Bacteria > Bacillati > Actinomycetota > Actinomycetes > Micrococcales > Micrococcaceae > Rothia > Rothia sp. CCM 9417. The sequence continues at coordinate 461,890 of NZ_JBLXXT010000001.1, read as the reverse complement.
CCCGCATAGCTATTGCAGCCTTTGTCCTGGTCATTTCCGCCTTATCCTTGCTCCTTTACACCCCCTGGGCCTCCCAGGACGGCCACTCAGTAGCCCTCCATGATGCGGTTTTCACGGCAACTAGTGCTGTGACCGTTACCGGTCTTACCACTGTCTCCACGGCTGACCAATGGAGCACTTTTGGGCACCTCGTTATTCTCGTCGGCGCACAGGTCGGGGGCCTGGGGACCCTCACATTCACCTCTATCCTGGCTCTGATCGTTGGCAAGAAACTTGGATTACGCTCAAAAATCATCGCTCAGGAAACCCTCAACATTGGCCGTTTGGGTGAAGTAGGCTCAGTCCTACGCACAGTAGCCTTCACCTCTATCACCATCGAAGCCTTTATTGCCGCAACCCTTATTCCCCGCTTCATATTTTTGGGCGAGCCCCTGAGCCAAGCCACCTGGCACGGAGTCTTCTACGCGATCTCGGCCTTTAACAATGCAGGCTTCACCCCTCACACAGATGGCCTTGTACCCTATAGCCATGATCTGTGGGTCATTACCCCCATAGCCTTAGGGGTCTTTATCGGCTCCCTGGGCTTCCCAGTCATCCTGGCCCTGCGCAAGAGCCTGCACTACCGGGGGTGGAACCTCAACGCCAAGCTCACCCTGCTGGGTACCTTCCTGCTCTTTATGATGGGTTCCCTAGCCTGGCTGGTTCTAGAATGGAACAACCCCAAAACTATCGGGAGCATGACCCTGGCCGATAAGCTACTGAACGGAATATTTGCTTCTGTCATGACCCGCTCTGGAGGCTTCAACCTCGTAGAGATGTCAGACATGAACCCGGTGACAATGCTGTTGACCGATGTACTGATGTTTGTCGGCGGAGGCTCAGCATCAACCGCTGGTGGTATCAAGGTCACCACCCTGGCCGTAGTTTTCCTAGCCATTTTGGCCGAGGCCCGTGGTGACCAGTTCGTTGTAGCTTTCAGAAGAACCATCCCTGACGCTGTACTACGCATCGCAATTACGGTCATCATGATGAGTTCTGTCTTTGTACTCCTGGGGACTGCCGCTATTATGCTGATCAGCGGAGCCAGCCTGGATAAGTCACTCTTTGAGGTTATCTCCGCTTACGCCACCTGTGGTCTTTCAAGCGGGCTCTCACCTGATTTGCCAGCGGCAGGGGCCTACGTCCTTTCCCTGCTGATGCTGATTGGCAGAGTCGGTACCGTCACCGTGGCAACGGGCCTGGCTCTACGTTCCCGTCGCCGTCTATACAAGTTCCCCGAAGAAAGGCCCATCATTGGCTAAGAAAGAGTCTCGCACAACCCACAGCGCCCCGGTTCTAGTAATCGGGCTTGGCCGCTTTGGGTCAGCTACCGCTGCACAGCTCGTCCACCAGAATAAGGAGGTTCTGGCTGTTGAAAAGGATTCCGCACTGGTTCAGAAGTGGGCAGGGGAGCTGACCCATGTGGTCGAAGCAGATGCAACAGATATCAACGCCTTACGCCAGCTAGGCGCTCAGGACTTTAGCTCTGCTGTGGTTGGCGTAGGAACCTCGGTTGAGGCCTCTGTGCTCATCACAGCTAACCTAGTGGATTTGGGGATTGAACGCATCTGGGCCAAGGCGATTACGCCCTCCCACGGCAAAATTCTATCCCGTATTGGAGCACACCGGGTTGTTTACCCAGAGTCAGACGCCGGCGTCCGTGCCGCCCATCTGGTCTCCGGTCGCTTGCTTGATTTTATTGAGTTTGACGATGATTTCGCCATCGTCAAAATGTACCCACCTAAAGAAACCCACGGCTTCACCCTGGCAGAATCAGACGTTAGGTCGAAATACGGTGTAACAATCGTGGGTGTAAAATCCCCCGGCGAAGAGATTACCCATGCAACCCCCACAACAAAAGTCTCTTCACGAGATTTACTTATTGTCTCTGGGCAAGTGGATCTTATTCAGCGTTTTGCCTCAAGGCCCTAAATTCTCCACCCAAAGGTTGCCCTGACTAGGATTCAATAAACCTCAACCTAATATGTATGTTGAGCTAATTTCTGAAAATTTTTCTGTTTTTTCTAGGACAACAAGGTGCATAATCCTACGAACTAGCCTATAGTTATAAATACCTCTAAAGGTGCGAGTGATTACTGAACGGTCCGCGAACCCGTTCAAGTAGCTAGAGACCTGATCTCTATGGTGGTTCCCCCTAATGCCACCGAGTTCAGGTTGAAGGCATTCTCCATCCGCCAGATCCCTACTGGTGGGTAGAGAGCTAAAGGCCAGTCCGGTTCCCTACGGACTGGCCTTTTAGTTTGCCCCCAAGTAGTTTCGCTACCCTCAAGGCTGAAATCTTGTTATAGAACTTGGTAGCACAGTATGCTCTTATGCTCAAACAGTCTTTAGGTGCTAGTGATCCTTGCTACCGCCGCAGAATTCAGCAGTCATCTCATCATTGCGCTGAACACAAGCCCGCATAGCCGCCTCAGTTAGTTCAAAGAGACCACCCTCAGTAAAGGTCCGGATAGCCCTGTCTGTGGTCCCCTTGGGACTGGTGACGGCCTGGCGCAGTGACTCGGGATCAGGGTCAGCCTCCAAGAGATAGCCCGCACCCGCCACGGTTGCCGCGGCTAGCGCTGTGGCTGTTTGCTCATCAAGGCCTAACTTCACACCGGCGGCGGCCATTGTCTCGGCTAGTAAGAAAGCATAGGCAGGCCCAGAACCAGACACAGCGGTGACAGCACCCATCTGTTCCTCTCCAACCTCAAAGACCTGCCCTGCTGCCGCTAAGATATTGGCCGCTACCTCCTGCTGGCTAGCACTTACTGACGCACCCACCGAGATAGCAAGAACCCCCTTGCCCACACGTGAAGGAGTGTTTGGCATGCAACGGATAACAGGTTGTCCCTCAGGCAGTGCTGCTGTCAGGGCATCGAGGGTGATACCTGCGGCCACCGATACCACAAGGGTGCTGGGGTCCAGTACCGGGGCGATCTGCCGGGCAAGGTCAAGAATAGCGTAGGGTTTGACGCCCAAGAGCACAAGGTCTGCCCCCTGGACAGCCCGCAGGTTTGCTTCGGGCTCTGTCTCGTTTGCCAGTACCAGGACTTCTGAGCCTCGCTCCCCCAGTTTCTTCTTAAGGGGCTCGACGCTAGCTACGGAGCCGACAGTAGCGCGAAGTGTTGCAGGATCAGCTCCACCGGCAAGCAAGCCTGAGGCAATTGCCCCGTTCATGGAACCCGTTCCCAAAAAAGCTACAGTAGTCATGGTAGATGTTGTCCTATCGGTAGGGATCAAAGAGAAAGCCTGCACGAGGCAGGTTAGCGGGCCAGGTGGGTGCGCGCAAACTGAAGCGTCTCGTAGAGCCACTCGTCACGCTCAGCCGCGCCCTTGGCCTTGCGGGTCGATACCTCGGCACACACCACGCCCGCAAAGTCGGTCGTCGCAAGGTACTGTAGCGTCTCAGCAACAGGCTGACTACCGTGCCCCGGCACCAAGTGCTCATCCATGAGCTTATCGCCAGAACCATCAGTCAGATGAAGGTGCCCCAGGCGAGAGCCAATCCGTTTAACGGCCTCTAAGGAGTCATCATTGGCAGCTGCCGCATGGGAGAAGTCCCAGGTAATCCAGTCATAGTCAAAGCGAGAGGGCTCCCAGTGCGGGGCGTACATCTCGATCGCTTTCCCTTTGAATGACCAGGGGTACATGTTTTCTACCGCGATTTTAACGCCCTCATGTTCAGAGATTTCGCGGACACCGGCCACAAAGTTCTTGGCGTAGGTCTTCTGCCACCGGAAAGGTGGGTGCGCAACGATCACATCAGCTCCTACAGCCTTGGTCATTTTGGCAGCCATCTGCATCTTGTTCCAGGCCCGGCCCCACACCTGCTGGGTCAGCAAGAGAGTCGGTGCATGAATAGCAGAAATTGGAATCTGGTACTCCTGCACCAGGTTCAGCAGGTCGTAGGGCTCCTGACTCAGAGCGGTGTGAGTAATCATGACCTCAACACTGTCGTAGCCAAGATCAACAGCCGTTGAAAAGGTCTCGTGCACCCCCAGAGGAAAAAGGCAGGAGGTCGAAAGCGCCACAGGAATCTGAGGTCGCGGCCCTTCTATTTCCGTAGTAACAATAGCAGGCTCAGCAGAAGCTGGGTTGAGCTGGGAGTCAGTCATAACAAGCACCGTTCATCTACAAACCGGCTTACCTAGAAAGGAAAGTTTCTACCGGTCAGCAGGATATCAGAGTCTAATTACGGACGAATTCTTCAAGTGAGCGGGGGTCAAGCATGGAGTAAGAACCCTGCTGGGCTAGGTAGTTCATGCGGCGCAGGATCAGGCCCTCACGCAAAGCCCAGGGGCTGACCCGCATAACTCCTACGCCAAAAACATCCATAGCCGTCTCAGCTGCAATAGCGCCAGCAAGCATCTGCTCAGCGCGCACCTCGGACACCCCCGGCAAGTCCACCCGCTCAGACGGTGCCATGGCCTCCATACGACGGGTCCACAAGCGCAGGTCTTCTAAACGCATTTCACGCTTAACATAGGGGCCAGCAGAATACGGGGCAGCACCGCAAATACGGGCCAGGGAGCGGAAAGTCTTAGAGGTACCCACCACCATGTTGGGCTCACCGTAGGCAAGGAGCTGGGTGGCAACAGGCTCTAGGGTTTCACGCACATACTTACGGAGTTTCTTAATTTCCTTGGGTGAAGGGATCTCCGAGCTAAACCAGTCCCCGGTCAGGCGGGTAGCGCCCAGGGGCACCGAGATAGCGTCATCGGGGTAGGCATCCATGCCGGTAGAGAACTCAAAGGAGCCACCGCCAATATCAAAGTTGAGGATACGGCCAGCACCCCACCCCTGCCAGTGGCGCACCGCGTGATAGGTAATCGCAGCTTCCTGGTCACCGGTAATCTCGGTCAGGTTCACCCCGGTGGCATTCTGCACGTGCTGAAGGACCGCAGGGCCGTTTTTGGACTCACGAATAGCGCTGGTAGCAAAAGCTAAAAGGTCCTCAGCTCCCTGCTCGATAGCATAAAGCACAGCGCTCTTGACAAAGGCTGTCAGCCGGTCGCGGCCCTCGTCGGTGATCTTCCCATCAGCATCAATGTAGCGCACCAGTTGGAGGGGCTCCTTATGGGCATCGGTATAGGCTTCGGGGCGCGAACCCAGCTGCCCCTCGATCAAGAGCAGGTGGCCGGTATTTGAGCCGATATCTAGCACGCCGAGTCGCATGGTTCCCCCAGGATAGGTGAAAAGAATAAGGTTCCTGCCTACCAGTCTAAAGGACGCACCCCGCGCGGCCGGCCAGCTCGATCCCGCAAACAGCTGGGGCAGGAGCCTAGCTCCTGCCCCCATCACCCGCTGGCAGGGCTTAGCCCCTACTCAGCGGTTTCTGTAGCTGTTGTCTTCTTGGCTGTTGTCTTCTTGGCTGTAGTTTTCTTTGCAGGTGCCTTCTTAGCGGTGGTCTTCTTAGCGGTAGTCTTACGCTTAACCGGGCCCTTGGCGCGCTTCTCAGCCAAAAGCTCAACCGCACGGGTATGAGTCAGTGACTCAATTGTCTCGCTCCTAGGCACCGTAATATTGGTGACACCGTCGGTGATGTAGGGGCCAAAGCGGCCGTCCTTAACCACAATCTTCTTCTCAGACACCGGGTCAACACCCAGCTCAGCCAAGGGGGGCTTAGCCGCCGCCCGCCCACGCTGCTTAGGCTGAGAATAAATCTCAATGGCCTGCTCCAAGGTAATCGAGAAAATCTGCTCCTCGTTTTCCAGCGAGCGCGAATCCGTACCCTTCTTCAGGTAGGGGCCAAAACGTCCGTTCTGGGCGGTAATCTCAAGGCCCTCAGCATCGCTTCCCACCACGCGGGGCAGACTCATGAGTTTGAGCGCGTCCTCAAGGGTGATAGTTGCCAGATCCATGCTCTTGAAGAGGGAGCCGGTACGGGGCTTTTCAGGCTTAGGCTTCTTCTTAGGCTTGGGCCTACCGTTCTTGTAGTACTCGGTGGGCTGGGCCTCCATCCAGGCGGCGATTTCTTCTTCGCTCATCTCAGGGATCAGCTCGGTGACGTAGGGGCCGTAGCGGCCGTCCCGGGCTACAATAGTGCGCCCGGTCACCGGGTCTACACCCAGTTCACGACCGTCCTGTTTGCCCTGGGAGATCAGCTCTGCGACCTTCTCCTCGGTCAGCTCATCCGGAGCCAGATCATCAGGCACATTAGCGCGGACCGGGTCCTTAATCTCGCCGGTCTCGGTGTCAATTTCGCCGCCCATCTCAAGGTAGGGGCCAAACTTACCCACGCGCAGATTGACTCCGGGGGCAACCTCAATGGAGTTAATAGCTCTAGCGTCGATATCACCCAGGTTATCGACCATAGGCTTGAGGCCGCGCTGGGCCTCACCACCAAAGTAGAAGTTGCCCAACCACTGGGTGCGGGCTTCTTCGCCGCGTGCAATGCGGTCCAGGTCCTCTTCCATCTCAGCGGTGAACTCGTAGTCCACATACTTGGCAAAGTGCTCTTCAAGCAGGCGTACCACCGAAAAAGCCGTCCAGGAAGGTACCAGGGAACCAGCCCGGTGATGAACATAACCCCGGTCCATGATGGTGGAGATAACGGCAGCATAGGTTGAAGGGCGACCAATACCCAGCTCGTCCATGGCCTTGACCAGGGAGGCTTCGGTGTAGCGGGGCGGGGGCGAGGTCTCGTGCCGGGCAGCCTCAATATCGCTGGCGTTCAGCCTATCGCCCTGGGCAAGCTGGGGCAGACGTTTCTCACTCTTCGCCTCGGCGGCCTTGTCTTCCTCATTGCGCAGGGCATCTTTGCCCTCCTCATAGGCAGCTAAAAAGCCTCGGAAGGTAATGACGGTACCGGAGGCGGCGAACTCGGCATCGCGCCCATCACTGGCGATAGCGCCCAAACGGACGGAGGCGGTTGAACCCTTAGCATCAGCCATCTGAGAGGCAACGGTACGCTTCCAAATCAGTTCGTAGAGACGGAACTCATCGGGGCTCAAGGCTGATTTGACGGCAGCAGGGGTGCGGAAGGTATCACCGGCAGGGCGGATTGCTTCGTGAGCTTCCTGGGCGTTCTTAGACTTAGAAGCGTAGACGCGCGGTGAGGCAGGTACAAACTCGGCACCGTAAAGTTCCTTGGCCTGGGCGCGAGCGGCCCGGATTGCCTGATCTGACAGGGCAACGGAGTCGGTTCGCATGTAGGTAATGTAACCGTTTTCGTAGAGTCGCTGGGCAACCTGCATGGTCGAGCGTGACGAGAAACGGAGCTTACGGGCTGCCTCCTGCTGCAGGGTGGAGGTCGTGAAGGGGGCAGCAGGACGGCGAGTGTAGGGCTTGGTCTCGACCGAGCGAACCGCAAAATCAGCAGAGGCCAGAGCGGTAGCCAGCGAACTAGCGGCGGCCTCATCGAGATGGGAAACCTTAGAAGCCGCAGAAGCCTTTAAAGCGCCGTTATCGGCAAAATCCTTGCCCGTAGCAACACGGGCACCATCCACAGCAGATAGCTTAGCGCTAAAGCTCTCAGCCGATGCGGTCGTAAAGGTGCCGGTCAAATCCCAGTAGCTGGCAGAGCGGAAAGCCATGCGCTCGCGTTCACGCTCAACAACCAGGCGGGTGGCAACAGACTGCACGCGGCCCGCAGAGAGACCACGCGACACCTTGCGCCAGAGCACGGGAGAGAGCTCATAGCCGTAGATACGGTCAAGGACACGGCGGGTTTCCTGAGCATCCACCAGGTTCTCATCGATCTCACGCAAATCCTTGAAGCCACGTTCAATGGCTTCCTTGGTGATTTCCGGGAAAGTCAGACGGTAGACGGGTACCTTGGGCTTGAGCACCTCAAGCAGGTGCCAGGCAATCGCTTCGCCCTCACGGTCCCCATCGGTTGCCAGATAAAGCGCATCAGACTCTTTGAGCAGGCGCTTGAGCTCGGTGACTTTCTTCTTCTTATCAGAATTGACCACATAGTAGGGTTCAAAGCCGTTCTCCACGTCAACAGCGAACTTACCCACAGGGCTCTTTTTCAGCTCATCGGGCAGTTCAGAGGGCTGAGGCAGGTCACGGATGTGGCCCATCGAGGACTCGACAATAAAGGCATCTCCCAGGTAACCGCTGATTGTTTTGACTTTAGAGGGGGACTCTACAATCAGCAGTGACTTGCCGTGCAGGGGGGTTGCCTTGGTGGGCACTGGTGGCTCCTTGAGGTTGACAATAGGCGTGTAAGCACAACAATAGCCGACAGACAGCACTTCCTGTCCACTTAGGGTCATGTGACCTTAGAGGGCTCTTGGCACCCATCATGCTGGCCGACCTATGGTGTACGGGGTTCTGGGGCTGGCTTAGAGCTCGTCGGTCGGTTCTTCACCGATCTCAAATTCGCGGCCGCTAATGCTCACCGGCTCAACCTCAACCCAGTTGGTCTTGTAGGTCGGTGCGTAGGCGCGTAGCCCCAACGATTCAATGGCGGCAAGGTCAGCTTCGCTGGTCAGCCACTGGGCATTCCCGTGTACTACCACGGAGCGGGCCATACCATCTTTGACTTCATCAATCTCAAAGGCGGCCTTACGGCTAATAACGACCTCGGACAGCTTCTGCCCAGCTGCGGTACGGAAGTAGATTTTCTTCTGGTGCACCACAAAATTGACGGGGTAAATATCGACTTCGCCGCTCACGGCTAGGGCAAGACGCCCAAACTCATGCGAGCTTAACAGCTCCCAGCAGCGGTCTTCGGTCAGGGCTTTAATCGGGTTCTCTACCATAGCACCAGTCTAGTCACCCTGCTCAAGGCGCAGAAAACTCTTCTCCAACAGTTCACGAATGTTACTTATCAATTCCTGCTGGGGTGAAGCGTCCTGCCAGTCCAGCAGAGTGGCTAGGGCATTGACAATCTGGCCCACGCTGAGTTCCCCATCGCAGGCCGAGACGAACCCGCTTGTTTCTGTGGTTTCTAAAATGGTGCGACGTAAACCGGCACCGGCGCGGAGCAAAATAAGGGACGGATGCTCAGAACCGGGTGACAAGTGGCGCTCCTCGGTCACATCCCCAGCTACCACCAGATGCTGGGCTAGGAGAGCTTCATCATCCAGGGCAGTCACCGCATCATAGTGGGCAACGGCCTCAGTGATAAAGGAGGCAATGGGTTGTTGGATCGGGTAGGTAATTTCCTCAAAACGGTGCAGGCGCTCCCCTGCCGCCTGCAAGTTGGGTCGGCGCAACCAAATCATGCCAAAGCCGATAGCGTCCACGCCTCGCGCGGCAAAGTCGCGCAGGTAGTCAGTATAGGCCTGCTCATAGTGGGCGGGGTCGCGGTTCTCGCTGGCATCACGCAACCAAGTCTCAGCATACTGCTCCGGGGCAAGGACTTCACGCTGAATAAACCAGGCCTCCGCTTCTTGACCTACCCAGTCGCGGGGGCGGGCCGACCAGTCGGCCTGCTCATCGGGGCCAGCCACGGGAATTTCCCAGTTACCCAGCATCTGGGCACGCCCACCGGGGTTCAAGATCTCAGGGAGCTGGCGCACCAAGGTTGACACGATGCCATCCCCTGCCATACCACCGTCGCGGTAGGTGAACTGGTCTGCCGGGGTCTCCCCAGAGCTACGCGGTGTAATGACAAAGGGCGGGTTAGAAACCACCAGGTCAAAGCTCTGCCCGGCTACCGGTTCCAGCAAAGAACCGTGGAGCAAGCTCACCCGGTCCTCCAGCTTCTGCGGGTCAATCTCTAGGGCAGGAGCATTAAGCAGAAGGTTAAAGCGGGTAAAAGCCAATGCCCGCTCCGAAATATCCGTTGCGGTGACGTGACGGGCGTGGGCCAGCAGATGGAAGGTCTGGATGCCGCACCCGGTGCCCAGATCGAGCGCCCGTTCAAGGGGAGTGCGCTCGGTGAACTGTGCCAGGGTCAGGGAAGCATGACCGATACCCAGTACATGGTCCTTCCGCAGAACGCCGGGGCGCTGGTGCGCACCCAGATCGCTAGCAACATAGAGTTCAGTGCCGTCGTCAGCGGCGTGGGGGCGCAGGTCAACCGAAGCCTGAAGGGAACCTGAGGTAGCGCTTTCAGCCAGGCCAAGCTCTACGAGAAGATCGCATAAACCGGCCCCCAGAGCGGCTTCAAGCTCAGCAGACTCAAGCACCTGCCCCATCAGGAAGAAACGCACTACCTGCGCCAGCGACTTTTCACCAAGGCTAAAAGTAGAGGCTTTTTTCTCGTACCCCAGCACCTGGTTCAGCCTGTAGATACCAGGTGTGAGCTGGTCCCGGGTCATGGCCTCAAAAGCGCGGTCACCCAGGAGGGAGGCAACCCCCTCATAGGTATAGTTGACCGCTCGCAAGGCAGTATGGAGCCTGACCAAAGAAGAGATATTGGCGCTTACCGGAGCACCAGGAACACGAGAAAAATCAGTAGTCATCACCCTACCCATGTTAACCGTAGAGAAACCCCAGCCGCACGCACAGATCCGGCCCCTAGCCACCGCACCGCCAAACTAGGCCTCCATTGATGGGGCAGAACCTACCACAAACAGCTAGCACAGGCTAACGTAGAGGTATGTTATTTGCTTTCTCTGTAGCCCCCACTGGAGGCGGCGACCCCAGCGGCTCCGTCCACGACGCCGTTGCCGAAGCCGTCCAGATTGTGCGCGACTCAGGCCTACCCCACCGCACCGATGCCATGTTCACCACCATCGAAGGTGACTGGGACCAATGTATGGCCGTCATCAAAGCCGCCACCGAAGCCATGACCCGCTACGGCAACAGGGTTTCCCTCGTGCTCAAGGCGGACATCCGCCCCGGCCACGACTCCGGTGAAATCACAGGAAAACTCGACCGGCTCGAAGCAGCCATTGACCAGCGGGCCAGGAGCTAACAGTGCGTATCTGGTCCATCACCCCTGCCCTGCTCGATGCCAAAGGCCTAGTCGCTTGCTGGCGTGAAACACTCTTGGCCCAAAAAGTCCTCCAAGGAAAAACACGCGGCTATACTCAGCACCCCCAGCTAGACCGCTTCAAAGCAAGCAATGATCCGCTGGCCTATATCTGCGCCTACCTGCACGGCCTTGCCGACGAAGCTGACACGCGCGGCTACTCCTTTAACCGGTCACTCCTGGTCCTGCCCAGAGATAATAAGCTGGAAGAGCTAGAGGTCACCGAGGGACAGCTAGAATATGAGCTTGCTTTCCTTGCCCACAAAGTCAAAGGGCGCTCCCCCGACTGGTTCGCCCAGCATTTCTCCACGCCACCGCCAGCATTACCCCACCCTCTTTTCAAGGCCGTACCGGGCGGTATAGAAACCTGGGAAAAAGTTAAAGAGGGAACTTCGCCTTCTTTTACCGACAAGTAAGCTAAAGTCTTTCTTATGGCTAATGTAGAAAAAATTGCCGAACTCGAAAAATCCATTACCGACTGGAAGCAAAAAGCAGCCAACGGCGGCCCCGCTTTCATCGAAGAGATTATTGCCCGGCTCGAAGAACAGCTGGCAGAGGAACGCAACTCGTAAGATAACCCACGGCATTACCGCCCCATCAGGGCACCGGTAAGACCTCATAGAAATACCTTCCGTGCTAGCGCACCGGAAGGTATTTCTCTTTCTAGGTTCTGTTCTCTCAGGGCAACTACCTTAGGCTAAGACTCAGAACTGCGACTATGCAGAGAGTCCGGTCACCGCCTGCCACAGGTACATGCGATAGTTCTGCCCCTGCATATCACCCGGCCCGTACACCTCTAGACGCACACCGGTAGGGGTCAGGTTTTTAGAGGGGATAAAGGTCTGAGCCAGATAGTCAAAACCGGCCTTAATATGGGCAGGCGGAAGACCGGGCACCAGGGGCCCCTCCACCAGTACTGTAGCGTACATGGCACCGGGGACCACCACACCCGTCAGCCCCAAAGCCGCAACATCTTTAATACCCCCGGGAACAATAAACCCGGCAGTATAGGTCACCCCAGAATCGTCGGCATCTGGCATGAGCACGCCCACCCGCTGAAGCTTCTCCACAGCCGCCAACCGCTGGGCAGCCAGCTGAGCCTCAGCCTCTGTCTCGCCGGCACCCAAATGATCATAGAGTTTCTTCCACCACAGCGAAAAATCGCTCGTCTGCCTAGCCGGCTCGGTCACGCCCGCCACCATAAAGGTCCCATACTCAATCAGGGCTGTCTCATACGTCTGCTCTGCTGTCATGGCTCACTACTCTAATACCCCGGCACCAGAGCACACAAAAGGGGCCGGGCAAAAGGTCGATGCCTCTTGACCCAGCCCCTAGCCCACGCTTGAATAGGTAAAAGTCTTAGCCGCTCACGCTCTCAAACTGGGCCAGTGCCTTGGTCTCGCACTCGGGGCACAGCAGAACCAGGTCGCGGTTACCGTCCACATCGAGGTTGACAAAACTATTAGCAGGAGCCTGGCAGTGCTCGCACTCACCAATAGTTACGGTATCGGGCGAGAACTCCACGCGCTGACGCTTGTCAAAGACGTACAGAGAGCCTTCCCATAGCCCCGAGTCACCAAACTTTTCGCCGTAGCGCACGATGCCGCCGTCAATCTGGTAAATCTCCTTGAAACCCCGGTTCTTCATGAGGGCGGAGAGAATCTCACAGCGAATACCGCCGGTGCAGTAAGTAACAACCGGCTTGTCCTTGAGATGATCGTACTTACCCGACTCAATCTCCTGGATAAAGTCGTGGGTGGTCCGCACATCGGGCACCACAGCGTTCTTAAACTTGCCAATCTTAGCTTCAAAGGCATTACGCCCATCGAAGAAGACAACCTCATCGCCACGTTCTTCAACCAGCTGGTTAACCTCTTCGGGTTTCAGGTGGACACCGCCACCCACTACACCGTTCTCGTCAACCACAAGTTCATCGGGGGCACCGAAAGCAACAATCTCCTTGCGGGCCTTGACCGACAGGCGGGGGAAATCAGCGGAACCACCATCGGACCACTTCAGTTCCAGCTTCTCAAAGCCGGGGTACTGGCGGGTCGTCTTACCGTACTGTTTGAGGGCGTTAACATCGCCGCCCAAAGTCCCATTAATGCCGTGCTTGGAGATGAGGATACGGCCGGTTAGGCCAAGCTTCTCGCACAGGGCGCGCTGCCACAGCATGACAGCCTTGGGGTCGGTTACGGGTGCAAAGCAGTAATAGAGGATAATTCGTTCTTGAGCCACGCACCCATTCTAGTTCTTCTTGGCCTAGTCTGCCCGATACCACCGGGCAGATAAGCCATAAAAGATGAGCTAGGACCCCAGGCGGAAGCGCCGCCCCGTCATGGACACCGGAGTTAGCTCCACCAGTTCCAGCTTCTGGCTATCAAGCCAGGGTTCCAGGTTGAGCTTGCCGACGTAGTCAATCTCGCGGCTATCAGTCAGGAGTCGGGCCCGGGCAAACACATTCACTGAGTGCGCGCTCTTGCCCTCAACCCGGTCAAACTGTAGGGTCACTTTTTCATCAAGTAAGAGCTGGGTAAGCTTGCTACCGGCTGCCGTGCGGAAGAAAATCTTAACCCCGTCCGTCACAATATTCAGCGGGGTAATGTGCACGAAGCCCTCCTCGCCTACTGTGCCCAAACGAGCAAAACGAGTGCCTTGGATCAAATCCCACACCTGCTCATCGGTGAGCACGGTAACCACAGGCTCCTCGGGAGCTGACTGCTGACCCTTAATGTTCATTGGAATACTCATAACTCCCATTATTCCAGTTCTATAGCATAGCTCACAGCCTTTACGCCCGGTTGGCGGGATAAAGGTCAGGCACAGGGGCTCTTGGTTTGCCCTGGGCAGCTCCCCACCAATGCTCAGCGCCAGTCACCTCTGCCCTCAACAAGAGGTAGGAACACAGTACAGGCAGACAGGACAGGTCTGGAAAACAGCAGCAACAGGCCAGGCACTAAACCACCGACCAAGCGGTGCCATAATAGGGGTGTGCCTACCCAAACCCCGCAGGAAAGCCCCGGCCCACGGGCACCCGCCCCCCAAGAGCTCTTACTCGTGCTGGAACAGCTTGGTCTGACCGAGCTCCCTGCACAGGTCAGGCATGTGCGCACCCTGCCAGCCCAAGAGGCGAAGACCAGCCCCTGGCCGAGCTGGGCCCACCCCGCTGTCGTTGAGGCCTTCCAATCTTTGGGCGTGGATGAGCCCTACCTGCACCAAGTCCAGGCAGCTACCCTTGCCCACGATTCCTCCGGTAGCAGGCACGTCATTCTTGCAACGGGCACAGCCTCCGGCAAGTCACTGTCCTATCAGCTCCCCGTGCTCGATGCCCTCTACCGGGGCGAACACGAATATCAGGGAACCGGCTTTGATACCGGCAGGGCAACAGCCCTCTATCTCTCGCCCACCAAGGCGCTAGCTGCCGACCAGCTCTCTTCCTTACGAGCTCTTAACCTGCCAGGGATTGCGGTAGAGGCCTACGACGGGGACACCCCACGCGAAGACCGCCGCTTTATCCGCGAGCGTGCCCATCTGGTCCTGGCTAATCCGGATATGCTTCATCACGCTATTTTGCCTAACCATGCCCGGTGGGCGACTTTTCTGCGCAAGCTCAAATATGTGGTGGTTGATGAGGCGCACGGCTACCGGGGTGTTTTTGGGGCGCACGTCTCTCTTGTGGTGCGGCGGCTGCGCCGAATCTGCCGTCATTACGGTGCTACTCCCGTTTTTATTGGGGCTTCTGCTACCAGTGCGGAACCTGCCGAGTCTTTTGCCCTCCTCATTGGGTCGCGCCCTCAGGCGGTCACTGCAATTACCCGGAGCACCGCACCCAGAGGATCCACACAGGTGCTTCTGTGGGAGCCTGAGTTCACCGAGCCTGACACGGTTCGTGACCGGCTAGCGGCTCTAACTAGACAACCGGCGGGTGCGGGCGAAAACGGTGCCCCGGTCCGCAAATCAGTTATCGGTCAGGTAGCAGAGATGATGGCTGACCTGGCGGTCAGTCGCACCCGAACCATCGCCTTTATTAAGTCCCGGCGCGGGGCAGAAGCCATAGCGCAAACGGCCGGGCGCTACCTCGATGAGGTAGAGCCGGGTCTCTCCGAACGCATAGCCGCCTACCGGGCAGGCTACCTGCCCGAGGAACGTCGTGCACTGGAAATCGGTCTGAGGCGGGGGCACATACTGGGTATTGCCAGCACTTCTGCCCTGGAGCTGGGCATAGATATTGCCGGGCTGGATGCCGTGCTCGTAGCCGGCTGGCCAGGGACCCGGGCTTCCTTCTACCAGCAGATCGGGCGGGCAGGACGAGCCGGGCAGGACAGCTTTGCAGTGCTCATCGCCAGCGAAGACCCCCTAGATACCTACCTGGTCCACCACCCCGAGGACATCTTTGACCAGGGTGTTGAAAAGACTGTCTTTGACCCGCACAACCCCTACGTCCTGAGTCCCCATCTGTGTGCGGCAGCCGCCGAGATTCCCCTGCGCAGGGAAGAACTACCCATCTTTGGGACTAGCACCGAGCGGCTTTTGGAAAGCCTTGTCTCCCGAGGCTACCTGCGCCAGCGGGCTACCGGCTGGTTCTGGACCCACCCAGAGCAGGCCAGCGACCTGGTAAATCTGCGCGGTGGTGGCGCTCCCTTGCATATCGTGGAGAGCGACACCGGAAGTGTTATTGGCACCATGGACCGAGCACAATCCCACTCCCAGGGCCACCCCGGTGCGATTTACACGCACCAGGGTAAAACTTTCCTGGTAGAAGATTTAGATGAGGAGAAGGGGGTTATCACCGTAACAGCGGCCAACCCCGACTACTACACCCAGGCCCGGGACGTCACCGAGGTCGCCGTACTGGCAACAGAAAAGTCTCTCCAGCAGGGGCAGGTGAGCCTGAACTTTGGCCAGGTGCGGGTACGTTCTCAGGTGGTGAGCTACCAGAAGAAAAGCCTGGTGGGGCAACAGGTTTTAGGGGACGAGCCTTTGGAACTAGAGCCCCAGCTCCTCCAGACCCGCGCCATCTGGTGGTCCATGCCCGCTTCGCTACTCCAGGCAGCGGGTATCCATGAGAAGGATATCCCCGGCGCGCTTCACGCAGCCGAGCATGCCGCTATTGGCCTGCTCCCCCTGGTGGCAACCTGTGACCGGTGGGATATCGGCGGGCTTTCAACAGCCTTCCACATAGACACTGAGTTGCCCACCATTTTCGTCTACGACGGCCACCCCGGAGGGGCGGGTTTTGCCGAGCGTGGTTTTGAGCGGGTAACCCACTGGCTCCGCGCAACCCTGGACACCATTCTGGCCTGCGAGTGTGAGCTGGGCTGCCCCTCCTGCGTGCAGTCCCCCAAATGCGGTAACCGCAATGAACCGCTCCACAAGAAGGGAGCCGCACAGTTATTAGCTTCCCTGCTAGTAGAAGCCGGGGAACTCACCGAACAGCAAGGTGCCGATCTACTGGGTGCAGTGGCTCACCCCGGTACTGACGAACCTGGCAGAAGCAGCAACCCGAACAGGACTACGGCCCCGAACCGAACTACAGCACCGAACCGAACTACAGCACCGGGTCGAGCAAGCGCGCTCTCTCAAGCAAGCACACCAGATCAGCTAACTCCGCTTGAGCAAAGTCACCGAGAGCTCACCGTCACGGAGTCTCTGACCGGCCACAAGGATAGTGGTGACCCCTTCTAAAGGATTTACCGGTACTGAGCTAATCGCGGTGACCGGTACCTAAGAACCACTTAGCCCGGGTGGGCCAGCCCTAGAAATACCCTGGGCTGGCCCCAGAAAGGCGAAGGGGCCAGCAATATCGACCGAGGTGCGGATATCCGCTGTACCGGCCAGGCCCGGTGGAAGGGCGCAGGCCACCAGGTTGACCCGGTTAGCCTGAGCTACCTCCTGGGCTCTATCGCAGGGATCCCCCGAGGTCAGCCCGCGAGCGGCATCGGCAGCGGCTAGAGCCGCCAGGTCAGCGGCCTGGGCCGCCCGGTGGTTAGCCGCTAGGACGCCTATGAGCCCGGCGCAGGTAATCCCCACTATGAGCAGGGCGCACACCATACCCACCACCGACAGGCTCCCGCTCCCCCGATCGGGGGAATCCCCGAGCGGGCGGGAACCATAACGGCCTGCGCAGGGGCGGGTCACGGAGTTTCACCGCCCTGAGCCCTAGGTTCGGTAAGAGCCCAGGCATCGGTATTCAGCTGCCACCCACTGATCTTTCCAATGAGTCCCGGCGCTGGCCTACTCACGCTCACACGGGTCATGCCATCCTGCTGGCCGATAGTAACCCTAGCCTCCGGCTCAACATCCTGGACGATACGGATTACCGTCTGTGAGTCTTCACCGCGTGCGGCGGCACGGGCACCCAGGCGGGCCCCCTCTTCCAGCCGCAGCTGGATCATGCCGGTGGCGGCAGCACCCAGAACCAGGGCAAGAATGAAAACCACAGCGGGCAAGGCCACAGCGAACTCTGCGGTAGTCGAGCCCCGTTGGCCCTCGGTGCGGTCAAGGGTGGCGGACATGAGGCTAGGCCCCCGTTGAGAGTGCTGTTTGAACGATATTCAGGAGCATCTGCCGGACTTCATCAGATTTGAGGATAACCACTAGCAGGCCGGCAAAGCCCACGGCTGCTAGCATGACGATGCCGTATTCAGCAGTGGTGGCGCCAGCCTCAGGGTTATCAAGGCCAGCATGAACTAGCTCGCCGGTAAGCGCTTTATCAGCGCCCGCAGGCTCCATCCGATGCTGTTCCGTCGTAGCGCGGTCCCGAGGTGCAGAAAAACGTGACATGTTCTATCTCCTTGTCAGAGTCAGTGGGCTAGATTCTCTAGACCATGCGTTTTTGTTGCCCGATCAGAACCCGGGGGCAAGGGGTGCGGATACCGTTGGAAAAGAAGCAGGTCCTGACCGGGTGCCTCTAGCCTGCTCCCGCTCACGCACCGGGTAAAGGCTCATTCACCCCTGTGGATAGACCACTACTCCCCCGGCGCGTCGCTCTGCCCACCTAGCTCTCAAGGGTTCTTCCTACTCGCCCGGCGAATTGGTGTTCCCAAGACACTGTGTAACGCGCATTTTTCTCTTAAGCAGGCACCTGTGAACACCGCCCCAACCCCACCGGTTTCTTAGAAGAGGGTCGGTAAAAGCGCTATCAGCACGGGGATTACCCCCAGACAGATAAAAGCGGGCAGGGAACAAGCCCCCAGGGGAACCACCAGTTTGACAGCTAGCCGGGCCGCAGATTTTTCGTGTTGCCGTTGCCGGTGCCTGCGCTGGCGGTCGGCCAGCACCCTCACGAGTTGGGCGCTGGGCGCACCTGTTTCTAGGGCCAGACCCAGACAGTCACGCACCGGTGCCAGCCCCTCCGGTCTACTCTTGCCCCAGGCTTGCTCCCAGTGGGCACCGGCGTAGAGCTTAGCAACCACCACTGCTAGTTCGGTGCGGTACCGCCCCTGCTCAAGCTGGCTGAGCTGTTCCAACACAGCGGGTACAGAGAGCCCCGCGGTGAGCATCGTGGCCGCCAGGTCCAGGTAGAGGGCGGGGCTAAGAGCAGGCAAACCCGACTCCGTATTGCCTGCAGGAACCGGCGGGCGCGGACCTCCCTGTTCTTGCGCCTCCGTCTTCTTTCTGCCGCCGAGCACCCAGAGCAGGCCAGCAGATAGGAGGCAGAGCAGGCTCAGACAGAAAACCAGCAGCACCACTAGAGCTCACCCCCTTCCGCACGCCCAATCAGCCGGGAAGTCCACCGGCTCCCCGCGTAGGCTAGGCCCAGACCGGTTAGTCCCACCAGGGCACCGCCAAAGGAACCGAGTAGAACACCCAGAGGGTCGGTACCCATGATGATGCCCAAGCCCAGCCCCAGAGCGGGTAGCCAGGACAGGATCCGTCCCGTTGCCTTGGGACCGCTCAAAGCGGTTTCTCGCTGTTGACGTAGGTCGATTTCCGTCTCGTAGTAGCGGGCCAGTCTCTCAAAAACTGAAGCAAGTGAAGCGCCGGTTGTTTGCCCCACCTGCCAGCAGGCGGCCAGAGCTACCACACCATCCCGCACAGATTCCCGGTAGTCAGCGGTACCAGGGTGCAGGCATGCCGGGCCCAGCGGAAGCCCTTTCTGGGCGGCCTCGGTACAGCACTCAAAGAGGTCCACCATATCGGCCAGGGCGCGGGCAAGATCCTCGTCCTGCCAACGCTCTGCGCCCCACCGCGCCACTGGCCTCATGCTCGCTATTCGGGTACGGGTTTCTTCTAATGAACTAGCCAGGTTCCGGCCTACCATAGCGCAGGCAAAAGCCGGCGAACAGCCTGCCTTAAGCAGGGCCGCCATTCGCCAGATAGCGTCAGGCCAAAGCTCTAACTCATCCAGAGAGGGTTTGCTTCCCCGGCGCGCCCTCAGAACCAGGTGAGTTAAGCGGGTTTCCAGCCCTCCTAGAGGGCCGGGCAGGGTGCTGGCCGGTCCTGTTTTCATCGGTATTCCCCCAGGCCGGCTGCAGCTTTAAGGCCGCTCGCCTCGGGGTGCCACAGCAGAAAACTGCCCCGGCGGCGAGCCTCCACTGTACACACCGGCTCTACCAGCAGGGCACCTGCACTCCCCCGCAACCGGTAGACACCGCGCACGAGCCGTTGCCCTTCATCCCGCTCCAGGTGAATAAGATAGTCCAGAGCAGTCTGGGCTTGCAGGGCCACAGCCTCCTGGCTCACCCCCGCTAAAGCCCCCATGGCATAGAGGCGGGCAGGTACAGCGTCGGCAGAGTTGGCGTGTAGGGTGCTCCCGCTCCCGGAGTGTCCGGTGTTCATGGCGGTCAGCATGTCCATGACCTCAGCCCCACGGCATTCCCCCACCACCAGGCGACTCGGGCGCATACGCAGGGCCTGGCGAATCAGCTCGTCCAGCCCCACGGCACCGCGACCTTCGGCATTAGCTACCCGCGCTTGCAGGCTCACCGTATGGGGGTGCTCCAGATGTAGTTCGGCAGTGTCCTCCACCAGCACCAGCCGCTCATGGTCAGGGGCCTCCTGCAAGAGGGCCCGCAGAAGCGTGGTCTTACCGCTGCCGGTTCCCCCGCTCACCACCAGGTTGGCACGACTTTTCACCAGGTAGCGCAAGAGCTGTTCTAAGTCCTTACCCATCATGCCTTTCTCACGGAGCTGGCGCAGTTCGTAGCGGCGCTCGCCTTGAAGACGGATAGAAAGTAGGGTCCCGCTTTGGCTGAGCGGTGGCAGAATCGCGTGGACGCGTGCACCCTGAGCGGTCTGGACGTCGGCGGCGGGGTAGGCATCATCTAGGCGGCCTCCTGCGGCCAGAATGAGGCGGGTGGCCAGTGCCCGCACGTCCTTGTCGTGCTCAAAGGTGATGTTGGAGCGGTGTAGGCTGCCTGCTGCTTCGTACCAGACCCGGTGCGGGCCATTGACAAAAATATCGGTGAGTTCGTCAATGTTCAGGAGCTCTTCGAGGGGCCCTAGCCCGGTGAGTTCGGCTTTGAGGCGGGCACCTGCTTGGGGTGCTATCTCGCGCTGGGGTTCACCTGCTGAGGTGGTTTTTTCGGCTTTTTCTTGTTCGTCCAAGACCGTATCAATGAGGCCCTGTAAGCGGGCGGGGTCGGTCATGGCCTCTAGGCTCAGGCTGTCGGCGGTGAGCTGTTCACCCGGTTTATCTGCGTTTTGTTCCACCGGGGACTGGTTCCGCGCTTTGGGTTCTTCCCCGGGGTTTTCCTGCTTTGGGCCGGGTAGTTGGGCCATGTCTTGGGGCTCTAGGTCAAAGAAGCGGCTGCGTGCTTTGCGGACAAGGATTTGGATCTGGTCGTCAGGGGCGGTGTCAGCACCCACCCGTTCATCTGTAGTTTTAGCTGGTGAAGGCATGATTTACCTCTGGGGTTCAGCCCTACCCGCTTCTTTTCCTGCCCTCTTTATGCCACAGATAAAGCGCCAGGTCTAGCCCCGCCTGGCAGGCTGTGGATAAACCGGGGGCGATGCCCAGAGTTCAGTGCTGTGTCTGCCAACTGGCTTGGGGCTGGCGTTTAAGCGATGTTGGCAGAGACAGCACTGGGGTCAGGTGGGTGGCTTGAATTGCGCTGTGTGCGCTAGCTAACCGGGCAAGAGGGAGGCTTGCCGGTCTACCTACCCAAACGTACGGTGTGTTCGGGTCTGGCGCTGAGCCAGGGTTGAGCCGTGTTTTGGGCAGACCCCATAATAGAAGAATGTATATAGTGCTCGGCCCCGTAGCTACCCCGAATCGGGGCGATAGCTGGGAGGCTATAACTCTCAGCGATACCGGTGCCGGTAGCCGCCGCACTTTCCCCCGCGCTAAGCTCCCTGATTTTATTAGGGCGGTGGAGGGCCAGAACCCGCACCGGACTATTCGTTGGACGTGGGCTGATTCGCGTCTGGTGATGCCTCAGCTCTTGACTGCGGGGGTGTCGCCGGCGTCCTGTCATGATCTGCGGCTGGCTCAGCGGATTCTTGTTACGGCGGCTTCTAATGCGCAGAACGCGATGAGCTATACCCCTACTCTTGATGTGGAGCGGCTGGTCCCTGAGCCTGCTGGGGTGATGCCTGCGCGTCAGCCCATGGAGGGGCAGGGTTCCCTGTTTGATGATGAGTTGGCCGGTTCTTCTCTGGCCAGGAAGGCTCCGCAGGAGCCGAGTGCCCAGGCTTTGGCCGCCGAGCTGACGGCCCAGCGTGCGGCTGTGGCGACTTCCCCTCACCCTTCGCGTTTGGCTCTGCTGTTGGCCGCTGAGTCTCAGGGGGCGCTGATTGCCGCTGAGATGAAGCACTGGGGTATGCCCTGGAACCGTGCTATCCACGAGAAGATTCTGGAGCACGAGTTGGGCCCCCGCCCGGCGGGGTATGACCGGCCCTCTAAGATGGAGGCTCTTGCCGCCCGTATCCGTGAGGAGCTGGGGGCGCCCCATCTGAACCCTGATTCGCCCCAGGATCTGCTCAAGGCTTTGCAGGCCGCTGGGCATTCGGTCACGACTACCCGTAAGTGGGAGCTGACTGAGTGGGCTAATGCGGTGCCGCACCTGCGTGAGGATCGCTGGCAGGTGGTGCGGCCTTTGCTGGCTTATAAGCGGTTGGCTCGGCTTTACACGGCTAATGGCTGGAATTGGCTTGATGCCTGGGTCAGTGACAACCGCTTTTACCCTAGCTATGAGGTGGGTTCGGCAGCTACGGGTCGTTGGGGTGGGCATGGCGGGGGTGCCATGCAGATCCCTAAGGACGTGCGTCCTGCTGTTCGTGCTGAGGAGGGCATGATCCTTACGGTGGCCGATGCCGCGCAGATTGAGCCGCGTATCTTGGCGGTGATGAGCGGGGATCGTGCGCTGGCTCTTGCGGGGCGGGGTAGGGACCTGTACCTGGGGATAGCTCAGATTGGTGAGCGCACCGGTAGTGTGCTGAATGACCGCCCCCACGCTAAGGTTGCCTTACTGGGCGCTATGTACGGGGCTACTAGCGGTGAGGCGGGCCAGCTCATGCCGCACCTGAAAAAGATGTTCCCGCAGGCTATAGCTTTGACAGAGCGGGCCGCCGCTCTTGGTATGCGCGGTGGGCAGGTGAGCACTTATTTGGGGCGTACTTCCCCTGCGCCTTCGGCCACCTGGTTTCAGGCTCAGCGCAGTCAGGGTACCGCTGCCGATGAGCGTGCCGCTCTCTCTGCGGCCCGCGCGCAGAGCCGGTTTACCCGCAACTTCCTTATTCAGGGTACTGCCGCTGAGTGGGCTCTTATCTGGATGGCACAGATTCGCCGGCGTCTACGTACCGAACGCCGTTTTGGGCGGCGTTTGCAGTCGCGCCTGGTCTATTTTTTGCACGATGAGATTATGCTTTACGGCCCGGTGGGTGAGGCGGCTCTCTGCACGAAAATTGTGCGGGAGTCGGCGCAGACCGCTGCCGAACTGATTTTTGGGAAGACGGATGTGGAGTTCCCGGTAACGGTTGTGACCACGGATGACTATTCCACCGCCAAGTAGCTCGGTCGTCGTAGCTGGTATGACTGTTAGCTGGCTCGGGGCTGGTGTTTAAGGGCGCTAACGCGGCGCATGATATCAAAGCCGGCAGACGGTGTTCCCGTTAGCTGGCTCGGGGCTGGCGTTTAAGGGCGCTAACGCGGCGCATGATATCAAAGCCGGCAGACGGTGTTCCCGTTAGCTGGCTCGGGGCTGGCGTTTAAGGGCGCTAACGGGAACACCGTCTGCGGGGTTATAAATTACCGATCTTCTAGGTGTGGGCTTCCCGCGTCTGTTCCCTGTCCCAGGGTTCTTCCCAGCCCAGTTCTTCAAAGACCCGGGAGAGCAAAATCCCGGTAAAGCCCCAGATGGTGAAGTTCTGGTCCGCGTTGGTTACGTCAAAGGCCGGTGACTTATGGGTGGTTCTGCCCCGGCGCACAGTGGCGGTGTGGCGGTTAGCTGGGTCGAGCAGGTCAGCGACCGGCACACGCACCACTAGGGCTGATTCTTCCCTGTCGACTGCTTGCACGGGGGTGGGTAAATCCCACCAGCCCAGTACAGGTGTGACCCGGTAGTTGCTGACTGGTAGGTCGATGGGTGGGAGTTGCCCGAGCAGGCGCACTCCGCTGGCATCTAGCCCGGTTTCTTCGACGGCTTCACGGAGGGCTGCTACCTGTTCTACTGTCTGGCCGGTTTTCTTCGCCTGGTCG
The DNA here is from genome assembly GCF_048513575.1 of Rothia sp. CCM 9417. NCBI lineage: Bacteria > Bacillati > Actinomycetota > Actinomycetes > Micrococcales > Micrococcaceae > Rothia > Rothia sp. CCM 9417. The sequence continues at coordinate 438,335 of NZ_JBLXXT010000001.1, read as the reverse complement.
TAGTCTTCGGGGTCGATGCGCCCACCGGGTAGGGCTGGTTGCCCGGCGTGATGGCGTAGCCCGTCGGAGCGTACTAGTAGCAGCAGGTCCAGGTCGCTGGTGACGGTGGGGCAGGTGCGGTGGTGGGCTGGCGCGGTGTCGAGCAAGCCAAAGAGTAGGAGTACGGCGGCGGGTTTGATGGTGTGGGGGTCAATTGCGCCGATGTTCCAGTTTTCCCTCTGTTTGACAAGGGCGGGGGCCCTGTAGGCCAGGTCTGTGAGCTGGGTGAGGGCGGGGTGTTCTCCCGCTTCTGACGCAGGAATCTGGTTGGGAGCTTGCGGGTTTTTAGGCACTGAGTGAGTACCCTTCTGCTCGCAGCTGGCGGCGGGTGGCTCCCTGGAGGAAACGTAGGTGTAGGCGCTCACGGCCCGGTGCCATCTCGTATTTGAGGAGTTTGGCGGCTTTGGTTTGGTCTGTTTCGCCGGTGCCGTAGGCGGGGCAGAGGTCGGCTACGGGGCAGGCTCCGCAGGCTGGTTTTTGGGAGTGGCAGATGCGCCGCCCGTGGTAGACCAGCCTGTGGGAGAGCTGGGTCCAGTCTTTGGGTTCAAAGAGTTCTGCTACCGCCTGCTCTACTTTGGTGGGGTCTTCTTGGTCGGTGAATCCGAGCCTGCGGGAGAGCCTGCCAAAGTGGGTGTCTACGGTGATGCCTGGCTTGCCAAAGGCGTTGCCGAGCACTACGAAAGCGGTTTTTCGGCCCACGCCGGGGAGTTTGACTAGGTCTTCGAGCTTGCCCGGCACTTCCCCTTTGTGTTCAGCTACAAGTTGGGCGGCCAGGCTGACGATTGATTTGGCTTTGGAGCGGTAGAAGCCTAGGGGTCGCACCATGTCTTCGATGTCTTCGAGTCGGGCGGTTGCTAGGGCCTGGGCGTCGGGGTAGCGGGCGAAGAGTTCGGGGGTGGTGGCGTTGACGCGCACGTCAGTGGTTTGGGCTGAGAGTACGGTGGCGATCAGGAGCTGGTAGGGGTTATCGAAGTCTAGTTCTGCGACGGCGTAGGGATAGGTTTGGCCCAGGATGCGGTTGATTTTGCGGGCGCGGCGGGTGCGGGCTAGGGGGCTTTCTGCCTGGTTTGTGGCGGTGGCGCGGGCGCGTTTGCGGGCGGCGGCCTCGGCGACTGGGGTGGGAACGGTGCGGATTTCTAGGAGCTGGCGCTCGGTATCGGTGAGGGGTGCGGGTTCCTGGTCTATAGCTGTTGCGGATGCTGGTGTCTTTTTGGACTGGGGCATACCTAGAGATTACCCGTAGAAGCGACAAGCTGATGTTCGGTGTCAGTTCGCTCAACACGAACCCTAAATTTGTGACATAAACTACAGATGCGCTATTGTTGGGGAGAAAACCACAATGTGGCCTAAGTCTATGACGCCACACACAGAGGAAGGCATATTGATGACCGACACCCAGGACGTCTTTGCACCCAGCCCCGAATTCTCAGCCCAGGCCAACGCCCAGCCCGGTATCTACCAAGAAGCCACGGAAAAAGGCCCTGAATTCTGGGCGGAACAGGCTCGTGACCTGCTGACCTGGTACAAGCCCTTCACCCAAACCCTCGACTGGTCCAACCCTCCCTTCGCCAAGTGGTTTGCCGACGGCGAGCTCAACGCCTGCTACAACGCCGTAGACCGCCACGTTGAAAACGGCCTGGGCGAGCGCACCGCCCTGCTCTTTGAGGGCGAGCCCGGCGACACCGCCTCCTACACCTACGCCCAGCTCAAAGACCAGGTATCCCGCGTAGCCAACGGCCTAGAATCTCTTGGCGTGACCAAGGGTGACCGTGTAGCCATCTACCTGCCCATGATTGCCGAAGCTGTGATTGCTATGCTGGCCTGCGCCCGCATCGGTGCCGTCCATTCGGTAGTCTTTGGCGGCTTCTCGGCGGATGCCTTGCGTTCCCGTATCGAAGACGGAGAGGCCAAGCTGGTTATCACCGCCGACGGCTCCTACCGCCGTGGTAAGCCTTCTATGCTCAAACCCGCCGTCGATGCCGCCCTAGAAAGGGGGGGCTCCAGCGTCGAGCACGTCCTTGTTGTTCAACGCAACGGTGAGGAGATCAGCTGGGTGCAAGGCCGCGATGTCTGGTGGCACGAGCTGACCGCTGAGCAGTCCACCGAGCACACTCCCTCACGCCAGAACGCCGAGGATCCCCTCTTTATCCTCTACACCTCCGGTACCACAGGTAAGCCCAAGGGTATTCTGCACACCACCGGTGGCTACCTGACCCAGGGCGCTTTTACCCACAGGAACATCTTTGACCTCAAGCCTGAGACAGATGTCTACTGGTGCACCGCAGATGTTGGTTGGGTAACCGGCCACTCCTATGTTGCCTACGCGCCTCTGGTCAACGGCGCCACCCAGGTCATTTACGAGGGCACTCCCGATGCCCCGCACCGTGGCCGCTTCTGGGAGATTGTGCAAAAGTACGGTGTGAGCATCATGTATACCTCCCCCACCGCTATCCGCACCATGATGAAGTGGGGTGAGGACATTCCTGCCAAGTACGACCTGAGCTCCCTGCGCGTACTGGGTACCGTGGGTGAGGCTATTAACCCCGAGGCCTGGCGCTGGTTCCACCGGGTCATTGGTGGGGGCAACTGCCCCATCGTTGATACCTGGTGGCAGACTGAGACCGGGGCCATCATGGTCTCCCAGCTCCCCGGTATTACCGTGGCTAAGCCCGGTAGCGCCCAGCAGCCTATCCCCGGTATTACCATTGACGTGGTCGATGATCTGGGCGAGTCCCTGCCCAACGAACAGTCCGGCTTTCTAACCATTCGGGAGCCCTGGCCTTCTATGCTCCGCACCATCTGGGGCGATGATGACCGTTTTGTCGATACCTACTGGTCTCGTTTCGAGAGCATGTACTTTGCCGGTGACGGCGCTAAGCGCGACGCTGACGGTGACCTGTGGGTACTGGGCCGTGTGGACGATGTCATGAACGTATCGGGCCACCGCCTCTCCACCCCCGAGATTGAGTCGGCCCTGGTTTCACACCCGGCTGTTGCCGAGGCCGCCGTTGTCGGCGCTAGCGACGAAACCACAGGCCAGGCCGTCATGGCCTTCGTCATTCTCAACGACGAGGCTAAGGCAGCAGGCTACGACGATGCTGAGCTGGCCGAGCAGATTCGCGCCCATGTGGGTGTGGAGATTTCACCCATCGCCAAGCCCAAGCGAGTGCTCATTGTGGAGGACCTGCCCAAGACCCGGTCGGGTAAGATTATGCGCCGCCTGCTCAAGGACGTAGCCGAGGACCGACCGGTCGGTGACACCACCACCCTGGCTGATCCCACGGTCATGGAGTCCATTGAGGCTAACTTTAAGAAGAGCTAGCCCGGCTAATCCCCCGAGCCTGTTTCCAAGGCTCAGGGCTGGGGCGACTACCGTAGCCCGGTGAAACCCAGAAAAAATATTTACTCTAGGTCCGCCTCTTGTTTACCTGCAACCGAGCAGATAAACAGGGGGCGGGCCCTTTTATGTGAAAAACTAGAACCTATGGCACATAGACAGACTGTATCCAAGCTCATTTCCGTTATCAACGGACCCAATCTCAACCTTTTGGGAGCGCGTAAGCCCGAGGTCTACGGGCACACCACCCTGGCGGATATTGAGGCCACCTTGCGCCAGCAGGCTGCGGAGCTGGGTTTTGAGCTGAGCTTTATGCAGTCCAACCATGAGGGCGACCTGGTGGACGCTATCCAGGCCGCACGCACCCAGGCGGCGGGAATCATCATTAACCCGGCGGCCTACACCCACACCTCTCTTGCCCTGCACGACGCTTTGGAGGCCGCCGAGCTTCCGGTCGTGGAGGTTCACCTCTCCAATGTGCACAAGCGGGAAACCTTCCGCCACCATTCTTTTGTCTCCCCCCAGGCAACCGCGGTGATTGCCGGTGCCGGTGCCCAGGGCTACGAGCTGGCCCTCGCTTTCTTAGCCCGGCATATAGCGAGCTAAGGCTTAGACCGTGGGTACCGCACAGAAGAGTCAGCCCGCGCCGAAGGCAGTCCTCAGCCTGGGAGATGCCGTCTTTATCGGTACAGGCTCCATGATTGGGGCCGGGCTTTTTGCCGCTTTCGCCCCGGCAACCGCCGCCGCTGGCCCCTGGCTTTTCCTCTCGCTAGCGCTAGCCGCTGGGATTGCCCTGTGTAACGCTACCTCCTCTGCCCAACTAGCGGCCCAACACCCGGAGTCCGGCGGGACCTATCTCTACGGCCGCCGCCAGCTGGGCCACCTGTGGGGTTACCTGGCCGGCTGGTGCTTTCTGGTGGGCAAGACCGCTAGTTGCGCGGCGATGGCTCTGACCTTTGGGGCCTACCTCTTTCCGGGGCACGAAAAACTCCTGGCGATTATTGCCCTCTGGGTGCTCACTGCTGTCAACTACCGGGGCATCACCCGAACAGCTGCCCTCACCAAAATCTTGGTAACGCTCGTTCTTCTGGCTCTAGCTGTCTTTGGTGTGGCGCTCGTCCTGGGTACAGGCCCCGCCCCGGTAGCCTTACCATCGCCGGAGCCGGCCGGAAGTCTCTACGGCATTTTGCAGGGTGCTGGCCTGCTGTTTTTTGCCTTCGCCGGGTACGCCCGTATTGCCACCATGGGGAGCGAAGTCCGCGACCCCGCCCGCACTATCCCCCGCGCTATCAATCTGACGCTGGCCCTCATTACGGTGCTCTACACAGCCGTTGCCTTCGCCCTGGTCAGTCAGCTGGGTTACGGTGCCCTGGCGGTAAGTTCTGCCCCGTTAGCTCAGGCTGTGGGGTCGGCCCCCGCTCTGAGTCAGCTCATGGGAATTGCCGCCGCCCTGGCAGCCCTCGGTGCGCTCTTGGCCCTTATTACGGGCATCGGGCGGACGGGCTACGCCATGGCCTCACACAAAGACCTACCGGGCCTCTTTGCCAGGCTCCACCCCACCTATGCGGTTCCGCACAGGTTGGAGCTTCTCCTAGCTTCGGTGGCGACCCTCCTTATTCTGGTAACCGACCTGCGCGGGGCAATCGGCTTTTCGTCCTTTGGCGTTTTGCTCTACTACTTGATCGCCAATATCAGCGCCTACACACAGAGCGGCAGCCACCGGATCTACCCGCGCTGGTTACAGCTAGCGGGTGCCTGCGGCTGCCTGCTCGTGGTACTGACCCTACCGGCTGTTTCGCTAGCCGGAGGCACCCTCATGGTTACCCTGGGCCTGCTGGTCTACTGGTTCTATGCCCGCCCCAGGGCGAGCGCGCTTTAGGCTGCGCACTGGCCGGTTGCGACAGCAACGGAGCCTGAGTTCACCTGGCTTAGCGCCTCAACCAAAATTGAGGAAGGAATAGCATAACCGGTCTGGCCCTGGGTAGATTTAGCAAAAATCATGGCCATGACCTGCCCGTCTTCGGTGAGCACCGGCCCACCAGAGTTCCCCTGCTGGACATGGGCCGCTATCTGGTAGACCAAGCGGGAGGGATTCGTTTGGCCTGTACTTGCATTAATGGTCTGCGTATAGCCTAGGCCCTGGACGGTTGCTGAACGGCTGGCAAAAGGCCCTCCGCCGGGGTAACCCATAAAGGCAACGGTGGTTCCTGCGGCCACCTCAGCACCTTGGATAGGCAGGGGGTCAACGGACAGATCAGGGGCGCTGATAATAGCAACGTCCTGCTCTGCATCGAAGTACACCACCTGGCCGGTAGCGGCCTGACCGTTACGGCCCAGCAGGGAGGGGGTACTGACACCGGCAACAACGTGGGCATTTGTTACAACCAGCCCACCGTCCACCGCAAAGCCTGAGCCTTCCGATACGTAGTTGCAGGCATTTGCGGAACCCACCACCTGCACAACCGACTGGCTAGCAGTTTCAAGTGCATCTGTTTCCAGCGGGTCGCTGGGGGCTTCCTGCTCGGGGTAGAGAAGATGCGATACCTCAGGAAGGCCGGCGGCCTGGACGAGCTGACCCTTAATCTCTGTCACCTTTTCCTGGGCGGCAGGCGGAGTTACCTGAAGTAGCCAGCTCACCACCTTAGATTCAGAGGTCAAAGCGGTAACCGAGGGAATACCGAGCGGGCGGATGACCAAAACGATGGTGACAATGACCAGGGCGCTCAAAAAGATGTTGAGCAGGCCACCTGCAAGGCGCTCCAAACCGCGCAAGGGTGTCTTATCGCTGGCGCGGCGAATCAGGTTGCCCACGGTCATCCCGAGGGTCTGCCCAACCACCAAACATCCCAGGGCAGTGCCCAGCCCCACTAACAGATACCAGTGAGAACTCACCTGGTTGATAGCCCACGGGGTTGCGTAGAGGGCAGCTAGGGCACCGGCGATAAAGCCGACGAAGGTCCCCAGAGTAACAAAAAGTCCTTGGCGTAAACCGGCAAGAAAGTAGATGCCGATAATGGCAAGAATTACCCAGTCAAGGATGGTCATATATCTCCTTAAGAAAGAGGGAGGCAGACTCAAGTATTTAACCAGGTAATCTGCACGGCTACCCGTAAGGGTTTCACAGCCTACCGGCTCAACCTGAAAATAGCGGGAAAGGACGGTTAAAAAAACTCTGGTACTGCTCGGAACAGCAATCTTAATGGGTGTCCAAAGCCACGAATATCATGTAGGCTCTAAAGTAGTTGAATAAGTCACAGTTAAAAGTGCTGTGTGATGAACTAGGCAAAGACTATGCTTAGGTAGTCCGTAGCCCTCAGGAACAGGGTTCGCGCTTAAACTAACCAATCATCCCCCTAGGAGTAACAAAAGAACCATGGATATTGAAGTACTACGCCGCGCGCCACTCTTCGCTTCTCTCGACGATGAGGCATTCGCCGCTCTCACCGAAGACATCACCGAGGTAGACCTTTCCCGCGGTGCCACCCTCTTCTACGAAGGCGATCAGGGGGACCAGCTCTACTTCGTTATCTCAGGCAAGATGAAGCTGGGCCGCACCGCCTCTGATGGTCGTGAAAACCTGGTAGCTATCATGGGTCCCGGAGAAATCTTCGGTGAGATGGCCCTGTTTGACCCTTCACCCCGTTCTACCAGCGCAACCGCTGTTTCCGAGACTCGCCTGGCAGGTGTCAAGCATGAGTCCCTGCGTAAGGCTATGGAGAAGTCACCGAATATCTCCGCTCAGGTTCTTCAGGCATTGGCCCGCCGCCTGCGCCGCACCAACGAAAACCTGGCTGACCTGGTCTTCTCCGATGTTCCCGGTCGCGTTGCTAAGGCTCTGCTGGATCTGGCTGACCGCTTTGGTCGCCCCGCAACCGACGGTGTTCTGGTTGCCCACGAACTGACTCAGGAAGAGCTGGCTCAGCTGGTTGGTGCTTCCCGCGAGACCGTTAACAAGGCTCTGGCTGAATTCGTTTCCCGTGGCTGGATCCGTCTGGAAGCTCGCGCAGTGGTCATTCTTGACCTGCAGCGCCTGCGCCAGCGTTCACGCTAAGGCAAGCTCCCCTCAAGGAGGGGTAGAAACATAAAAACCGGGTGAGACAGTTACTGTCTCACCCGGTTTTCCTTTCTAGGCCTTAGCTCTTGAGGAGAACAAGAGCTGGGACCTAGCACAGTCAAAGGACTATAAAGACTTCTTCAAATGCGCCCCCGACCTGAACACCCGCAGATAGCCCTATGTGTAGAAAATTTCCGGCCTTAAAGCACACAGTCAGAACAGTAAACACCCCACCGCTTTAAAGTTCTTTGATAAAAGCCAGGGACTTCTTAGTAGAGCACATTCTGCTCTTGTTTTGCCTGAATAAAGCTAGTCATAAAAAACTAAACTTTCTTTTCCTCTACTGACAGGTAGCAGGTGCCTGTGACGTCCCGTTTAACCTCGGGTAGATAGAGGCTAACCTGGCGGCGTTTTGAGAGAAAAGCCACCGCACCAGAAGCCCCCGCGAGCTGTTCAAGCAGGTACATAACACCCGGGGTAACAAGTTCCTGGAAGGGTACCCCCACGGTGTCCGGCTGACCGATTTCATCGCCCAGGGCAGTACTTGAGGGAGCCGCGGTCAGGTCGCGAGCGCTCACCCAGCGCCCCCAAATGCCCTTTCCAGCAAGGAGAGAGGGGCTCTGCCCTACGGGGACAGCGCAGGTGAAATAGTGCACGTCATAGCGTTTGTGAAAGAAACCCGGGGACTGCCAGCGGGCCAGAGGTTTGAGCAGGTCAGCCCTAATTTTTAGGCCCCTGCGTTCAAGGTAGTCCGCGAAAATTTTCTCCTGCTGGGCTACTGACTGACGTGAAGTCATGCATTCATGGCCGCTGGTCAGTTCGATAGTGGACAGCTCATTATCACCGGCCAGCAGAACACCGGTCTCTTCAAAAAGTTCACGGATAGCGGTCACTACAACAGCGCTTATAGCTCCCAGGTCTTCCTGGGCAAAACTCTTAGCCCAGTATTCGCCACCGGGCCCAACCCAGCCTAGGGGAGCGTAGTCTTGACGAACCCCCAGACCGCCGGGGAAAGCTACCCTACCCATGGGGGATTTAACCCGGTAGGTCATAAAGGTTTCCACGCCGTTGGCACCATCTCGCACAAAGACCACTGCGGCGGCAGGTTTAGCCGGGGCTTGGTCACAGGCACCCTGGTCAAGCCAGGCGCGGGCGCAGTCCTGCTGGTTGGGAGGAATCGGGTGGGTTTTAGCTACCGGCACGCGCGGGACGGCCCCAGTTCCCGCGGAGTAGGGGCGCGAGGCGGAGGCAGGGGCTACCTGCTTAAGGGCACCTGTGTACATGGACTGGTTAGGCATATTCCACGATAATTTCGACTTCAACCGGTGAATCGAGCGGGAGTACTGGCACGCCGACAGCTGAACGGGCGTGCACACCGGCATCACCGAATATGTCGCCTAGCAGCAGAGAAGCGCCGTTGATGACAGCAGGCTGAGCGATGAAAGAGGGGTCAGAAGAGACGAAACCAAGGACCTTCACCACCCGGGTCACGCGGTCAAGGTCACCGATCACAGACTTCACTGCGGCCAAAGCGTTGAGTGCAGAGAGGCTAGCAAGTTTCTGGGCGGTCTCAGGGTCAACGAACCCTTCCTGACCCTTATCGGCTACCTTGCCAGTAGCCGGAAGCTGGCCTTGCACGAAGGGAAGCTGGCCCGATGTGTAAACATAGTTGCCACTGGTTACAGCGGGAACGTAAGCGGCCACGGGAGCTGCCAGTTCGGGGAGCTCAAAACCAAGCTCTTTAATGCGGTCTTCAATCTTTGACACGGTAAGCCCTTTCTCACAGGGTGTCCGGGGGGCATAAAACCGGGCTACAGGCCTTATGGCCCGAACCCGGTTCTGGTGCGATGTTTAGTTAGTTGCCTTCTTGCGCTTAAAGTAGGCGATCGGATTGCCCTGAGTGGGGGCAACCATGTTCCCTGCCGGGGTTGCACCGCTGGGCGCGGCACCGGGCAGAACTGCCACAAGCTCCCAGCCGTCTTCACCCCAGTTATCGAGGATCTGCTTGGTTGCGTGAATCATCAGGGGCACTGTTGCGTATTCCCATTTTTCCATAGCACCAAGCCTAGACCACCCGGGCCTAAAAGACGAAGAGGCCGGGCCTCAAGAGTAGGTTTTGAAACAACCAAAGCCTTCGGTGCGCCTACTGTGCACTACAGAGTGGAGCCGGGACAGCGTCTTGTGGGGTGCTAAAAGGGAGCTCCACACGGAGGCGAGCCGGTAGATTTTGAGGGACTTTTCCGGGCTAGTCCCCCGGCCCTGTGGTGCGCTTTGGCCGGGGAGCCGATAAACTGGTTAAATGGCTTCCTCTAAGAACGTTCGTACACGGCGCCGCACTCCGGGCGATTTCATTCAGTTTATTGCACTGAGCATTATCTCCGGCTTCGTAGTTGCTCTGATTCTGATACCACCAACTACCGCGATGAGCGCAACTATCAACGCATCCATGAACTGGTTTAAGGCTCTGCCTGTCAGCATGAGCAACGGGCCGCTCTCGAAGCCCTCTGTTATTTACGCAAGCGATGGCAAGACCGAACTTGCTTCTTACTATGCTCAGAACCGCACAGAGGTTTCTCTGGATAAAATTTCACAGCATATGAAAGATGCCATTCTTTCCTCAGAGGACCGTAAGTTCTACGAGCACGGGGCTGTCTCACCCCTGGGTATTGCACGCGCTGTAGTTAACAACGTGATTAACCCCGGTAACCGCCAGGGTGCATCTACCCTGACCCAGCAGTACGTCAATAACCTACTGATTGATGCTGCCGAGCAGTCTGGGGAAGAAGCGGGCACTCTGGGTGCCAACAAGGACTACCTAGACAAAATCAAGGAAATGAAGCTGGCCATTTCCATGGAACAGAACCTGAGCAAGGACCAGATCCTTGAAGGGTACCTGAACATCATTAACCTGGGTGGCTCTAACTACGGCGTGGAAGCCGCCGCCTACTACTACTGGGGTATTTCGGCCTCTGAGCTGAATATCTCCCAGTCAGCCATTCTTGCCGGTATGGTGGTCTCTCCCAACATGTACCGCCCCGATAAGAATCCCGAACTTGCCAAAAAGCGTCGGGACATCGTACTGGGCACCATGCTCCGTGACGGCAAAATCACTGAGGATGAATACTCTGAGGCGCTCAACGAGGACGTCAACCTCGATATTCACACCACCCCCTCAGGCTGTTCTACGGCTGGAGATTTCGCCCATTTCTGTGTTTACGCTGTTACGGATTTCTTGAATGATGAAACCTACGGCGCAACCGAAGATGACCGTAAGAATGCCCTCTACCGGGGCGGTTACAAGATTATTACCACCGTTGACGTTAAGGCCCAGAAGGAAGCCAAGGCCCAGGTAGAAGCTACCCAGCCTTCGGCCAATAACCCCGATAAGGTATCAGCGGCTCTGGTTTCTGTAGAGCCCGGTAGCGGAAAGATTCTTGCCATGGCGCAGAACTCCGGCTACGGTGACTCCGTCGAAACCAATTTCGAGGACAACTACTACAACTTCAACGTTGATATTGCCCACGGCGGTACTGCAGGTTTCCAGCCCGGTTCAACCTTCAAACCCGTGTTTCTTGCCCAGTGGATCAAGGACGGTAAGGGCGTTAACGCCACCATTGACGGCACCTCCCTGAACTACCCCAAGTCCTTCCGCTGGCCGGCCTCCTGCCAGCCCAACGGGTACATTCTTTCCGAGGATGCCGAGGGGTTCTCCTTCAGCAACGCAGAAGGGGGGCTACGAACCTGGAACACGGTGGCCTACGGCATTAAGAACTCTATTAACTCCTTCACTGCCAAGATGGTATCGACCACCGATGCCTGCGCCATTAACGACCTGCGGGCCAAGCTCCGCATCACCGACGGGGCCGGCAACCCCCCCTACGAGATCTCCCGTCCTTCCTACATGCTAGGTGGCTGGGAAAAGGGTACTACGCCCCTCACCATGGCTTCGGCCTATGCTACCTTTGCCAGCGGTGGCACCTACTGTGAGCCCCGCTCCCTCACCAAGGTCTCCAAGAACGGCAAAGAGGTCAAAGGCTATAAATCTACCTGTGAGCGTGTGCTCGATGAAGACGTTGCCAATGGCGTTAACTACGTCCTTGAACAGGTGCTAGTCAGTGGCTCCGGCTACCAGCGCGGCATCGGGCTAGCCGGTGCCTCTGCAGCTAAGACCGGTACCACCAACGACTCCACCCAGACCTGGATGATTGGTTACACCCGTGGCATTGCCACCGCCTCCTGGGTAGGTAACGTCGATCAGGGTTCCCGCCCCCTCAACGGCCTATCCATCAATGGGCAGCGACTTAGCTACGTGGACGGCGCCACCTACGCCGGTGCTCAGTGGCAACGCTATATGGGCGCTGTAGCTAAGAACTACAAGACTGACGCTTTCACTACACCTTCGGCTAAGGTGCTTGGCACTAACCAGTAAGGAATGATGTGAATTCTCTGAATTCTGCTCATGTGGCGGCTTCGGCTGGCACTCTGGCACGATCTGCAGCAGCGGTTCTTGGCGCAGGTGCTCTAGCTGGGGCCGCCACGGCCGCTTATGCCCACTTTATTGAGCTCAATAACTTCACGATTCGCACCGAGACTCTACCGGTACTTCCCGCCGGTAGCCCCGACTTTAAGGTTCTGCATATTTCGGATATGCACATGATTCCCGGCCAGCGGCCTAAGCGGGATTTCATGCATTCGCTGGCCGAGCTGAAACCGGACCTGGTTATTAATACCGGGGATAACCTCTCCCATATCAGTGGGCTACCCGCCCTGCTCGATGCGCTGGACCCACTACTGGACTTCCCCGGAGTCTACGTTCCCGGCTCCAACTGCTATTTCGCGCCGGTCGCCAAAAACCCGGCCCGCTACCTGTGGAAAAAGAACACCGGGGACGAAGCCAACCAAGAAACCCGGGCACCCCTACCGACCCAGGACATGCACGATGCTTTCGATGCTCGCGGCTGGTTGGGGCTCATTAACCGCTATGACACGCTCACTCTCAAGGGTCTGCGCTTGGAGTTCTCCGGGGTCGATGACCCTCACCTGGACTATGACCGGCACCCCGGGTTCTCCCCCACCGCCTTTGAGCGGCAACCGGCACCAAGCCTGCGCCTTGGTATCTGTCATGCCCCCTACCTGCGTACCCTCAATCGTTTTGTAGCGGACGGCGCCCAAGCAATTTTTGCCGGACACACCCACGGCGGGCAGGTCTGCCTACCCGGTGGCCGGGCACTGGTTTCTAACTGCGATCTGCCCCCGGAACGCGCCAAGGGAGTCTCCCTACAAGGTAATATTCCGGTACAGGTTTCTGCCGGACTGGGTACCTCCCGGTTTGCCCAGGTGCGGCTCTTCTGCCCGCCAGAGGCCGTACTGGTCACTTTGACCGCTCCCTAAGCACGCACACTAACGGTTCTCTTCCTCACCCACAGACCGGAAGAAAAGGTAAACATGTCATTGCGCCTCTTGCGGGTTAAGCCTCTACCCACACCTGAGCCAGCGCCTTTTGTCCACACAAACAAACACGACCTTACACTCTGGCGTTACTCAGGCCCTATCCGGGGGCGCTGGTTTGCCGGTCTGCTGGTGGCTATCACCAGTGCTATTGTGGCAATCTCGATACCGCAGGTCTTGGGGTGGATTGTTGATTCGCTCCTCACCGATCAGCCCACCGTACAGGCTATCTGGGTCGGTGGCGGCATAGTCTTAGCCTTAGGTCTGCTCCAGTCGGGGCTTTTCCTCTTACGCCGCCAGCTGGTCGTTGAGCCGGCTTCGGAGGTGGAGAATACCATGCGGGTCAGAATCTTTGACCGGCTCTTGCGTTCACCCGTTACTTTCCACGACCGCTGGCCATCGGGCCAGCTACTGACCCGTACCATGTCCGATTTGGGCACGGTGCGTCGCTGGACGGCCTTCGGCCTGATTCAGCTCATCACCACCGCTATCCAGGTACTGGTGGGAACGCTCTATATGTTTGCCGGTTCCTGGCAGCTAGCCCTCATTTTCCTAGCCAGTCTTCCAGTTACTGTTTTCTTTATCTGGCGGTTTGTACGTACTTTCCGCCAGCTCACCCGTGCTTCCCAGGAGAAGGCAGGTGACCTAGCAACCTCTGTTGAAGAATCTGTGCAGGGTATTCGTGTGCTCAAAGCCTTAGGAAGGGGTGATCATGCCTTAGCTGGCTTTGCGACCAGCTCTGCAGAACTCAAAGACCTTGAAATCCGGCGCGGTCGGGCTACGGGAGCCATGCGTATGCAAACAGCTATGACCAGCGGCCTATCACTGGCGCTTGCTTTGATTGTTGGTCTTCAGCTTGTCGCGGCAGGCTCATTGAGTGTTGGTAGGCTAACAGGGTATTTTGCTACGGTAGCCATGCTGACGGGGCAGGTGGAGCGCAGCGGTATGCTGCTTTCCATGTACCTGGCTGCCAAGGTTTCCATGGACCGCCACCGCGCTGTCATGGTCGGTGCACCCGGTGAAGAGGTGGAACTTGTGGCTGGCTCACCCCTTAGCCCCTCAACAGCTCAGGCCGCAGCCCTTAGGTTTGACCGGGTGGACTTTAGCTACGGCCCGGCTGAGCGCCCGGTCCTAAGGGGCTTCAGCCTGGATATTGGCCCCGGCGAGATTATTGCCCTGGTCGGTTCCACCGGCTCCGGTAAATCGACCGTCTTACACTTGGTCCAGCGGTTGTACCAACCCAATTCCGGGGCCCTTTACCTGGACGGTCACGATATTGCTTCCCTCCCCCTGCCGGAGCTTCGTTCCTCCGTAGCTATCGCTTTTGAGGAGCCCGTTCTCTTTTCCACCAGCGTCCGTGAGAACGTCCTCCTGGGGGTTCAAGACCAGGGCCTCACCGAGGCAGAACTGACCCGACGGCTAGAGAATGCCCTTAAGGTTGCTGCCGCAGATTTTGTTGCCCGCCTGCCGGAGGGGGCAGAAACGGTGATCGGTGAAGAGGGGATGAGTCTTTCGGGCGGTCAACGTCAGCGGCTCTCCCTTGCCCGCGCTATTGCGACCAATCCAGCGGTGCTCCTGCTCGATGATCCGCTCTCGGCACTCGATGTCACCACCGAAGAACGCGTCATTGACCAGCTCAAACAAGAGCTCACCAAAACCACCACCCTGCTCACCGCGCACCGGCCCTCAACGGTGGCGCTGGCCGACCGGGTAGTGCTACTCCAGGACGGGCAGGTTGCCGCAGTAGGAAGTCACACCGAGCTACTGGCCCGAGCTGACTACCGGGAGCTCATGGCACCCGAAGCCCCAGCACAGGAGGGCCTGGCATGAACCCTGTACCGCCCCGCGAAGACCGGGTAGAACTCAGCGCAGAAGAAGCAGGCCTGGTACGCCGCCGTTCCCTGAACCTGCTGGTAGAAATCCTAAGACCCGTGCGCGGCCACCTGCTGTTAACCCTGATACTGGTGGTCATCGCCATGGGGCTCAACACGGCCATGCCCTGGATCATCTCACAGGCAATTAACACCACCATAGAACCGCTCAGGGGTGGGGATCCGGGGCCAGCTACCCGGGTCGTCCTGCTCTACGCGGGAGCCGGTCTTATCTCGGGTATCTGCCTTTACACCAACATTCTACTGACCTATAAAATCTCTCAGAACGCGCTCTTTGAACTGCGGCAACGCATGTTTGCGCACTCGCAGAAACTCTCGGTGAGCTTTCACGAAACCTACACCTCCGGGCGAGTTATCTCCCGCCTGACCAGTGACCTCGACACGCTCCGGCAGTTCTTGGATTCTGGGCTCTCGGAACTTGCCTCCATGCTCCTCAGTATTGTGTTCACGGTATTAGCGCTCTGCCTGATGGACTGGCGGGCCGGTGTGGCCCTGGCCTGTGTCGGCCTTCCGGTTGCCCTACTTACCCTCTGGTTCCGCCGCAATTCGACTCTGGCCTACCGGGCCCAGCGTGTGGCATCAGCGCGAATCATTGGCCGTTTTTCGGAGACCTTTACCGGCATCCGCGCAGTCAAAGCCTTCCGGGCAGAGGCGACCGCCCGCGAACAGTATGGGCAGGCCGCCGAAGAGTACCGGATGCGGGTTATGCAGTCCGTTAAGCTCCACGGCATCTACATGCCCACCCTGCAGGCTCTGGGCAATACCTTTGTTGCCACGGTCCTGGTGATTGGTGGCTACTCCATTTTGGGCGGCTCCATGCAGGCCGGCACACTCCTGGCTCTAGTGATCTATGCCAACCGGGTCTTTGAACCGATCTTTATGCTCTCTGATTTCTACAACCTCTTCCAGTCGGCAGTTTCTGCCCTTGAAAAGGTGTCCGGCTTTCTGGCGGAAGAACCTGATGTTGCCGAACCCGAGCACCCGGCTCAAAGAAGCAGGCCGGCCCAGGGGTATTTGGTCTTTGATGAGGCCGAATTTGAGTACCTACCCGGCAGACCTGCTCTCCACCGACTTAACCTAGAGGTAGCTGCGGGCCAGCACCTTGCGCTGGTAGGAGCGACAGGCGCCGGGAAATCTACCCTGGCAAAGCTGGTAGCTCGCTTTTACGACGTCACCCAGGGCTCTATCCGCTTGGACGGCCTTGACCTGCGAGAGCTCAGTGACTATCAGCTCCGCCGCGAGGTTGTGATGGTCACCCAGGAGGCCTACCTGTTTGAGGGCACCGTTGCCGATAACATTCGGCTGGGCAACCCGCAGGCCACCGACGAGCAGGTTCATGAGGCCGCCCGTAGGGTGGGGGCCTACGATTTCATCACCGCCCTACCCCAGGGTTTTAACACCCACCTGGCCAAGCGCGGTGGTCGTGTCTCCGCCGGGCAAGGCCAGCTCATTTCCTTTGCCCGCGCCTTCCTGGCTGATCCCGCCGTGCTCATTCTTGATGAGGCAACAGCCTCCCTTGATATCCCCACCGAGCGGCTGGTTCAGCACGGCCTTGGTACCCTGCTGGCGGGGCGCACCTCCCTGGTCATAGCCCACCGGCTCTCCACGGTGCTCACCGCCGACCGGATCCTGGTGATGGATGACGGGCGGGTGGTTGAGGACGGCTCCCCCAGCACCCTGGTAGCTCGCGGCGGGCGGTTTGCTCGGATGGTTGAAGCCTGGGAACAGAACCAAGGAATTGACCAAGAAACCTAAGTAGAGCGCAACCCAGTAGGCGATTTTGAGGCTGTGTTAAGCAAGAGAAACCTTCCCTTATCCGCCCCAAGGCACTGTTGGCGCAGTTCTTACCCCCGCTCTATTTCAAGCAGACAAGACCCATCGTTTGCGGGCTACACCACAGGCCGATAGATTGAAGATGTGCACGGCTGGTCATCGGCGCCCAGCACTGCTCTTCAAATGTCTGCGCCGCCCCAGCCAAGGAAAATCACCGATGAGTGTCGCTTCTGCAAGCCAAGCCCTCTCCCGATCTGCCACAGATTCAATCGCCGCTTTCGCAGCTGAGCTAAGGGATATCACCCACTCCGACTTCTTCTCCAATTCGTCGCTCGACCGGCTGGCTATGGCTCACGATGCCTCCCACTACCTGCTGGTGCCCGGTGCGGTAGTCCGCCCGCAGTCAGCCACCGATATGGGTAAGATTTTCGCGGCCGCTGACCGGCACAACCTACCACTGACCTTCCGTTCTGGCGGCACCTCTCTCTCGGGTCAGGCCGGTACCGAGGGCCTGCTCATAGATACCCGCCGCCATTTCCGCGGCATCGAGGTACTCGACGGCGGTCAGCGCGTTCGGGTTCAGCCGGGCGCCACCGTGCAGGCAGTCAATACCGCCCTCGCACCCTACGGCCGCAAGCTGGGCCCCGACCCGGCCTCCATCAGCGCCTGCACCATCGGTGGTGTGGTTGCCAACAACTCATCTGGTATGTCATCGGGCACGGAATTCAACACCTACAAGACCCTGGACTCTATGGTCTTTATCTTGCCCTCGGGCACTGTCATTGATACCGCAGAGCCCGATGCCGATGCCCAACTGGCCGCCCAGGAGCCCGCCCTGCACGAGGGTCTGACCCGCCTGCGCCGCCAGATTCTGGATAACCCAGCTTCGGTGGCAAAAATTCAGCAGCAGTTCTCCATGAAGAACACCATGGGCTACGGGCTCAACTCTTTTGTGGACTACGAACTACCCGTCAAGATTCTGGAACACCTGATGATCGGTTCTGAGGGTACCCTGGGTTTCGTCGCCTCAGCCACCTACCGCACCCTGCCGGTACTTTCCCACGTCACAACCGGCCTACTCACCTTCAGCAATCTTATTGATGCCACCAAGGCTATCCCCCAGCTCGTTGAAGCTGGCACAGCAACCGCCGAGCTGCTGGATGCGACCTCTATTCGGGTAGCCCAGCGCACCGGGCAGGTCCCCGAATCTCTAGCCGCTATTGAGGTCATTGATCATGCGACTCTCCTGGTTGAGTTCTCGGGCAATAGCGCCGAGGAAATCACCCACCAGCAAGATCAGGCGGCCCCCATGCTGGCCGGTTTACCGACTGTCCTGCCGGTGCGTATGACCTCCGATGCCGCCGAGCGCAACAAGCTCTGGGCCGCCCGCCGTGGCCTCTACACCACGGTGGCAGGCGCCCGACCCAGCGGCACAAACGCCCTGCTCGAAGACGTCGTGGTGCCCGTTGAAAAACTGGGAACTACCTGCCAGAGCCTCTCAGAACTCTTCGATGCCCACGGCTACCAAGACTCCGTCATATTCGGACACGCCAAGGACGGCAATATCCACTTCATGCTCAACGAGCAGTTCCGCGATGCCAAGCTGCTCAAACGCTATGAGGCCTTCACCGAGGACATGGTGCAGCTCATTCTCGATGCGGACGGCTCCCTGAAAGCTGAGCATGGCACCGGCCGTATTATGGCCCCCTATGTGCGCCGCCAGTTTGGTGATGAGCTTTACCGCATCATGTGCGAGCTCAAAGCCCTGATTGACCCCAAGCATGTCTTCAACCCCGGGGTGGTGCTCTCGGATGACCCGGCCAGCTACATCCAAAACCTTAAGGTCGCTGAACCGGTGGAAGAAGAAGTGGACCGCTGTGTCGAATGCGGCTACTGCGAGCCGGTCTGCCCCTCTAAGGACCTGACGCTGACCCCACGCCAGCGCATTGTTATTCGCCGGGAAATTCAGGCAGCCCAGGCTGAGGGCAATACCGCTTTGGCTGACC
This sequence comes from Rothia sp. CCM 9417, assembly GCF_048513575.1. Taxonomy (NCBI): domain Bacteria; kingdom Bacillati; phylum Actinomycetota; class Actinomycetes; order Micrococcales; family Micrococcaceae; genus Rothia; species Rothia sp. CCM 9417. Next base: position 419,786 of record NZ_JBLXXT010000001.1, on the reverse strand, counting down.
AGCTTGCCGCCGAGTACACCTACCACGGTGTGCAAACCTGCGCGGTAGATGGTATGTGCCTAACCCGCTGCCCGGTGCAGATCAATACCGGCGACCTGGTGCGCAGGCTCCGTTCCGAGCAGCAGAACAAGGCTGCCGCTAAGGGGTGGGACCTGGCGGCCAAGAACTGGGCGGCGGTTGATTCAACAGCCGGGCTCGCGCTGACTACCGCTAAGGCTCTGCCTTTCCCCCTGCCCAAAACTGCCACCGATATCGGGCGCAAAATCCTGGGCACAGATCTGGTCCCCTCCTACAAGAAAGACCTGCCCGCAGGCGGCAAGTCTCGCGCACCCCAGCCCAATCCCCGCGCCGAGATTGTCTTCTTCCCCGCCTGCGTGGGTGCCATGTTTGGCGGTGTAGATTCCACCGGCGCACCGGCTCCCAGCGCTACCGAAGCTTTCACAACTCTCTGCCAGCGGGCCGGTGTAGAGTTCACCGTGCCCGAGGGCATCAAGTCCCTGTGCTGTGGAACCCCGTGGAAGTCAAAGGGGTACACCGACGGCTACCAGCACATGGCTGACCGTGTTCTGGACATTCTTTGGGCGGCCAGCCAGGGTGGGCGCCTCCCTATTGTCTGTGATGCTTCCTCCTGTACCGAGGGCCTCCAGGTCATGAAAGAAAAAGCTGCCGCGTCAGGCCCCGGAGCATCTGGGCGCGATTACTCCCAGCTGACCTTCATTGACTCGGTGGAGTTTGCCGCTGACCGCCTGCTCACCGAGCTCACCGTCACTGGCCCCATTGCCTCGCTTGCTCTGCACCCCACCTGTTCCGTGACCCATCTGGGCATTGCCAGTAAGTTTGTGCAAGTGGCGCAGGCTATTTCACCCGATGCTGTAGTGCCCCAGGCCTGGGGTTGCTGCGCCTACGCTGGGGACCGGGGTATGCTACACCCCGAGCTGACCGCCAGCGCCACCGCCGCAGAAGCCGCTGAGGTCAATTCCCGCAGCTTTGAGGCCTACGCCTCCACCAACCGCACCTGCGAGCAGGGCATGACCGAGGCCACCGGCCATACCTACCAGAACATTCTTCAACTGCTCGAAAAGGCCACCCGCTAGGCCGCTATACCGCCTTAGCCCCGGAACACCGGTTTGCGGTGGGCCGGGGCAGGAGTTATGATTGAACAGTTGTTCTAACAACATCGGGATGTGGCGCAGCTTGGTAGCGCGCGTCGTTCGGGACGACGAGGCCGCAGGTTCAAATCCTGTCATCCCGACAGCTAGCCCCAGTTTCTTAACAAGGAAGCAGGGGCTTTTCTTGTGCCTAAAGTTTGTTCCCTGATAGGGCAGGTCAGCAGATGGTCATTGACCATACCTGTTGCCTGCATAAAGGCATAGACAGTTGTGGGCCCCACAAACTTAAAACCCCTAGCCTTGAGGTCCTTACTCATAGACTCGGATAGGTCGGTTCGAGCCGGTACCTGTTCTGAGCTCTTCCAGAAGTTAATGATGGGCTGATAGTTCACAAAACTCCAGAGGTAATTATCAAAAGATCCAAACTCATGGCAGACCTCAACATAAGCATGTGCATTAGCCAGAACCGACCTTATTTTGAGTTGATTCCTAATAATCCCCTCTGTCTGCATGAGCCTAGCGACCTGCTGGTCCCCATAGGTCACTAAAACTTCGGGGTCAAAGTCCGCATAGGCCCGGTAGAGTGACTCTATTTTGGAAAGCACGGTATACCAGCTGAGGCCTGCCTGTTGCCCTTCCAGATTAAGCATGGCCAAGAGGGCCCTGTCATTGTGTTGGGGTCTGCCCCATACCCTGTCGTGATAATCACGCTCAATTTCGCTCTGGAGAGCCCAGGGGCATCTCTGCCTGTCCAGCATAAAAACTCCCTTTCGAACTTTTCCCTGATGCGCTGCCGGGTAGACTTGACCGAAGAGTAGTCCCGCAGCAAGACGTATAGGGGCAGCAGCAACAAGGCCACCAAGATTTACTTGATAGATACAATACGTTAGCTAGGGGTAAATGCTTTGGGCTTCGTGTGAAAGGGTAGCACCATGTCAGCAAAAATTCTTATCATCTCCGGCTCAGACCGGACAGGTTCCTTCAACACCCAGCTCGCCGAGCAATTCGCTCAAACCGCCCAGGCTAGGGGCCTTGAGGCAGAAGTCTACAACTACTCCCACATACCCTTACTCAGTCAGAATGATGAGTTCCCCACCCGAGCTATTATTGCCCAGCTCCGCGCCGATATTAAGCAGGCAGACGGGCTACTTATTGTCTCTCCCGAATACAACGGCGCTTACCCTGCTCGCCTCAAAAACCTGATCGACTGGGCCTCACGGCCCGATCCTGCTGAAGCCCCAGGAACTCCCACTGTCCTAGCCGGTAAGAAGGTGGGTATTGCCTCGGTTGCCAACTCCAGCTACGGCAAATTTGCTCTCAAAAGCCTGGAGCATCTTATTAACTTTGTAGGTGCTGACCTGATGGACAGCCAGGGTCTCGGTATCCGCATACCACGAGAGGCCCGTGCAGAAGGCAAACTGATTCTTGATTGGGAGCAACAGCAGAAAGCAGATACCTTCATAGCTAACTACCTGGCCTTTATCCACCAAGGATAAATTTTTACCAGCTTCTAGGAGCTAAGGACCGCAAAGACAGCGGGCAAAAAATTACAAGAGCACTCCGGTCACCGGAGTGCTCTTGTAATTACGATTATCGCCTTGGGTTTACCTTCCTAGCCTGAGAGTTTAGAGGGCCACCAGATTTTCTTACCGAAGTCCTCTACCAGGGCCGGTATCAGCAGAGCCCGCACAACGGTAGCGTCCAAAAGCACACCAAAGGCAACGATAAAGGCCAGCTGAGCCAGGAAGATGAGCGGGATAACGCCCAGGGCAGCAAAGGTCGCAGCCAGTACGATACCCGCTGAGGTAATCACCCCGCCGGTTGCAACCAGGGCGGTGCGCAAGCCTTGCCTGGTATCTGTGAGCAGGGTTTCTTCGCGTACCCGTGTCATCAGGAAGATGGTGTAATCAATGCCCAGAGCCACCAGGAATACGAACCCGAAGAGAGGCACGGTGGGGTCTGCGCCGGGGAACTTGAAAATATGGTTAAAGACCAGGGCTGAGACGCCCAGCGCAGTCAGGTAGGACAGTACCGTGGCGGCCACCAGAATGAGCGGAGCTAGAATCGAGCGCAGGAGCAGCATTAGAATCAGCGAAATAACTGCCAGCACCACCGGGATAATCAGCGCCCGGTCATGCTGGGCACTGGTGATAGTATCCAGATCCGATGCGCTAGCACCGCCCACTAGGGCCTCAGGAGCCTGGCTCTCAAAGGCTTGACGAATCTCCAGAATGGTTGCTTCTGCCTGCGTGGAATCAGCCGGATCAGCAAGGGTTGCTTGGAGCATCACGCGGCCGTTTACCTCGGTGGGGCTGGCAGCAGCAAAGATGGGGGGCAGACTCTCAGCAGAAGCCCCTACCGGCACGGTTCCTGCCGGGGAATCAGCAGAAATAGCGGCAACCGAGCTGACGCCCTCAAGGTGATCAAGAGCAGCAATAGCCGCATCTTTCTGCGCTAGGGGCACGATAATGTTGGCCGGGGAGCCAGTGCCACCTGGGAAGTGTTCAGCCAGCACATTTTGGCCGTCCCGAGCCTGGGAGGCACCCAGTACCAGGTCGGACTGGCGTACGCCCTCTGCCTGGAAAGTGGTGGAGAAGCCCGCAAAGACCGCCAGCAGAAGTGCGGTAGCCAACCAAACCTTACGGGGTTTAGCCGCTACGAAGGAGGCGATGCGCGACCACAGACCGGTAGAGGCCTCGCGCACCTGGCCTGCGTACTTGGGGCGGGCAGGCCAGAAGGCAACACGGCCAAAGAGAGCCAGTACGGCGGGCAGGAAGGTCAGCGACGCCAGCATAGAGAGCGCAATACCGGTTGCGGCCACCGGGCCCAGTGCCTTGTTCGATGCAAGTTCTGAAAGTAAGAGACAGAGTAGACCGGCGATCACGGTTCCACCGGAAGCCAGGATTGGTTCTAGGGAGCCTTTCCAGGCTACGGTAGTGGCCTGGAAGCGGGAGCTGTACTGGGTTAGGGCTTCACGGTAGCGGGCCACATAGAGCAAGGAATAGTCAGTGGCCGCACCCACCACAAGAATGAGCAAGATGCCCTGAACCTGGCCGTTAATCATGACCCAACCAGCATTAGCCATATGCCAAATCACGAAGATAGCTCCCGAGAGCGCAACCATCGATGATGTCAGCACCAAAATGGGTAGTAGTGGTGAGCGGTAAACCACCAACAAAATAATAAAGACAACAGCCAAAGCCACTATCAGAAGCAGGCCGTCAATGCCGCCAAAGGCTTCCGTCAGATCCGCGGTAAAGCCAGCCGGTCCGGTCACATAGCCGGTCAGTCCATCGGGGACCTGGCTGATATCTTCCCGGATTGCTTCTACAGTGTCACCGGTTTTACCCTCGGTGCTGATAGGCAGAATGATTTCGGCAGCCTGTCCATCCTCTGAGTAGATAACGGGTGAAGCCTCACCGGTGAAAGTGTCGTTCTGGGCCAGCCGGTCGGTAAGACCTTCCAGGTAGGTGCGCTGAGCGTCGGTCAGCTGGCCTTGGGCCTCAAATACCAGGATTGCGGGAATGGCGTCGGTTCCCAAGAAGTCGCCCTGTTCTTGAACGACCCGGGTTGATTCAGCCGAGGCAGGCAGGAAGTCAGTTTGTGAGTTAGTGGAGACCTCAGAAATTTTACCGAAGTAGGGGCCACCCACTCCGGCAACCCCCAACCAGACCAGGGCGAGGGTCAGGGCGATCAGAACCCTAAGCCAGGTATGTCGGGGTTTCTGCTCTTTTGTGGGATCCTGTTTCCAGGGAGCCGTGCGAGTTAGCTGTGGCATAGGGGTGATGATTCCTTACTTCATAGTGCCTTGGACCCTACTCTACTACTCATCGACTCAGTAGCACTCAAGGCTAACCCCGTACGGCCCAAACCGTAGCTTCTGGTTCATGGGCCGCTAGCCGCGACCCGATACCCAGGCCAGAGCTGTTTCGAGGGGGCCACGTCTCAAGAAGGTGTGCCCCAAGAACCGTTGCCAAGTCCAGGCGAAGAGTAGAGCCAGAACAATCAGGCCGAACATCATGGGCCAGGAGTCATCACGGGCTGGTAGCCCGTAGCCCACGGCATAGACCGAATAGGCAGCCAGAACCGCGATCTGAAGAACATAGAGAGAAAGGGTCATACGACCGGCCGCCACCAGGGGAGCCAGAAACCCTTCACCTTGGCTGAATACTCGGGCCAGCAGACAAGACCAGCCCACCACCGCGAGGCAGGCACTGAGGCTAAACCCAATTTCTAGGCGGCTGGAGGTGTAGGGCAGGAATTCTGGAACGGCAGTTCGGGAGTACCAGAACAGCAGGCCTGTCAGACCGGTTCCGGCAACCGCAACTGCGGCATCTCCCACAGCTCCCCAGCTTTCCAGGCCAGCGGCCAAGATAGCGCCCAGGCAGGCATAGGTCAGCAGGGTGAGCACCTGGTAGCTGTGGCCGGTAAAGGCCCAGTCGTAGAGGTAGGCGGTGTAGCTACCGTTGAGGGTAGCCTGAGCGGCATCTGCGGCAAAGTAGGTGCGAGCCGGGGCCGCCCACCACCAGCAGGCCACCGCCAGGGCACCCAAAGCCCAAGCCGGCAAAAAGACCAGGGGTGCCATGATGAGGCTGAGCAAGCCCAGGTACTGGAGCACAATATCCACCTGAGCCCCCCAGCTACCGATATAGAGCCCCAGAGCAATCAGGGCAATTGCACGGACAACAGAGCTAGCAAAGAGACTTGGGAAACCCATGCGCTGGGATGAGTAAAAAGCTGAGGCCCCCAGAAGCAGAGCGAATAGGGGCGCAGTCAGGAACTCACTGAGGTTAAGTAGCCCAGCGGGGCCACCCGTCGGGGCAGTGTGGGCAACAAACATGCTAATCAGGGCGATACAGCGCGCCAGATCAATACCAATAATTCTGCCCGCTCCGGAATGGTCTGGCATAGTCCTCCCTCACATTTACTCAGAGATAGCCTAACACCGACTCATAAGGCGGTAGGGTAGTCGCTGGTCACTAGTCTTTTACAAACGACATATGAGAGGACGTTCTATGCCCTTTGGAGCGAGCGAAACGACAACTCTTCTTGCCGCTGGTTCCTCAACAACCAGCGAATATATCTCCATTTTTTGGATCTCGCTGGTAGCACTCCTGGCTCCTCTAGCCAGCAACCTGGTCCGCAAAAAGATTCCAGACGTTGTTTTCCTCATCATATTTGGCACCCTGATCGGCCCTCATGTCTTAGGGCTTGCCAGCGGTGACGAAGGGGTTTCCCTCCTCAAGGACATAGGGCTGGGTTTACTCTTCCTGCTAGCCGGTTATGAGGTCAACACAGCCTCACTACGCGGTCGACAGGGTGGATTTGCCGCGGGCGCATGGGCTGTGAGCTTCACTCTGGGCTCGCTTCTTGCCATGGTTTTGACCGGTTTCAAAGGGGATCTGTCGGTCTATGCGGTCATTGGTATCGCCATGAGCTCCACAGCCTTGGGCACCCTCCTTCCCTTACTGAAAAGCCACGGCAAAACGGGAACTACGGTAGGTGAAAGCGTCATGGTTCACGGGGCTATCGGTGAGGTTCTGCCCATCTTTGCTATGTCCTTGCTCCTTTCATCGCATTCTCCTTGGCTGGCTGCTCTGATTTTGGTGGCCTTCATGCTTGTTGCCCTGTTCTCAGCAATTCTGCCTCATCGCCTTTTTGAAAAAATTCCTGGCTTAAGCAGAACCATGGCCGCCGAGGCTAACACCACTAGCCAAACCATGCTCCGCCTAGCCATGTTGTTGCTGGCTACCTTGATGATGGTAGCTGCTGTCTTTAATCTCGATGTGGTGCTAGGAGCCTTCGCCGCAGGTGTTATCTTACGCTCGCTGACCCCAGATGGAGCCTTCGAACCATTCTCCAAACGTCTAGAGGCCCTGGGCTTTTCCTTCCTGATTCCCCTTTTCTTCGTGTGCTCCGGCATGGGAATCACGGTCTCAGTTATCTGGGAACAGCCCCTGACCCTAGCAGCCTTAATCCTGGGTATTCTCTTAGTACGCGGACTACCGGTAGTTCTAGCTGAACGGTTCTTAGACACCGGCTCAGGCTTGCAGACTCCTCAGGAGCGGCTCCAACTGGGTCTCTACGCCTCAGCTGGCCTGCCCATGATTGTGGCGGTCACAGAGGTAGCGCTAGCTCATAACCTCCTCACTGAGCACAATGCTTCTCTGCTCGTAACCGGCGGTGCCCTAACAGTTCTTCTCTTCCCCTTATGGGCATCCGCTATCGGAGCAGTTGCTAAGGGTAGCTCCACCCCCACTCCGGAAGTCTCCAAGGACTCAAGAGAACTCCGGAGCGCCAAGAAGCAAGAGCGTTCGGCTGCTGTGCAGGCAGCAACCGGCGTTATGCCCCTCGTTAAAGAGAAAGGGGAGTAGCTACCAGATCATCAGTGGTAGCTACTCCCCCAGGGCCTAACCAAAAGGCCTATTTGAGGATAATGACATCCAGGGTGCGGGGGCCGTGTACGCCCTCCACGCGAATCAGCTCAATATCGCTGGTTGCTGACGGCCCCGAAATCCAGGTCACAGGCCGGGAGAAATCCAGGCGGGAGACGGTCTCGGGAATCAGCTCCACAACAGTATCCAGGGGAACCACACAGATGTGGTGGTCGGGCACCAGCGAGATCGCGCGGCGGCCTTCCTGATCGGTACTGTTGAGCGCAATAGTGCCGGTCTCCGCGCAGGAGACGGTGGATGAAGTCACCACAGCGTCAACGGCGTCGAGTTCACGCACAGACAGAGCACCGGGCTTGTTAGCGTTGCCCGAATCCACCATGCGGGAACGGGCGGCGGTGTCTTCAGGCAGCCACTGACTCTTCAGGCCAGAGGGGACCACGTAGCGAGCTGACTTACCCAGCAGCTCAGCGATACGCTCGGCAATGGTTTCCTCGGTTTCCTGGTAGACATTGGCCTTGTAATCAACCAGGCGGTCAATCAGAATCTCGGTGATCTCCTCAATACCTTTGTCGCTCTCGCGGCGGTAGTTGCGGATAGGTTCAGCGGGCTGAGGGCTGTCCCATAGGGAGGCGCGGATGCGACCCAGGATTTCTGCTTTTGCATCAGACATTAGTTAGCCTCCTTGGGGGCAATGGGGTTAGCGGCCGCGGCGTTAGCGTGGGCCTCAGCGATCTTTGCCTGGTTAGCGGCTATAAGTGCCTGAACATCAACACGCTCGCCAGCTACACGCTGGGGAGCCTGCCCGCGTTCCTTCTTCCACTGGTTACGGAAGGAGGTCTTGGGGGGTTCAGGAATGTCACGGTAGTCGGTCCAGCCGCCCACAATACCGGGGAGCTTGGTGATCTTGTGATTCTTGCCGGTAATCAGCTTGGAGGCAGGCAGACCCTTGGTTGCCAGTGCCATCATCTTGCCCGAGGAGAAGAGCTTCTTAGCGCCAAACATCATGGCATCCATCTGCAGGTGGCGGTCTTTCTTGCCACCGGCAAATTCGCCCTGAGCCTTTTCGGCGTCCACAGCCTTACCGCGCAGGTGAACCAGCACTTCGGGGATGTTGATTTTGACGGGGCAAGCGTCATAGCAGGCACCGCACAGCGATGAGGCGAAAGGCAGGGTCGCGTTATGTTCGTTCTCAATGCCGCCCAGCTGGGGTGAAAGGATAGCACCAATGGGACCGGGGTAGGTGGACCCGTAGGCGTGGCCACCTGCCCGTTCGTAGACGGGGCAGACGTTCATACAGGCTGAACAGCGGATGCAGTGCAGAGCCTGGCGGCCTACCTGGTCAGCCAGCGCTGCGGTACGGCCGTTGTCCATAAGGATAACGTGCAGGTTCTGGGGGCCGTCACCCGGTGTGACACCGGTCCACATGGAGGTATAGGGGTTCATGCGCTCACCGGTAGAAGAGCGGGGCAGGAGCTGGAGGAAGACCTCGTAGTCCTGAACGGTGGGCAGAATCTTCTCGATACCCATGAAAGTAATCAGGGTTTCGGGCAGGGTCAGGCACATACGGCCGTTACCTTCGGACTCCACGATGGTCATGGTGCCGGTATCGGCGATACCAAAGTTTACACCGGAGATAGCGACCTTATTGGTCAGGAACTTTTCGCGCAGACGGAAGCGTGAGGCCTCGGCCAGTTCAGCAGGGTCGTTGCTCAGGTCGGGGTTGACGCCCTCAATCTTCTTGAGGAAGATGTCACGGATTTCGGTACGGTTGCGGTGAATGGCGGGTACCAGAATGTGTGAGGGGCGGTCGTTATCGCCCAGCTGGACGATTTCTTCTGCCAGGTCGGTCTCGATGGCTGAGATACCGTGCTCTTCGAGGAACTCGTTGAGGCCGGTTTCTGCGGTCGCCATGGACTTGATCTTGTTGACCTCGGTGACGCCTTCAGCCTGGATCAGTTTGAGGGCAATCTCGTTGGCCTCATGGGCATCGCGTGCCCAGTGGACATGACCGCCCTTGGCGGTAAAGTTACGCTCAAATTCTTCCAGGTAGGTGTCTAGGTTGGCCATGACCTTCTGCTTGATCATGGAACCGGCGGTGCGTAGGTCCTGCCAGTCTGATAGCTCCGAGATAACAGCGGCACGCTTGTTGCGAATCTTATGGGTGGCAAAACCCAGGTTGGAGCGCAGCTGCTCGTTCTGAAGCTCACGTTCTGCGTATTCGGGGAAGGGCTCAAATTCGAAGATATTGCCCACGCCGTGACGGACTTTGGGCATACCGAGTGCGGTGCTTGACATGGTTTATTTACCTCCTGCGGTGACAGCAACGGGGCCATCGACCTTGAGCGGGTTGTCCTTGGTGGATGCTAGGATCTCGGCGTAGTGTACGGTGCGCACAGCTGAGTCCTTGCGGGAGAGGGCGCCGCCAATGTTCATCAAGCAGGAGGCGTCGCCACCGGTGCAAACTGAAGCACCGGTCTTTTCAATGTTTTCGACCTTGTCGGCAACCATTGCGCCGGAGGTGTCAGCATTCTTAAAGGAGAAGGTGCCACCGAAGCCACAGCACTGATCCAGGCCTTCAATCTGGGTGTACTCCAAGCCTGCAACGGTGCGGATGAGGTCTTCTTGGCGGGTGCCCAGACCCAGCAGACGCATGCCGTGGCAGGATGAGTGGTAGGTGACTTTCTCGGGGAAGTAGGAGCCCAGCTGCTCGGCAGCATTGGTAATACCGCAGACATCAATCAGGAATTGGGAGAGCTCAAAGGAACGAGCGGCCAATGAAGTAGCGGCCTGAGCGGTGGCGGTATCGCCTGCACGCTCAGCAATCATGGGTTGCTGGTGCCCCAGAGAGGCAACGCAGGAGCCAGAGGGCGCTACAATCGCATCAAAATCCCATTCTTCAAAGGACTTTACGTGGTTCTTGACGATGGGATAAGCATCGTCAAAGTAGCCCGAGTTGACATGCATCTGGGAACAGCAGGTCTGACCCTGCGGAAAAACAACCTCGTGACCGAGACCTTCCAGAATGTCTACAGTAGCCTGAGCCACCCTGGGGTACATTGCGTCGACGATGCACGTTGAAAACAGTGCGACACGCATCTTAATTTCTCTCTTCTTCAGTGTGGCAGTGAGCCTGCCTGAGGCCTAACACGGGCAGGTGAAAAACACGGACTTCGTGATGGGAAAGGCTAGACAGGCAGATGCCCGTTCGATTGGCTTCTTTATCCTTCATTTAACACGATAAATAAGAGATTTTAATACTTTAAATAGGTCATATTTTCTTGTGCAAAATAAGATAACCTTGTCCTGCCCTCCCCTGGCAGAAGTCAGGGGCGGAGGCAAGGAGGCTACCCACCCCCCATAGAACACACAATCTCACCTGAAACAACAAAGCAAGAAGCCTGGAGGCGGCCAAGGGAGTAGAAAGCCACAGGAACGGAAGGTGACAAAAATTTATTCCCTCAAAAGTTGGTGAGCGTGAGAAGTCTCATGTATCGTAGAGCCCGAAAACAATGGTCTGACCACATGCGGTTAGACCACAAATTTTTTTGGCTTCTCCCCGCAGCTTAGGGCAGGAGCACTCACCACACATCACATAAGGAGGACGCAGTGGAAAATACCTATACCGCTGTAACCGACGCAGTCGGTGGTAGCCTCGCGCTGAGCGCCCTGGTCTCAGCCCTGCCGCTACTTGCATTCTTTATCATGCTCCTAGGCGTCAAGGCTCGTGCCCACGTCTCAGGCTTGGTCTCACTTCTCGTTGCTATCCTCGTTGCCGTCTTCGGCTTCGGTATGCCCTGGGATTTGGCCGGCATGTCCGCTTTCCGTGGCGGTATCTACGGCATCTTCCCCATTGTCTGGGTTATTCTCATGGCTATCTGGTTCTACCAGATCACCGTGCTCTCAGGCCGCTTTGAAGACCTGCGCCGTACCTTCGACCTGATCGGCGGCGGCGACCTACGTATCCAGGCCATCCTGATTGCTTTCTGCTTCGGCGGCCTACTCGAAGCTCTGGCTGGCTTCGGTGCCCCCGTTGCAATTACCGCAACCATGATTCTGGCCCTGGGTGTCAAGCCCCTCAAGGCAGCTACCACCGTTCTGATTGCTAACACCGCACCCGTTGCCTTCGGTGCTGTCGCTATCCCGATTACCACCGCAGGTGATGTTGGCGGTAAGTCAGCAGCCGATATCGCAGCAATCGTTGGCCACCAGGCTCCCTTCATCGCTTTCTTCGTCCCCTTCATCCTGCTCTGGATCCTGGACGGCGTTCAGGGTCTCAAGGATGCCTGGATGCACGCAGCGGTTATCGGCGCTTCCTTCGCTATCGCTCAGTGGTGGGCCGCAACCTACTTCGTCTACCAGCTAACCGATGTTATCGCCTGCATCGTCTCCATCGCTGCGGCTGTTGTCTTCCTACGCTTCGTCAAGCCCCGCGGTGTTGAGGGCGTCCGGGAGCGCTACGGTATCACCGGTCCCATCGAAGCTGAGCACCTGCCCGGTCGTCGTATCTGGATGGCGCTTATGCCCTACCTGGTTGTTGTGATCATCTTTGGTCTGGCCAACCTGATCGATGATGTTGCCAAGTGGCTCAAGAGCACCGCGATCACTTTCGATATGCCCCTGCTCAAAGACCGTCTGCTCACCGCCTCAGGCGAGCCCGTCAAGACCGTTTACGCCTGGCCCTGGTTGAGCAACCCCGGTACCTACCTGCTGATCTCGGGCATCATCGTTGCGGTTCTCTACTCCATTTTCAACGAAAACGGCAAGTACAAGATCTCCCTGGGTGATGCTTTCAAGGAAATCGGTGCTGTTGCCTACAAGATGCGCTGGTCAGCAGTGACCATCGCCTTGGTTCTGGCTCTGGCCTATGTCATGAACTACTCCGGCCAGACCGTCGCTATCGGTCAGTACGTTGCCTCACTGGGTGTTGCCTACGCCTTCCTGGCTCCCATGCTGGGCTGGGTCGGCACCGCTGTAACCGGTTCAGATACCTCAGCTAACGCCCTCTTCTCCAAGCTCCAGGTCACCGCGGCTGAACATCTGCAGGCTAACGGTATGACCGGTGCTCACCCCGAGCTCATGCTGGCTGCTAACACCACCGGCGGTGTTGTCGGTAAGATGATTTCGCCCCAGTCCCTTGCTATCGCCGCTACCTCGGTTGATATGGAAGGCCGGGAGTCCGAAATCTTCAAGGCAGTTCTTGGCTGGTCTCTCATCTTGCTCCTGGCGGTTTGCCTTCTGGTCTTCCTGCAGGCAACCGTTCTCAGCGGGGTTCTTGTTGAGCCTTACATCACCGGTGGCCACTAAGTTTTAGTAGCCCACCGCTGAGGTAGCACTCAGTAACCCCATAAGGGCGGAGCAGTACCGGCATCAAGAGCCTGTACTGCCCGCCCTTTCCCTTACCCCAGGCCCTTCCCAAACCGAAAGTCAGCGCGTGAAAGACAAAGAACCCACTTACACTGCTCTGCTTGAATCCATTGAAAACCGGCTACGCCACGGCCAGCTCCGCCTAGGTGACCGGCTCCCCGGTGAACGGAGCTTGGCCGAAGAGTACGGCATCTCCCGCGCCTCAGTCCGTGAAGCCCTGCGTATTCTCAGCGCTGTGGGTCTAATCCGTTCCGGTGTTGGCTCAGGCCCTAAATCCGGTGCTGTCGTCGTTTCTCAGCCTTCCGACGCGCTGGGCTGGGCTCTACGCATGCATATCGCCACCCGCACCCTACCGGTGGCAGATATTGTTAGCACCCGTGTTCTGCTCGAAGGTGAGGCGGCGGCTAAAGCCGCCACCCAGGCCCACCTGCCCGAGCACGCCGAGTCTTTAGCAACAGCCCGCCGCTACCTCGAAGAGATGGATAGAGACGACATCTCCGATGAGCGTTTCCACTTCTGCGATACGCGTTTCCACTACGAGATTTCCTCGCTGGGGAGCAACATCGTTATGGATACCGTTATCGACTCACTTCATCTGGCCACCGTCAGCTACGTGCAGGAGGCCGTGCCCTACCTGGAGGACTGGGCTAGCACCAAATCCAGGCTCCAAGAACAGCACCGGGCCATCTACAAGGCCGTAGCAGCAGGTAATGCCCAAGCTGCACAAATGCACGTGACAGAACATATCCGCTGGTTCTATGCGCTCTCCGAGATTGGCGCTACCCACGCCGACTATCATCGCAAGGTCCGTGACCTGGCCTAAGCCCGCAACACCTATGTCATAGCAAAGGGGAGGGAGCCTAGAGCACTCCCTCCCCCTGTAAGCCGAGCCGCTAGGCTACAAACTCCTGCCCGGTCAGCCGTTCGAAGGCTTCAATGTAGCGGGCACGGGTCTTTTCCACAACATCGGCGGGTAGCTCCGGCACGGGGCCAAGGCCATCCCAGCCGGATTCTTCGCTCTTGAGCCAGTCGCGCACATACTGTTTGTCGAAAGATGCCTGTGGGCGGCCGGGCTCGTAGTCTGTGGCATCCCAAAACCTCGATGAGTCGGGGGTCAGGACCTCATCACCCAGGGTAATTTCGCCCCGGTAGGAGTCTGTGCCAAATTCAATCTTGGTATCGGCCAGAATGATGCCCCGTTCACGGGCAATTTTCTCGGCGGTTTCGTAGACGTAGAGGGTCAGCTCCTGCAGGCGGTCAGCGATAGCCTCCCCCACCTCTTGATCGAGTTCCTGGCGGGTGATGGGTTCATCGTGCTCCCCTACTTCGGCTTTGCCGGTGGGGGTAAACAGGGCCGGTTCGAGACGGGAGCCATCGACCAGTCCGCTAGGTAGCTCGTACTCATTGACCTTGCCGGTCTTCTGGTAGGAGGCCAGCCCGGAGCCGGTCAGGTATCCACGCACGATGCACTCTACCGGGAACATGTTCAGTGACTTACAGATCATAGCGCGACCAGCAACAATCTCGGGGACATCGGTGGAAAGCACGTGGTTGGGTACCCCCTTAAGCTGGTCAAACCACCAGAGGGATATCTGGGTGAGAATCTTCCCCTTGTCAGGGATCTCGGTAGGCAGTACCTGGTCAAAAGCGCTGATGCGGTCGGAGGCAACCACCATCACGGCACCGGCACGTAATTCAGCATCGTCTTTAAGGTTGATACCTGTGACATCCTGGGTATCTTCGGCGGGGATATATAGGTCGCGTACCTTGCCAGAGTAAACGTGCTTCCAGCCTGGAATATCAAGAGGGGTATGGTTCATCGCGTTCTCCTGTGGGTGTGCATGTGGGGTAAATGAAGCTATAAAGGAGTGACTGCCCGCCGGTGGGTACGGTGGGCAGTCACTCGCAGCAGTTTAGGGGGTGGGAATGGTGATCCGGTTTTTGACAGCGGCCAGGGCAATATCGGTACGGTATTGAGCGCCTTCCCACGAAATCTCTTGGACCCCAGCGTAGGCGGCCTGGCGTGCTTGATCAAGGGTTTCGCCCAGGGCAACCACGGCTAAGACGCGGCCACCGGCAGTCACGGTCTCGCCGTTCACGCTGGCTGTGCCCGCGTGGTCTATGTGCACGTTCTCCAGGGCGGCGGCCCTTGCAAGGCCGCTAATGGGGTCACCCTTGCGCGGGGTATCGGGGTAGTTCTGGGAGGCAATAACAACGTCCACGGCGCTCCGGGGGTCCCAGTCAAGCGCGAGGTCAGCGGGTAGCTCACCCTTAGCGGCGGCAAGAAGTAGAGCACCGAGCGGGGTGCGCAGACGGGCTAGAACGACCTGGGTTTCGGGGTCGCCAAAGCGGGCGTTAAACTCAATGACCCTGATACCGCGGCTGGTAGCGGCTAGACCGCAGTAGAGTAGGCCCACAAAGGGGGTTCCGCGACGGGCCATCTCATCGACGGTGGGCTGGGCGACCCGTTCAATAACATCTTCAACAAAGCCTTCGGGGAGCCAGGGCAGTGGGGTGTAGGCACCCATGCCACCGGTGTTGGGGCCACGGTCGCCGTCAAAGATTCGCTTGAAATCTTGGGCTGGGGACAGGGGCAGGCAGGTAACACCATCTGAAATGACAAACAGGGAGACTTCGGGGCCGTCCAGGAACTCTTCAATGACTACGCCACCTCCGGCGGCAAAGCAGGATTCGGCATGAGCCAGCGCAGTATCGTAGTCATCGGTGACCACAACGCCCTTACCTGCGGCCAGGCCGTCATCTTTCACAACGTAGGGGGCACCAAAAGAGGTCAGCGCTGATTCGGCTTCTGCCCGGTTAGTTGCAATGTGAGCCATAGCGGTCGGCACACCGGCACTTGCCATGACTTCTTTAGCGAAAGCTTTAGAGCCTTCAAGCAGAGCAGCAGCTTTGGAGGGGCCAAAAACGGGGAAGCCCTGCTCGCGCAGAGCATCGGAGACACCGGCGACCAGGGGCGCTTCGGGACCAATAACCACTAAATCAACGGCCAGATCGGTCGCAAGTGCGACAGCTGCCCGGGGATCATTAGCATCAATTGCGTGAACGGGGACATCGGCTGCAATCCCGGCGTTACCGGGGGCTGAGTGAATCTCAGTGACAGCAGAATCTCGTAGGAGAGCTCGGATAATTGCGTGTTCGCGACCGCCAGGGCCCAAGACCAAAACCTTCATTCTTTTAGGCTACCGGCTAGGTCACGTTTTTATATACCTTTCAGGGCTTTCCTACCACATATTGAGCGGGTTTTTTCATATCCTGGCCTCACCGCTCGCTAGGACTGCCCGCTACACTTGAACCATGCACACTTTTCAGGCCGGTAGCGCAGCAGAACTCGCAGTCATTACCCGAGGCAACTTTATAGAGTCCAGGCATGTGGGCTCCCTGGTGGTGCTCTCCCCCAGCGGTGATACAGCCCTGGCCTTGGGGGCACCGGAGGAGCTCATCTACGCGCGGTCTGCCCTCAAACCCTTTCAGGCTATTGCCTCAATGAACGCCGGCGCTGAGCTTCAGGGCGCACAGATTGCCCTAGCTTCAGGCTCCCACACCGGCTCCTTTGAGCACATGACGGTCGCCCAGGGCATCTTGGCCGAGGCCGGCCTGAGCGCAGATGACCTGCTCTGCCCGCAGGCCTGGCCCACCGATGAGCCCAGCTACCAGGCCCTCCTGAAAGCGGGTCACGGCAAACAGCGCCTGGCCTTTAACTGTTCCGGTAAACACGCCGCCTTCCTGTGGGGCTGTGTCAAGTCGGGCTGGCCTACCGAAGACTATCTCTCCCCCGATCACCCCCTCCAAGAGCTGGTAATGCGCACCATTGAGCAGTTCACCGGCGAGGAACCCCAGCACATTACCGTGGACGGGTGCGGTGCCCCGCTCGGTGCAACTTCTCTCACTGGCCTAGCACGCGCCTACAGCGCTCTGGGTTCAGCGGTGGAGAACATTAAGGCCGATGCCCGCGCCGCCACCGTTGCCACCGCAATGGTGGACTACCCCGAGTACGTCCACGGCCATAACAGCTCCGATACCCTTTTGAGTCAGGCGCTCGATGCCGTGGTCAAGCGCGGTGCCGAAGGCGTACTGGCTATTGGACTGCGGTCCGGGGCCTCTGTTGCTCTGAAAATCTTGGACGGTTCCAACCGTGCCGCTCCCCTGGCCGCTGTCCGGGCCCTCCAAGCGGCAGGCTATATCGACCGGGAACTTGCGGACCGGGCTGTGGCCGCAACAACTTTCCCCATTACCGGTGGTGGCGCTGCCGTGGGAGCCATCGAACCGGGCAGGGCTTTTGAGGGACTGCTCTAGTGGCTATCCGCCGCAAAATATCGGAGCAAAACGGTGCCGCCGCCCTGGCCCAGGTACGGTTAGCGCTCACCACAGGCACAAGCGACGGTGAAAGAACTCAGGCCTTTGCCGCCCTACCCCGGTCGGTGCGGGCCACCGCTGTCCGCTATTCCCTAGAGGAACTGGCCACCCTGGCACCGGGAAATTCGGTTGAGGTACGCGTTCCCCCCTACGGGGTTACCCAGTGCATTGCCGGGCCACGGCACACCCGCGGCACTCCACCCAACGTGGTCGAAACAGATGCCCACACCTGGTGTTGCCTTGCTCTGGGGCTGGTCCGCTGGGAGCAGGTTCTTTCTAAAATTTCTGCTTCGGGTTTACGATCAGACCTCAGCGAGCGCCTGCCCATCTTCTAGCCGCGCTCCCGGAAAGATAAACCTTGGTATCGTTGGTGTCTATGAGTCTTCTATCTAAATTCCGTCAGCCCACCGAGCCGCAGGCTCCCCTTACTGAGCAGGATAAGCAGGCCGCCCCCGGCCAGCACTTCTCACCGGCCACAGCACCTGAGCGCGCCCAGCTTACTGTGCGTAGAGCTCCCTCCTTGCCTGCGTTCGCTATTACCGGTCTGCTCATTGGCCTGGTTGTTGCTTTTGTGGTTACCGCGCTGGGCCCGGAGAACCCTAGCTACACCTTTGCAGCGGTCTTTGGGGTCATGGCCGTTATCTTTGGCACCCTCTGTACCGCAGCAGCCATCGGCCTGGCTCTCTTGCTGGAGCGTCGTTCAATCCGGCATACCACCACCTACAAAGCTATCAGTACCAAAGACTAAGGGTTTCTTGGCGACACTCTCTTCATAGATGTAGATACCTGTTATCACCTAGGTCGCAGACAGGTACACTAGGAATGTTCGCTCGCTCACGTTTATCCCAGGCGTGAAGGCGAGATAACCACCACAGAAGAGATGGAAAATCCACCTTGGCTCGTCCTGACGGAAAGCTCTCCTTCGACCTGGACCCTGTAGACCACGGCCCCAAAGATGAATGTGGTGTCTTTGGTGTATGGGCTCCCGGCGAAGATGTCGCAAAACTTACCTACTACGGCCTATATGCCCTCCAACACCGAGGCCAGGAATCTGCCGGTATCGCAACCAGCGACGGCAAGCACCTCAGCGTGTATAAAGATATTGGTCTGGTATCCCAGGTATTCGATGAGACCACCCTCAATGCTATGCAGGGGCATCTATCCATCGGGCACTGCCGTTACTCCACTACCGGTGGCAATATCTGGCAGAACGCCCAGCCCACTCTAGGGGATACCCCGCACGGGACCCTGGCCCTGGCCCACAACGGTAACCTGGTAAATTCGGCTGATCTCTACGACCGACTCCTGGCAAAAAATGGGGGTAAGCGCCCCGAACGTGGTGAACTGGCCCAGGGTAACACCACCGATACTGCGCTTGTTACGGCGCTCCTGAAAGAACACAGCTTCGAGAGCTTAGAAGAAGCGGCACTGGACTTACTGCCCACCCTGTCGGGGGCCTTCTGCCTGGTTTTCATGGACGAACAGGCCCTATATGCCGCGCGTGACCCGCAGGGGGTCCGTCCTCTGGTCTTGGGTAGGTTGGATCGAGGCTGGGTCATTGCCTCTGAAACTGCCGCCCTCGACATTGTGGGCGCCTCCCTGGTGCGAGAAGTCGAACCCGGTGAGTTCATCACCATTGACGAGGACGGTTTACGTTCCCAGCGGTTTGCTTCAGCTCAAGCCGCCGGTTGCGTCTTTGAGTATGTCTATCTGGCCCGCCCCGATACTACGATTGCCGGTCGAAGCGTCTACGAATCCCGGGTGGAAATGGGCCGCCAACTTGCCCGTGAACACAAGGTTGAAGCTGACCTGGTCATGCCCACACCGGAGTCCGGTACCCCTGCGGCTATTGGCTATGCCCAGGAGTCTGGTATTCCTTTCGGTAACGGCCTGGTCAAAAATGCCTACGTTGGCCGTACCTTTATTCAGCCCTCTCAAACTATCCGGCAGCTGGGTATCCGCCTTAAGCTGAACCCTCTGCGTTCGGTGGTTGAGGGTAAGCGCCTGGTTGTTATTGATGACTCGATTGTTCGTGGCAATACCCAGCGCGCCCTGGTACGGATGCTACGTGAGGCAGGAGCCAAGGAGGTTCACATTCGAATTTCTTCGCCTCCGGTCAAGTGGCCCTGCTTCTACGGTATTGATTTCGCTTCTCGCTCTGAACTCATTGCTAACGGGCTGACCATTGATGAGATTCGTCAGTCGCTGAGTGCTGATTCCCTGGGTTATATCTCCGAAGATGGCATGGTTGCAGCCACCGAGCAGCCCCGCGAGCGCCTGTGCACTGCCTGCTTTACCGGTAAGTATCCTATTGAGCTTCCGCATGAGGACCGACGCGGTAAATCTATTCTGGACAAGGTCGCCGGTGGCCCCCTAGCAGGAACTGCTGCTGAGGTGACGGTAGAACGCCCAGTAGCCCATAAGCCTGACCACGCCCAGGCTATTTCTCTTGAGACTCGGGCCGGGTCCCGTTCACTGGAAAAAAAATTTGAGGATCCGGCCCAGCAGTCGCAACCTGCACGGCCAGGCTGCGAGCCCGGCCCCGACGCTGAGCTTGAAGATTTGGTACTCCCCCAAGACACACGCCCTGCCGCTGAGTGCGGCACCGACCGAGAGGCAGGCTGATGAGCCAAAATCAGAACGCAGTTACCTACGCTTCGGCGGGGGTTGATGTTGAAGCGGGTGACCGCGCCGTTGAACTCATGAAAGACGCTGTTAAAGCAACCCACGGTGCCGGTGTAGTAGGCGGCGTGGGTGGCTTTGCTGGCCTGTTCGATCTCTCGGTGCTCAAGGGCTATAAGAAGCCCTATCTGGCAACCTCCACCGACGGTGTGGGTACCAAGGTTGCTATTGCGCAGAAGCTCGATATCCACCACACCATTGGGCATGACCTGGTGGGCATGGTGGTTGATGACATCGTGGTAACCGGTGCCAGGCCGCTCTTTATGACCGACTACATCGCAACCGGCAAGGTTGTGCCCGAGCGTATTGCCGATATTGTGCGCGGTGTGGCTGAGGGCTGTTCTTTGGCGGGTACCGCCCTGGTAGGTGGTGAAACCGCTGAGCACCCCGGCTTGCTGGCTGAGGACGAATACGATCTTGCCGGTGCTGCGACCGGCATCCTTGAAGCCGATGAGCTCTTGGGCCCCGACCGGGTGCGCGAGGGCGACGTCCTGATTGCTATGGCGTCTTCCGGTATTCACTCCAACGGCTATTCACTGGTGCGTAAGGTGCTCTCTCTTGCGGGCTGGGAGTACCAGCGGCAGGTCCCCGAGCTGGGCCGTACCCTGGGTGAGGAACTTCTGGAGCCTACCCGCATTTACACTGCTGACTGCCTGGACCTGATTGAGGCTTTCCCCGTCAACGGTGAGGACGGCCAGACCGGTTCCGGTATCCGTGGTTTCTCGCATGTGACCGGTGGCGGCTTAGCCGCTAACCTGGCACGCGTTCTGCCGGTAGGTACCGTGGGTATGGTAGACCGCTCCACCTGGGAGATTCCGGCTATCTTCCGCCTGATCGGGGAACTAGGATCTGTGCCCCGGGCGGACCTTGAGCGCACCCTCAACCTGGGTGTGGGCATGATTGCCGTGGTTGACCCCTCGGTGGCTGATGCCGCTCTTGCCCGACTCAACCAGCGGGGTCTGCCTAGCTGGGTGCTGGGCACCGTTGAGGCCGACACCGGCCAGCACAGGGATAACCCCGACTATGTGCAGGGCGCTAAGGGCGTAGACGGCGGTGCCGCCGTGCTCCTTGGTTCCTACCGCTAAACACAGAATGAAATGGCCCGGAGCTTGTGTTCAACCTCCGGGCCATTGTGAGCATTTTTAGGAGTCAGTCAGCCGATTATAGATTCCTTGGACGGTACGGGCGTTCTGTGCCCAGGTGCGGGTTCGAGCAAAAATACGCCCCTGCTGGGACATACCCCGGCGCAGGTCCTCATCAGTTGCCAGAGCGCACAGTTGCCGGGCAAAAGAGCCGGGGTCCCCTGCACTG
Organism: Rothia sp. CCM 9417; assembly: GCF_048513575.1. Lineage (NCBI taxonomy): Bacteria > Bacillati > Actinomycetota > Actinomycetes > Micrococcales > Micrococcaceae > Rothia > Rothia sp. CCM 9417. The sequence continues at coordinate 398,551 of NZ_JBLXXT010000001.1, read as the reverse complement.
GCGATTAGGCCGGTGGGTCCGGTCACCCGGTTCTCAACAAGTTCGGTCAGCGGGGCTAGGTCGCTCACAAGCAGAGGCCGGTTCAGCGCCATAGCTTCAATGGGTTTGAGCGGGGTGACACTCTGGCAGACCCTATCGCGGGTTCGGGGCACAGTAAAAACGTCGAGAGCCTGGTGGGCTGTGTAGGCGGTGTGTGGGTCTACTTTACCCAAAAAGACGGTGTATTCTTCTAGGCCCAGGGAGCGGGTCAGAGCTTCAAGACGCACCCGGTCACTACCGTCACCGGCCAGCATCAGCCGCGCGTCAATACCCTGCTGGCGCACAACCGCTAGCGCCCGGATGAGGGTATCGAAGCCCTCATAAGGCACCAGTGAGCTAACCGAGCCGTACCAGAAGCCCTCAGCGCTCAGCCCCAGTTTCTGGCGGGCCTGAGCCGGGGTCAGGTCAAGGTCAAAGAGGCTCTCATCAACGCTGTTGGGAACCACCGTGATTTTTTGAGGCTCCAGGCCCCGTTCCACCAGGGTACGCTTCATGGTCTCGGAGAGAGTAATGAGGTGGTCAGCGGCCTGCATGATCTGGGTTTCCCGGGCACGGGTGAGAGCGAACCGTTCGCTGGCGGCGGCGCTCTCGCGGCGTGCCTCAGGCTGGTGGGAAAGCCAGGTTTCTTCCAAGATACCGCGTACCTCGTAGACCCAGGGGATATTCCAGTACCGGGCCAGGGATCGAGCCACCAGCCCGTTATGGAAATGGGTGGTGGTATGGATGAGGGCTGGCGGGTTATCCGCGTAGCTGTAAGCTAGGTGCCTGACCCACTGCTCGATTTTCTGGGGCTGATACGACGCCAGTTTCCAGGGTAGATGACGCCGGTAGGTAATACCTTCGACCCTTGCGGTGGGGAGGGCATCGAGCTTACCGACGGTCACGGGGTAGCCGGTGCGGGTCTCTGCCCGCAGGTTTACCCCGCGCTGCGCCAGGGCGGTCAGTAGGCGGTGGGTTCGTAGGGTGTAGCCAGACTGGGTTGCAGGTAGAGAGTTAGTAATCAGGTGCAGGGCAAAGGGTCTACGACCGGGCCGAGCGGCGCCGGTAGCCGGTGAGTTTTCGTTCAGCTGGGGAAACCATGTTTCTTGCAGGAGGGTGGCCTCAGCTGCGAGTTTTTTAGCCAGTCTTTTCTTTCCGCTGGTGTTTGCTATCGCGCATGCTTCGGTCAGACGACCAGCCGACCACAGCGCCCGCGCCAGGGTAACCGGGGGCAGGTTCTTGTCGTGTTCCAGGTCAACCAGGTTGGCAGCAGCCAGTACCTCCCAACCCAACCGGGTGCTGATACTATCTGCGCGTCTTTGCCCTGCCCGAAGGCGCTGTTCTGAAAGCGCCAGTGCTTCCTTATCCCCGGTCATCAGTGCGCCCATGGCTTGGGTTCCCACCCAGGGTGTACGGCTCAGACCGGTACCCAGAAGCTGACGGGGGCCAGCGGGGAGCCGCCGCGAGGCTTGAACCGCAAAAACGGCGGGGTCTGTGCCCAGGGCACCCACACTAATACGGACGGCAAGAGTCGCATTCTTTGCCAGGTAGGCTAGCTGTGATGCTCCTTGTGGCAGGCTCATGAGTGTGTCCTGCCTGTCTCTACCGCCTTTTCGAGCACCGTGAGGTAGCGCTGGGCTAGCTGGTCGTAGTTATAGTTCTTGAAGATAAAGTCACGACCTGCATGACCCACCTGGAGCAGTGAACGATCGGTTGCCAGGCGGCACCACAGGTCAGCCAGTTCCTGAGGGTTCTCAGGCTCTACCAGGGCACCTACCCCCACCGCTTGCATAATGTCAGCAGCTTCGCCGGTGACCAGGGCTATGGGAAAACGGGGCACGGTCAGCAGTTCATACAGTTTGGAGGGTACGGTGCGTTCAAAAGCCGGGGTATTTTTGAGCGAAACAATCGTGGCATCGCACCATTTATAGTTTTTACGGACCTGCGAGCGGGGCTGTAAAGGCTGGAACTTGACGGGTAGGTTCCTTGCCCTGGCGTAGTCCTGGAGCATCTGCCGTTCTGCTCCCTCCCCCACAATACGGAGTTTAAAGCGGGTCTCGGGTTGGGCTTTTTGGGCCAGTTCTAGAGCCTGCAAGAGGGTGATAAGCCCCTGGGAACGACCAACCGTCCCAGAATAGAGCAGACGGAGTTGCCCTGGGCGTTGGGGGGCCGGATCTATCCTGCTGTGAAACATAGTTGGAGTGACCCCGTTAGTGATAGTTACGACCTCCTGCATGTTGCGCCCACGCAGTTTTCGGGCGAAGCGGTGAGTAACGGTAACCAGTACGTCGGCCTGCCGCTGCGCTCGGGTAAAGGACCGTGAGAAGCGGCGCTTTACCCGCTCACGCAGGGCGATACCACTGATTTCTTGGCTGGGTCTGGCCACAATATCGGGCCAGGCATCGCGCAGTTCAAGAACCAGGGGCACATGCAGAAGCTTTTTAATAGCGATACCGGCGTAGGCCGAAGGCAGCCCCGGGACGGTTGCAACAACAACATCGAAGCGATCCCCGCCGAGAGCCAGGATCAAGGCTTTACCCACCGAGCTGGTAGCGGTAATAATCTGATCAGCCAACCGGGTTACTCCAGAAGGACCGTGGAGAAGATAGGGAAGACGTAAGACACGCTCCCCATACTTACCCCGGTGAATACGCGGAGTATCCCGGTGCTTTTCACGCAGGAATCGGCTGGCCTCCGCATCCGGGTAGTGGGGCGGCGGACAGAAAACGGTCACCTGGTGTCCTGATTTCTGCCAGCGTTTTACCAGAGCCGACCAACGGCGCTGAGGCGCACCAATTTCGGGCGGATAGTAGTGCGTAACGACAAGTATTTTCATTGAGATGATGTGTGCTGGGTGTGGTTGGCCAAGGGCGATTATTGGGTCTGTAACTACCTCAACTGTACCCCTTTTAAGCCCTCCTATGCCTGTCAAAAACCCTCGTCTTGCCTCTTCTCCTTGGGACAGTACTTCCTGGGGGCATAAAATAAAAGGGCCTGCTAGCATTTGCTGCCAGCAGGCCCTTTAGGGCTGGGTGAGGTAAGAACCCGCATCATAAGGAGGCGGTCTTACTTCTCCAGGTATTCATCGGCGTACTTATCCACATAATCCGAGTAGTCGTCCTCATCATCGTAGTGATGAGCAGACGCCTTAGGCTTGGATTTGCCACTTGTTCTCAGTTCACGTTCGAGTGCCGTGTAATCAGTATCGGGGCTGAAATATTTCATCTCCCGAGCCTGCCGAGTTGCTTTAGCCTTTTGACGGCCGCGCCCCATGGCGAGACCCCCTCTTTATCGCTCGTATCTGGCTACCCATCCGTGCTCAAGGGAGAACCAGAAAATCTTTCAGTCTTTTCCGTATACAAGGGTACCTTGTTTTAAGCATATTTGCTTGTCTGTTCGCCCAGTGAGATGTAAGAAGCATAAAAAATAGGGAAGAGCCCTCATATTACGAGCTACTTCCACCCAGGAAGCTCACCCTTTTACGCTCTAGATTCAGAGATTTAGTCTCCAGAGTTAAGTGAGTCTTGAGGAATTGCCCCTGAGCAGATAAAGCGCTTCTGCAAGGTCTTCGCGCCAAAGATAGGTTGCGCGGCGATCAGCGCGGCCCGGTCCGCGGTTAATGATGGCCAGGGGCTTTCCTGCGCGGACGGCATCGAGGGCTATCTTGTAGCTACTCATGACGGCCAGGGACGATCCGAGTACGAGCAGGGAGCGGGATTGCTCTAGGAGGTCTTGGACACGGGTTTTTCTGGTGGCGGGGACGGGTTCGCCAAAGTAGACCACGGCAGGTTTGAGGCGGGTGGAGCCGCAGGCAAGGCAGCCGACCATCTGAAAGTCGCGGATAAAGGTAGCGTCTAGGTCTACATCACCGTCGGGGTTGACCTGTAGGGAAGGGCCGGTGACCCGCTCAAGGTAGCCTGGGTTAGCGTCGTTAATGCGAGCATCAAGGCTGGTGCGGGCTTCTTGGGCGCCGCATTCGAGGCATTGGATGGTGGAGAGGTCTCCGTGGAGCGGGAGCACGGTGCGGCTCCCGGCAGCGGTGTGCAGGCCGTCTACGTTTTGGGTGATGATGCCGGTGAGGTGCCCGTTGTTTTCGAGCTCGGCCAGTAGGTAGTGGGCGGTGTTGGGGTGGGCGCGGCTCATCTGCCGCCAGCCGACGAAGGAGCGGGCCCAGTAGCGGTGGCGGGCTTGGGGGTCGTAGAGAAATTCTTGGTAGGTCATGGGCCGGTGGTTGCGCAGTGATCCGGCGGGGCCCCGGTAGTCGGGTATTCCTGAGCCGGTAGATATGCCTGCCCCGGTCAGGGCCAGCACTGCCCCGTCGGTAAGGAGTTCCTGGATGCCCCGGCAGGCAACTTCGGGGTCGGTGGGCGGGGTAGTTTCGTGGACGACCCGTTCGATAGAGCGCAGGGCGGCGGCGTGGGTGGCAGCGATGTGGGCCTGCTCGGTCAGGTGGGTGGGCTCGCCCGCGTAGCGGGTATCGAGTCTTTCTCCCCGGTGATGCGGTTGGTTCTCTCTCACTCTTCCAGTGTAGGTGAGTATCTCCGCAGCATCAGCCCTGGCAGGTGCAAGGGGGAGGCAAGCTGGCTGGGGCTGACATGAATTGTTCAGCGAGCGCCAGCGAGCCGGGCAGGAAGAAAGCTTGCCGACCGACCTTGCACCTGCGGTGAAGGAGGGTTAGCTGGCTGTAAGGACCAGGCCTTCCACGGCTACATCGGGGTTAATATCCACCCGGACGGTGTCGCCGTCCTTGATAGTCCCTGCAAGGATTCCTCGTGCCAGGCGGTCGCCGATTTCTCGCTGAACCAGGCGGCGCAGGGGACGGGCGCCGTAGGCGGGGTCGTAGCCTGCTAGTCCCAGCCACTCGGTGGCGGCAGGGGTGACATCCAGGGTCAGTCGGCGGTCCTCCAAGCGGCGGGCCATGGACTTGATTTGCAAGGCCACGATGGAGGACAGGTCCTCTGCGCTCAGTGGCTCAAAGATGATGAGCTCGTCCAGGCGGTTGAGGAACTCCGGTTTGAAGGCGGCGTTGACCGTGTTCATAACTGCGCTCTTGCGGCTCTCATCGTCCAGGTTCTGGTCGATCAGGAACTGAGAGCCCAGGTTGGAGGTCAGGATGAGGATGACGTTACGGAAGTCAACGGTGCGGCCCTGGCCGTCAGTGAGGCGGCCGTCGTCAAGAACCTGGAGCAGGATATCGAAGACTTCGGGGTGGGCTTTTTCGACCTCGTCGAGTAGAAGGACGGAGTAGGGGCGGCGGCGGACTGCTTCGGTGAGCTGACCGCCTTCTTCGTAGCCGACGTATCCGGGAGGGGCCCCGACTAGGCGGGCGACGGCGTGCTTTTCGGCGTATTCGCTCATGTCAATACGGACGAGGGCACGCTCATCGTCGAACTGGAACTCAGCCAGAGCTTTGGCCAGCTCGGTTTTACCGACACCGGTGGGGCCCAGGAAGAGGAAGGAACCGATGGGCCGGTCGGGGTCGGAGATACCGGCGCGGGAGCGGCGCACGGCATCGGCTACGGCGGCGACAGCTTTCTTCTGGCCGATCAGCCGTTTGCCGAGTTCTTCTTCCATGTGCAGGAGCTTTTCGGATTCGCCTTGGAGCATACGACCTGCGGGGATACCGGTCCAGGCGGAGATAACTTCGGCGATTTCGTCGGCTGTGACTTCTTCGGAGACCATGGATTCTTGCTGGGCGCTGCTCTCTGCCCGCTGAGCTTCGGCCAGTTGCGCTTCAAGGGCGGGGATTTCGCCGTAAAGGATCCGGGAGGCTTCTGCCAGGTTGCCTTCGCGTTGGGCTACTTCTGCTTTGGAACGCAGCTCGTCGATTTGGGTTTTGAGGTCGCCCACTCGGTTGAGTCCGGCTTTCTCAGCTTCCCAGCGGGCGTTGAGGGCGTCGAGTTCTTCCTTCTTGTCGGCCATATCTGCACGTAGGGCATCTAGGCGTTCGAGGGAAGCGGGGTCGGTTTCGTTGGCGAGCGCCAGTTCTTCCATGGTGAGGCGGTCTACGGCACGGCGGAGGACGTCGATTTCTTCGGGTGCCGAGTCGATTTCCATGCGCAGGCGCGAGGCGGCCTCGTCGATCAGGTCGATGGCCTTGTCGGGGAGCTGGCGGGAGGGAATGTAACGGTTAGAAAGGTTGGCGGCGGCGACCAGGGCGGAGTCTGCGATGGCTACCTTGTGGTGGGCTTCGTAGCGTTCTTTGAGGCCGCGTAGAATGCCGATGGTGTCTTCCACAGAAGGCTCACCGACAAAGACTTGCTGGAAGCGGCGTTCCAGGGCGGCGTCTTTTTCGATGTTTTCGCGGTATTCGTCCAGGGTGGTGGCACCGATCAGGCGTAGTTCGCCGCGGGCTAGCATGGGCTTGAGCATATTGCCCGCATCCATGGAGCCCTCGCTGGCACCGGCACCGACGACGGTGTGGATTTCGTCAATGAAGGTGACGATTTGGCCTTCGGATTTTTTGATGTCTTCGAGTACGGCTTTAAGGCGTTCTTCGAATTCACCACGGTATTTGGCACCGGCGACCATGGCACCCAGGTCCAGGGAGATAAGGGTTTTGCCGCGCAGGGTTTCGGGTACGTCGCCGGAGACCATGCGTTGGGCTAGGCCTTCGACGACGGCGGTCTTACCGACACCGGGTTGCCCGATCAGTACGGGGTTGTTCTTGGTGCGGCGGGAAAGTACCTGTATGACGCGGCGGATCTCGCTGTCTCGGCCGATGACGGGATCAAGTTTGCCTTCGCGGGCGATGGCAGTGAGGTCGGTGCCGTACTGTTCGAGGGCACCGAAAGTGCCTTCAGGGTCGGGGGTGCTCACGGTGCGGTCTCCTCGGACTGGGGGGATGGTTTCTTCTAGGGTTTTTTCGCTGGCACCTGCGGCGGTGAGGGCACGGGCGGTTGCGTCGTTACCTGCAGCTAGGGCGAGCAGGAGGATTTCGGTGGAGATGTAGGTGTCCCCGAATGTTCCGGCTTTAGCCTGGGCTGTTTGAATGGCGCTCAGCAGGGCCCGTGAGGGCTGTGCTTGGGCGGTGGATTCTCCTGAGGCTTTGGGGAGCTTGGAGATTTCAGTGGATGCCGCAACTGAGAGTGCATCAACATCGATCCCTGCGGCTTTGAGGACCGCAACCGCTACGCCCTGGCGCTGGTCAAGCAAGGCTTTGAGCAGGTGGGGTGTATCGAGGGTGGGGTTGCCTGCGGTTTGGGCGTTAAGGTTGGCGGCCGATAAGGCCTCTTGGCTTTTACTGGTGAATTGCGCTGACATTTTTCTCCTGAGCTAGTAGGTCTTTTCCCTAAGGTTGAGTGTACTTCACTCAACTCATAATTGAGTCTACTACACTCAACTTATATACACCAGGTAGCTGAGGCCTTCCCCACCCTTGACCCACCGAGCAAGAAGGCCAATCCACCGAGTCCGGCTAGCTCAATCCAAGAAATCATATATGGATTCTGCCCGCTCCAATTCTTCCTTGACAGAATCATCGACACCGCGGGAGACCGATTCAGCTCGCCGCCAGTTACTCAGGGAAAGGAGCAGGGAGGCAGTTGCAAAGGCGTAAGTGAGGATACCGGCTGGGTTGCCGAAACCGGCTGAGAGCCCAATAAAGTCACCCCCCAGTAGTGACGATGCCGCCGAGACAACAGTTCCATCCAGGCGGTCGGGGACCAAAAAACCGAAGATGAGGGCCATCAGCCAGGTGGCACCCCAGACAAGCGCGGTCCTCGGCGGTAGACCTGCCCGTTTACCAGCTTTTTGTAATTTCATTTCTTTGCCCGAGAAGTAGGCTGCAGCTAGCATCAAACCCGCCAGGATCGGCCCTAGTGAGATGGCGAAAATTGGCAGCAGGCTACCGTCGGCACCAAACAGGGAGCGCCCAGCAACCACCCACAGGGCCGAGAGAAGTGCCCAGGGAACAGCCAGGTAGAAAATAGCCCTGGTCAGGAGCCCGCCCTGTCTCATCAAGTAGGGGTGTGACCGGGCCTCACCAGGAGCACCCGACTGAGGGCCCTGCGGAGGTAGGTGATTGGCTGAGGTTTTTTGCATTTGGCTCACTCCCCCATTTTAGGCCCACCCTTCTTAGTCCTCACAAGAAGCAGGCACCACAAAGCCGGGGTGGCCCACCTCTTGACGGTGAGCCACCCCGGCTTTTGAGTTGCGAGGGTTACCTGCTAGCTGAGGTTACCCTGCCCATCTTCGAGGTGACTACGCAGGAACCACTGGAAGAGCTCCAGTTCGGCAGTCTGACCGATCAGCAAATCTTCGGTAATAGGGTCAATATCGCCCACCTTAGCAATAGCAGCACGGTGGTCTTCGATAACAGCGCTATAGACGTCATTAAGAGCACGAATATGGGTCATAGCGTCAGCACGGTCAACATCATATCCGGCCCAGGTGCGCTTTTCTACCAGGTCGCCTGAGAGACCGTTGGGGGAAACACCCATGGTAGCCATGCGCTCTGCGATGGCATCAACAAAGCCGCGCACCTGGTCTACCTGGGGGTCCAGCATTTCGTGGACTGCGATGAAGTTGGGGCCAACGACATTCCAGTGAGCATGCTTGAGGACCAGGTGCAGGTCATTGAGGGCGTGCAGGCGGAGCTGGAGGACGTCAGCTACGTGGTGGCCAGACTCTTCGGTGAGGCCCGGTACGGTAAATGATGCGTATTTGCTCATGATTCTTAAACTTCCTGTTAGGTAATCAGGTCGATCCCAAGCTGTGGGTTTCGGCCTGCTGTGTAGTTCCAACCTTACGCTGTCCCTGCCGCCATTTCAAGGCTTATTCTGAGTAAATCATAATAAGGAAACCCTGATTTGACAAGGTATTCTGCCTAAAACAGAAGGTAAGCAAGGCTAACCTCAGCGCAACTGACTGGGTACAACACTCTCCCCAAAGGGATCTTAGCCAGCCCCTGCTCTACCCACCAAAGACCATAAACCATTTATGTGATTTACAACATATCCCCCGGGGTTCTAGCTGACCGTTGCCACCGGTCCCAGTCTATGACTAGAGTAAGAGTCAGCCACAGGGGGCTCGCCCCAGCGCTACCAGCTCCAGACCTAAGAGTAAAAGATCGTGACAGCACCCACCCCATATACTGCCCCCTGCACAACACCCAGCAAGGCCCAAATTCGCCGCTGGCGGCGTTATTTAGCAGAAGAAATCTCCGAAGCTCGCATTTACGCTGCGCTGGCTGAACGCACCCACGGTAAAGAGGCAGAAATCTTAGGCCAAGTAGCCCAGGCCGAATACCGCCACCAGAATCACTGGCGCCAGCTTCTTGGAGAACACGCTTTTCCTGAGCCCAAACCTTCGGTCTCGGCCCGTATTCTTGAACTTCTAGCCAAAAATTTTGGCTCAGTCTTCGTTCTTGCCCTAGCCCAAAGAGCCGAGGGACGCTCCCCCTACGCGGAGGATCCCGATGCAACTGAGGCTATGGCAGCCGATGAGGCTATCCATGAGGAAATCATTCGAGCCCTTTCTACCGCTGGCCGAGAAAAGCTTTCTGGCAACTTCCGCGCCGCTGTCTTTGGCGCAAATGACGGCCTTGTCTCTAATGCTGCGCTCATCATGGGTGTTGGCGCTAGCGGGGTCAGCAACTCTATGATTCTTCTTTCTGGTGTCGCAGGCCTGTTGGCAGGCGCGCTTTCTATGGCTGCCGGTGAGTTTGTATCGGTCCGTTCCCAGCGCGAGCTACTCGATGCCTCCCGCCCCACCCAGGTCACCCTCGATGTAGCCCACCAGCTCGATATTAACCAGAATGAGTTAGAGCTGATTTACAAGGCCCGCGGTATGAGCGAGGAGGCAGCCCACCACCGTGCCATGGAACGCTTTGGGCACTTCACCTGCGACTGCGACCCCTCACTCTCTTTCCGCGACCTTGAGGAGGATCAGGAAGCGGGGGTAGAACACGGTGCGCTGGGTAGCGATGTGGGAGCTGCCGCCTCAAGCTTCTGCTTCTTTGCCTCCGGCGCTCTCATTCCGATCCTGCCCTACATCTTTGGGGTACAGGGTCCATTCGCTATGTTGCTAGCCATGTTGCTGGTAGGCCTTGCCCTCATGCTAACCGGTGGCGTGGTGGGCCTACTCTCCGGTGCTTCGCCTTTCAAACGTGGCTTACGTCAGCTAGCTATTGGCTACGGAGCTGCCCTGGCTACCTACTTGCTGGGGCTGGCCTTTAATGTGGCTCTGGCCTAGCCAGCAATCTCTCTGAGCAAGCGCTCAGGACCACTGTCTCAAGCTACCGCCCCCTGGCCTCAATACCCTTTAGGCTAGCTAGCGCCTTGCCCCTATCCGCTAGTTCTTGCCCGCCCATCAGCCCTGACCTACTTGCTCTTGTTGACCGACAAAAGGCAGGGGCTGGAGCCTATAGCTCCAACCCCTGCTCAGATACTTATCTGTCCTTCTCTATCTTCTAATAATTAGAGAAAGGCTACTTTCTAAGAGGCAAAAATCTCACGCATGAGCTGAGCAGCCTCAGAAGGAGTCTTACCCACCTTCACACCAGCAGCTTCCAAGGCCTCCTTCTTAGCCTGAGCGGTACCCGAAGAACCGGAGACAATCGCACCAGCATGGCCCATAGTCTTACCCTCAGGAGCTGTAAAACCAGCCACATAGCCAACAACAGGCTTGGTCACATGAGCCTTGATAAACTCAGCGGCACGCTCCTCAGCATCACCACCAATCTCACCAATCATCACAATCGCTTCGGTCTCAGGGTCAGCTTCAAAAGCCTCCAGAGCGTCAATGTGGGTGGTGCCAATAATGGGGTCACCGCCAATACCGATAGCGGTGGTAAAGCCAATATCGCGCAGTTCAAACATCATCTGGTAGGTCAGGGTGCCTGACTTAGATACCAGACCGATTTTGCCCTTGCCGGTGATGTTGGCGGGGGTAATACCCACCAGGGATTCACCGGGGGTAATGATACCGGGGCAGTTGGGGCCAATGATGCGGGTGACCTGCTTGCCCTCAGCATTGACCTTGCTCTTGGCGTAGGCCCAGAATTCGGCAGTATCACCTACGGGCACGCCCTCGGTGATGACAACCACCAGGGGAACCTCAGCGTCAATCGCTTCAATAACAGCGTCCTTGGTAAAGGCCGGGGGTACAAAGACGATTGAAACGTCTGCGCCGGTCTCCTGGATAGCTTCAGCCACAGAGCCAAAAACCTTCAGCTCGATATCCTGGCCCGAAGCGTCCTTGTGAGTAACGGTGGTGCCAGCCTTGCGGGCGTTAACGCCGCCCACAATCTGGGTACCAGCGGCCAGCATACGGGCGGTGTGCTTAGTACCTTCACCGCCGGTGATGCCCTGAACGATGACCTTAGAGTCCTTGTTCAAAAAGATAGACATAATAAAAACCTTCTAAATCTGTGTTTTCGCGGTGAATTAAGCGTTGTAAGCCAGCTCGGCGGCCTTATCGGCACCGGAGTCCATAGTCTCGGCCAGGTGTACAAGCGGGTGGTTGGCCTCAGAAAGAATGCGGCGGCCTTCTTCCACGTTGTTACCGTCAAGGCGAACGACCAGGGGCTTGGTTGCCTTATCGCCCAGGATCTCAAGAGCCTGAACGATACCGTTAGCAACAGCGTCACAGGAGGTAATACCACCAAAGACATTGACGAACACAGACTTGACCTGCTCATCGTTGAGGATGATATCCAGACCAGCGGCCATAACCTCAGCAGAAGCGCCGCCACCGATATCCAGGAAGTTAGCGGGCTTGACCTTGCCGTGGTTCTCGCCAGCGTAGGCTACAACGTCCAGGGTGGACATAACCAGGCCCGCACCGTTACCGATGATGCCGACCTGACCATCGAGCTTGACGTAGTTAAGTTCGTTTTCCTTGGCCTTGGCTTCGAGGGGGTTCTCTGCGCTCTTATCGACCAGGGCCTCGTGATCGGGCTGGCGGAACTCTGCGTTATCGTCCAGGGAGACCTTGCCATCCAGTGCCAGAATCTTGCCGTCACCGGTCTTGACCAGCGGGTTGACCTCCACCAGGGTGGCATCTTCCTTCTTGTAGACCTCGCCCAGCTTGACCAGTACAGCGGCTACAGCCTGGCGGGTGTCCTCGGCAAAGCCAGCTGTCTCAACGATTTCAGCGGCCTTAGCGGGGCTAATTCCCTCAATGGGGTTGATGTCTACCTTGGCCAGAGCCTCGGGGCGCTCAACGGCCAGAGTTTCAATATCCACGCCGCCTTCCACCGAACACATAGCCAGGTAGGAGCGGTTAGCCCGGTCAAGCAGCATAGAGAAATAGTACTCTTCGGCAATGTCAGCGCCCTGAGCAATCATCACGCGGTGAACGGTGTGGCCTTTAATGTCCATGCCCAGAATCTGCTGAGCATACTCGTAGGCTTCATCGGCGGTCTTAGCAACCTTAACGCCGCCCGCTTTACCGCGGCCGCCTACCTTGACCTGTGCTTTGACAACGGTGACGCCACCAATTTTTTCGGCAGCGGCTTTTGCTTCTTCTGGGGTGGTAGCTACGATGCCCTGGAGCACGGGTACACCGTGCTTCTCAAAGAGATCTCGTGCCTGGTATTCAAACAGGTCCACAGGAGTGTCCTTCTTCGTCGAAGTCGTGCCGGGCCGTGTGGGCCAGGCCTTTACAAATGCGAAGCCTCCACGTGCCCCCAGCGAGAGCCAGAGCACACAGAAGCCTCTCCATGAGCAACTTTAGCGCACTTCACAGCAAGGGAGCTAACTTATCAAGTTATATTGAGCGACCCAGTTAAGTACGATCAAGTTAGCAGAGCTAGGCTCAGCTACTTAAGGAGGGCACAGGCATCCAAGATATTGACCAAGAACGGTGCTGTGTCTGAAGCCCTCGGAACCATGAGGTACTCCATCTCATCAATACGCCATAGCATAATCCTGGCTTCAGAAACCCGGCAGCTCATGGCCTGCCCCGGTTTAAAGACATCGGGTGGGAAGTCAAAAGCTACAACTTGGTCAATCACCTGCGCAGCTGCTTGCCCGCTAAGGTTAAGGACGGTGCGGTTAACTGATACATCAAGAACCAGACCCTCATCATTCCCTAGGGCAGTAGCTAAAGCTCGCCCTAGTTTCACCGGATCAACGCGGGTCACGACCAGGTAGACCCCTGCTTCGACATAAAGGCAGGCTACGACCTGTCGGGTACCGTAGAGCATGTAGCGGGCTAATGCGTCACCGCTGACCTGGCCGGGTAATTCGGGGAGGGAAACTCCCAGTACCTTTTCTAAACGGTGAGCGGCGGAGCTAGCAGGGTCCACTTCAAGCCGGAAGAGCGACAGGTCAGATATTTCCTGAAGCTGGATACGGGTATCGGTGACCTCGTCCATGGCATGAGCGAACTCCTCAGCAACCGAGGGCAAACTACTGTCATTGTTCATCGAGCTACCTCATTGTGGCATGATAGAGAACCGGCAAAGGCATGATACCCCCTTAGGGCGCTAGCGGCCACGATTAGCTATCTTTCTTGGTCAATGGCGCATAGCGCAGAAGCAGTCGCTTTTCTTCGCGGGCAAAACGAACTTTAGCCACCGTTTTGTCTCCTGCCCCTTCAAGTGCCAGAACCTTACCCTCACCGAAAGTTGTGTGCTCTACAGTATCGCCGACGGAGAGTAGGGGAATTTCCTTATTCTGCTGTACCCGCGAGACCCTGCCTGCTGCGGCGGCATAGCCGTAGGAGGCAGAACCGTTCACTTCAGCTATCGAGGGGGAAGACCTGCGCTGAGGTTGATCGAAGCGAGCAGAGTAGCTAGAGCTTCCGTAAGCCGGTGTGCCAGTTTCTGACCGCCAAGCGCCCCTGCCGCCAGCGTAGGCACCGCCGTAGCTAAGGCCACCCATCGAATAAGTGGAGCCGGTACGTTTCCATTCGATAAGTTCCTCGGGAATCTCTTCAAGGAAAGGGGAGGGTGGGTTGAACTGGCTCTGGCCCCACATAGACCGGTTCTCGGCACGAGTCAGGTAAAGCCGTTCCATCGCGCGAGTCAGGCCAACGTAAGCCAGTCGGCGTTCCTCACTCATCTCCGAGTCATCGGTCAGGGCACGCTGGTGAGGGAAGAGTCCGTGCTCCATACCGGTGAGGAAGACCACCGGAAACTCTAGGCCCTTAGCCGTGTGTAGGGTCATGAGGGTAACTACGCCCTGAGAACGAGCCTCGGCAACCTCTGCCGCAATCTGAGCAGCGCTGGGGCCGCCTTCCTGGTCCTGCTTTGGCTTGTTGGGAATCTGGTCAGCGTCAGCGACCAGGGCAACGTGCTCCAAGAAGTCCTCGAGGCTTGCACCGGGGTTATCAATCTCAAACTCGCGGACAGCATCTACCAGTTCCGATAGGTTTTCTACCCGGGACTCGTCCTGAATATCCTTGGATTCACGCAGGGCAGCCAGGTAGCCGCTCTGTTCCAGGACGGCTTCTAGGCAGGTAGCGGCAGACTCGGTCTGTGCGATCTGGGCCAGGTCGTCGATGAGCTGGGAAAAAACGGCCAGCTTCTTAACCGCGGCAGAGCCCAGCCCCGGAACTTCGGTACCCTGGCGCAGGGCTGCCATGAAAGAGATGCGGTTGGCTCGTGCGTAGTCGGCAACCACACTCTCCGATTTAGTTCCGATACCGCGCTTAGGCTCGTTGAGAATCCGGCGCAGGTTGATATCATCATCGGGGTTGACGAGAACTCGCAGGTAGCTCAGGGCGTCTTTAATTTCTTTGCGTTCGTAGAAGCGGGTGCCGCCCACCACCCGGTAGGGCAGACCAACTCGCATGAGCATTTCTTCCAGGGTACGGGACTGGGCGTTGGTCCGGTAGAAGACCGCAATATCACCCGGCGCGGTTCCGTACTCGTCACGCAGGCGGTCAATCTCCTGGGCGATATACCGTGCTTCGGCCTGCTCAGATTCGGCCACATAGCCGGTAATTTTTGCGCCATCGCCGCTGGCTGTCCAGAGTTTCTTGGGCCTGCGGCCGGGGTTGCGTTCAATCACGGCATTAGCCGCGCTCAGGATGTTCTGGGTTGAGCGGTAGTTCTGTTCCAGCAAAATGGTGCGAGCAGTGGGGTAATCCTGCTCAAAATCGGTGATATTGCGAATATCAGCACCGCGGAAGGCATAGATGGACTGGTCAGAGTCACCCACAACGGTCAGCTCTGCCGGAGGGTAGGCATCGGGGTAGGGCCCTGGCGCACCGGGTTCCGGGCCTTGAGCGGGAGCCCCCACCAGCTGGCGAACGAGCTGGTACTGGGCGTGGTTGGTGTCCTGGTACTCATCCACCAGGATATGGCGGAAGCGGCGGCGGTAGTATTCGGCTACCTGCGGGTGATTCCGAAGCAGGTTGACGGTTTCCAAGATCAGGTCATCAAAGTCAAGTGAGTGGGCCGCTTTGAGACGTTCGGTATAGATGCTGTAAATCTTAGAGATGGCAGCTTCCCAGGGGTCGCTGGGGGAGGTTTCCTGGGCAAACTGCTGGGCGGTCACCAGCTCATTCTTCAGGTTGGAGATTCGGTTGCCCACGGCCTTAGCGGTGAACTTCTTAGTGTCCAGGTTGAGCTGTTTGATAATCAGGGTTAGCAGGCGCTGGGAGTCGGCAGAATCGTAGATTGAGAAAGTTGTTTTAAGGCCCAGGTTCTTAGCTTCACGGCGAAGTAGACGCACGCAGAAGCTGTGGAAGGTGGAAATCCACATATTTTGAGCTTTTGGCCCAACGAGGTCGGTAATACGTTCACGCATCTCTGCGGCCGCTTTGTTGGTAAAGGTAATAGCCAGGATCTGACCCTGGTGAGCACGCCCGGTCGCCAGCAGGTAGGCAATACGGTGGGTGAGGACGCGGGTTTTACCGGATCCTGCACCAGCAACAATGAGCAGAGGCGAGCCAGCGTGTTCAACGGCTGCAGCCTGGTGCTCGTTCAGGCCTTCAAGGAGCCTATGCGGTTGGACCTGCCAAGCGGGCTGACGGGAAGGACCGCCAAACTGAGCACCACCCATCTGGTAGGAGGGTGGCAGGAAGTCGAGCTCAGCCAGATCAGCTGGGGCGGTGGGAACCGGTGCAGGATCTTGACTAGGGAGCCAGTCGGGTTCATCGTAGTACCCTCCCCCAGCTTGGCCCATAGGCGGGGCCTCTTCTGCGCTTTCGCCCTGAGGCCTGGGTGCCCGAGAGGTGGGCATAAAATCATCGTCATCAAACATGGTGGGCTCTTTTCCTGATTCAACCGTCAAATAACCATTTTAGGCGAACATACTTTCGAGGCCCCAGCTTTTAGCTGACAGATAAGATAGACAGTATGGGTCTTTCAAAAGGTCAGAAGAAGCGCCTCTATGGCGAGAATACACAAGTACACTCCCCCGCTCCCTCTCCGCCTGCAGCACGGTCCAGACTAAAGGCACAGGCAGAACCGCGGGTTATCACCGACTACAGCGCAGCGGAGTTAGCTGCCCAACCGGAAAAAGGCGGCGGCTCCTATATCTTTGTGGGAGTGGCTTTCGCGGTCACAGCCCTCTTCCTTCTCTACTACTACCTCATCTTATTGCCCGGTATTTCGACAGTTGCAGGTGTGACTGCCCCTGAACTCATGGCTAGCTTTGATGCTGAGCACCTAGAGGCTCTGGCATCTGGCCTGGGCGAAGAAGGTATCCGTAGCTACCAGATTGTGCACCGCTCAACGGGCCTGATTTTACCCCTCATTTTTGCTTTTACCTGGTGGAATATGGTTAGGGCTTCCCGCTTTGAGCTACTTCTGGGCCGGCTGATGCTCGCCCTTCCTCTTGCCTACGCCGGTGTATTTATGGCCGGTGGTTTTGCGCTGGATCAGGCTATTGCCAACCCGCTCAGCTCCGCTACAGCTTTGGCTTCTTTGCTCATAGCACTTCGCTGGGGACTCTTTGTACTCTGCCTGCTTCAGCTAGGGTATCTGGCTGTACGTCTTGTCCGCTCTAAGGTTGATGCTTTCTCACGCGGTGAGCTACCCGGCCAGTCATAAGCCTGAGTTCGGGGTCAAGGAGTACCCCGGCAAGGGGCTTTGAATGACGAGCTCACACACGGCCTGTATTTAGAGTTAGCTCCTCAATGCTGTAAACTGATGGGGTTGCCTGCCCTCGTAGCTCAGGGGATAGAGCACCGCTCTCCTAAAGCGGGTGTCGATGGTTCGAATCCATTCGAGGGCACAGACAGAGAAACCCACCTACTCTGGTAGGTGGGTTTTTCGCGTTTAGACCTCAGCTTATGAGAGAATGAACATTCTTTTTATAGCCCTAGCAGCCCTTTTCCTACGGGAGCTTCTTCTGCTTTTTACGGTAGAGGGCACGCGAGATCAGCAAGCCGATGACGATACCCACACCACCGGTAATCGATACCCACATAGCAGCGTGGCCAACCAAAAGGGCGATAAGCAGACCAATAACAATTCCGGGGACCGCCCCGGCAATCATACCCACAGCCATATAGGTAAACTCTTGATCCGATGCGTTCCTGGGGCTTTCAAATTGAGGTGCCATAGGCTATATCCTAGCTGCGCGTAAGGGAATAGAAAAAGGGGATAAAAAATGCGCCCCAGCTGGTCGTCTGGTGCGCATTAGCAGGCTTAGGCCTACTGGGGGGATCCATACCGTGTGATGTGTGGTAGGAATTCTTTAATACTCACAGCTTTCTCTTACGACCAGGAAAACTGTGGTTGGACTACCTCAGGGAAGCCGAGGCTATTCGCCTTGGCAGGACCCTAGGGTGAAGTCTTATTAGATACCTGCGGTGTAGTAACCGTCAACAGGCATGAAGCCGCCACCGTCAACAGCGGTCAGCATGGTGCCCTGTGAGGGGTTCAGCGCTGAGATCATCTGGCCGTTGCCAACGTAGATACCAACGTGTGCATAACCGTTAGTGAAAACGATGTCACCGGGCTGGGGGTTAGCGGTAGGGGTGAGCTGGGTTGCCATAGCGTAGGTGTAGGCGGTCAGGTTGATGCCAGCCTGAGCGTAAACGTAGGATACGAAGCCTGAGCAGTCCCAAGCCTTGTAGGACTTGCCACCCCATACGTAGGCGCCACCGAGGCCGTCGTAAGCAGCTGCCAGAACGGTTTCACGAGCGGTGGAGAGATCGACGTTGCTGGGAAGCTCAGCGACGGTGTTGGACTGAGTGGTTACAACAGAGGTATTTTCTACAGGGGCAACGGTTTCGTAGTTGTAGCTGTAGGAGTTGTAAGCCTGGTTGTCGTATACAGCCAGCGCAGGAGCGGACTGAACGGGAGCGGTAGCGGTTTCTGCTACTGCAAAAGCGTTTGCGGGAGCAACTGAAGCGGCCAGCATGGCACCTGAAGCTGCAACGATACCTGCATTGCGAATGATAGTTGACTTAGTCATTGTGTTTTCCTCCATTGCCGGACGAGGTGAGCTGTCGGGTTCGAACATGAAGTACGCTCGGCTACCGGTGAAGGTAACTTAACCCCAAGGGCTCCTAGTACAGGATCCCAAAGTTGGGTCCCCCGCTTCTGCCTGATGATGTTTGTGAGTGAACCTGTGAACCGTGGCAGAACTAGGCGTTCAGTCCGCAGGGTGCTAATCCGACCAGTGATGAGCACAAATCAAAACACTACACACACTTTCAGATATTGTCACGTTTTGATTACAAAAGTCGCGGCTTCCAACCCTAGAAAGTAAGCAGGGTTACCTATTGCCTGCAGGTCACACCTCGGGAACAAAGCTCTGAAAGCTGTCAAAAAACCCGTTCTGACAAGCTGAAATTATGGTGACTGGGGTCATATAAAGAAGAGTTTTTTACCCCAGGAGCCACCGCGCCCTCCCATCAGGGGGCACCAATGAGAAACCCGCCACTTAATTAAAAAACTTCACTGGACGGCACTACTGAGGGCCCCAGGACCCATCACCGCGCCCCCTACCGCCTCCCGGAAGCAGCGAATATAACAGTTTGATAACAAAAAAGAGGCCTAGGCGCTCACCCAAGCCTCTTTTCTGTTACCAAGATGTTACCTTTTGACGACGATAGCTTCTGCTACCTCAGCGTTCAGGATCAAGGACTCATCTTCACCATCGGCGTGCACCAGAACGGAGCCGTCCTTACGCCCCACAATAGAAACAGTTGCGCCGTAGACAATTCCTGCATCACCTAAGCGCTTTAATAGCTCAACATCTGTCTGAATAAACTCTGGCAGACGAGAGACGGTAAACCTGTCATCCTCATCGGAATCTTTAGCCGCAATCGACATGGTGACTGTACGTCCATCGTTCTCTTGGCTCTGTGCACCCAGCTCCTCCAAACCAGGAATAGCATTACCGTAAGGCGAGAACTTAGGTTCGTTGAGGAGTTCCAGGAGACGACGTTCCACTCGCTCGCTCATCACATGCTCCCAGCGGCAGGCTTCTTCGTGGATGTACTCCATTTCTAAACCAATCACATCGGCCAGTAGGCGTTCAGCAAGACGGTGCTTACGCATTACCTCAACAGCCTTGTGGCGGCCTTCATCGGTGAGTTGAAGAGAACGGTCGCTCGCTACAGTCAACAGGCCGTGTCGTTCCATACGGGCAACAGTCTGGGAGACGGTAGGCCCAGAGTGTTCAAGGCGTTCGGCGATTCGAGCTCGCATAGGGGTAATACCCTCTTCTTCAAGTTCGAGCACAGTTCGCAGATACATCTCAGTAGTATCAATCAGGTCAGTCATGCCTTCTCCTCTCGTTCCGAGCCCACCCCGCTAGGGCTAGGCAAACAGTGCAGTCATTATCATTAATTGTATGCCGTGCCCAGGCTTTTGGGCGTGACCCTGCCCGATCAGGTTTGCACAGTTCTACCCTCTTACTTCTCACTCTGTAAATTTCAGCCCCTCTTTTGCGGTTCTTGCCCCGCCCTAGCCGACAAGCACCCCTATCACCGTCACAATAGAAAGAGTAGGACGGCAGATAGCACCCTCCCCCTTTCCACGCATCCGCTATCTGCGCTTAGCCCCTACTTTTTACGAGGAGACACCGTGACCGACTTCCCCACCATTCCATCCCATATGCTCCCAGCCGATGGCCGTTTTGGTGCCGGCCCTTCAAAGGTTCGCCCCGAACAGCTTGCCGCTGTTCAAGCGGCAGGCCAGCATCTTATGGGAACCTCCCACCGACAGGCCCCTGTCAAGAACCTGGTCAGTGAAATCCGTGAGGGTCTGCGTTCTTTCTACTCTGCGCCCGAGGGCTACGAGGTAATTCTTGGTAACGGCGGAGCTACTGCTTTCTGGGATGCCGCCACCTTTGGGCTAATCGAGAACAAAGCCCAGCACCTCACCTTTGGTGAGTTCGGCTCTAAGTTCGCAGCCGCCACCCAGGCCGCTCCTTTCCTGGCAGACTCTACCGTCTTGACCAGCCCTGCAGGGACTAGGCCGGTTGCCCACGCTGAGGAAGGTGTTGATGTATACGCTTGGCCTCACAACGAAACCTCAACCGGTGTTTTCGCACCCGTCAGCCGCCCCCAAGGCGCCGGTGAAAACGCCCTGGTTCTCATCGATGCAACCAGCGCCGCAGGAGGCCTTGACCTTGATATCTCGCAGGCTGATGTCTATTATTTCTCAGCCCAGAAGAACTTTGCCTCCGACGGCGGCCTCTGGTTGGGGCTCTGGTCACCCGCCGCCCTGGAACGGGCACAGCGGATTCAGGACTCAGGCCGCTGGATTCCTGACTCCCTCAACCTGGTAACCGCTATCGATAACTCACGCAAGAACCAAACCTACAACACCCCCGCACTGGCCACCCTGATCATGCTCAACGAACAGCTCAAGTGGCTCAATGAACAAGGCGGTCTAGCCTTTGCATCGGCCCGTACCGCTGACTCAGCAGGCAGAGTCTACCGCTGGGCAGAAGAGTCAGACTTTGCCAGCCCCTTTGTAGCCAATCCGGCAGAGCGCTCAAACGTGATTACCACCGTGGACTTTGATGACAGCATTGACGCGGCAGCTATCGCTAAGGCGCTACGTGCTAACGGTATCGTCGATACCGAGCCCTACCGCAAGCTGGGCCGCAACCAGCTCCGCATTGCGACCTTTACCGCGATTGACCCCGACGATATATCAGCTTTGCTGAACTGTATCGACTACCTGGTCGAGCAGACCGCGGGCTAAAAAGCTTCCGGCTCTTAAGACCGGGCCGCCCCGTTTCACCTCCTAGAGGCAGTGCGGGGCGGCTTTTTATGCCACGTGAAAGTCTAGCGTGGCTCCTGGATATCAATTGCAGCTGTCACAGGCGGCGGCTCAGTGCCCTCAGCAGCGGGGCTTTGCTGAGCGCGCAGAACCAGGCGGGTAGGTACTGAGCGGTCATAGCGCAGGTGCAGGTGCCGGTACTTCATAATCCATACCAGCCCCAGAAGAGCGGCCAGGAAACCCGACGCAGAGGCCACACCCAGCCCCCAACGCGCCCCAAAGATATCGTTAACCAGCCCTACCAAGGGAGAACCGATAGGGGTTCCACCAATAAAGACAGCCATATAGATACTCATAACCCGCCCGCGCATTTCAGGCTCGGTGGTCACCTGCACATAGGCGTTGGCAGAAGTAATAATAGTCAGCGCCATCAACCCCAGAGGAATCAGTGCCAGAGCAAAGAGCCAGAGACTGGGAGCCAGCGCCGCGAGCGCTGTAGCCACGCCAAACCCCAGGCAGGATGCGAACATGAACCGCATCCGTGGGGTATCTCGCCGAGCAGCTAAGAGTGTACCGGCTACCGAGCCGATAGCTACCACCGAGTTCAGCACACCGAATTCCCCGGCACCCTGCCCAAATTCGGTGGTTGCCATGGCAGCAATGTTGAGGGCTGTGTTAAGGCCAAAAGTGCCGATGAGGAAGGCCGCTACCATCACCACAACGATGTCGGGGCGGCCCCTAAGGTAGCCAAAGCCGTCACGGATACGGCTCTGGGCCGCCGATGAACGGGGCAGAGGCCTTAGCTCCGAGGTACGCAGAGCGAGAATAGCTGCCATCATGGCAGCAAAAGAGAAGGTATTAATCAAGAAGACCGGCCCCGTACCCACAAGAACCACCAGCAGACCGGCGCAAGCCGGGCCGATCATGCGCGCCACGTTAAAGGACATGGAGTTCAGGGCAACGGCGTTGGGTAGGTCTTTATCCGATACCAATTCAGAAACCAGGGTGGAACGTACCGGCGCGTCAAGGGTAGAAACCAGGCCCAGGGCGAGCGCAAAAAGGTAGACCTGCCAGATAGCAACATGCCCAGAGAGCACCAGTAGGCCCAGGCCGAGGGCAAGAAGCCCCATAAGGCCCTGGGTCCACATCAGAATTTTCCGGCGGTTACCCCGGTCAGCTAGTGCACCGGCGTAGGGGGACAGCAAAAGCGGTGGGGCGAACTGGAGAGCTATCACAATACCCATCTGGGTAGAGTCATGGCTGGACAGGTCGTTAAAAACCAGCCAGTCCTGGGCTGTACGTTGCATCCAGGTGCCGATATTAGAAATTAGGGCACCGATAAACCAGATTCGGTAGTTAAAAATCCACAGTGACCGGAAAGTTCTAGGCTTTCCGGTCACAGGTGGAGGCCCTGATTGCAACAGCCCACTCATTCTTGGGTAGCGGCCACCGGGGTTGAAGCTGACTTACTCTCGGCATATTCGCCCTCAAAGTCTGCCGCGTCGCCTTCGGGTATTTCCTGATCGTAATCAAGGTCCTCGCGGTCTTCGGGGCGCAGGCGGTCAGCCCAGGGAACCCAGGCAGGGGCAAGAAGAGCATCGTCACCCGGTATCAGCCCAATTTCGCAGACGGTTGCGACCTTAGAACGCGGGGCGCGGGAGAGCGTGGCAAACCAGAACCAGCCCCTGTAGCCAGGGAGGTCACATTCAAAGAGGTGGGT
Source organism: Rothia sp. CCM 9417 (assembly GCF_048513575.1). Lineage (NCBI taxonomy): Bacteria > Bacillati > Actinomycetota > Actinomycetes > Micrococcales > Micrococcaceae > Rothia > Rothia sp. CCM 9417. The sequence continues at coordinate 375,728 of NZ_JBLXXT010000001.1, read as the reverse complement.
GGTGAGCCGCTCTTCTTCACCGCGCAGGTGGTGGACCGGGCCAATAGAGTTTTCGGGTGCAATGTCAGCCAGCCCCGCAAGAGCTACATCTTTAGCGGCGGCAAGGACGGCATCAACTTTGCTGGTTCGACACCGGCGGGTAGGTAGGCCCAGGGTCGGCTCGGGAGCCGGTGCCTGGTCCTTTTCAAGCCCTAAACCCTGCTCCGCAGAAGAATCAGGGGCAGGGGGTAGCAAGAACTTATCGCTACCGGTTTCTTGGAGCCCGTCTTTTACCACTTCAGTCATACCCTCTATTAAAGCAGGCTAGCGCGAGTTGTGGGGTTTCCCTCCCACTACCTTCTCAGAACGTGCCCTCCAAGGCGGCCTAATCTTGATACCTTATTGGGTATGGACTCTGACTTTTCTGAAACCCCCGAGCTCCCCTACGGCAAGACCATCCGTTCTTTGGGGGTGAGCTCTCTTGCCCTCATGATTCTGGGTGCTATCTCTGGGCTGGCTATGCTTCTGCTTAAATGGGCGACCGGCTCAGCTCCCCATATCCTGAGTATTATCCCGCTGATGGTGCTCCCGGTCGCTTTCATGGCCTTATTAGCGGCTCTTTTCTTTACTCTGCTTCGCCGCCGAACAAGCTAGACTAGAGCTGTCCCTCTCGGCTCGCGTTTCTGCGCGCATCAGACCCAACCTTTCCCTAATACCCAGCAAAGCGCCCAGCTGTGCACAGGTAGCGCACAGGTAATAAGCGCACAATAGAACTGTGAACATCAAAGAACCTGAAGCAAAATTATTGGTCGTCGATGACGAGCCCAACATTTTAGAGTTGCTGGCAACTTCCCTGCGCTTTGCAGGTTTTGAGGTTGTTACGGCGTCCAACGGGCGTGAAGCCCTTGATAAGGCCGAAACTGAGTCCCCCGACCTGGCCGTCCTTGACGTCATGTTGCCTGATATGGATGGCTTTACTGTCACCCGTAAGCTGCGCAGCTCCGGCCGCCTCTTTCCCGTGCTCTTCCTCACCGCTAAAGACGACACCGAGGACAAGGTCACCGGCCTTACCGTCGGCGGTGACGACTACGTCACTAAGCCCTTTAGCCTTGATGAAGTGGTAGCTCGGATCCGCGCCGTGCTGCGACGCACTCAGCCCCAGCACGAAGAAGATTCACGCCTGCGGGTTGATGACCTAATTCTTGATGACGATGCCCACGAGGTTTTCCGTGGCGACCGCGAAATCGACCTCTCCCCCACCGAATTCAAGCTGCTGCGCTACCTGATGCTCAACCCCAACCGGGTGCTCTCCAAAGCGCAGATTCTTGACCATGTGTGGGAGTACGACTTCAACGGCGACGCCTCTATCGTGGAGTCCTACATCTCTTACCTGCGCCGCAAAATTGACAACGATCCGGAGCTCCCCCCGCTCATTCACACCAAGCGTGGCGTGGGCTACCTGTTACGGACAGCTAACAAAAATTAAGGGGTAAGAGTTTGCGCTCTCGTCTCTCTGTGCACCGGCTGGGTTCGCTTTCATTGCGGACCCAGTTGGTGCTTTTAACGTCTATGCTCCTGGCCCTGGCCATTTCGGTCATGTCTCTGGTCGCTATTTCTGCCATTCGAGCCAAGATGATGGACCAGCTCGATGATGAGATTGAGGCCAGCTACAGCTACCTGGTCACCGCAGTGTACGCAGACCAGCAGCTCTCTCAAACAGAGGGAACTTTTATACCCTACGAGGCCTACCTACTTGATAGCGACGGAAAGATTGTGCGCCCGGTAGCCACTCTGGCCGACGAAACCTCCTCGCCCCTGATCTCTGGGCTGACCGCTGAAAACGTCAAAAAATACAACAAGGCAGCGCTGACGGTCCGCTCGTCAAGCGGGCACACCGAGTGGCGCCTGATTGCTTTCCCTGTGGAGGAGACCCATCAGACCCTGGTCATTGCAGCGCCGCTCACCCAGATCAACCAGACCGTAGCCATCGTAGGCGGCCTGACCTTACTCTTTGGCGTGGCTACTTTGCTTGCCTCCATAGCCCTGACCTGGGTCATTGTCACCCGAGCCTTTGAGCCGCTGGCAAGGGTAGAACAGACCGCCGCCCAGATTGCGGCAGGCGATCTTTCTCAGCGTATCGAGAACTACAGCCCCTACAACGAAATCGGCCATCTCACTACCTCACTCAACACCATGCTCTCCCATATTGAGGAGGCCTTTGACGCGCAAAAACGCTCTGAAGTTAAAATGAGGCGCTTTGTAGGCGATGCCTCGCATGAGCTCAGAACCCCGCTGGTGTCCATCCGTGGTTACTCTGAGCTTTACCGTATGGGCGGGCTACCTAACGACGAGGCTGTTGCTATGGCTATGGACCGGATTGAATCCGAGTCAAAGCGCATGGGCCAGCTGGTAGAAGATCTCCTGACCCTGGCACGGCTAGACGAACGGCGAGTGACAGAGAACGCTCAGGTAGACCTGCTCAGATTAGCCCAGGATGCCGCCAACGACGCCTTTGCTTCTGAACCCGACCGAACCATTGAGGTAGTCGGCCTCGAAGGCGCAGAGGCGCTTACGGCCCTGGTCTGGGGCGATGAGCAACGGCTACGCCAGGTGCTAGCCAACCTCATGACCAATGCCCTGCGTTACACGCCCGCCGGCTCCCCCATTGAAATAGCGGTGGGTTCTGTTCCCGGTATCGACGGTAGCTGGACCTCCATGCTCCAAGTGCGAGATCACGGCCCGGGCATCCACGGTGAGGATGCCGAACGCGTCTTTGAACGGTTCTACCGGGCAGATACCTCCCGGACCAGGGAGACAGGCGGGACTGGCCTGGGCCTGGCGATTGTAGCGGCTATTGTTAGCCAGCACGATGGCTCAATCAGTATTGAAGAAACCGAAGGCGGCGGTGCCACTTTCACTATCAGGCTCCCCCAGTACAGCACCCATACAGGCCCGGTTGCTCTCGCCCGGCAAAAGTAGGCGGTCTTGCCCCGGGAGAACACTTGTGTATAAATGCCGGGCGAGCTTCATATTGCAGACGCATTTACATCATTTTGGGCTTACGATTGACGTTAAACGCCCCGGTTTAGGTGGCCCACCCGAACCGGGGTTTTCCACACCACCACACGGGGGTAGTCCGCGCCAGGTGAGGGGGCTAGTGTCAAAAACACCGGTAGCCAGTTAGACACCGGCACCGGTAGCCAACGACACAATCTTTATGCAAAAGGAGAGCCTCACATGGCACAGTTCAACGTCGATGCAGACCTCATCGCCAGTAAGTCAGCCCAAGCCCGCGGCCAGGTAGATACCATCGTTTCAGAGGTCAATGCGCTCACCACCTCCCTCCAGGATCTGCAGGGATCATGGACCGGCTCAGCCTCTGCCAACTTTCAGGGGGTCCTAACTAACTGGCGCAATACCCAGCGACAGGTCGAAGAGTCCATTGCCCAAATCAACGAGGCCCTATCACGGGCCGGCATCAACTACTCCGATACCGAACTGGCTAACGCCTCAATGTTTGTCGGCTAGGCTCGGGTGTCCTGGCGGTAGCGGAGCTTCCAGCTACCGCCAGTAAGCACCCAGGTACTTGAACGGATCAGCAGGCCCTTATCCGTAGGCACTCTGGTTACTAGCAGGGTTGCCTCAGTACCTAACTCAGTTGCCAAGACTTCCTCGACAGGCCCACTACTAGCACAAGCACGCAGACGGTAGTGAAGGACCGTATCGCGGTCAGTTACCTGGCCTGTTGGAACAACCCAGGCTAGCTCCGGGTGAAGCAAGCTGCCCAGTAGCTTTTCAGACCCATAGATTGAGGGGTTCAGCGTTTGCAGTTCGCAGCTACGGGCCTCTTCCACCGCGTCATCAGCTACCTGCTCTGTGGGCGCTAGAGTCTCAGGGTCAGGGGTATCTGCCGCGGAGTCATCAGGAAACTCTTGCGAGCTCTCATCCTTACCCCAGCCAGGCCCGGTCAGAGGTTCCACGCCATCGCGGTAGGCTTGGGCAGCCTCATTAGCTCTCCGATCAGCCGCCTCATTGAGGGGGTGGCCGGTGTGGCCCTTGACCCACTCAAAAGAATAGGAGCGGCCCTCAATGGCGGCATCCAGTGCCTGCATGAGGTCAAGATTCTGTACCGGCTTACCGTCCGCTTTCTTCCAGCCTTTCTTCTTCCACCCCGGCAACCAGCGGCTAATAGAATCAATGGTGTATTTGCTATCGCAGATAATGTGCAGATGGGTTTCAGGAAGGTGCGCCGTAGCCTCGAAGAGGTCCAGAACAGCTTTGAGTTCACCCATGTTATTTGTCCCGTGAGCCCACCCTCCGGCGGCCCAGCGGGTTTCGTCAATGTACCAGGCCCAGCCTGCGGGGCCGGGATTACCCAGGGCAGATCCATCGGCAGCAGCAATTATTTTCTCGGTCATGGTTCCTCTACCCTCCTACGGACTAGCCATTCCATTCTACGCCCGGCTATAAGAGGGTAGGCACAGCTAGAATAGGAGCATGGTTCACGCTTCAATAGTTGACGGGGCAAGTCACACCCGACTGGCTCTCTTTCTGATGCCCCCGGAGACCTTGCGGAGCGGGCACGGTGTCAGCTGGCTGGCCTACGTTGGTATGACAGAGCAGAAGCGAGCCGCAGAGTATGCAAGCCCCGAAGAGGCCATGAGCTACGCGGCCCAGCACACCCTCATGCGCTGTATCGCTGCTACCGTACTCGGGGTAAGGGATGCAGAAGCCTCACAGATTCCCGTAGACCGCTCCTGCAGTCTCTGCCTGAAGTCAGCAAGCCACGGAAAACCCCGCCTTGAGGGAGTAAACCTGAACATGGCGCGCGCCCTTGGCCTGGCCGCCGGTGTGTACTCAGCATCCGATACTGCCCTTGGAATTGACCTGATTACGGTAAGAGACCACTACTTTGACGGCTTTGACCGTATTGCACTAGCTGACTACGAAAAACGTGTCGTGGATTCGCTCCTACCGGATCAGGCCCGGCTGGTACGCCAGATGCTCTGGTGCGCTAAAGAAGCAGTTCTCAAGGCCAGCGGACACGGACTATCTGTTAAACCTAACCAGGTGATGCTAGCGCTACCGCCCCTACCCACCGATATCGGTAGCGTCCACGGGCTCACAGCAGGTGCCAAAGCCTACCTACCGGAGCAGGCAGAAGCGGTACCTTTTTGGATTACCTGGCAGGTCTACGAGGATACCCATCTCGTAGCTGTTGCTAGTAAGGGACCTCACCATCTAGAAGCACAGAAGGTAACCGCTCCCTATATGGTCAAGCGAGCTCTCACACCCCCGCTTTAAAGACAGACCTTCATCGGGGCCTCTAGTCAATCAGTCAGAGAAACTGCCAAGAGTCAAGCACCTGGCCTTGCTCATTTCTGCCCCTACTAGTTTGAGGCTCTTGGTGACCTGACCAGTGCAGCCTGAGCTCTCTGAAGCCTATGTTAGCTGAGCTAATAGCGCTCCAAGAGCACAATTGTCTCGTAGTGGCTACTGTGGGGGAACATGTCCATAACTCGGCCCTTGACCGCTTGCATCGAAGGCATCTGGTGCAGGTCCTTAACCATGGTAGCTAGGTTACAGCTTGAGTAAATAACCCGCTCGATACCGCTGGCCTCAATCCAGGTTGAAAGTTCAGGGCCAAGGCCGCGACGGGGCGGGTTAAGCACCAGCAGGTCGGGTACCTGACCGCTTTCTAGAGCATAAGCCCTGGCATCCTGAGCGGAAAACTCAATACCGGTTAGGTCGTACTCGGCCACCGCCCGGCGGGCTGACTCGATAGCCTCAGGGCTGATTTCTATGCCGGTAACTTTGGCCTCTTCGGGCATGACCTGCGCAGCGTGGAGGGCAAAGCCGCCCACACCGCAGTAGAGGTCCCAGAGGGTATTGGGCTGGGACTCTTTTACCCATTCCTGCCCCTGGCGGTAGAGAGCTGCTGAGACCGCTGTATTGGTCTGGAAGAAGCTCTGCGGGCGTAGGTGGAGCGTTAGGTCGTTGACCTGCATCGGTAGGGTCTGGCGTTCGCTCAGGATGATTTCTTCGTCGCCCTCCACCAAGGCGATATGTTCCCTGAGCAGGTTAATACTAAGAACCGCGAGCTGAGGGAGCTGGGTGTGGAGCCAGTCAAGCTCGCGCCGGATAGGTACCAGTAGTTTCTTGGAACGAAGCACAAAGCGAATGAGAAGCTCACCGGCCTCAGAGGCCGTCACCAGAATATTTTTGAGCTCGCCCTTACGCCGGGCAACGCTATAGGGGGTAAGCCCCGCCCGGCTAATTAGCTCCTTGAGCACCGGGAATGTATCTGCTACAGGTGCGGTGTAAAGTTGACAGTCGCTCAGGTCTACACTCGCACCGTCCCGGCTCAAGATACCGAGCTTTGGTTCCTGGACGCTTCCACCCACCACCAGCTTAGCCTTGTTCCTGAACCCGGTTTCAGCACTCGCCACCGGTGCTAGCCACTCGATACCGGGCCACGGTGCCATCAGTTTGCGGGCATCGTTCTGCTTCCCCTCAAGCTGTTGTGCGTAGGGGGTAAGAATTAGTGAGCAGGAGCGGCACAGGCTGGCATCGTAATAGTGGCATTGCATAGCGTGACTATCTTACCGCCCCCTGTAAGCAGGCGGTAACGGAAGATAAAAGCCGGCACCCCGTTCCGGGGTGCCGGCTCAAAAGGAAAACACAATCACTATTAACTTTTAGCCACCGGCCCCAAAGGCAACATCCTGGCGAAGGGCCTCATTGCTCTTCTTCTCCAGCTTGGTCCACCCATCTGCTAGGTAGGCACCCAGCAAGAGAGCCAGCAAGCCTACGATAATTGCGTAGAGAACAAGATCCACGAGTGTGGCCATGAGCCTCACACCTTTCAGTTTCGCCTTTGAGACTGATGAGTAAAACTTAGAGGAAACCTCTTAAGTGATTTAAAGAATACCCCCAATAAGTGTGAACCACAATACCCTTATCTGCATTTTTTAGTCAGCGTCCTTAAAAGAGAACTCCGCCCACCCCAAACGGGGCAGGCGGAGTTCTCAGCTCAAAGAGCGGCTACTTACCAGAGCAAGCGGCAGACTACATCATGCCGCCCATGCCACCCATGTCGGGGGCAGCCGGTGCCGCACCAGCAGGCTCAGGCTTATCGGCAACGACAGCCTCGGTGGTCAGGAAGAGACCGGCAATTGACGCTGCATTCTGAAGAGCTGAGCGGGTGACCTTTACGGGGTCGTTAATACCGGCGGCCATCAGGTCCTCGTACTCACCGGTTGCGGCGTTCAGGCCGGTACCAGCAGAGAGGTGACGGACCTTATCGACGACGACGCCGGGCTCCATGCCAGCATTGAAAGCAATCTGCTTGAGGGGAGCGTCGATGGCAACACGGACGATGTTGGCACCGGTTGCCTCATCGCCGGTCAGTTCCAGCTTCTCAAAAGCCTTCACGCCAGCCTGAATCAGGGCAACACCACCGCCGGGAACAATACCCTCTTCAACAGCGGCCTTAGCGTTGCGGACGGCGTCCTCGATGCGATGCTTGCGTTCCTTGAGCTCAACCTCGGTAGCAGCGCCGGCCTTGAGCACAGCAACACCACCGGCAAGCTTAGCCAGACGCTCCTGCAGCTTCTCGCGGTCGTAGTCAGAGTCAGAGTTAGCGATTTCGCCACGGATCTGAGCAACGCGGCCCTCGATGGCCTCAGGGTCACCTGCGCCTTCGATGATGGTGGTCTCGTCCTTGGTGACAACAACCTTGCGGGCCTGGCCCAGCAGGTCGATGGTTGCGGTATCAAGTGACAGGCCAACCTCTTCGGTAATAACCTGTCCACCGGTCAGAATAGCGATGTCAGCCAGCTGAGCCTTCCGGCGGTCGCCAAAGCCAGGAGCCTTAACGGCAACAGACTTGATGGAGCCGCGCATCTTGTTCAGAACCAGCAGGGCCAGGGCTTCGCCCTCAACATCCTCGGCAACAATCAGCAGGGGCTTACCGGCCTGCATGACCTTCTCCAAGACGGGAACCAGGTCCTTGACGTTGGAGATCTTGGAGCTAACGATCAGGATGTAGGGGTCCTCAAGGACAGCTTCCTGACGGTCAGCATCGGTAACGAAGTAGCCGGAGAGGAAGCCCTTATCAAAGCGCATACCCTCGGTCAGTTCAAGGGTCAGGCCGAAAGTATTGGACTCTTCAACTGTGATAACGCCTTCCTTGCCGACCTTCTCCATAGCCTGGGCAATGAGCTTACCGATTTCGGGGTCACCAGCGGAGATAGATGCGGTTGCGGCGATTTCCTCTTCGGTCTCAACTTCCTTGGCAGAAGCGAGCAGTTCAGCGGTAACAGCTTCTACAGCCTTTTCGATACCGCGCTTGAGGGAGAGGGGATCAGCGCCAGCGGCAACATTGCGCAGGCCTTCGCGGACGAGAGCCTGAGCTAGAACGGTTGCGGTGGTGGTACCGTCACCGGCAATGTCGTCAGTCTTCTTTGCGACCTCCTTGACCAGCTCAGCGCCAATCTTCTCGTAGGGGTCTTCAAGTTCGATTTCCTTGGCGATGGAAACACCATCGTTGGTGATGGTGGGGGCGCCCCAGGCCTTCTCCAAGACAACGTTACGACCGCGGGGGCCGAGAGTTACCTTTACTGCGTCTGCGAGGGTGTTGAGGCCCTTTTCAAGACCGCGGCGTGCTTCTTCATCAAAAGCAATCAGCTTTGCCATATGGCTTTCGCTCCTTCTGGAACATTAGGTGTGAGCGCGATTAGTCGGTGCCCGCGACGGACGGCGCTACCGGGGCCGCCATAGGGGCGGCACGGGGAGAACCTCACCAAGAAATCGCTCAGGTGTTTTACTCAGAGCCACCCGGGTGCAGAATCTAGCACATGATTTAGCAGTCCAAGCCTCTGAGTGCTAACTACAATCTTGGCACCTGAGCCCAGAGCGCGCAAACCTATTATTCGCTTTGAGAAGCCTTAATCGCCAACAGCGCACAAAGCTACAGCTCCCGGGCTTAGATCTTGCTTAGCCCTGTGTGTATGTTCCAGTAGCAGAATCGTAGATATAGGCACCGGCAGGATCCAGTACATAGGTGCCGGTAGCAGGGTCCAGGCTGTAGCGCTGGGTGTTCTGGGTAGCGGTTCCCGTAGTCGCTGAGGCTGGTGAGCTGGCATCAGTTCCGGAGTATTCAACGTAGGCACCGGTAGCGGGGTCCACACGGTAGAGAACCTTACCCGAGGCCAGGGCCTCTGTCTTGCTGGTGGCGGTGTAAGTCCCGTTCACCGGGTCATAGACGTAGAAGAGCTGGCTATCCTCTGTTGCTGTCGAGGTGGCAGCATCCGCGCTGGCCACCTGGGTCTGCTCTGCAAGCGCGGTGGGGTCGAAGTCTGCTCCGAGCACCACATAGACCTCACCGGTCTCGGCCTGGAAGTCTTGGTTGATGTAGGCAATACCTAAGAGGTCAGCGACTTCGTTGGCTTCTGATGAGGCCCCGGTAGCAAAGTAAACCATAGACTCGGTGGCATAGGTGCCGGTCCAGTTGGTGGTTTCAGTAATCTTGTAGTTTGCTTTTTGCAAGACACTGGCGGCGGTGCTGGCTGAGCCTTCGGGGGCGCTTGAGTTATAGACCGCTACGGTAACGCTAGCTGGGTTGGTGCTGGGGCTGGCATCGGCGGTAGCTGTTGCGGTGGCTCTTGCCGATGCGGGCGCGGTTGTGGTACCCGGGCCAGCAGTCCGGGGCGAAACCACGTACATGATGCCGCCCACCAGGAGGGCGAGAATACCGCTGATGATGACAGCCAGCAGGCCAGCCCGTGAGGTTGAGGTGTCGGTGACGCGGCCGCGGTAGGCACCCCGCCGGGAGGAGTTTTCTTCGACATCATCGAACTCGTCACGGGGGTAGGTGTTCACTGGTCGCCTCTTTCGGTGCACGGTTGCTACGGGGGTCAGCTTCTAGGGTACACTCCCCCGCCCTGTTTTAGGTGAGTCGGTTGCGTGAGAGCCGGAGCTTGCGGGTGAGGGCCGGTTCAGCGGCAATAGCGCGCGGATTATCGATTAGTGCATTGAGTTGCTGATAGTAGGCAATCGGGCTCAGCCCCAGGTCTTTGCTGATGGCCTGTTCTTTACTTCCCTGGTACTTGAAGCGTTTTTTCTCCATATCTAAGATGGCGCGCTCCTGCTCGGTAAGCCGGTGGGTAGAGCTAGTCTGAGACTCTGGTGTGGGTGAACCGGCTGGCATGTTCATGGGTCTTCTTTCGGTGGTCTAGTCTTATAGGGAGAATACCGCATACAAGAGGAGAACAAGCGCCGTGCCTGCTCAGCCCCTACACGAGATTATGGACCCGGACTGGGCGCAGGCCCTGGCACCCGTGGAGCCTCAGATTAGGGCTATGGGTAATTTTTTGCGGGCCGAGCATCAGGCTGGCCGGGACACCCTGCCCCCTGGCCCGGATATTTTTAGGGCCTTCACCTACCCCATGAGCCAGGTCAAGGTTCTGGTGCTGGGTCAGGACCCCTACCCTACCCCCGGGCACGCTATGGGGCTAAGTTTCTCTGTACGTCCCGAGGTCAGGCCGGTGCCACGTTCCCTGCACAATATCTACAAAGAGCTCAACACCGATCTGGGCATCACGCCCCCGGATCACGGGGATTTACGGGCCTGGAGCCAGCAGGGGGTCATGCTCCTCAATAGGGTTCTTTCGGTGGGTGCTGGGGCCGCAGGTTCCCACCGCAACCTGGGCTGGGAACAGGTCACTACCGCCGCTGTTCAAGCCCTGGTCGCCCGGGGCAGGCCGCTGGTAGGGCTACTGTGGGGCGCAGATGCCCGCTCCTGCAAACCGCTTCTGGGTGGCTACCCCTGCGTGGAGTCACCGCACCCCTCGCCGCTCTCTGCCTCGCGGGGTTTCTTTGGCTCTCGACCCTTTAGCCGCGTCAATGAGCTCTTGCTCGCTCAGGGGGCCTCCCCGGTGAACTGGGCTCTCTAAAGCCCTAGAGCAGATCGGAAAATCTACCGGTCTCAGTTATCTATCCCACTCAAGGCGGCAGCTGAGAATGCCACCCCTGGCCGGCTCCTAAATGATAGGGGGAAGGTCTGGGCTCACTTTAGCGGTCCCGAGTATCTTTCGGATCTTGTTTTTCTGTTTGGAGCTGACCCGACGCTTGCTGAATAAAGTACTGCATCAGGTAGCTACCGAGGACCACCCCGGACGCCATAGAAAGGATAATTGAAATTGCCGCAACCATCCCCGGCACACCAGTCGAAGGATTAGCCTCTACGGTGAAGATATAAAGGCCCCGGAAAATGGAAAGACCGGGCAGGAGAAAAGTTAGGGCCGGTACATAAAAGATAGAGGCTGGGGCCTGCAAGCGGTAAGCCAAGAAGGTGCTCATGAGGCCAATGACCAGAGCCGCAAAAGCGGTATTGGCACGTCCTGCACCAGCCCCAAAAAGGAAAGTATAGCCCTGGTAGACCCAAAAACCACTGGTAGCAATCAGTAAGTTCCATAAGAGTGTCTGCCAGCGGGCGTGAGTTGTGACCGCAAAAGCCAGGGAAGCTAGCATAAAGAAAAGGTAGCTTACCCCCAAAGAGGCCCCCACAAAGCGGGTCTCGGTAATATCTAGTTCTCTAATGTCTAGAGCTGTCAGGACTGCCACCGCTGAGGCAAGCCCCACCACAATACCCAGAAATGACATGCCCGTCGAGACGAACTTACCTGCTGCGGTCAGCGGGAAACCGTTGAGGGCGTCCTGGACTGTTGATACTAACCGGGCGGTAGGCAGAAGCATGATCAGGCCCGCAGCCACAATGTGCGGTGCGCTCACGTGGAGCCCCAGCTGGGAGAAGATAGACGAGTCATCGGAAATAAGAATAGATGCGAACGTTACGACGCCCGCGCCCGCAGCCATGTTGAAGAAGCTGGGCATCTTGAGACGTGAAATCACACTGTTCACAAAGTGAATGGCCAAAAAGACGATACCGCCTACAGCGCCCGCCGCCAGCGAACCGCCCAGAGCCAGCACCAAGGAGAAAGCCGCTAGCATGTTAGCCAGCATGATAATCATGGGCGAGTAGGGCTTCTTAGCAGTATTAATGCGGTGCAGGCGGCGTTCAGCCCGATGCCGTGGCAGATTGCCGGCGGTAATCTCGGTGATTAGCTTATAAATGTCATCTAGGGCCGCATAGTTCTCGGACCAGGAACGAACCACGCGCAATACCGTGTGGCTAAAGCGTTCTTTGCTCGAGGACATGGCTCCGGAGCCGGAGAAGTCAATTGCCCGGGTCTGGTCATCAACCTCATCAATATCGGAGACGTAGTTGATAATAACCGACTGGTTAGTGATGTCGATTTCAACGTCTTCCAGACCATAGGCGGCGCACACCGCAACGATTGCGGAGTCCACATCGACCGTATCTGCCCCGTAGTGGAACATGGTCTCAGCCAGTCGCAGGGAGAAGTTGAGGACCTCACGCGCTTCTTCTTTCTCGCGCACATACTCGGCCCGGTGGGCGGAGGCGATGTTGAAAGGGCGCTGGGCCAGGCGGGCGATGCCGCGCATCGGTTTGGTCAGGGACTGGTCCGTGCTCACAAAGGACTTAAGCGACGAACGCATACGCGAAGGCCGCTTGGGCGCAGTCAGGGGCCGTGCCACGGTATGAGCACCCGCTACCGAGGGGTAGAAAGCCTTCTGGAGTCCGCCCGTCCTTGACGCTGTGGGCCTATCATCGACTGGTGGAGGTGTTGCTTCCGTGCTGGGCGGTTGGGCCTGGTTGAGACTCAGGTCAGTGGCCGGCCCAAATGCGGAGGGTACCTGATAGGTTGGCGGTGCTAACTGGTCAAAGGCAGATGCTGGAGCGGGGCTTGCGGTAGGGCTATCCTGCCCCTGCACCGGTGAGCTGGGGGCATCCCCCAGATGAGCTAGGGCATCGCGAAGCTTGGGATCGCGCACCTGAGCCAGGGACACTACCGGAAGCGCACCACCTAGCGACCGGGGGGCCTCCGAGTCCTGGGCAGCCATCTGCCCCGTAGCGGGTAGCACAGATACTGCAGTGTCGGCACGGGGCAGAAGCCCGGTTTGTCCAAAGGCACCGCTATCTTCTGTGTTATCAATACCTGTTTCAAATGCAGAGGCAGAAGGGTAAGCCTTCTGCTGCAAGCCGGTAGAGCTCTTGCTCACTGAAAGGGATACTCCTTCCGCCTGATCGGTGAAAGTTCAAGATAACCGCCAAAGCGGTTCGTGCTGGTTTAGTAGAAAGGCTGACCGGTCTTACGAACCCAGAGCTGACGCATGACCTTCTCAACACTGGTGTTCCAGGCCTTATATTTGAACGGTGAAAGCACCTGGTCCCAGACACCAACGTAGTCGATGACCTCCTTGGTGAAGGAGGTCTTAAAGAGACCCAGGCCGTAGTGGTGGTGTTCCTTGTTCTTCAGCTGGTCCTTTGGCGGGGTGCCGCAGAAGTCGTAGCTCTTGATACCGAACTCTTTCATGAGGTCAGTCAGCGCAGTCCACTGCACCTGGTGGGAGTCACCGTACTGCTTACGCCGGGGCTTGGAACCGCCGTCCTTGTAGGTTCCCTTTTCCCCGTAGCGAATGACATAAGCGCCCACGGAAGGTTCACCGTCTTCATAGGTGAAGTAGAGGCGCCCCTGCCCGGCCTTTTCAAAGGTGGTCCAGAAGTCACGGTAGTAGTCGTAGGAGCGCAGGTTCACCTGGGCGTTGCCCTGGCCCACAGTGTCCATGAGGGCGTACATCTTCTTCATGTTCTCTTCAGTTAGCGGCACGCGCTCCACCTGGCAACCTTCGCGCAGTGAACGACGCACGGCATTACGACCGCGTGAGGAGAGCGACTTGAGGACCTCCTCTTGGCTCTTATCGGTTGCCAGAATAGCGGTGGAGTCATTGGGCTGAATATTCCAGCTCTTGACCAGGCCGCTCTTAGCCATGAGAGCCTTGGTGGTTTCGTCAGCGATGATATCGGGTTCAATCTTGATAGCAAAAACGCCGAGCTTTTCGCGGGTGACGAATTCGCGGTTAGCGTCCAGGATCGCGGGGATCTCTTCAACAGAGTTCACGCCGGGGCCCTTGATCATGTACCAGATCTTGCCCAGGGCAGGAACAGACTTTTCAAGAATCAGGTTGTAGCTGGCGAAGGGAGCGCTCTCACCGTTCAGGACGGTGGTGCCTTCGTAGACCAGGTAGAGGGGCTTCCAGCCGTGCTTGGCTTTGACCGAGGCGAAGGAAGCTGACTGCAACAGGTTACCGCCGCCGGGGCTGGCGATGACGTGTTCATCCCATTGGGCGATTTCGGTGTCTGTGGCGAAGCGGGCGGTGAAGTCTCGCAAGGTCCCTCTTTTTCAGGTTGGGTACGCGGGTGAACGCGAAAAATTCTAGGTTCAGTGTTCCAGTTTATCGACTTGTCGCTAACCCGTGTAGCCCGCAAGGCGGGTAGGGTGCGTGTTTTATGCTAAAACACAGCCTGGCCCCTGCTCCATACGGGGCGGGGGCCAGACATGTAAATCAGTTAGCGACACAGTATGTCGTCGCCGTGAAGCTTTAATTACTTGGCATCGTAATCAGCCAGCAGGTCACCGTACACGGTGACTTGGGAGCTGGTGAAGGTGGTGCGGTGAGCGAAGCGAACCCCGTAACCGACCACGATGACACACAACTACTTCAGATAATTACTCGGCGTCGTGGTCGGTCTCGAGGATCTTAACCAGGCTGTCGAGTGCTTCTTCAGCGCCTTCGCCTTCTGCACGCAGAACGACCTTGTCGCCGTGCTTAGCACCGAGTGACATCAGGGAGAGAATGGAAGCTGCGTCCATTGCCTCGTCTGCGGGCTCACCTTCAGCGGCGATGGTAACTTCAACGGGGAGGTCACCTGCTGCTTCAGCAAAAATCGCTGCGGGGCGGGCGTGCAGGCCAACACGGCTTGCGATGGTGGCAATACGTTCTGCCATGGGATTCTCCTTATAAAGAGTGCGGATTTGTTGTCCACTACTGAGTCTAAATCAGGGGCAGCACCTTTGGGGCGTGTTACCCCTGATTTTGACGACTTTTATTCAGCAATGAACGAGTTGGTTTAACTTACAGACCGAGCTCATCGAGGATGGGCAGTTCAGAGCGAGCTGCCGCCTTGGCTTCAGCCGATGAGATCTGGCTCAGTGCCTTGTGAGCAATCTGTTGTGCCTTCTCGGGGGTAACCGACTTGAGCACAGCGGAAACAGCGGCCATAGCGCCAGCATTCATGGAGAGGGTATCAACACCCAGACCAACCAGGACAACAGCCAGTGCGGGGTCAGCGGCGGCTTCGCCACAGACCGAGACGTACTTCTTCTTACCGGCAGCTGCCGAGGCTCGCTTGGCGCCTTCAACAGTTAGCTTGATCATCTTCAGGACGGCAGGCTGCCAGGGGTTGTTCAGGTGAGCCAGGTCGCCCAGCAGGCGGTCAGCGGCCATGGTGTACTGAGTCAGGTCGTTGGTACCGATAGATACGAAATCAACCTCGCCCAGGATAGCCTCAGCGTTTACAGCGGCGGCAGGGGTTTCTACCATGACACCGCGGGTCTTCAGACCAACCTCATCGAGCATGTTCTTGAAGTTACGGGCTTCGCTGGTCGTTGAAATCATCGGAGCCATGACCCAAATGTCAGCTTCGGTGCCGTCAGCTGCTGCCTTAATAGCCTCAAGCTGACGCTTAAGAACACCGGGCACAGTCCAGTCGGTGCGGAAGCCGCGAACACCCAGCGCGGGGTTCTCTTCTTCCTTGACGTTGAGGAAGGGCAGGGGCTTATCGGCACCAGCATCGAGAGTACGGACTACGATGTGCTTGCCGGGGAAGGCATCAAAAACAGACTTGTACGTTTCGGTCTGGGTCTCCACCGAAGGCTCGGCATCGTAACCCAGGAACCCGAACTCGGTGCGAAGCAGGCCAACGCCTTCTGCCTTGAGGCCGGCTGCCTTCTCGGCGCTCTTGCCGTCACCGACATTAGCGTAGAGGGGTACGCGGGTACCGTCTGCCATCACCCCAAGACCGTCGAAGTCTGCCAGTTCCTTGCGGTTAGCGTACTTCTGCGCCAGGTCGCGGTGCTCAGCGGTGACCTCGGTTTCAACGACGCCTTCGTTAGAGTCGATGTAAACCTCGGTACCGTTTTCAATCTCGGTAACCCCCTTAGCGGCAACGATAGCGGGCAGACCCAGGCCTCGGGCCAGGATAGCGGTATGAGCCTGGGGGCCACCGTCAGAGGTAATCAGAGCGATCACCTGCTTAGGGTCCAGGGTTGCGGTATCAGCCGGTGCCAGGTCGATAGCAGCTAGGATGAAAGGCTCAGACGACACCGGAATACCGGGGGCCTGCTGGCCGGTCAGCTCAGCAACGATGCGGGCGCGAACATCGTGGATGTCGGTCACACGCTCAGCCATGTAGCCGCCCAGGGCAGCCATCTGGTCAGCAAAAGCCGATGCGGCTTCCCATACAGCGAGTTCAGGTGCCTTACCCTGCTTCTCCACAATCTGGATTGCGCTCTTGAGCAGGGCGCGGTCAGTTGCCATCTGTGACGTGGACTTAAGCACTGCCTTGCCGTCACGGCCCGCATTTTCAGCACGCTCTAGCAGACCGTTCTTGACAGTCTGGGCAGCGGCCTTAATACGTTCAGCAGCCTGCTCGGCAGTCTCATCAGCTGACAGCTTCAGTGATGAAGAGGGGGCCTTTATAGGTTCAGGCATCTGCAAAACTTTGCCAATGACGCGTCCGGCGTAGACGCCGACGCCAGTGTAGGTAGTCATAGTGTTTTCCTTAGTGTTGGAGGGGTTTAGGCAGTTGCCTCGGCCTGACGACCGGCAAGTGACTTGAGAACAATATACATGACAGAGCCGACGATAGTGCCTGCCAGAGCCGCAAGAAGGAACATGACCGGATTCTGCACAAGAGCGATAATCCAGACACCACCGTGAGGCGCAGGGGAAGCAACACCAGCACCCATGGAGATAGCACCGGCAACAGCGGCACCAACCATCGATGAGGGGATTACGCGCAGGGGGTCAGCGGTCGCAAAAGGAATGGCACCTTCGGAGATGAAGGAGGCACCCAGCAACCAGGCGGCCTTACCGTTCTCGCGCTCAGGGGCGCTAAAGAGCTTGGGACGAACAGTGGTTGCCAGAGCCATAGCCAACGGCGGCACCATACCGGAGATAATGACAGCGGCCATGACCTGCTGGGAGGCCAGGGTACCGGCGGATAGGCCTGCGGTCGCAAAGAGGTAGGCGGCCTTGTTAACGGGGCCACCCAGGTCAAAGCCCATCATGGCGCCCAGGATAAGGCCCAGCAGAAGGGCAGAAGCACCGGTCATGGAGTTCAGCCACTCAGTCAGTGAGCTGGTAATCCAGGCCAGGGGTGTACCGAGCAGGAAGAAAATCAGAGCGCCTGCAAAGAGAGTAGCGACCAGCGGGGTAATCACCACGGGCATCATGGATGCCATCCAGCGAGGTAGCTTCAGCAAGGAGAGCCAGTAGGCGCACAGACCGGCTAGCAGGCCTGCGACGATACCGCCTAAGAAACCACCACCAACAAGCACGGCAACAGACCCGGCAATGAAGCCCGGTGCGATACCGGGGCGCTGGGCCAGACCGTAGGCGATATAGGCCGCCAGAATCGGAACCATAGCGTTCAGGCCAAAGGCCCCAATCAGGTGTAATGACGCCCCTAGATAGAGAGATAGGGGCACTCCATCAAGGTTCAAGAGGCTGGGATGCGTAACTGAATCATCTTTAAGCCCCAGGATAAGCTGAGGATCAACATCACCTAGGTTGGGCATGGTTACTGCTTCGAGCATGAAGCCGATAGCCAGAATGATGCCGCCAGCGGCCACAAAAGGAATCATGTAGGAGACACCGGTCATCAGTGCCTTATAGATGCGACTACCCCAGGGGCCGCCCTCATCGGCTGATTCAGAGGAGTCGGCGGAGCTAGGGGCAGCAAGGCGCTTACCGCTGGGGCTAGCGGCCTCGGCCAGGGCCTCTTCAAGCATGACCTTGGGTTCGTCGATAGCGCGCTTAACAGCCCCCTCAACAAAGGGTTTGCCGGCAAAGCGCTCACGACCGCGAACGGGCAGAGCTACAGCAAAGACAACGGCATCTGCTTGATCAATTTCAGCCTGGGTCAGCTTTTCACCGCCGGAGGACCCCTGGGTCTCCACCTTGAAGTCATAGCCCAGCTCTTCGGCGGCGTATTTGAGGCCGTCAGCTGCCATATAGGTGTGGGCGATACCGGTGGGGCAGTTGGTCACAGCCACAATCTTCTTACGGCGGGCAGAAGACTCGGTAGCGGCTTCTGCCACGGGGGTAGCTGAGGGAGCTTGGGGTGCTTTCTCGCGCACGCCCAGAGCATCCTCAACCAAGGCAAGGACCTGGCTGGCGGTTTTTGCTTCGCGCAGTGCGGCGGTAAAGGACTTTTTCATCAGTGAGCGGGCCATCTGAGAAAGAATCTTCAGGTGGGCTTCATCCCCGTCTGCCGGCGCGGCAATGAAAAAAATGAGGTCAGCGGGTCCGTCCTGGGCACCAAAGTCAACGGCGGGTCTAGGCCGGGCCATTGCAAGGGTGGGTTGGGTAACGGCCTGGCTCCGGCAGTGAGGAATGGCGATACCGCCGGGAATACCGGTGTCGGTTTTCTCTTCGCGGGCGCGGGCCGCCGCGTAGAGGGTGTCATAGTCGGTGGACCGGCCAGCTGCGGTGACCAGCTTAGCCAGATGCGCTATAACCTCAAAGCGGGAGTTTCCGAGGTCCTCATCAAGGCTGATGAGGTCCGCAGTGATCAGAGCAGACATGTGCTCCTCCTCGGGGTATGGGTGGGTGAGTAATACTGATGTGTCTTTTGGAGTTATCTACAGAACCAGTTGGCGCAGGGTCACCAGTGCAGGTGCAGTTGACTCCACAGTAGGCACCTGGGTCCCGGGCAAAGAAGCGGCGGCTGAGCCGTGAGCTACTGCCTGGACCAGGCATTCAGGCAGAGTTTTGCCCTCTTCGTGGGCAATGAGAAAACCTGCCAAGGAGCAGTCCCCTGCCCCGACGGTGGAACGAACTTTCACCGGCTCGTGGACTGCGTGCCAGGCACCTTCAGCAGTTACCAGTACAGCGCCGGCCCCGCCCAGAGTGGCCAGGACCATTTCGACACCGCGGTCTACCAGTTCCTTGGCGGTAGCGGCGCTCAGCTCGGGGTTCTTTTCCAGTTCGTCGGCCATCTCTAGCTTGCCGACCAGTTCGGCCAGTTCCTCGGAATTGGGCTTAATGAGGTTGGGCATACCGTCCAGGCCAACCAGCGCATCACGCAGGGCCGCGCCAGAGGTATCGACAGCTATTCGGGGTGCTTTTTCGCCCAGGGATTCGCGGATAGAGCGACCCACGACCGCGTAGTAGTCGGTGGGCACACCGGCAGGCAATGAACCCGCCAGAACCAGCCAGGAAGCGTCAATGGTTTCTTTAATCATCAGACGGGTGAGCTGTTGCTGGGCAACGTCATTCAGTGGCTGACCGGGCGCATTAATCTTAGTGGTGGTGCCATCGGGCTCAACAACGGTGATGTTGGACCGGATGGGCGAGCCAATCGGCATATTCACAAAGGGAACACCCTCGTCTTTGAGACCGGCCAGGACGGGGTCCTCAGCGTCACCGGGGAGTACCGCAACGGTCTCAAAACCGGAGATATTGAGAGCACGCGCGATATTTACGCCTTTGCCGCCGGGGTCGGAGGCCGCCCCGCTGGCGCGCTGAACGGCTCCGCGCTTAATTTGGTGGTCTAGCTCTACGGTGCGGTCCATACTGGGGTTAGCGGTTAGGGTTACGATCATGCGATAAGCACCTCTACATTGGATTCTTCAAGCGCGGCAGCAAGTTCACCGTCGGGCGCTTTATCGGTAATAAGCGTGTCAATATCGCCTAGACCTGCGAACCGGACCAGGGATTCCTGGCCGAACTTTGCGGAGTCACACAGTAGGACGACGCGACGGGCAGATTTAACGATGGCGGTTTTGACGATAGCTTCGTTCAAGCCGGGGGTACTGAGCCCAAACTCGGCGTCCAGCCCGTTCACACCGATGAAGGCGATATCGGGGCGGATCGTTTCGAAGTGGGCGGCGGCACGGGTTCCTACAGCGGCCCAGGTCATTTTGCGGAGTTGCCCACCCACCATATCGAGCACGATGCCATCAGCCTCAGCAAGTTTCACGGCGATGTGAAGCGCATGAGTAATAATCAGGCGGTCGGCACCAGATTTAAGAGAAAAATCAGCGGCCGCGATACGGTCAGCTAAAATTTCGATAGTTGTACCTGCATCGAGAACAACGGCCCCGGCATCGGAATCGCGCAGTAGCTCGTAGGCACGCAGAGCAATTTTCTGCTTTTCGGGGGTGTTCATGTTTTGGCGCAAGGCTATGGAGGATTCAACGGATGTTGACTGCTCTACAGTTACAGCACCACCGTGTACTCGGCGCAGTTTTCCATCGGCTTCGAGCGTGGCGAGGTCACGACGGACTGTTTCCATCGTGACTTCGTAGCGTCTAGCCAGGTCTGCGCCGTTGACACGGCGTGCTGAAGCTACCAGCTTTGCTATTTCGGCACGTCGTTCTTCAGCGAACATGTCTTTATCACCTTAAAGATTGAGATGGGCTAAATAACCCTATTATTAGTTGATTTTATGTGGGTTTTTGTGGGTAAGTCAATGTAAACCCCTAGAAAAAAGGGCTTCAATCGCTCTTTTTGTTGCGTTTTGCTCTCGTTTTGAGCAAGCCTAAGGCGAAAACCCAACCGATAACACAGCCTAAAAAATTGGCTAAAACATCCAGCGGTGAGCTGGTTCGCCCCGGCATGAAGTGCTGGATACTCTCAATGCTAAGGGTAGAGACTAGCCCGCCTAGGGGAATGAGCCAGAGGCGTTCGGGGCGCAGGAGCCAGGTAAAAAGTAGGCCGCCGGGGATGAACATGACCACGTTGGAAAGCCATTCAACCTGCCCGTAGCCGAACCAGGCAGGTAGCCACCCCTGGGCGTGAGCATGAGCCAGCAGGCGGGCTAGAGTTTGGCCGGTATCGCCCGAGTCAACGTGTACAGGCCAGAAAACCATAAAGGCTACAGCGGCAAGGTAAAGACCTACCAGGGCCCACCCCAGGGCTTTAGGGTAGCGAGCCACTAGATTTTGCCGTTCAGCAGGGGCTCAGCATTCTCGTTCCAACGGGCCAGCCCCACCAGATCTACCTGAAAGGGTTCAGCGTTAGCGATGGTTCCAAATTCGTAGCCGTGGGTGGCAGAAAGTGCCCGGCTGATCAGGGAGCCGTGGGACACCGCAAGTACCCGCTGACCGGGGTAGTCCCGGGCGATCTGACGCAGGGTCTCGATACCCCTGGTGTAGACAGAGCGTTCGCTTTCAACCCCGGCGTAGTAGGCATCGGGTTCCCTGCGGGCCTCAGCGGAAATATCGAGCCCTTCTGCCTGACCGTAGCCACGCTCCACCAGCCCCTCGTAGGTGCCTGCAAGGGTCAGGCCAAAGGCAGCAGCCATAATATCGGCGGTTTCTTGGGCCCGAGAAAGCGGGGAGGAGACCACCACATCAAAGGTGAAGCCGCGCTCAATCAGGGAGCGGGCGGTGTCACGGGCCTGGGATCGGCCGGTATCGTTGAGGGGAATGTCGCTGGAACCCTGCATGAGGCTGAGCTTGTTCCAATCGGTCTGACCGTGGCGGATCAGCATAATGGAGCTGGCGCGGCGAGCCGGTGCTAACTCGGTAACCGTGCCGTTGTCGGGAACCGGGACTTTCTGGCCGGTGCGTGAGCTCATCAGGCGGGAGATGAGCATACCGTGAACGGCGATAATCAGGTTCTTACCCGGGTAGTCAGCTTCTACCTGTTCCAGGGCCTGCTCTACCCTGTTGAGGAAGTCCCCCAGGGGTTCAATATCGGCGGTTTCGTTCTCGACAGTTTCCCATAGCTCAGGGTAGTTTTTGATGCCTTCGAGGTCTTTAAAGGAGCGCTCTGCTAGACCCTCGTAGGAGCCCAGTACGGGCAGGCCCAGCTCATCGGCAATAATCTGCCCGGTCTCTGCGGCACGGGAAAGGGGTGAGGTGACTACGCCGTGCCAGGTGAAGCCGGGGTCTGTTTCTTGCTGGGTGTGGGCGTACTCATGCAGGTTGAGGGCAGCCTCCTGGGCCTGGGCACGACCGGTGTCGTTGAGGGGTATATCGCTAGAACCCTGCAAGCGGCGCTCTAGGTTCCAATCGGTCTGTCCGTGTCTGATAAGTACGCTAAGCATGGCTCCCATTATCTCAGGTGTGAGCGATCCCAGCAGGTTTTATCCGGTGTTAGCTTGCTCTAGACTCCGGCCCAGGTATTAAGCCTTGTTACATTTACTAGCATTTAATTCAGAAAATGTAACAAGGCTGGTCTTCACAGGACATTCACCTAATTTGCGCTGAGATCAAAGACCCTGTCACAGCGTTGGGCTACATCCGGATCGTGGGTCACAATAATCAGTGTTTTGCCAAATTCACGGTGTAGCTGAAGCATTTCAGAGATAGAGGCAAGCGCCAGCTCCTTATCAAGGGAGCCCGTGGGCTCGTCAGCAAGGATGAGGTCTCCCGGCTTATGTAGGCATCTGGCCAGCGCCACACGCTGTTGCTCCCCGCCCGAGAGGGTAGCTACCTTCTGATTAGCAAGATGGCCGATAGAAAGCCTGGCAAGAGTATCTGCAATGCGCTCACGTTTTTCTGTTAGGGGCTCTTTGACGTATTCCATACCGAGCAGAATGTTCTGTATAACAGTTTGGGAAGGAATAAGGGCGAAGCTTTGAAAAAGGTAATTAATGGTGTTGCGACGGAGCATCATTGCCTGGCGGGTACGGACACCGGGAGCGGGGCGACCGGCAATTGTCAGATTGCCGGAGGTAGCGGTTTCGAGTAACCCAATGATATTCAGCAGGGTCGATTTACCGGAGCCTGATCTTCCCACAATTGCTAGTGAGGTACCCTCAGCGACATGTAAGGAGATGCTGTTCAGCACTACTCGGTCGCCAAAGGTTTTAGAAAGATTGGAGACTTCCACAAAGTTTTCCATAGTTCACCTTCCTATGATTCTTTAATGAGGCTCACCATGTTTGAGTAAGCGAATTTTTGAGCAAGTAGGTAGAGGAGTACCGGCTGACCAAGCAGCATGATGAGCGCCAGAATGATACCCACTTGGGAGGAGGCCAACACCATTACCGCTAGACCCCCAAGGTTGGTCAAGATAACCAGTAGATAGGCAGGTTTGAAGGAAGCGAGGAGGGAGTGCCCCAGCAGTCGTAGCACCGCTATCTTATTCCTGTTAAGAAGTGAGTAAATGCCGGTAAAGGCACTCAAAGCCACAGCTACCAAAAGAACCAGCAGCAAGGTCACTGTGCCGAACAGCTGAAGGTACTGCCGAAGGCTTTTCTGCAGACCGGCAACAAAGCTCTCAGAAGAGATAAAGACCGGCTGATTATCTGCCAGACCATACCGTGATAGATAGGCCGCTGATGTGTACTGGTTAACGGCTTCTTCTGACAATTTCACATAGCTATCTGCCAGGCCGGAGGCTGCCAAACTTTCTGATTCGAAATAGGTCATATTTGCTGCGGTTGCCACGTAAATCACTACGTCCCGGCTGCGAAAGTCCTGCCGGGGGTCGGCGCTCCACGTAAAGAGTCCCTCACCGGGAGAATAGCTGTCGAGATAACTTACCGGGTTCTGGGTAAAAGGCGTGCTGATATCTTGCTCTGCTTGCCCCTTCCTCAGAGCTTCGGCTTTCAGCCAACCGCTAATTGAAGCTAGGTCCTCCTGATTAAAGTGATCCGGCAGGAGAAAAACCTGTTGCCCCGCTTCGGCACGCTCCAAAGTCTCTGCCGGTATCTGAAGGCCAATTTTCTGCAGGTAGCTCGGGGAAGCCGCCATGTACCAGAATTCTCTGGTGGGTACTTCTTCCCCAAGTTCTCTCCATTGCTGAAGCAACTGCTGATCGACGTAGTAGGTATTGACCAATGAAACACCGCTTTCGTTCTCTATCGATGCATACCAACGGTAAAAATCTGCAGCGTATTCGGTGGACTGACCGGTAAAGCTCGTACTGTCAGAGCCCGCGCTTTGGGAGTAAAGAATATACTCATCGGCAACCCGGCCCCATTCCCTCTGCACCGTAGCAGTCTTCTCTACTTCTTTGAGAGGACCATCAAGGTAGGAAGCTGTGATATAAAGCCCTGCACTGGTAGCGACAAAAGCCCCTGCCAGCATGAAGGCAAAAAGCTTTTGCGGTGTGTAGCCCCGAACCGCATGGATGGGCTTCATGCCAATAACTACCAGCGAGGAGAGCAGAAAGCTCAAGACCGTGATAAAGACCGTAGCTCCAAAGGGGTAAAAGAGGGCAGGGAGCATCTCCACGCTAAATCCAAAGCTGTGGAGGGTCAGCCAGCTACCGAAGAGAGTAATCAGTAAGGCTGGGAGGAGGCAGTATAGGATGGGTTTGAAGAGATTAATCAGGTAATCAGTTTTTGACCAGCCCAGAATGAGGTAGGTACCCAGTTCTTTTGCTCCCTGGGTGACATAGATGAAAAAGACCAGGGTCAGCAAAAGAGCTAAGGACAGCACCGCAAGGGTAACGAATACAGGTAGAAGACCTGCGTCCTTAGCATGACCAGATAGTGGGGTCAGCAGGTTTTCTTCGCTACTACCGGTGAGGGTAGAAAGACCGCTCACAAAATCAGCAAATTCCTCTTCACCGAGGCCATACACGGTATAAGAGCCGTTAATAGTACCGGTTTCTTCCACTAGGTCGCTCAGCTTCCCCAGGCTAAAACCGGGAGCAAAGGTGACCTCGGGTAAAGTCTCCAGAGTATCTTCTGAAACCTTATAGAGACCCAGAGTTTTTCCCTCTTCTGCGGCCAGAAGCTCCGTTAGATTTTCCCTGTTTAAAATACTGATGCCCAGGTAGTCCAGTTCCGGTACAGAAGTTAGATGAGCTCTATCAGCCAGGACACCCCAATGGGTGCCCGCCGCTGAGCCGTCCACCGCTGAGAGTTTGTCATCGGCCCGTACCAGAAAAGCCTGCCGGCGAGTAGTTTCTGTCTCTAGGTAGCTCTGTACGACAGCAGTGTTTCCAGGACTAACACCGGAAAGAGTAAAGTGTTTTCCCTCAGCTAGATAGCCTTCAAGAGTAGCGGTATAGGCATCTGCTCTCATCAAGGCGAAAAGGGCGGCGCTGGCTACAGCCAGTAAGAGCACAAGAGCACAAGCACAATATTTAAGAGTATGCCGCATGGTGTCATTATCTCCTTGTACTATTTAATTAGCCGCGACAATTCCAATAAGCAGTTGCTTGACCAAGACCAACATACTGGCTCGCCGAGGCAAGCAGACCAGGCCTCTTCCACCCTGAAAAAGTGGTATTAGCAGTCGCTGAGTGGTCATACACTCCACTCTGCACATTGGAATAGCTATTCACACCCCAGCTACGACCATGATCCCAGCTCACAGCGCTACCTTTGTAATAAACAGTAGCCGCTTCAGCTACAGTGCTGGCACCCATCATAGCCGTCACTGCAAGCACCACTCCTGCGGTAGCCTTCAACATTTTATTCCTCATAACGATCACTTCCTTGTGATCAACAATGAGACAACAACACCATGCGTGAGATAAAAATAACAAACAAAAGTGATTTACGCAATATTTCTACATGTTTTTCTTTCATATCTCCGGATGGCTGGGGTACGCCATCTGTCACCATGGCCTAGCAATGTGAGAGCATGGAACTATGTTTGAGTTCTCCTTAAGCCCCGACTGGGCACCGCGTTGTGCTGTCTTTGACTGTGACGGCGTCATTCTGGATTCCGAAACCACATGGGGACAGATCCAAGGCCAGGTCTTTAAAGGCTGGGGAGTTGATTACACCCCTGAGCTTCAAGCTTCCCTGGTCGGCTACACTGCCTACGACGTTGCCCGCCGCCTAGCAGAACTCTCCCAACCTGCAGGCCTCACAGACCTGGGTAAGCAGGAGCACTACCAGCAGGTACTCACCGATATCCTAGCCACCGAACGTGCCACCATCGAAGCCGGAGTCGATGAGATTCCCGGAGCCATTGCCCTGATCAAAAAACTGGCTCAGCACATTCCCGTAGCGGTAGCCTCCAACTCAACAGCACCAGTCCTCGAAACAAAAATCCGGGCCGCAGGCCTATCAGATGTCCTCACCACCTGGGTTTCCTCCGATGACGTGGCCAAGGGCAAACCAGCGCCCGACATCTACCTGGAAGCTGTCCGCCGTCTGGATGGAAGGCCAGAACTGACCCTCACCCTTGAAGACTCCGTTGCAGGCCTCACCGCAGCTATTGCCGCAGGTACTCAGCCCCTTGTCTACCTGGGCGAACCCACCGATAAACCGCTCTTGCTTACCGCCGGTGTGGGCCGCTGCGACTCCTTCACCGACCCCCAGCTCCTGGCACAGGTAGAGCGCTGGTTTTCTACCGGGGCACCTCAGTAAACTAGAGCCAACACTTTTGCCCGCCAGCGCAAGGAGCAGGTCATGAACCACAAGGATTCCCAGAGCAAGCCCTCCCGCTACGGTAGGCGGCTTGAGGACCTCTCCGAAGACGAGCGCGCCTACTATCGGGAGTTCCTCCCCCCGCAGGCCACCCCCACTCCCCCGGCTCAGCAGCTGCCCCCGCTTAAACCTGCCCGGCAGGCTAAGCCCCGCACCAAGAACCCTTGGTATTGGGCGCCCCATTTACTCACCGCTATCGCCGTCGTTCTGGGGCTCATCTCCTTCCTGGTCATCCCCGAAGTCTACAGCCATGTAAGTGCTGACCTTCGCCGCAACTACGTCATCCTGTGGGCTGAGCTGGCTATGTTCTTCTTGCTCCTTGCCGCCCTGCTCTACGGTATTTTTGCGCTGGCCGCCTGGAGTGATCACGATGATGTAGACGACGACAGGCTTATCCGCCCCACCGACTACGCCGAACAGCTCTGGGAAAAAGAGATAGAGCACAAGCGGGGCAAAGGCCCAGGAGATCTCTACGATTCGTCGTGGATTAGCGGTAAAAAGTAAGACGCACCTTTAAAAATATCTACCCCGCACCGAGGTGCGTGGTAGATATACGGTTAGGGTTTCTTGCGCCTGTCAGCAGGCTGGCACTCGGCTTAGAAGAGGCTCAGCTGGCCGTTTCTCAGGCGCTTACCTGTTCACGACCGGCAAGCTCATCGGCGCATGACTTTACGGGCCAGCATATTACCAACCAGCTGAATAAGCTGAACCAGAATAATAATGACCGCAACAACGCTCCAGGTCACAACCTCGTTGAAGCGCTGGTAACCATCGACCAGGGCAACCTTACCCAGGCCACCACCACCAATGTAACCGGCCATAGCCGACATATCGACCACGCCAATCACCAAGAAGGTATAACCCAGAATCAGGGGGCCAAGAGCCTCGGGAATCATCACGGTCAGCAAGATACGGGGCTTTGATGCCCCCATTGCACGGGCCGCTTCAATCACGCCAGGATCAATAGAGACCATGTTCTGCTCAACGATACGGGCAATAGCAAAAGTTGCGCCAAAGACCATAGCGAAGATAGCGGCGTTCACGCCCAAGCGGGTCCCCACGATAGCCTGAGTGAGCGGCCCCAAAGCCGCCAACAGAATAATGAAGGGAATAGGGCGGACAACGTTCACCACAATATTCAGCACAATGTTGACACAGCGGTTAGCCAAGATATTGCCCTGGCGGGTGGTGTACAGCAAGACCCCAAAGAAGAGGCCCAGCGCACCGGCCACCAGCATGGTGAAGCTGACCATGTAGAGGGTATCACCCAGGGCAGGGAGCAGTTTGCTGTTAATAAATGTTGCGTCCATGCTAGCGGACCTCCTGCACACGGGTGACGGTCTTA
Source organism: Rothia sp. CCM 9417 (assembly GCF_048513575.1). Taxonomy (NCBI): domain Bacteria; kingdom Bacillati; phylum Actinomycetota; class Actinomycetes; order Micrococcales; family Micrococcaceae; genus Rothia; species Rothia sp. CCM 9417. The sequence continues at coordinate 347,847 of NZ_JBLXXT010000001.1, read as the reverse complement.
AGTTCAGCGATAACAGCGTCCAAGCTGGTTACATCGCCAAGAAGTTCAAGAGTTAGGTTGCCGTAGCTCTTACCCTGCAAGGTCTCCAATCCACCCTGCACAATGTTGAAGGAAACATTGCGGCTCCCCAGGTAAGAAAGGACCTTACCGATACCCTTATTACCCTCAGTAATTTCAATATTAATGAGGTACCCGCGGTGACGCTTTTTAAGTTCAGCGGCTTGGGCACCAACGGGAAGAGACTTGACCGCGGTACCCACAAAACGCTGGGCTGTGACGGTCTGAGGAGCCGAAAAAACGTCGTAGACATTGCCGCTTTCAACGACCCTGCCCTTCTCCATGACAGCCACACGGTCAGCGATAGATGAGACAACATCCATCTCGTGGGTAATCACAATAACGGTGATACCCAGCTCCCTGTTGACTTTCTTGAGCAGCTCAAGGACCTCAGCGGTGGTCTCAGGGTCGAGGGCGCTGGTTGACTCGTCAGCCAGCAAAAGTGAGGGAGAGGTCGCTAGAGCACGGGCAATACCCACACGTTGCTTCTGACCGCCTGAAAGCTGATCGGGGTAGTTCTTAGCCTTATCCGAAAGACCCACAAACTCTAGGAGCTCCGCTACACGGGCAGTACGCTTAGCCTTATCCCAGCCCGCAACGATCAGGGGAAACTCGACGTTACCCGCCACCGTGCGAGAGTGCATGAGGTTGAACTGCTGGAAAATCATACCAATGTTGGTTCGGGCCTGGCGGAGCTGGGACTCACGCTTACCGGCAATCTCTAGACCATCCACGGTCAAAGAACCACTGGTGATACTTTCCAAGCCATTAATCAGGCGAACAAGGGTCGATTTACCGGCACCGGAGTAACCAATAATGGCGAAGATTTCGCCCTTGTTGATGGTCAGATCAACATCGTCTACTGCGGTAACGGTCTTCTTACCGACCTTAAACTCTTTGGTCACCTTCTTCAGCACAACCATAGGCTCGGAGGCCTGGTTGTCTGATACTGCTCGTTGTTGGGTCATCTCTTCTTCTTTGTAAGGTTTGGGAGGGCAGCTACCCCATCACGGAGAAACCTCAGGGGAAACAGGAATAGGTAAAGCGGCAACCGCCCTAGCCTAGTCCAGCATTCTGCCCCGGAGGGGCAAAAGGTCTAGCCTACCCCAAGTTGGTTGCCGCCCTTATTGCCTGCATCACGCTGTGTGATTAAAACCGAGGACTACTGCTTACGCTTCTTAGCTTCCAGGTCGGCAAGGGTTGAACGCAGGTCTGCCAAATCGGTGTTAACCTCAACTGCGGTTCCCTCAGTCTCTTCCTGGACAGCTGCCAGAACCTCATCGCTGTGGAAGAGTTCTACGATCTTCTTGTAGGTTTCGTTATCAGCGTCATCTGCGCGGGAGACGAAGAGGTTGACGTAGGGGCGAGCGCTGTCGTTAGCAGGGTCGTCCTGAGCCAGAGCGTCCTTGGGGTTAAGCCCAGCATCTTTCAGGAAGTCATTGTTGATGACCGAACCATCCACTGATTTGAGAGCAAGAACGGTCTGGGCTGCATCAACGGGGGTGACTTTAACCTTAGAGTCAGCGGTGTCTACATCGTCCACGGTGGGTGAATCGGTGTCTTTAGTGAAGGACACAAGACCGTTAGCCTCAAGCAGAAGAAGAGCGCGAGCTTCATTAACGGTGTCGTTGGGGATAGCGATTTCAGCGCCCTGGGGCAGTGCAGAAATGGAATCGTGCTTCTCAGAGAAGAGAGCCATGGGGTAGATCACGGTGGGGCCAACAATCTGCAGGTTGTCGTTGGCCTCAACGTTGTAGTTGGAGAGGTAAGCGATGTGCTGGAACCAGTTGAGGTCAATTTCACCGGTACTGAGCGCGGGGTTGGGCTGAGTGTAATCGGAGAACTCAATAATCTCGATATTGATGCCCTCAGCCTTGGCCACCTCGACCAGCTTGGCGTTGGAGTCAGATGCACCGACAACACCGATCTTGATAACATCATCGGCTGATGAAGCGGAGGCAGGAGACGCTGAGTCTGATGATGAGCCGCAGGCTGCAAGACCAAATGCGAGGGGTACGAGAGCCAAAGTGGCAACAAATTTCTTCACGGCTATGAATCTTTCTGTTGGGAAAATTGATGGGTGCGGCCACGATTCAGCGTTTTACCGGGGGCTGTTGGCTGATGTGGTTTCGGACGCTGGTTTCAGCGACTCTTCTATTAGAACACTCCACAATGGTCAGGCTAGAAATCAGCCCAAAATTGGGTCATATTTCACCTATCTGTAAGCAACAAAAAGTTACACCGTAACAGTGCGTCATAAAAGGTATATAGGAGTTAGCCTTCTGCCAACCAGTTGGCCTGCCAAGAGGTCAGTCTCTCGCGGATACCCACAAAGTGCTCTCTCATCAGTTCGGTTGCCGCATCGGCGTCTCGGTCCCTAATAGCTTCATAGAGCCGCAGGTGGGCCTCCAGCAGGGTGCAGGTCTGTGCTTCATCCAGTGGGGCAACGGTATCGAGTAGGCCGGCAATATTGTTGTAAACCTGCCAGAAGATATCCAGTAGTTTGGACAGCAATTCGTTACCCAAGGGCGCAAAGATAGCAGCATGGAAAGACTGATCTGATTCTGCCAGCCAGACCCCGTTGTGGACGCTTTCTTCCATTGCGTCATAGGACTGTTTGACACGTTGGAGCTGTTCTTCGGTCATCACGGGAATAACGGCGCGTAACAATCCAACTTCAAGAGCCTCCCGGACCTCCACCAGTTCCAGAGCCTCTTGGCCACCGTGGTAGAGCGCTAAACAGCCTCGAAAGCTCAGGCCTCGCGCCATAGAAATAAGGACCTGACCACCGACAAAGGTTCCAAAGCCGTGCCGAACCTCCACAATCCCCAGCGCTTCTAGAACCTTAAGAGCTTCACGAATGGAGTTTCGCCCCACACCTAGTTCATCGATCAGTTCCTGTTCGCTGGGCAGGGGGTCCCCCTGGCCTAACTGCCGCTTAAAAATTAGCGAAATTATCTCATTCTGGAGCTGCTGTTGGCGTTTCTGCGCGGCGCTGCGGTGCACCCCCTCAGGGTGGAGAAAACCAAGGTCAGGGACGTATGGGGCGGGAGGAAGAGAGTCGTGGCTGTTCATAACGTGCTCTTTTCAGTGTGTTGATATTGAGGGCACCCAAAACACTATCCGGCAGGACTACTTCCACCGGATCCTTCTACTACTGTAGGAGCCCTTGCCACCCAGGGACAGTTTCCATCCGCAAGGTAAGAGGGTGGCGTCATATTTTGATGACTTTTCCTGCCCAGCTTGACCGATTTGGATACCCATCACTACCATACAAGATATAGGTAGGACATCCTACCTCTACCTTATTTTTATCACCCCCTCCCTACCAGGAGCGCAGCCCGAAGGAGTGCGACATAGATGTCACAGCTCACCCAGGTAAAAGAATTTGATACCTCCCGCCGTAGCTTTTTCAAAATCGCCGGTGGAATCAGCGCAGCAACAGCTTTCGCCGCATCCATTGCCGCATGCGGTGGCTCATCTAGCCAATCATCCGGCTCAGCCGCTGGCAAAGAAAACAAAGACGGCTCCATCACCGCAGCAATTGCCTACGATGTGTCCACCACCTTCGATCCCTCTCAGGCATCGGGTGCGGCTCCCTTCGCAGCCAACCTGCACATCTTCGAAGGCCTCTACGGTCTGGACCCGGCAACCCGTGAACGCTACAACGCACTAGCAACCGGTGACCCCGAAGTTGTTGACGAAACCACCTATCGCGTCAGCCTCCGAGAGGGTGCTACCTTCCACGACGGTGCAGCAGTTACTGCCAAGGATGTCGTTGAAACCTTTAAGCTCTACACCTCCGAGGAATCTCTCTTTAGCCAGTTCCTCTACTTCATCGACGGGGTAACCGCAGTCGATGACAGCACCGTAGAGTTCAAGCTCAACCAGGCTTTCCCCCTCTTTGCTGACCGTATCTCCCTGGTTAACATCATGCCGGCCAGCGCTAGTGCCGACCTTGAAGCATTCGGTGCTAAGCCCATTGGCTCAGGCCCCTACAAGTTTGTCTCAGCTACCAAGGGTGACCACATTGCCTTTGAACGCTACGACGACTACAACGGCCCCCGCCCTGCCCTGGCTAAGACCATGAAGTGGCTCATTCTTTCTGAATCTTCAGCCCGCGTCACCGCCATGAGCTCACAGCGAGTTCAGGCTATCGAGTCAGTGCCCTACGACAATATCCCGGTCCTGGAAAAGACCAACGGCGTTACCGTGGAGTCAGTTCAGTCCTTCGGTCTGCTCTTCATGATGTTCAACTGCCAGAAGGCTCCCTTCGACAAGAAGGAAGTCCGCCAGGCACTCTTCTACGCAATCGACATGGACAAGGTCATCTCCACCGGTCTGCTAGGCAACGCCACCGCAGCCACCTCCTTCCTGCAGAAGGAGCACCCCGACTATGTTGAGGCTTCCACCGTCTACACCTACGACAAGGCCAAGGCCCAGCAGCTCCTTAAGGATGCAGGTGTGGATAAGCTCTCCATCACCCTGCGCACCACCGACCACGACTGGGTCAAGCAGTGCGCCCAGTTGGTTCAGGAATCCCTCAAAGATGCCGGTATTGAGGTTGCCCTAGAAGACTCACAGTCTTCCTCCCTCTACTCCGACTTTGTCGATAGCGGCGACTTCGATGTGGTCCTGGCCCCCGGCGATCCCTCAGTCTTCGGCAATGACCCCGACCTACTTCTGTCCTGGTGGTACCGCGGTGCTACCTGGCCTGAGAAGCGCTTCCGCTGGTCCTCCACCCCTGAATACGCCGCCCTGCAGAGCGCAATGTCTGCCGCGGTCACATCAGAGAAGCCCGACTGGAAGGCCTGCCTGGACATCGTGGCAGAGAATGTACCCCTCTACCCCCTCTTCCACCGCAAGCTGCCCACCGCGTGGGCTACCGACAGCCTGGTTGACTTCAAGCCGCTCCCCACGACCGGCCTGTCATTCCTGAATGTCGGCACCACCCAGGCTTAGCCTGGGATCCGTGAGCGGGCTCCCCCTCCACACATGATTTGAACCGCTCACAGTAATCGCTCATTGAGCACCTGGTTGCCTGCCCGCCCGGCCCCTAGGCCGGTAGCGGGCAGGCTCAGCCAGCCCTGGCGCCTCACCGTGCGCTAGCCACACCCACCTCGTTCTTTCTCTTGCAGGGAGTGACTCTCCGTGTCAAACTTTCTTAGGCTCCTCGGCAGACGCCTGGTAGCCCTGCCCATCATGATTTTGGGCGTTACCCTTCTTGTCTTCATCATTCTCCAGTTCACTCCTGGTGACCCCGCCACTATTGCCCTGGGCGAAGGCGCATCGGAAGAAGCTAAAGAAGCCTACCGAGACTCGCACGGTCTCAATGACCCGCTCTATGTCCAGTACTTTGCCTTCCTGGCACGGCTAGCTCACTTTGATTTGGGTATGACTACCCCACCCGCTCAGCCTGTTATTGACCAGATTAAGGTCGCTTTCCCCACAACCTTGCAGTTGACCTTCCTGGGGGTTGTCATCGCTGCTGTGGCTTCCTTGGTCCTTGGCGTTGTTGCCGCCCTTTACCGCGATCGCTGGCCCGATCAGCTGATCCGTGTGCTGTCCATGGCCTCCATCGCCACTCCTTCCTTCTGGCTGGGTATCCTCATGATTCAGTACTTTGCTCTGGGCCTGGGCTGGTTCCCCACAGGTGGTTCCGCACCGGCAGGTAGCGGATTTGGCACCTGGCTTTTGCACATGTTCCTTCCGGCAGTGGCTCTTGCTGTGCCCGTCAGCGCATCGCTGACCCGAACCGTTCGTACCTCCATGGTGGAAGAACTCGACAAGGACTACGTGCGCACCGCTATCGGTAACGGTGTCCCCCGCAAGGAAGTTATTACCAAGAACGTACTCCGTAACGCCCTCATCACCCCGGTCACCGTGCTGGGCCTGCGCATTGGCTACCTTCTGGGCGGCGCGGTCGTCATCGAGATGATCTTCTCCCTCAATGGCATGGGCAACCTCATCTTTATCGGTATCACCGGTAACGACATCAACCTTGTCCAGGGCGTTGTACTAACCATCGCCATCACCTTTGTTCTGGTCAACATTGTCGTTGACCTGCTCTACCTGCTCATCAACCCACGAATCAGGAGCGTCTAATCATGCGTAGCGGACTCGCAGAACGCCTCTCAGCACCGGGCATCCGATTCAAGGCGCTCCCCGCTAGCTCAAAGCTAGCTCTCACATTCATCGCCCTTATTGCCCTGGTTGCGCTCTTGGCACCCTGGCTAGCTCCTCACGATCCGCTAGCCTCCACCGGCGCACCGATTGGTGCACCCAACTCTGAGTACCTCTTTGGTACCGACCGTCAGGGCCGCGATATTCTCTCCCGCCTCATGTACGGTGCCCGCGCTTCCCTGCAGGTAGGCCTCGGCGCTGTTGCCCTGGCACTGATTATGGGTGGAATCCTGGGCTCACTTGCAGCAACCAGCTCTAAATTTGTTGCAGAAGTCATCATGCGCATCATGGATGTGCTCATGGCCTTCCCCGGTATCGCTCTGGCCGCTGTCTTGCTGGCCTCCCTGGGCAACTCTGTTGGGACTATTATCTTCGCTATTGCGGTGGTCTACACCCCGCAGCTAGCCCGCGTTGTCCGCGCCCAGGTGCTGGCAGCCTGGGACGAGGACTACGTCCGTGCAGAGCGCGTTATGGGTGCCCCCCGCTTCTACATCCTGCTCAAGCACGTGGTACGCAACACCATCGCCCCGGTGCTGGTTTTTGCAACCGTTATGGTGGCCGACGCTATTATCTTGGAGGCTTCGCTGTCCTTCCTCTCCGCCGGTGTACGCCCCCCTGAGCCTTCCTGGGGTAACGTCATCGCAGACGGTCGCGCTATCGTGCTAGCAGGCGGCTGGTGGGCCACCACCTTCGCAGGTGGCGTTATCTTGCTCACCGTCCTGGCACTTAACGTGCTCTCTGAGGGCATGACCGATGCCATGGTGAACCCCAAACTCCGCCGTAAGGTCAAGATCGAAGAAAATAATGAACAGCCAACCGCCCAGGCTCTAGCAGCATCTGCGGCCCTAACCGTACGTGACCGCAAGGCTAGCGCTGAGCTTGAAACTGTTCTGCAAAAACTCAAAATGACTGAAAGCCGCAGGGAAGACCGCCTCATGGCAGATCCTTCAGCTCGAGTCATACTTGAGGTCAAAGACCTTTCTATCTATTTCCCTGAGCGGTTTGGCGACACCCCCGTGGTTGACCGCGTTTCCTTCACCGTCACCGAAGGCCAAACTATGGGCTTGGTCGGTGAATCAGGTTCCGGTAAGTCCATCACCTCACTGGCTATCATCGGCTTACTTGACCGTAAGGCCAAGATCACCGGCTCCGTCCTCTTTGAAGGTCAGGAACTGGTCGGTGCCAGCGAAGCCGAGTTCCAGAAGCTCCGCGGTGCCGTGATTTCCATGGTCTACCAGGACGCCCTGAGCTCTCTGAACCCCTCCATGCTGATCAAGGACCAGATGGAGCAGCTCACCCGCCGTGGCGGCCGCAAGAGCCCCGAAGAACTCCTCCGCCTGGTCAAACTTGACCCGGAGCGTACTCTAGCCTCCTACCCGCATGAGCTATCTGGTGGTCAGCGTCAGCGTGTTCTCATCGCCATGGCACTCTCCCGCTCCCCCAAGCTGGTTATTGCCGATGAGCCCACCACCGCACTCGATGTAACCGTGCAGGCAGAAGTAATCGACCTGCTCAATGAGCTGCGTGAGCAGCTGGGCTTCGCCATGATCTTCGTGTCCCACGACCTGGCCTTGGTAGCCCAGGTAGCCCATCGTATCTCGGTTATGTACGCGGGCCAGATTGTAGAAGCCGGCGCAACCAGCCAGCTCTTGACCAACCCCCAGCATGAATACACTCGCGGCCTTCTGGGAGCAGTGCTTTCTATCGAGTCCGGGGCAGAACGGCTCTACCAGATTCCCGGTACCGTGCCCTCACCCTCAGATTTCTCAGCAGGGGACCGCTTTGCACCCCGTTCACTTCGACCCGATGCCGACCCCGAGCAGAAGCTGGTCTTCACGCCTGTTGAAGGCGACAGCGACCACCTCTGGGCATCCCACCTCACCACCGCACAGGAGACAGCATGAGCAACCCAGCTGTAACCCCCGCAGACAAGAGCCTGCTCAATACCACCGGCCGGGCTGCAGTGAGCCGTGTCAATGAGCCCATCATTGAGCTCAAGGACGTCCAGGTTCACTACCGAGCCCGTAGTGGCGGTATTCTCAAGCCCACTATCGTCAAGGCTGTTGACGGGGTAAACCTCACGGTTCGCCGCGGTGAAACCATCGGCCTGGTCGGTGAGTCTGGGTGTGGTAAATCCACCCTGGCCTCTGTGATTGTGGGCCTGCAAAAGCCCACCGGCGGTGACGTCCTCTTCAAGGGTAAGAGCGTGCTCAAGCGCAATGCTGCCCTGCGTAAAGAGTTCGGTTCCGATGTCTCGATCGTCTTCCAGGACCCGGCCACTGCGCTCAACCCCCGTATGACCATCCAGGACATCCTCAAGGATCCCCTTGATGTGCACGGCATTGGCGATAAGTCAGGCCGTGACCGCCGAGTGCGTGAGCTCCTGGCGCTGGTGGGTCTACCCGTTTCCGCCGCCGATGCTCTGCCCTCCCAGATTTCTGGTGGTCAGCGTCAGCGCGTAGCAATTGCCCGCGCCCTGGCTCTGGAACCCAAGATTATTGTGGCCGATGAGCCCACCAGTGCGCTGGATGTGTCGGTGCGTGCCCAGGTGCTCAACCTGCTCTCAGACCTTAAAGAAGAGCTCTTCTTGGGTATGGTCTTCATCTCCCACGATATCCAGACCGTTCGCTACGTCTCAGACCGTATCTGCGTCATGAACAAGGGCAACATCGTCGAAGAGGGGACCGCCGAACAGGTCTTTGATACCCCCAGCCAGGATTACACCCGCACCCTCTTAGGGGCTGCACCCACTCTGCTCCACGTCTAAAAGAGACAGCGGCTTTCAACTCAATAATTTAATATTCCAGGAGAAGAATCACATGAGCTCCCCGCTTTTTTCCGGCCTTATCCCGCCACTTCTAACTCCCCGTTCCGCCGACGGCACCCTCGATTTGGGCTCCCTGGAGCGACTGATTAACCACCTGATCGAAGGCGGTTCACACGGTATTTTTGCCCTGGGTTCATCCTCTGAGGTGCTTTACCTAACCAATGCTGAGCGAGAAAAAGTGCTCCGCACCTGTGTAGAGACCATTGCAGGGCGAGTCCCTCTCATTGTCGGAGTTAACGACATGACCACAGCCCGTGTTATTGACGAAGCCCAGCGCCTGCTTGCTATTGGTGGCGACGCGATTGTGGTCACCAGCCAGTTCTACGCTGTAGATAATACCTTTGAAGAAGACCGACACTTCCGCGCTATCGCTGATGCTGTAGATGTACCGGTCTTCGCCTACGACGTTCCGGTACGCACCAAGCAGAAGCTCCCCCTGGGCTTGCTGGTTCAGCTGGCCAAGGACGGCGTAATTGCCGGTGTTAAAGACTCATCCGGTGATGACGTTGCTTTCCGCCAGCTCGCGCTTGCAACCGCTGATATTGAGGGCTTCGCCGCCTTTACAGGTCATGAGGTGGTCTGCGACGGTGCTCTGCTCTCAGGTGCGGCAGGCCTCGTACCGGGCCTAGGCAATGTTGACCCTGCAGGCTACCGTCGTCTCTTTGATGCGGCTCAGGCCGGGGATTGGGAGAGCGCCCGCAAGGAGCAGGACCGCCTAGCCAAGCTCTTTGACATTGTTTTCGTTCAGACCCCCAGCGTCTCAGGCGGAGCGGCTGGCCTGGGTGCTTTCAAGACCGCACTACAGATCATGGGAGTCATTGAATCAAACACAATGTCTCAGCCCATGGAGACACTAGGGTCCGAAGAGGCAGAGCGGATTCGCGCTATCCTTGCCTCAACGGGGCTCCTCTAGGCCGGGTTTAGCACACCCACTGAAGGGACAAGGATGAGTAACCCCCAACACGTCGCCCTGGTCGCTGACCTAGGAGGCACCAAAACCGCGCTTGGCATTGTCAGTTGCACAGGCCAGGTTCTCCACCGTGACCAGATACCCACTTTGGCTCAGGCTGGTGGTACTGAGCTGGCCCGGCACACGGCTGAGGCGCTCAAAAAGCTGGGTGCTACTGCCCGTGAGCTAGGCTATGAGCCCCTTGGGGTGGGTATTGGATCTGCTGGCGTCATTGGCTCCGAGGGGCAGGTCATCACGGCTGCCAACCTGATTAAGGGCTGGAGCGGCACTCCCCTAGCTTCTATTCTCAGTGATGTGACGGGTCTGCCTGCCTACGCGGTGAACGATGTCCACGCTCATGCCCTGGGTGAGGCCTGGCTCGGTGCTTCCGCCGATGCTGAAAGCAGTCTCATGGTGGCTTTTGGCACAGGTGTGGGTGGCTCCTATATTGTGGGGGGCCAACAACTTCACGGAGCGCATTCCCTTGCTGGACATGTGGGGCACTTCTCATCCCCCTGTGCTCTAGATATTGCCTGCACCTGCGGAGGAGTGGGGCATGTGGAGGCTGTCGCCTCAGGCACCGGCATCGTCAATAGCTATCGCAGGCTGGGCGGACCTACTGAGGTTGAGAGCCTGGTTGAGGTAAAAGAACTTGCTGCTACCGGAGATACTCATGCCCAAGAAGCTATTGCGCTAGGTGCGCGGGCAGCGGGTATCGCACTCGGTGACCTGGCAACTATCCTGGACCCCCACCTGATTCTTGTCTCCGGGGGTGTGACTAACCTGGGCGATCTCTGGTGGCAGGGCATGGTGCAGGCCTACCAGCAGGCAGCACTTGGACAGGCTACCGAAACCCGCATTATCTCAGCTTCACTAGGTTCAGATGCCCCGCTTCTGGGGGCGGCAAGCCTGATCCCGGATTTCATTGTCAGAGACTCATCAGGAGGTTAGGATTCACCGTGTTTACAGCTCAAGAACTGATTGATTCGCTTGCAGGCCAGCTCATTGTCTCCTGCCAGGCTTACCCTGGTGAGCCTATGCGCGACCCCCGAACAACCGGGCAGGTAGCGGCTTCTGCAGTGATGGGAGGCGCGGCCGCTGTCCGTGTACAGGGGTTGGCTGATATTCAGTTCACCCGCACCAGCGTTGAGGTCCCGGTCATTGGCCTGTGGAAAGACGGGCATGAGGGTATTTTCATTACCCCCACCTTGCACCATGCCCTGGCAGTAGCCCAGGCGGGTGCCCATGTGGTCGCGCTTGATGGCACTAGGCGTGACCGGCCCGACGGGCTCTGCCTCAAAGAGGTAATTGACGGGGTACACGGGTCGAGCCCATCACTGGTCATGGCAGACTGTGATTCTCTCGAAGCAGCTGTTGCGGCGGCGGAAGCCGGAGCTGATTTTATCGGCACCACCCTGGCAGGCTACACCGATGCCCGCCCCAAGACCGCTGGCCCCGACCTTGAGCTCCTGGAAGCTATTGCCGCACAGGATCTTGGGCTACCGCTTATTGCCGAGGGCCGGATCCATAGCCCGGCTCAGGCTCGGCAGGCTCTGGAGGCTGGTGCCCACGCTGTTGTGGTAGGCACAGCTATTACGCACCCTATTTCTATTACCGGATGGTTTAAGGACGCCCTCCAAGCATAAAAGTAGGTGGGGCTACTTTCGAGTAACCCCACCTATTTTTATTTATCCAAGAAATATAGCTGGCTTTTGGAAGTCGGGGATATTTTCTTGCGCAAAACGATAATATTCTGCATTTTTTAATTGGCTGGCTGCGGCCTCATCGACCACGACGGTGACATCTGGGTGCATCTGGAGTATTGACCCCGGGCAGAAGGTGGTGATGGGGCCTTCTGCCATGCCCGCGATTGCGCTTGCCTTGTTGGCTCCGTCTGCGACCAGGACAATCTTGCGGGCTTCCATGATGGTGCCAATCCCCTGGGTTAGGCAGTGTACTGGCACCTGGCTTGCATCGCCGTCGAAGAAGCGGGCGTTATCAGCCACAGTCTTAGGTGCTAGAGTCTTGATGCGGGTGCGTGATACGAGCGAGGAACCGGGCTCATTGAAAGCTATATGCCCATTGGCGCCTATACCAAGTATCTGCACGTCAACTCCACCTGCGGTCTTGATTTTCTCTTCGTACCGAGCGCATTCAGCATTGATATCCCGAGCCATGCCATCGAGGACATGCACCTTCTGGGAGTCGAGCCCGATTCGCCCAACAATTTGCTGGTTGACGACGCTTCGGTAGGACTCGGGGTGAGAGGGGTCTAGGCCAACGTACTCATCGAGGGCAAAAGCGCTGACAGAGCTAACGTCTAGGCCTGCTTCTACGCGTTCTGCGAGATAGCGGTAGGTAGCCTCTGGGGATGATCCCGTGGCAACTCCCCAGACCGTTGGGCGGCCCTGGCGGTTATTGCGTTCCGTCACCATAGCGATTAAAGACGCCGCGTAGGCACCGGCTTGATCCTTTGAATCACAGATAATTATTTCCATATTAATATCTTACGAAAAATATATCTAGAAGCGGCAGAGGGCGCGTTTATGACACCCCGTGACACAAATTTGAAAATTCGCAAGGAATATTTTTAATAATTATTATTCCCCGAGGTTCAGGTCAGAAAAGTAGATAGGGTTTTACTCATCAGGGTAGATAAAGCTGGCTCACCGCGAAGTTGCTGGCTTGGGGTTGGTGTTGGGGGCTGTCTCCTTGCTCCTGCTCTGTAGGTGGTGTGGTTGTCTGCTGGCTTGGGGTTGGTGTTGGGGGCTGTCTCCTTGCTCCTGCTCTGTAGGTGGTGTGGTTGTCTGCTGGCTCGGGGCTGGCGTTTCAGGGTGCAGACGACCACACCGCCTAAGGACGCAGAGGGACACACCGACTAGGGGGGGGACAGCTACCGCAAACCCTGCTTAACGCTGAGCTAGCTCTTCCCTCACCTTGCGGCGCAGGGCCTTGCCCAGCATGGAGCGGGGCAGTTCATCAACCTCGTAGTAGTTTTTAGGAACCTTGTAACGGGTCAGTCGCGCGTAGCAGTGCTCTTTAAGTTCTGCGGGGTCTAATGCATATCCTTGGGCCGGGACGATAGCGGCGGTGACAGTTTCGCCTCCGCTAGCATCGGGCATACCCACGACAGCGCAGTCTGCTACGGAGTCGTGTTGTTTAAGGACATTTTCAATTTCGGAGGGGGAAACGTTGAAGCCACCAGTGATGATGACTTCTTTAATCCGGTCGACGATTTCTATGAAGGAATCTTTATCGAGACGGACAATATCACCCGTTCGTAGCCAACCTCCCTCCAGCAAGGTATTGCGGGTATCTTCTGCGCGTTTCCAGTAGCCTTTCATCACCTGGGGTCCGCGCACCAATAGTTCACCTTCCTGCCCTTGTTCGAGGTCTTGGAGGGTTTCGGGGTCAACAACGCGGATGTCGGTGGAGGGGAAGGGGATACCAATGGAGCCCGCGCGGCGGGTGGAGTTGAGGGGGTTGCAGGACACCAGGGGTGAACATTCTGAGAGCCCGTAGCCTTCCACAAGCATGCCTCCGGTTGCTTCTTCCCATTCGGTGACCAGTTCGGTGGGTAGGTGCATGGCACCTGAGACTGACCAGCGGATTCCCTGGAGCGAGACTTTGCGCTGTTTTGCTTCGTCGAGCATGCGGCGGTAGATAGGTGGGACGGCAGGCAGGATGGTTGGTGGGGTTTTTTTCATGGCTCGGAAGATGAGGTCCATGTCCACGGTGGGGAAGAGTACCAGTCGTGCTTTGCAGACAGCGGAGATGGTCTGCCCCAGTGTCATGCCGTAGGCGTGGAAGAGCGGGAGCACGGCGTAGATGACTTCGTTACTTCCGGGTTGAATCCATTCTTCGCCCATTCTGCCGTTTGATTCGAGGTTGCGGTGGGTGAGCATGACGCCCTTGGGGAGCCCTGTTGTCCCGGAGGTGTATTGGAGGAGGGCGAGGTCTTGGGCGGTGGGGCGGTGGTGGTCGGCAGCTAGGGGTTGGTTCTTCATGAGCTGGCGCCAGGGTGTGGCGCCGCGTGCGGTTCCTTCGAGCTTTTCGCGTGAGGTTTTCATCTTGCCTATGGGGAGTTTGAGTGCTGCTCGCATGGCAAGTGGCATCTCTTCGATCATGTTGACGGCGTAGATGGTACGGGGGCGGATGTCTGCGGGGAGGGAGCTTATTTTATCTGCGATTTTGTCCCAGACGATGGCGGCTTTTGCTCCGTGGTCTTCAAACATGTGGCGGAGTTCTGCCTCGGTGTAGAGGGGGTTGTGCTCAACGACGATAGCGCCTAATCGGAGAATGGCGTAGAAGGCAACGATGTGCTGGGGGCAGTTGGGGAGGGCGATGGCTACGCGGTCCCCGTGCTGGATACCCGCTTTGCGGAGCCCTTCAGCTACCCGGAGGATCTGGTCACCGAGCTGGGCATAGGTGGTAGTGGAGCCGAAAAATTCGAGGGCAATTTTCTGGGGGGAAGTGCGAACAGCCTCTGCCATGAGGTGGCTCAGTGAGGTTTCAGGCAGCTTCACATCGCGGTGTGTTTCGGGCCGGTAGTTCTTCTGCCAGGGGCGGTGAGCCAGGGGGAAGGTGTCGGTCGTATCGTTATTTTCGGCTACATGCATACACAAGATTGTGCCACAGGGGTGCTTGAGCTGACATACTAAGGGGTATGGCGCAACGTGGAAACAAAGACATCACGACCGAAGAATTTCGGGAGTTGATGAAAGAAATTAACAAACGCATGATACTTGTGGGGCTTGGAGCTATTGCTCTTGGCCTGGTCATTATCGGGTTGATGTACCTTTTGGGTGGCAACTAGGTGGGAGCCCGCAGGGACCGTAAGAGTGTCTTTGAGCAGATGACAGCAGGTATGGGTTACCGCCCGGATCAGGAGCGCGTCGAGGTTCTGAGTCTGGTCTAAGTACCCCCTTTTTTTGATAGGTTTACAGGCAATGAGCAGTACAGATCATCGGCAGAGCGGCCAGGAAGATTTTGAGGATTGGGACGCGGTTTTTGAGGACTCAGAATCAACACGCTTGCTCTCTCCCTCGCAGCACCACTACACCGACCGGCTTGAAGAAGATACCAGGCCGCTTGAAACTAGCAGCTACCAGCAGGAGATCCTTTCAGCGACCCGGTCGGGGCAGGCTCCTTACCCTGTGGGCCGGCAACAGGCGCACCCTGCTACCGCTCAACTCCCCCTACCCCATCAGCAAACAGAGGCCGGTTGGGACCATGAGGTTGCTCCCCTACCGTCTGCTCGTGTAGCTGTCTACCGCAGGATTCAGTTCCTACCGGCTATGAGCGGTAGCCTCGTGGCTTATGCTCTGAGCACCGGGCTATTTGCCTTGGTAAGAACCGTCTTCACTGCTGTTGGTATCTCGACCTATAGCAGTCTGACGGGAGGCGCTCTGGCCGTTTCTGTTGCTTCCAGTCAGGGCCAGGCTATTCCTTGGGTAGTTGCAAGTGCTCTTATATGGCTGTTGAGCTTCGGCTGGGCAGGATATGTTGCCACCCGCATGGCTGCGGTAGCACCTACCAGGCAGGCCCTGGGGGTTCTTGCTGTCAGCTTCCTTGCGACTCTCCTTGCAACCCTGGTGACATGGGCTTCCGCTTGGCTCCCGTCACCTCTTACGCCCAGCTTTGCCTTTCAGCGGCTTCTGGCCCCCGACCTGGCCCTTGGGGCTCTCACAGCGCTAGCCGCAGGGCTACTCGCCGCTATCGGCTCAATGCTGGGCGCGGCTCTGGGAATGAGATATCGTCGAGCCCTGACAAGTATAAATTCCTAAAATAGCATCAACTTAGGAAGGCTCTAAGTCACCTTAAAAGCCAGGGGTTAAGAGGGCTTAAACCGGGCTTTAGCTGTAAAATATGTTCGTAATGTAAACAGTCTGCTCATCGCACCCATGCAACCACCGAGCAGCCACCGTCTCAGGTGAGGGTTGCACAGCATACAAGGTAAGTAAGAAATATGAGCGTAGTACGTGTAGGCATTGTCGATGACCATGAGGTAGTCCGCGAAGGTATGCGGGCAGTCGCTGCCGGCGCTAGCGAAATTGAGCTGGTAGCGGCTGCTCCCACCGCAGCTGACCTGCTGGTAGCCTTGGGGCGCAACCTCAATGACCCTTCTCATGCTGATTTGGGAAAGCTGAAGCGTGACTGCGATGTTGTGCTTCTGGACCTCTCACTTCAGGATAAGTCTCGCCCGTCAGAGAATGTTGATATCCTACAACGGGCAGGCATTAAGGTTCTTATCTTCAGCATCGGAGAAAACCCCGGCCTGATTCGCGAAGCCCTGAAAGCTGGCGCGCTGGGCCTGGTTCGCAAGTCTGAGCCTCTTGAACATGCCCTGGCCGAGGCCAAGAATATCGCAGACGGTAAAGCCGTTGTTACCAAGGAACTTGCCGCCGCTATTGACGGTGACCAGGAGTTCTCTCGCGCTAATCTCTCCCCCCGAGAGCAGGAAACCCTGCGTCTTTATGCCTCCGGCTTTGCACAGGTTCAGGTAGCCCGCCGTATGGGCATTAAGCAGTCTGCGGTTAAAACAAATATTGACCGTATCCGCGAAAAGTACGCTCGTGTTGGTCGCCCGGCCCCCACCAAGATTGACCTGCGTATCCGCGCTATTGAGGATGGCCTGGTAGATACCATGGAAGACACCTCCACCGCAGACCGTCACCTGTAATTCGCTCACCCCTGTACCCCTAAGGATTGTGCACCTGTCTACTGTTACCGGAGGCGCCTCCAAGGACCTGGCCCAGGCTCTCCAACCCTCAAGAGTCAATCGACTCCGCGCTTTCTCGCTGAAGTCGCTCAACCTCACTAGCGGCCAACAGCCACTGATGGGGCCGAGCTCCTTTGGTCTCTATTGCACCCTAGAAATTGTCTACTCCCTCATCGCGGTCGGCCTGCTCCTGCAATCTTTGGCCAATATTTCCGAGAACCGGGGCGGGGACTCTCTCTGGTACCTGGCCATTATCCCTGTGATAGTCACCCATGCCTCTTTGCTCATGTTCAACGGTGTGCGTAAAGAGGTTTCGGCCAGGACAGTTAATTTCATGCTTGTCATTGCCTACGGCACCTATATAGTGTGGCCTTTGAGTATCGGTGCCCAGCATTCGGCTATCCCCTGGTCCTGGCTTTTTGGTATCTACGCCATGCTGGTTCCGGTCTTTGAGGAAGAATCACGGGACGGCATTACCCACAGCATTGCTTTACCCGCACTACTGATTATCAGCTCGGTGGCTTCCCATCTTCTGACCGGAGTCCCCTTGAATCCCACCGAGCTGATGATCCGAGCTTGCTATTTATGTTTTACCTGCGTTCTGCTAGCAGGTCTTGCGCGGTTTGCGCTCAAAGCCGTTAGGGAGTCTGATAGGACCTACTACGAGACGCTCTCAGCCCAGCTTCTACTCAACCGTTCACGTGACTATTCCCAAGAGCTACAGAACTTTGACAAGCTGGTGCACGATAATGTGATGGCCGCCTTGCTCGATGCCAGCCGCAACCCCGGGGAACTCCCCCAGCGCACCCGCCTGCTGGCACGCCGAGCTATTGATGTTCTTGAAGAGGAAAGCCTCAAGTCTCAGCCCCAGCGCCCCATTACCTTCCAGGCTCTGACCGAACAGATCGCTGAAGGCGTTGAGCCCTGGAACCAGCGCCTACGCTTTATCTCAGACTCCATGGAGAAGTACCCCCTAGCGAGCCCCGACTCTACGCTGCCCTATACGGCGGCACGCGCTTTTACCCATGCGGTCACCGAAGCTGTTTCGAACTCCGCCCGGCACTCGGGAACCCGCACCACACAGATTTCCATTCGTACCGAGCTGCGCAGACCCTACAACTCGACCAGGTCCGATGAGGAACGCCCCTATGTGCTCTGCACTATCTCGGATAGAGGCCAGGGTTTCTCCATGAAAGATATTGATTTCCGTCGCCTGGGTGTGCGTGTTTCTATGATCCGCAGCATGGAAGAAGTAGGTGGCAAGGTCACCATCACTTCTGCCCCTGAAAAGGGAACAACTGTCATTGTCCAGTGGCCCCATGAGGACCCCGATGCTGGTTAAGTACTATCGTTCCCGTCAGCTCACTCTGCTTCTGAGCGCTGTCACTCTCCTGGTTCTGGGCTCCTTCTTCTTCTGGTACTCCCAGTACACCACCAACCGCGCTCCTCACTGGGCTACCATCATCAGTCTCTACGCTATTGCCACGCTCCCGGTCTTCTTGCCCACTCAGCGGCTGGCTCTACCCGATGCGATGCTTCCCCTTATTACTATTTTGGGGCTACACAGCGTGGATACAACCTTGAGCGCCATGAGCCATTCAGTCACCTTCTCTAGCCTCTCCTGGCCGCTTATGGCCTATACTCTGCTGGCTATGGGTCTAGTTTCCCGCAGGCACACTTTCTACGGCTGGCTCTTCTTTGCAAGTTTTGTATTACTGGTGCTGAGCTGGCACAGCAACTACTTCTTAAGCCGGATCAATCTTTCTACCGAGTTCTATATCCCTTTCCTGCTCATGGTAGTCTGCACCATCGTGCCTCAGCAGATTGAGCAGGCCGTCTCTAAGACCCGGCAGGCTCGCAGTATGCGCATCATTGCCGATGCGGGCCGTACCGAAGAAGCAGATATGAGCGCTATTGCAACCCAGCGTGTGCAGGAAGTGCGCACTCTGACTGAAGACATGCTTCACCGTATTGCCTACAACGAATCACCCGTGAGCCGTGACGAAATGGACGAGTTTCGGTTTACCGAAGCTCAGCTGCGTGACACTATCCGCGGTCGCTACATCGTCAATAAGGAAATTCTTCATGCGGCCTGGCTTGCCCGCCAGCGCGGTGTCAAGGTAGATATTCTCGACGAGCGAGGAAGCGCTCTACCTGCCCGGCTCTCGATGATTCTGACCCAGTGCGCGGTCGACCTGTTCGATAATGCCTCGGGCGGGACTATTACGGTTCGTGCTTTCCCTGCTGACGACCAGATAGCTGTCATGCTGGTGCACGATGGTAACTCAGAGGATGAGGAGCCCAGCGCAATCGAAATTTCTCAGACTGGCCTGGTTGAAAGGTTCTAAGAACCCCAGCCTACTCGGGGACACTCCCCCGGCTTTTGTAGGCACCTTTGCCTTATTCAAAGAATTTTCTGAGAGCATGCGTAGACCTATATGAGGACATACAGGCTGAGGTTACCCAGACTAAGATTTTAAGTAACTTGATAGCTGTTCGACGATGAGTCGGGGGACTCAGCTTTCTGGTGACGTTGGGGGACTGATCCAGAAAATGTAGAACAGCCAGTCAAGGGCATAAGGTAACCTACGGGGCCTGAACTTGTCCGGACCGATGTGTCCGGGGATTCGGATTTCTTGGGGGAGATAATTCGAATTCTGCTCCAGGTTTCGTACCTTGGCGTTGTGAGGCCTTCACCTGTTTCAGGTGGGGGCCTCGCCTCTTTAATCCTTTCGGGAGCAAGAGGTATCAAACCGCCTGCAAAAAGGCTCAGCCCGCGCATGCTGCCAGCTGAGCCTTTGAGTGTCTTTGGGCAGATTTCTACCCTACATATCGAGGAGGAGGGCTGGTTCTTCGAGGATAGAGGCAACATCGGCCAGGAACTTAGCCGAAAGGTCACCATCCAGCACACGGTGGTCGAAAGAGCCACCCAGGGTGGTAACCCAGCGCGGAATAACTTCCCCGTCCACGACCCAGGGCTTCTGCTTGATCGTGCCGAAAGCCACGATAGCGGCCTCACCGGGGTTCAGAATAGGCGTTCCGGTGTCGATGCCCAGAGAACCGATATTAGTGATAGTCAGGGTGCCTTCCTGCATCTCAGCAGGCTGTGTCTTACCCTCGCGGGCCCGGGCACTCAGGTCATTCAGCGCTACAGCCAGCTGACGCAGGTTCATGCTCTGGGCGTCCTTGATGTTCGGTACCATCAGGCCGCGAGGGGTAGCCGCCGCGATGCCCAGGTTCATGTAGTGCTTAATCTGAATCTCTGAGTCGGTCCAGGTGGCGTTGACCTGCGGGGTGCGCGAGGCCGCCCAGATAACGGCCTTAGCAAGAATCAGCAAGGGGGTTACCTTAACACCCTCAAACTGGGGTGACTTCTTGAGGCGCTTGACGAACTCCATGGTGCGGGTAGCATCCACGTCCACAAAGATAGAAACGTGCGGGGCCTTGAAGGCGGAATCCACCATAGCCTTGGCCGTAGCCTTACGAACGCCCTTGACCCGGATACGCTCGATGCGGTCACCACCGGCCCCGGCGGGAATCCAGAAGCTGGTGGGATCGGCGTTATCGGTAAAGTCAGCGGTTTCTGCCAGGCTCAGGTGGGCCGCAAAGTTGAGCAGGTCACGCTTAGTCACCTGTCCCCTGTCGCCGGTGGGGGTCACCTGTGCCAGGTCAATGCCCATTTCCTGGGCAGCCTTACGCACCGGAGGTTTGGCAAGAGCCTGGCGGCGGGGAACCTCAGAGTGTTCAGCCCCGGGCAAGTGTTCTGCTGTGCCCAGACGGCGCAAGACTCCCCCCATGCCACTCTCTTCAAAGAACTTGCCTGCGCGAGCAGGCAGGGAAGTCAGCAGGGGCTTGCGCTGTTCAGCAAGCTGTGCTGCAGCAGCCAGGGGCGCCGGAGGCGGCGCAAGAGGAGCTGGCGAAGGCGCATTCTTCTTGCGTGTACGGCGCTTAACGGGATCAGCCTTAGGGCCTGAGCCCACCAGCGCGGCACCGGCACCGGGGTCCTTCTCAGCCTTAGCCTCAGGAGCGGATACCGCCTGGGCGGAGCCCTCAGCGCTAATAGCGATAATGGGGGTGCCGACCTCCACGCTCTGCCCCTCGGCAACCAGAAGGTCCTGCACCCTGCCATCGTAGGGCGAGGGAAGCTCTACCACGGACTTAGCCGTTTCAATCTCAACGATAATGTCGTTGAGCTTAACAAGATCACCGGGAGCTACTTTCCAGCTCAGGATTTCTGCTTCGGTGAGCCCTTCGCCCACATCAGGAAGGTTAAAAATCTGTGACATGGTATGTGCCTTTCGTGGGGGCTAGTAGGCCAAAGAACGGTCGACGGCTTCGAGCATACGGTCGATGCCGGGCACGTAATCTTCTTCTACCTTAGAGACTGGGTAGGGCATGTGGTAGCCGCCCACGCGGATAACGGGTGCTTCAAGGTGGTAGAAACAGCGTTCGGTGATTGCCGCAGAAATATCGGAGCCCAGGCCACCAAAGGTCGGTGCCTCGTGGGCTACTACCAGGCGGCCGGTCTTCTGCACAGAGGCCTCAATGGTCGGGACATCCAGCGGGGACAGCGAGCGCAGATCCAGCACCTCAATATCGTGTCCGTCTTCGGCGGCAGCTTCTGCTGCGGCCAGGGCAACGGGCACAAGTGGCCCGTAGGTGGCGATGGTCAGTTCGGAGCCTTCCCTGACGACCTGCGCGGTAAAGGGGTCAAAGTTGGCGTCAGCAAAATTGACTTCGCCCTTCATCCAATAGCGGCGTTTGGGTTCAAAGAAAATGACTGGGTCGGGGTGGGCGATTGCTGTGCGGAGCATCCAGTAGGCATCGTGCGGGTTAGATGGGGTGATGACGCGCAAGCCCGGGGTGTGGGTGAACAGGGCTTCGGGTGATTCTGAGTGATGCTCGATGGAGCCAATCATGCCGCCGTAGGGGATACGCACGGTCACGGGCACCTGGTACTGGCCGTGGGTTCGCCCGTGCATCTTGGAGAGCTGGGAGGTGATCTGGTTAAAACCGGGAAAGACAAAGCCGTCGAACTGAATTTCGGGGACGGGCCGGTAGCCGCGCAGGGCCATGCCGATGGAGGTGCCGATAATACCGGCTTCACCCAGGGGTGAGTCCATCACACGGGTAGGGCCGAAGGTCTCTTGTAGCCCTTCGGTTACGCGGTAGACGCCGCCCAGTTTTCCGATGTCTTCGCCCAGGGCTAGCACCTTGCGGTTGCTGGTCATCTCGTCGTGGAGGGCCCGGGTAATAGCCTTGGCCAGGGTGAGGGTTTCTCTTATCTGCTCGGTCATGTCTTTATTCCTCTTCGAACCCTTCGGTGTAGGCGCGGTGGAAGGCTAGGTCGTCCTCTACCTGCTGGTGGGGTTCGGTGTAGGCCCGGCTGAGGTAGGTTTCAAAGTCTGCTGGCTGGCTAGCAAGCACAAAGTCACGTACACCCCTGACCTGGGAGTCAGCAAAGTCAGTGACCTCAGTGAAGAAGGTGTCGTCCGCGTACCCGGCTGAGCGCAGGTATTTTTCGAGTCGGGTCATAGGGTCAAGCTGAGCGAAGGCGGCCTCGTCCTCGGAGGCGCGGTACTTGGTGGGGTCATCGGCGGTGGTGTGGGGGCCCAGGCGGTAGGTTTCAGCCTCAATCAGCACGGGGCCTTGTCCCGCCCTAATTTTTTGCATAGCGTAGCGGGTTGCGGCATAGACGGCGAGCACATCGTTACCGTCTACCCGGATACCTTCAAAGCCGTAGCCGGCGGCCCGGGTTGAAATGGGCACGCGGGATTGGACGCTAAAGGGTACGGAGATAGCCCACTGGTTGTTCTGCACAAAGAAAAGGACCGGGGCGTTGTAGCTGGCTGCAAAAATCATGGATTCGTGGGCGTCGCCCTCGGTGCTGGAACCGTCACCAAAGTAGACAACAACCGCAGGTTTCTCGGGGTCGGTAGCCGGGTCGGTGGCTTGCCCCTGTCCGGTCTGGTACTGCCCGGTTTCGGCCTGGATTTGGGCATCGAAGTTGAGGCCCATGGCATAGCCGGTGGCATGGACAACCTGAGCGGCAAGGACCAGAGTGTAGGGGTGCACATTGTGCTTTTTAGCGTCCCAGCCCAGGGTGCCGGTGCCGGTAAAGAGCGGGGTAATTTCGGTGGGGTCAATCCCCCGCTCCAGGAGCACGCCGTGCTCGCGGTAGGAGGGGAAGATGTAGTCGTTAGGTGCCAGTGCACGGGCGGAGGCTATCTGGGCGGCCTCCTGCCCCACAGACGGAACCCAGAGAGCTAGCTGACCCTGCCGTTGCAGGGAGGTCATTTCACTGCAAAAACGGCGGGTGAGCGCCATGGTACGGTACATGTCTTTGAGATCTTCGCCGGTGAGCTCATCGGCAAAGGAGCTAAAGCTAGCGTGTGAGCTAGTAGTTCCGGTTTCATCCAGAAGTTGGATTCGCTCCGGGGTCCCCCAGGGGTTCTGGGGGCTTTTTGTTTGTGACATGCGTGTCTCCGGGTCCAGGTCTGTCTTTTTCTCTTGTTTAACCCTACGCCCGCTCTCGGCAGGGCAGGGCCTTATTTTTAGAATTTTTGACTGTTTCTTTACAAATAATGAGTTTACACAGACTCTGGCTCCTCCCCTACCCCGCAGGTTTCAGGGAGAAGCCAGCGCCGGAAAAATCCCCTTATTGGAGGGCAGGAGCTACTGAACGGTGAGGGAACTTTTCTGCAAGGGTGAGCAGGCGGGCGTTAGCCTGATCTTCACCAATGCTGACGCGTACGCCCTCACCAGCAAAAGCCCGCACCGAGAGAGCATGTGCCTCGGCCTGCTGAGCAAAGGCAGTTGTGTGTTCACCCAAGGGTAGCCAGACAAAATTAGCCCTGGTTTCGGGAACCCAGTAGCCCAGCTCCTTGAGCCCGGTCACTACTTTTTCGCGTTCAGCTACCAGGTGCTCTACCCGCTCCATGACCTCATCGGCGTGCTCGATGGAGGCGATAGCCGCTTGCTCAGCAATTGTTGTAACGGCAAAGGGGGTAGCAGCCACCCGCAGGTAGGCGGTGATATCGGGGTGGCTGATGGAGTAGCCAACGCGCAGGCCCGCTAGGCCCTGTGCCTTGGAGAAGGTGCGCAGCAGCACCACATTGGGGTAGTCCCGGTAGATATCCAAACCGTTGAGGGGCGGTTCCTGGCCCTCAGGGATTTCAGAAGCGGCACAGAACTCAAAGTAGGCCTCGTCAATAACTACCAGCAGGTCCTGAGGGATCTTACGGAGGAAGTCCCGCACCTGACTTTCAGTCACTGCCGGGCCGGTAGGGTTGTTGGGAGTACAGATGAGAATAACGCGAGTGCGGTCGGTGATAGCCGCCGCCATGGCGTCAAGGTCGTGGGCGCCGTTGGGTAGGTTGGGTACCTGGACGCTCTTAGCCCCGGCGAGACCCACACAGATGGGGTAGGCCTCAAAGGAGCGCCAAGCGTAGATGACCTCGTCCTGGGTACCGTCTTCGTTGGCACCGGCGAAAGTTGCCAGAATCTGGTTGAGCGCACCCAAGCTACCTGCTCCGGTCACGATGTCCTCGGGGTCAACCCCCAGGTACTCACCCAGGCGGGTGCGTAGGGCGGTTGACAGCGGGTCCGGGTAGCGGTGGGCAGTGTCAAAGTCAGCAAGCACCTGAGCGACAGAAGCAACCGGCCCGAAGGGATTTTCGTTGGAGGACAGCTTGAACCGTTCTAGCCCTTCCACAGTGGCAGGGGGCTTGCCGGCAGAGTACTTGGGGAGTCGAGAGAAAACGGGGCGGGGGCGCACACCGTCATTTTGAGTAATCTGAGTCATAGACCCAATTCTAACCAACCAGCGCCCCAGGGAGAACGCCCCAGCATCACAGCTGGCAGGTAGCCTTGCCTTTCTGATAGAGTTGCTTCGTCCGCGCAGGCGCGGCTGGCCTCCATAGCTCAGGGGTAGAGCATTTCCCTCGTAAAGAAAAGGTCGTCGGTTCAAATCCGACTGGGGGCTCCATAAGACGGCTAAGGGCCGCTTCCGAAAACACTCGGAAGCGGCCCTTTGTCTCTACCAGCTCGGTCAGCCCCGGCTAGCAGAAAGCTCTAAGACCGGTCCTCGTCAATGTGATGAGCCGTGCTGTAGCCAATCAGATAAGCCCACATCCAGGCGCTTACCGGCACCAGAAAACACAGCGCTAACAGGCTGGTGTCATTGTCAAAAATCCACCGGTAGAACCACCAGATTCCCGCCGAAGGAACAAGTAGTAGCGCAAAGAGACGCAAGAACCCGGGTGCGTAGCCCCCCTGAGGGGTTCTGCGGGCTTGAAAACCAAAATAATTTTTCACGGTGCTTATCTTTCTTGGCTCACCTAGGGAAAACTCTAGCTACGCCACAGGCCATAGGTCTTGGCAAGTGATGATACTTTTCGGGCACGCGCCAAACGTGGCAGATAGGAACCGTCCTTGGGTACAGAATCGCCTTCGCTCTTCTGCAAAAGCTCCCGCGCCCAGGCAATTTCGTCGGCGCTCGGGGCAAGCCCCAGATTGATAGTCTCGGTCTGTGCCGGGTCCAAGGTCAGTTTACCGGTCATGCCGTGACTGGTGGTCACCGCGCAGTCCTTAAGCAAGTCCCCGCTGTGCTTACCCACAGAAGGCCCATCAATCGGGCCTGCCAGCCCGCCCACGCGGGAGGCCAAGACCAGCTGTGACCGCGCAAAAGCCAGCGCAATCGGGTCGGCTGAAACTCCGGTGTCGCGGCGGTAGTCACCCACACCAAAAGCTAGGCGGAAGGTACCGGGAGCCTTGGCAATACGCACCACATTCACCATGCCCAGGGCGGTCTCAATCAGCGCGATGACCGGAGTACCGGCTGGGAGCATCATAGCGGTACGAGTTACGTGGTCAGGGTGTTCGGTCATAGCAAGCATGACCCCCTTGAGCCCCTCCGCACGGTTCAGCGCTTCAAGGTCTTTAGACCAGTGTTCACTGTCAATCGCGTTGATACGCACCCAGGCCGAAGCCCCCTTATTGAGCATGGCAACGATGTGCTCACGGGCAGCATCTTTGGCTTTCTCGGGGCAACCGTCCTCAAGGTCAATGATGACCGAATCTGCTTCTGATTCCAGGGCTGCTGCAATGGTCTGTTCGGTTGCATCAGCTGATACTAGAAGCCAGGATCGAGAAAGTCGGGCGGGCAAAGATGCGGCGCGTTCGTTGCGGTGGAAATTAATCACGGGATCCTCGTTAAGGTGGGTCTGACCCTCTCAAGTCTACCCCCGCAAGAGCTACCCGCTGCGGGTTCTTCCCGGCCCGCCCTTAGAGTGTGAGCAAACGCCCGTCCACCATATGTAACTGGCCGGTAGCCAGCGCGGCCTGCTCGGCATCGTGGGTAATCATGAGCGTGGCAGTATTGAACTCGGCAGTGACCTGTGCCAGCAGTCGCACAATCTCTTCCGAACGCTCACTATCTAGGGCACTCGTTGGCTCATCGGCCAGCAAAAGCGCTGGCTGGCTCATCAGGGCGCGAGCAATATTGACTCGCTGACGTTGCCCACCCGAGAGCTGGTGTACCTTGCGGTGGCTGGCAGCAGAGAGCCCTACCAGATCAAGAAGGTCATGGGCCTGTGACCTAGCTGCCCGTAGCTCTGCCCCTCGAGCTCCCCCAATGCGTGCTACCAGTTCTAGCTGTTCTGCAGCGGTGAGTGAGGCAATCAGGTTGGGTTGCTGGAAGATAATGCCGATGGTGGTGCGGCGGAGTTCAGCTAGCTGGGAGTCCCGGTAGCCGGTGGTCTCTACACCGTTGATGAGGCGGCTACCGGAGGTAGGGGTGATCAGCCCCGCCGCCACAGACAGCAGGGAGGATTTACCGGAGCCAGATGCGCCGGTCAGGGCAAAGAAGTCACCCCGCTCTACCGTCAGGTTGATGCGGTCCAGGGCGCGCGCGGTCAGGGGTTTTCCGGAGCTATCAACCCCGTCGGGATAGTCAAGGGTGATATCGCGTAGCTCGAGGGCGGCGGCAGCTGCGGCTTGGGTAGGTAGAGAGCCTGGCAGTACAGAGGTCATGGGTTTACCTTTCGGGATTAGATCAGAATTAATTAGTTGCCACCCAGGGCGAGCATGGGATCAACGGTTGCTACACGCCGTAGAGCGATAAGGGCACCGCCCATACCTAAGGCCCAGATTCCAGCTGCTGGTCCGGCAACTGTCAGGGGTGAGAGCTGGAAGGGTACAGTGCCCGAGACGAGAGCCCCTAGCGCCCAGCCAGCTAGGGCACCGCTGAGAGTTCCTAAAGCCAGAATTAGGCCAGCCTGGGCCAGGGCATCACGGGTCAGGAAAGCACGAGAAGCACCTAGCGCTCGCATGAGGGCGATATCCCGAGTGCGCTGAATGGTCCACACCGTCAGGAAGGAAACGATGACTAGGGCAGAAATACCGTAGAGGAAGCCCTGCATGGTCGTCAGGGAGCCGTGCTCTGATGAGTAGGCGGGCAGGGCCGCAAAGGCTTGCTTGGTGGTCAGTGCCTGGGTTCTGGTTGCTGTGGCCGTGGCATCTACATGGCTAGCGCCCTGAACTGCTAGCACTGTTCCCAGTACGGCATCTGGCCCTGTGGTTGGGTTCTGGTGGGTGAGCTTCTGCCAGGTGCTGGTGGTGATCCAGCCTGCGGGGGTGTGGGAGTAGTAGGTGTCTTCAGCGATACCTGTCACAGTGAGTTCGGTACCATTCACGCTCACGGTATCACCCACCCCTGCACCTAGGTCGTGGGCCTGGCTCAGGGGGAGGACGATCTGGTCATCAGCTGCTTCAGAGCCCTCATGCAAGGGAGCGGTGGAGGCGGGCAGCTGAGAACCCTGGGGGGTGGCGATGAGGGTCATGGGTGCGGCTCCTTTGCCCTCAACCTTAGCCGTCAGGAAGCCCACCGGGGTAACCCTGCCTGCCTCTTCCTGCCATTGCTGGGTGAGACTGGTAGTCACACTGGAGTCGGTGAAAGAAGCCTTAGCTCCGGCTGTATCGGAGGCGAAAATAAACCGGTCGGCCCCCATTTTTTGGAGGGCATCGGTGTTTTGTCGCCCCAGCCCCCCGGTCAGCCCCGTCAGCATGACCAGGAGCAGGGTAATGAGGGTGACCGTTGCCCCAATCAGGGTAAATCGGCCCTTAGCAAAGAGGATATCGCGCCAGCCAACAAACATGAGATTTTACCTTTCAGAAGACATTCCCCGGCTCGGGGGGCTATATCTATCTGACCAGCTCACCGACCCTTACTACATCGGGGTAAGGGTTGAACCTATAATCAACCGTTTGGACGATAGCGGGGGAAGCGAGGTGAGGTTCTGAGAGGGCTAGACTGGTTGGGGTAAGACTTGCTTAGTTCAGTAAGGATGCCCGTGCCCCTTGCCCCACCCGCCTCCGCTGCCTCTGGCGGTAGCAGGCAGACGTTACTGGTGCTCACTACTCTGAGAGTGAGCTTGCACGTCATGTTCGCTTTCCTACTCATTTTTGGTGCTGTTTTGGCTCTAGTGGGCAGCGTCTACCAGCCCCGCCACACCGCTATCGGGGTCCTGACACTTACCCTGGGGGCTATCTACCTGGCAGGTACGGTCTATGAGAAGCGGCGCGGCCTACCTCAGCGGTTGAGGCTGGCAGGTTTTCCCTTGGCCTCCGGTGGTACTTTGCCTTTTAGCCCGGCTCATCTCTGGTTGCTTGTGATTACAGGTTTGTGGCTGGCGCTGATGTGTTTGGATAGCTCGTTTACCTGGGCTGTTTTCCCCGTCATGTTCCTCTACCTGCACCTCTTGCGACCTCTAGCCGGGGTGCTGGCTACCGGTGCGCTGTGCCTTCTGGCGGTTGCTTTGCCTTTGGTGGGCCCTGCCGGGTTCGGCCTGGCTCGTTTACGGGCTGAGGGTCTGACTCCGGGTTACCTGGTAGGCCCTACGCTGGGGGCTATGTTGGCTGTAGTTATCTCTTTTACCTACCGGGCACTGAGACAGGATGCAGCCCACCAGTTTCGGCTAGCTGAGCAGCTCAGGGCGGTGCAGGCCGAGCTGGCTCAACAGCAGTACCGGGCTGGAAAGATTGCTGAGCGCGAGCGCCTTGCCCGGGAAATACACGATACTTTGGCCCAGGGGCTATCGTCGATTGTGCTGGTGTCCCGTGCGGCCTCAAATGCCTTGGAATCAGGTGATACTGCTCTGGGGAGGGAACGATTGCAGGTCATTGAGCAGAGCGCGTCCACTAACCTGGCAGAAGCCCGCCGTTTTATTCATGACTTAGCTTCGCCCGCGCTAGATAGTTCTGTGGTAGGTGCTTTGAGCTCTTTGGTCGCTTCGACGCAGGCCACTCAGCAGGCGGCGGGTCTTGACTTCCGGTGCTCTTTGACCGTTGATGGTGATGAGTCTGCGGTGAACCGGTTGCCTGAGCCGATTGCCTCTACCCTGGTGCGGGTAGCCCAGGGTGCGTTGGCGAATGTTGCTGCCCATTCTCAGGCCAGTCAGGCGGTGATGACGCTCAGCCTGTGGCCGGGTGAGGTGGCACTGGATGTGTGCGATAACGGGGTTGGTTTTGACGTTCGTGCGCTCTCACCGGTAACGGATAAGGCTGAGGTTGCCCTAGCGGAGGGTAGCACCGGCTATGGGTTGATCTCTCTGACTGCCCGGGTAGACCAGGTGGGTGGGACCCTGAATATTGAAAGTTCTCCTGGCGCTGGTACCGCCTTGTCTGTCCGTCTACCGGTAGAGGGTGTACTGGCTGCCCCGGCTTCTGGAGGTAACTATGACTGTTAAGGTTGTGCTGGTCGATGATCACCCGGTAGTCAGGGCTGGTTTGGGTGCCTTGTTTGCCGGGTTTAGCGACATCGAGGTAGTGGCAGAAGCCTCCGATGGGGGTCAGGCTGTTTCGGTTGTACAGGAGCTAACCGTACGGGGCGAGGCCCCCGATGCGGTGGTGATGGACCTTCAGATGAAACCTATGGGCGGGGTGGAGGCGACTCGTCTGCTGGCGGCTATGGGGGGTCCTCCAGTGCTGGTGCTGACTACCTTTGATACGCAGGCCGATATTGTGGCAGCTGTTGAGGCCGGCGCTCTGGGCTATTTGCTCAAGGACGCCCCTCCGGAGCAGGTGCATACGGCTGTACTAGCTACGGCGCGGGGCCAGAGGACGCTCTCGCCCGAGGTCATGGCGGCGCTGGTGGACCGGATGCAACGGCCTACTGTGACTCTTTCAGCGCGGGAAACTGAGCTTCTTGAGCTTGTTTCTACCGGTGCAACCAACAAGGAGCTTGCGCAGAAGCTCTTTATTTCGCAGTCCACGGTAAAGACGCACCTGGTGCATATTTTCACCAAGTTGGGTGTGGATAACCGCACGGCCGCTGTGGCGGCGGCACGCGCGCAGAACCTCATCTAGTTGTATGGTGCGGGTGTGGTAGCTCCCGTGTAAGGAGGAAGGCCTGCTTTGTGCCCCGCCAACTGGCTCGGGGTTGGCCTTCTAGGGCCTTGGCGGGCACAAAGCAGGCCGGGGTGGATACCTTCTCGGGCAGAAGCCTAAGACTTCTGCTTGTTCCAGGGAATGACAATAGGGGTGTCAGCTGGAGCGGGTGCTGGCTTCTGGTCTTGCTTCCAGCTGGCCCCAAAGCGGCGGTCTTTAAAGCGCTGGACGGGGACCTCAACCATGAGGTAAATCAGTACACCCGCGAGAAGGCCGGGGGGAACCAGAAGAGCAACCTGGGCCAGAAGGGGCAGGTCCTGCAGGTGGCCTTCGATTGCTTTGAACAGCACATCGTGTACCAGGTAGATACTGTAGCTCGACAGGCCAATGAGTTGCAGGGGCCGCCAGGCTAAGAAGCGGTGGATAGCCGCGCCCAGGGGCTGGCGGGAAGCTACCAGCCCCCAGAGCATAATGGTGGAAGCTGACCAGGCCTGGAGCGAGTAGCGCACGGTTTCGCGGAAGGTTGTATCGCGGATGACCAGGGTCATCAGGTAGACCCCTATGGCGGTGAAGAAGACCCAGTTACGGCCCAGGAGCGGGATAGTGTACCCGTCTCGTGTCAGGCCCCCGGAAGGCATGTAGTGCTTGCCTGCTAGGTGGCGTCCTCGGACCATTTCATCGTCGCTGTATCGGTGGTACCAGAGGGCGGTGAGCATGCCGATAGCGATTGCTTCAAGGCGGGTATCGGTGCCGAAGTAGATGCGGTCGCTGCTGGCACCGGCGTCGAACAGTGCCCACCGTGACAGGGCCGAGTACAAGATAAGGGATAGGCCCAGCAGCGTCAGGGCCTTCCGGTAGTTGCGCCAGCGCACCATGAATAGCCAGAGGATGGCAAAAACCAGGTAGAACTGCTCCTCGATGGAGAGCGACCACATCACGTGGCTACCGGGTAGCACGGTGATGTGTGAGTCCAGGTAGCGCAGGTTGAAGAAGAAGAAAACCTGGCCCAGCACGTCAAGGGGGTCAAGGGTTCCGCCGAGCGCCCAGTAGACGATGGTGGGCAGGACTATGACGAGGATAAGGGGAGGGGCAATTTTGAGGAAGCGGCGGATGTAGAAGCCCGATACATCGAATTTGCCGGTTTTGTCGCGTTCTCGAAGAAGCAGGTAGGTGATGATGAAGCCTGAAATGGCAAAGAAGATGGTTACCCCGGAGCCGCCCGGCACAAATTTTAGCCCTGCGTGTGAAAAGACCACGAGTAGCACCGCAAAGGCGCGCATGGCGTCTATGTGGGCGTAGCGGTTCATAGGCTTACTTCTCCCCTAAAAGCGTGTGTGATTGTGCCTTCTTTA
Source organism: Rothia sp. CCM 9417 (assembly GCF_048513575.1). NCBI lineage: Bacteria > Bacillati > Actinomycetota > Actinomycetes > Micrococcales > Micrococcaceae > Rothia > Rothia sp. CCM 9417. The sequence continues at coordinate 316,372 of NZ_JBLXXT010000001.1, read as the reverse complement.
AGCGTAATTGCACGCGCGCTAACTTTACCTGTACTTTGGTCTTCTTAATAGGTACGGTTTAGGGGATATTTACGCGGTCTTGGCGACAAATCCCGGAGTGTAAAAAAGTTCTCCCCTGTCAGAAGCTAAGAGGCTGTTTGTTGCGCTTCACAGCGCGCCTGCTCTAGGTAGGTTTCTGCGTCGCTAATGTGCTGTTTGACGGTGTCTATTCGGCGGGCGATGCTCTCAGTTCGGGTGCATCCGTTCAGGCAGTCACCGGCGCAACGGGTCATGGCTAGGGCCTCAGCGGTAAGGGCCAGTGCGTTGCCTGCTCGGGAGAGCGCGCGGTGCAGATCGGAATATACGCCGGTGGGTGAGGCGGGGATGTCCTGGGAGTCGCTGGGAGCTAGCCGGTGCGCTTCGGCGGCAACGGTTCGAACCCTGGGGAGCAGGTCAGCTAGCTCGTTGGCAAGCGGCACGATTTCTTCGAGTGTGGGGCCTACTGGGACGCGCTCGAGGATCTGGTGAAAGCGGTCAAGCCCTCGGACGAACCGGTCGTGGGTTCTGCGCCAGAGGCCTTGCCCAAGCTCAGCGTCGTCACGACGGCTTTGCAAGAAGTCTTTGATGCCCATTGCTTGGCCCTTTCTTACCGGTTCCTACTTTCTTAGGTTACCCTAATTTTTTCGCCTGCTGGTCACCAGCCTATGCAGGGAGGCCGCTACCCCAACTTTTGGTGGGGTAACGGCCTCTGGGCTACTTGTTAGCAGCAGCGGGCACCGGGGTTACGGTCCAACCCGTCGGTGTATTCCCGCCAGAACTGGCGTTCGGTCATGGGCTCCTGGTGGCAACCGGTTGCTCTGTGGTGGGCCAGGTACTTTTGGTACTTGTCAGCGCCCATCACTCCCCCGGCAAACCAGCGAGCCCGTGAGAGAAAATACCGTATCTTCTGCATGGCTCTCCTAGTGGCCGCTGTGGCTTGCTGAGCCGCTGATCTGGTCGGGGTACTTCTCGTAGAAGGCCTTCCATTCCTTTTCCAGTTCACGCTCGGCCGGGGTGGCGAAGAGGCCAGCCGGTGCGTAGATGGTGGACTGGACATAGGGGTTCTCGTGGCTCTTCTGGGCGTGACCGTTTTTGGCCTTGAATACCTCCAGGACGGCGGCAATCACCACGATCAGGGTCAGCACCACGAAGAGAATGGAGAGTGTGCCCTGCACGAAAGTGTTGCGCACAACGGCTTCCATTGCTTCCACGTTCTTTGCCGCGCCGAGGGAGGTTTCACCGGCGGCTAGGGCCTCCTTGAAGCGGTTGTGATTAGCCCAGTAGCCCACTGCGGGGTTGGTGGAGAAGATCTTCTGGTAAGAGCCGACCACGGTAACCAACAGGTCGAAGGCCAGAGGCAGGGCGATAATCCAGAGGTACTTGAAGCGGCCCTTGTTAGCGGCTATCGCTAGGCAGACAGCTAGGGCACAGGCAGCCAGGAGCTGGTTGGCGATACCGAAGAGCGGGTAGAAGGTGTTAATGCCACCCAAGGGGTCGGTTACACCCAGAATCAAGATGGATCCCCAACCTGCCACCATAAGAGCGGTGGTAATCCAGGCACCTGCCCGCCAGTTGTGGTCGCGGAACTTGGGGAAGAAGTTCCCCAGGGTATCAGACAGCATGAAGCGGGCAACACGGGTACCGGCATCCACAGCGGTCAGAATGAAGAGAGCCTCAAACATGATGGCGAAGTGGTACCAGAAGCTAGTCAGTTCGAACCAGGGGAGCATCTTGCCCAGAATGAATGCCATGCCCACGGCCAGGGTAGGTGCGCCACCCGTGCGGGAGACGATGGAATGCTCGCCCACCGCATCAGCTGTACCCTGTAGTAGCTCGGGTGTAACCTGCACACCGGTCAGACCCAGTGAGTTCACAAAGAGAGCTGCCGATTCTACAGTGCCGCCTGTGGCACCTGCTGAGGAATTCATGGCGAAGTAGATACCACGGTCAATGGTGACAGCTGCAACCAGGGCCATGATAGCGACAAAGGACTCCATGAGCATGCCGCCGTAACCGATAAAGCGGGTCTGGCGTTCTTTTTCAACCATCTTGGGGGTGGTACCCGAAGCGATGAGCGCGTGGAAACCGGAGAGCGCACCGCAGGCAATGGTGACAAAGAGGAAGGGGAAGAGGGAGCCTGACCACACCGGGCCGTCTGATCGGGAGGCGAACTCGCTGACGGCGGGTACGGTAATTTCGGGGCGGACCACGATGATACCCACGGCCAAGAGCACGATGGTGCCGACCTTCATGAAGGTGGAGAGGTAGTCGCGGGGTGCCAGCAGGAGCCAGACGGGCAGAACAGCGGCGATGAAGCCGTAGATGATGACACACCAGGCCAGGGTGACCCGGTCAAGGTGCAGGTATTGGGCGCCCCATTCGGTGTGGCTGACCCAGCCGCCGCTGATAATAGCGGCCATGAGCAGGACGAAGCCGATAATTGAGATCTCACCGACCTTGCCGGGGCGAATGTAGCGCAGGTAGACACCCATGAAGAGGGCGATAGGGATGGTCATGCCCACGGAGAATACGCCCCAGGGGGATTCACCCAAGGCGTTGACAACCACCAGCGCCAAGATGGCGGTAATGATGATCATGATGGCCAGGGTTGCCAGAATCGCGGCGTAACCACCAATGGTGCCAAGCTCTTCCTTGGCCATCTGGCCTAGGGAGCGTCCACCGCGGCGCACTGAGAAGAAGAGAACCAGGTAGTCCTGGACTGCACCGGCCAAGATAACGCCGACGATAATCCAGATGGTTCCGGGCAGGAAGCCCATCTGGGCGGCTAGGACGGGGCCAACCAGGGGGCCTGCGCCGGCAATTGCGGCGAAGTGGTGCCCGTAGAGTACGCGGCGGTCGGTGGCGGCGTAGTCCTTACCGTCAGCATCGTACTCTGCGGGGGTTGCCCGGCGGTCATCGGGCTGAGCCAGTTTGGCTTCAATGAACCGGGCGTAGAAACGGTAGGCGATCAGGTAGCTACAGACGGCGGCGAAGACGAACCAGATAGCGTTCACGGTTTCGCCACGGAAGATAGCGATCATGGACCAACTGACTGCGCCAAGCAGAGTAATCAGTGCCCAGATAGCGATGGTTTTGGGGGTCCAGGTGCGGTGTTCTTGCTCTAGTACCTCGGGGTCTATGTAGGCTTGCGGGCGTTCCTGCTCCACAGTTGAAGAACTCTGTTGTGTCATGGGCTCACTCCAGTGTGATCGTGCGTGTTCCGCCAGTTTTAATGCGGTGTGCGTGCTCACACTATACCGGGCTTTGGGTGATAGGTCACATTGCTTCGCTCATGTGACATTTGGTTTAGAGCGCACCTACCTGTAACCCCTCTTTAGTCATGCGCTGATGCGTCAGGGACCAGGAGAATTTTACCCCGGTGAGCCCCGGATTCGAGACGGGCATGGGCTTGGGCGGCCTGCTCCAAGGGGAAAACAGAGTCGGTATGAAGGCTGATGGCGCCGCTCTCGATTAGGGGCCAGACAAGTCTGTGCACACCGTCCACAATGCGCGCCTTATCGTCGGCACTTCGTGAGCGCAGGGAGGTGGCATGCAGGCTCAGCCGCCGCGGTAGCATGTAGCCCAGGTTCAGTTCACCTTTAGCGCCGCCCTGAAGTCCAATCACCGCGAGGGAACCGTCCAGGGCCAGGGTTTTGATGTTTTCTTCGAGGTAGCTACCGCCCACCACATCGAGAATGTAGTTGGCCCCGCGTTCTTCGGTTGCCTGCCGCACGATCTGGCGGAAGTTCTCGGTGCGGTAGTTAATGGGGTGGGCACCGAGGCTCTGAACATAGTCGCACTTTTCGTCGGTGCCAGCGGTTGCGAAAACCGTGAGGCCCAGCGCCTGGGCTAGTTCAATGGCGTGGGTGCCGATTCCACCGGTACCCCCGTGAATGAGCAGACTGGCCCCTTGATTGGTTTGGGGGCTGGTGCCTACCCCGAGGGTGAGCACCAGGTTGGAGTAGACCGTTGCGGCTACCTCTATCAGGCCGGCGGCATCGCCTAAGCTGACCCCGGCAGGTAGGGGCAGAGTGTGTGCTAGGTCCACCGCGACGTATTGGGCGTAGCCACCTCCTGCAAGCAGGGCAACTCTTGGTTCCCCGACGAGGGTCGTATCCACTCCGGGTCCGACCGCTTCGATGACACCAGATACCTCTAGTCCGTAGATGGAGCTTGCCCCTGGCGGTGGCGGGTAGAAGCCGCGACGTTGGGCAAGATCGGCCTGGTTAATGCCCGCTGCAGCGACTTTGAGGAGGACCTGGCCCGGCCCTGGCTCAGGAACCGGCACCTGGCTGACGCACAGAACTTCGGGGCTTCCGTGCTCAGATTCAACAATGGCTTGCATGCTCTCCCCCTTTTTTTCTTCCTGTCCCTAGGCAGGCGGTTCAGCTAAATCGTGCGGTGGGTATTGCCTGACCTTACTACCCTAGCGAGAGCAAGGGCACAGAAACTAGTATTTTGCTTTATGCTCCAGCCTGTGTAACATGGGATGAGTGCTTTGAGCGCATTTGGATGGTTGTCCGAGCGGCCGAAGGAGCTGGTCTTGAAAACCAGTAGGCGGCAACCCCGCCTCAAGGGTTCAAATCCCTTACCATCCGCACCTAGCCCATCTTACGTATCTTACGTGAGATGGGCTTTATCTTTAACAAATGGTGAGGCAGAATCCCTGGGCAGCGCTGCCACTATTGGCAAGGTCACCGGCTGGGGTTGCTCTTATCTACAAGGTACTGGGGTTTATAGCCCTGGTTGGCTTAGTCCTCCTAGCAATGACCGCTAACTCATCTACCGGCTACTAAAGCTTACGTTTTGACCAAGCTTCTTTTTGTCGCTAGACTGGTCTAAGCTGTGGTGCTGAGCCAGGTTGACGGGTTAAGCTGAGCAGCGTTAGGAGACGTGCCAGAGCGGCCGAATGGACTTCACTGCTAATGAAGGGTCGGGGTTAAACTCGACCGGGGGTTCAAATCCCCCCGTCTCCGCTCTAAAGCCCGCCTACTCGATGAGTAGGCGGGCTTTTTCGTGTTTGCTCTCCCCCCCTAGTCACGGGGCCTCTGGTTTAGAAGCTAACGCAGTGGATCAGCTGAGCTTCACCGTCCACCAGCTGCCCCCAGTCCCCTTGGACCTGGAATACAGCCAAAGTGGCCGGGGCAAATCCGTAGGAGGCATCCATGAGGGCCTCGTAGTCGGAGTCGGGCCGGGCCAGTTGCAGGATTGCGTCCTGCACACCGGGTAGGTGGGCAATTAGCATCAGCGAATGCACGGCCTCGGGGGTGCGGTTAATAGTGGTCAGTAGCTGGGAGGCAGGCGCGTTATAGAGGCGCTCATCCAGGCTAGCAGTGGGCGCCTTCTCCCCCAGCGCTTCGGAAACCCAGGTGGTGGTCTGCCGGGTACGCAGGGCGGCTGAGCTGACCATCATCTCGGGGATTAGGCCCTGCTCTACCAGCCAGGCACCGGCCCGAGGGGCTTGGGAGTGGCCACGCCGGGTCAGGGGGCGGTTGAAATCATCCAGCCCCCAATCAGCCTCGGCGTGGCGCATGATGATGAGGGTGCGGGCATCGTGGCGGGGCAGAGCAAAATCGGTCATACACCTATCCTAGTCGCGGTTGCCCAAGAAGCCTCTGAGTAAGTAGATAGTCTCCTGGGGCTTCTCCGAATGAACCCAGTGGCCCGCTCCCCTAATCACAGAGCGCCGTACCAGGGGGAAGAGCCGGCGCATAGGCTCAAAGTCTGCTGGGGTGATGTAGGGGGAATTGCCACCGGCGATCCAGAGCACCGGGCCCTTGTACTGCTGTTCTGTTCCCGGCCAACCCATAATCTGCGCTAGGTGCTCACGGAGCATGACCAGGTTGGGCTCCCAGCTGTTGCCGCTCTTGGACATTTTTAGGTTTTGGAGCAGGAAGGCTCTCACTCCTGCTGCAGGAACGGTGCGGGCCAGGTCAGTATCGGCCTGTCCCCTGGTGGTGTAGGTGTCGATGGGTAGAGCCAGCATACTGTCCATGAGCACCTCGAAGCTACCCTTGGACTCACCGGGGGCGATATCAATAACGACCAGCTTGCTGACCAGGTGCGGGTGTCTCAGGGCAAGGAGCATAGCAATTTTTCCGCCCATGGAGTGCCCCATGACGACCACCGGCTCACCGGCGGCATACTCGGCTACAGCTTGGGCGGCCAGGTCAGCCATCTGCCGGTAGTCAAAGCTATCGGTCCAGTAGCTTGAGCCGTGGTTGGGTAAATCAAGGAGCAGGGTTTGTACACCCTCGCCCAGGTTTTTGGCGATAGCGGTGAAGTTCTTTCCCCGCCCCAAAAGGCCGTGCAGAAAGACGGTTTTGAGGGGGCCTGAACCGATGACGGTGGTCGCAAGAACAGAAGCAGTCATACCCTCTACTTTAACCCCATCGGGCGGCACACCCGGCACCACCACAAACGGTAAGGCCACCCCCGCTCGGTGCAAGGGTGGCCTTACCCTTATAAAGGGTTCTGGGCTGAGCTGGGCTCAGCTGGCAAATCCGTTTAGATGGAGTACTCGGGTGCGGCCCAGACAACGACCTCGGGGTGCTCGTAGAAGCGGTAGCCCTGGCCACGTACGGTGCGTACGGTGTTGGAGAGACGACCCAGCTTGGAACGCAGACGGCGGATATGAACGTCGATAGTGCGCTCGTTGGGGACTTCCTCGGCATCTCGCCACAGGCTGGTCAGCAGTTCTTCGCGGGCGACGGTGCGCTGGCCGTTTTCTACCAGGTAGTTGAGGAGCTCAAATTCCTTGTAGGTCAGGTTGAGCATCTCACCGTCCAGGTAAACTTCACGGCGGGAAAGGTCAATGAGTACACCGACGGAGTGGGTGGGCTTTGAGTCATCGGCCGTGTGGTGGCTAGTGTGCTGGCCAGCTTCGGGCTGGTAGTGCACCGCGGTGGGGTCGCCTAGAGCATTGCGAACCACTTCGAGGTCGCTCCCCTGCGCATCGGAGGGGGCTAGGGCAACGGCGGCATAAGATTCAGCGCCGGGGACCTGGTTCTGCACGTAGACGCGGGTGTCCTGAACGATGCGGACCAGTGAGGTGCCCTGCGCTGCAGCGGCTTCCTCACTTAGGCCAACGTAGATCACGAAGCCACGGGCCTCATTTTCTTGAGCTACTGCTCGCTGGGGTTCTGGCTTGTAGGTCATGGGGCGAAGATTAGCTGGCTGCTGCCTGATTGCTCGGCCTTGATTCGGTGCGCCCTGCTGGCGCTGTGCGGCAGAACGATTGCGTTGCGATATGTGAACATATCCCGGTGCGCCTGACATTTGCCTACCTTCTCCCTGTGTATCGAGCATTCTAGTGTGTGGCTCAGCTAGACTGCACATCCCGTGCGTGAGGGAGTTGTCGCTGTCTAGCTTTAATCGTTGTCCGAATTTGTAATTAAAGCAAGGAACATTCAGATAAATTTTTAACTAATCTACCCGTATTCACAGGGAAAGGGCCTTGTTCAGGGACCTGCAAGCACCAATTTATACCCTGAGTTCTCAATAAGATCGATGCGGAAAGGCCTCTCTATCCCATAAGCCGCTAGTCACAGAATCCAGCGCTCAGGGGTGGGGACAGCTCAGGCAGGTCAGCGGTTCTTTGCAGAACCAAGCCAACCTGCCTGATTAATATGTGAGAACTAGGGGCGGCACCTTGGCCCTTAGGCCAACTGTGCTTACTATCGCGCCCTAGTCGGCTACCCCGTAGAGACGGTCACCGGCATCACCCAAACCAGGAACAATATAAGCCTTTTCGTTGAGGCGTTCATCCTGAGCGGCCAGGAAAAGGTCAATATCGGCCATACCCTCAACACCGCGTTCCAGAGCGGCTATACCTTCGGGGGCACCCAGCACGCACACGCAGGTAATACGCTCAGCCCCGCGAGCGCGCAAGAACTTGATGGCCTCAATCAGGGTGCCGCCGGTAGCGAGCATGGGGTCAAGCAGGTAGACCTGGCGGCCAGTGAGGTCTTCGGGCAGACGCTCAGCGTAGGTGACAATATCCAGGGTTTCTTCATTGCGAGCCATGCCCAAGAAGCCAACCTCGGCGGTGGGGATAAGACGGGTCATACCTTCGAGCATGCCCAGGCCCGCTCGCAGAATGGGGACGATCAGCGGGCGCGGGGTTGAGATGTGCGACCCGACGGTTTTAGCCACGGGAGTTTCAACCTCAATGGGTTCGGTGCGGATCTCGCGGGTGGCTTCGTAGGCGAGCAGGGTTACCAGCTCGTCAACCAGCTGCCGGAAGATAGGTGAGGGGGTGTTTTTGTCTCGCAGGACGGTAATTTTGTGATCGACCAGGGGGTGATCCAGAACTTTAATACGCATAGTTAAAACCTATCAGCTCCTAGGCCCTGGGGGAGGGCACCATCAGCCTCTAGCCACACCTCACCCTGAAGGCTAGGCCTAAGCACATCTGGCAAGGAGACTGCCAACCCCTAGCCTGCTAGAAGGCATACCAGCATGACTACCATGGCACCAGACACCCCCACCTCCCTGGGATCTTTTCCCTTGACCTCTTTCATCTGTCGCTCGGACTGTGTAGGGTGCTAGGGCCTTTGAAAGTTTTAATTGTTCGCTGAGTTTGAACGGAAACTTGCCTGATTATGGGGCGCTCGCAGGCTTCTAAGCTGCCCCCCCTTGTTGGCCTCCGGGCAGGCTTCTTTGGGCCTGCTTGTCACCTGCTTTGATGCCAAGTTGTTGGGCAAACGAGTATCACAGAGACATTTTAAGGTATAGAAAAAACCCGCCTAACCTAGCTTCTACTAGCCTAAACGGGTTTTTCTTTGTGGCGGTGACGGAGGGATTTGAACCCTCGGTACGGGGTTACCGTACACAACATTTCGAGTGTTGCACCTTCGGCCGCTCGGACACGTCACCAAACTCTGGAAAGTTTACCCTAGATGCCCCAGCGCCTCAACTTAGAGCCAGTGCCAGCACAGGCCAAGACCGGTTCGTGGCCTAGGCAGGGCCCAGGATGTAACCGTCGACGGTGAGCATAGCCAAATCGGCGGCTTCGCTGGCACTACGCTGGGCACCGTGGCGGGTTTCGTCCATCGAAAGCATGAAAACAGCACCGAATATAATCAGCGAAAGCCCCTCAACGGAACGCTCCTTATTCACCCTGTAGCGGGTCGAAAGCCTAGTAATCAATTCACGAACAAACCGCATAATATCGGCACGGATCAGATCGGTAGTCGGCGACCATTCAGAGCCAGCTCGCCACAGTTCCGAGACCCACAGGCGCGCAAAGCCGGGGTGCTCCCGCAGGTAGACAATAGCCGCCTCAAGAGCCTGACGGAGAGAGACCTTGGGGTCTAGCCCCCTATCGCTCGCCATTGTCATTTCCGCCAGCAGCAGCTTAGCGCCGTACTGCAGAAGTTGATCGATCATGGTCTTCTTAGACCCAAAGTTGTAGTAGACCGTACCTTTAGAAACACCGGCCCGTTCAGCGATGTCTTCAACGGTAGTCGCCGTAGGCCCGCCCTGGCTCATGATATCCATGGCAGCTTGAAAGAGCTTAAGCTGGGTTTTGTTGGTCCGCCCCGGGCGGCGGGTGCTGGCTTGGACAACAGGTGCCTGGTGTGCATAAACAATGGCGTTCGCTTGAGTGCTGTTCACACCCGCCCCCTCTTTTATTTGAAAAAATCAGTTACCTTTTGCAAATATACAGGATAGTGGGCAAGAAACAGGGTCTTGCGAGCACATGAATAGCGTAACCTTAACTACCTCTGTTGGCGGAAGAAAGTGGTCAGCAAGCTAGCGCACTCTGTTTCAAGCACACCGGGGTAGAGCTCTACCCAGTGGTTGACTTTCCGATCACGCAGAACATCGTAGACGCTCCCAGCCGCACCGGTTTTTTCTTCCCAGGCACCCATCACCACGGTAGGGATACGTGCCAGCAAAATCGCGCCAGCACACATAAGGCAGGGTTCCAAGGTCACCACCAGGGTGCACCCCTCAAGCCTCCAACTCCCCAGGTGCTCAGCCGCCTCTCGAATGGCTAGGACCTCAGCATGGGCGGTAGGGTCAGCATCAGCTTCACGCCGGTTATAGCCCCGGCCGATCACCTGCCCCGAGGCATCCACAAGAATTGCCCCGATAGGGACGTCATCGCTGACCAGGGCACAACGAGCCTGATCAAGGGCCAGGCGCATGAGGGCTTCGTGGTCGCGGTTGCGGGGGCGGTCGCTAAAGATAGTGGGCACGGTCACCGGCTCTCATATGAAAAGGGGTTCTAATGGGTAATAGCAAGGGCATAAGGTAGCACGGCGGTGGCACCAGCCTTGCGGAGCATACGGGCAACAACCGTACTAGACCAGCGGGAGTCAATACGGTCAGTCACCAGCAGGACCGGACCGGGGCTACTGGCAAGGTACTCTTGCACCCGGTCGGGAAGCCGGTAAGCACCCAGCACACCGGCGCATCTAAAGACGCTGTTGCCGCCGAAGTGCTCTGGCTCTTTGACCCATTCCATATCGCCCAGGTCAGTGAGCTTACCGGCAGCCGCTAGCCCACGAGCTAGCGAGGACGCCAGGGCAGGGCGCACCGGGGAGGGCAAGCCCACCACAGCTACAGGCCGCTGTTCCCAGTCCCAGTCTGCAAGAACTTGAAGGCTGGCACGGCCTAGATCTGCGGGTACCGGCCCGTCCAGAGGGCTGCCGTCGGGGCCGGGGGCAAAGATTTCTCGCAGGCGATTGCCCCAGCCCAGGTCAGTGAGCCTGGCAAGGGCCCGGCCTGCTTGGGCCCGCTCCTGCAGGGCGATTCTGCCCCCAAGAGGCTTACCATGGTCCACGGTTGCCTCAGACACCAGAGAGCCCAAACCGCTAGGCCACATGGCGCGCGGCTCAATTTCAACACCAGTACGGTTGAGGGTAATCCCTGCTTGCGCGGTCAGTGCAGGGTCAAGGCCGCTGGGGTACCAGGGGCCAGCGCACACATCGCAGATACCGCAGGGTTGGGCGGTGGTGTCATCAAGCTCTTGGGCTAGGAAGACCATACGGCAGGTGCTGGTGCGCTGGTAGTCCAGCATGGCCTGCTGTTCACGCAGGCGCGCCTGGAGCACACGTTCATAGCGGGGAGCATCGTAGTGCCAGGGAGCGCCCGTGGCTACCCAGCCCCTCTCGGCCCGCTCAACAGCGCCCTCAACCGCGAGGACCTTCAGGAGCAGATCCAGGGACGAACGTTTGACATCCACGCGAGTTTCCAGCGCCGGGACGGTCAGTTCCTGCCCCGCGGAGCTTGCTTGGCGAAGAGCGGCAAGAACAGCACCGGTGTTCTCGGGGGTGGGCATACTGGCAGTTGCGAAGTACTCCCAGATTTCCCGGTCTTCTCTACCGGGCATAAGTAGTACGTCGGCCTTGATAGCACCGCGACCAGCGCGCCCGACCTGCTGGTAGTAGGCAACCGCGCTGGAGGGCGCGCCCAGGTGAATCACAAACCCCAGATCCGGCTTATCGAAACCCATGCCCAGGGCGCTGGTAGCAACCAGGGCTTTGACCCGGTTCTCTTTGAGGGCTTCTTCGGCTTCTGCCCGCTCGTCCGCATCGGTTTTCCCGCTGTAGGGCAGTACCGGGTAGCCTGCTGCGCGCAGGGCAGCGGCGGTGTCTTCGGCAGCGGCCACCGTGAGCGTGTAGATGATCCCAGAGCCGGGTAGGCTCCCCAGGTGGGTTGCTAGCCAGCCCAGCCTATCGGTGGCGGTGGGCAGATGCAGAACGCCCAGCCGCAGAGAGTCACGGGAAAGTGGGCCGCGCAGAATAAAGACCGAGTCAGGGCCGGCTTGACCACCCTGCTGGATAGCTAGTTGCTCCGCAACATCCTCAACTACACGCTCATTAGCGGTGGCGGTAGTGGCCAGAACAGGCACACCCGCTGGCAGGTTGGCGATAAGGTCACGGATTCGGCGGTAGTCGGGCCTAAAGTCGTGGCCCCAGTCAGAGATACAGTGGGCTTCGTCAATCACCAACAGGCCACAGGCGCGCACCAGCTCAGGGAGCCAGTTCTGGCGGAAGTCCGGGTTGTTCAGGCGTTCGGGGCCCACCAGCAAAACGTCTAGTTCACCGGCGGCCAGGTCAGCGCGGATTGCCGCCCATTCGGTCACGTTCGATGAGTTGACCATAGCGGCTCGTACACCGGCGCGGGCGGCGGCCTGCACCTGGTCGCGCATCAGGGCCAGTAGCGGGGAGACAATCAGGGCGGGGCCGCTGCCCTGGCGGCGCAGGAGCAGGGCCGAGATGAAGTAGACCGCAGATTTACCCCAGCCGGTGCGCTGGATCACCAGGGCGCGGCGGCGGTGCTCTACCAGCGCTTCGATAGCCTCAAACTGGCCGGGGTGGAACCGGGCCTCAGGGGCGCCGGTGAGCTGGGCGAGCAGGTCCTGGGCCTGCTCTTTAAGGGGTGCACTACTGGCGGTGGAGGTCATGAGAGCCTAGCTTTCCGGGGCGGGGTTGACGATCGCATCCCGCAGGTAGTGGTAGACCTCAGGCACATAGTGGAAAGGGGCCAGACCCCACTGGTGGCCGGGGTCAGCTACCACAAGGTCTGCGGGAACATCAATGATAGGTAGGCCCCGCTGCGCCACATAGTCGTAGTAGGGCACCGTGAGCTGGTTGGCTTCTTGGGCGCTAATTCCCATGCTGACGGGGGTAGGCTCATGGGCACTGGTCTGTTCGGCCCAGGGCAGGCGCAGAAGGCGCACCTTAGCAAGGGCACCGTGTTCGGTCAGTGCATCAATAAACTCGTCTGCTTTCTCGCACCAGCTCTGGAAATGCTCTTCAGCGCCTAAGGCAACGTGGGTGCCGTCCTCAATCAGGCCCATAGCCGGCTTGGAGGCAACCAAGTCGATAGAGCGGGTCACAACCTCACCGGTGCTAAACCAGTGGACCCCGTGACGTTCATCGAAGATATCCCACAGGATCAGGTCATACTGGTCTGCGGTCTCTAGCAGGGAATCCAAGGATTGACCGGCCCAGTCGGCGCGAAGCATCTTATCTTGAAATTTATTGCTCAGCTCCAGGTCTGCAGGGAGCTTATAGCTGGCATCGGTAGCCCACGAAAGCAAGGAGTGCCGGGCGGTGTAGCCGACTACCCGATAGTTTTCAGGCAAATACTCAGCGGTATCGCGGGCAACACAAGAGCCGTAGATAAAGACCCTCTGTACCTGATTTCCTACTGTCATGCTCTCCCTTATGTATTCGCCGCTGACGGTGCGGTAGGTTTATTGTATCTGCCTATTTGAGTCAAGGAGTAGCGGTGCCCCAGCTTTTGTCCCCCTCTGAACTACGTCGCGCGCTCTGGCACTTTCGCCGAGGAGGCCTGAGGCAGGTCCGTAAGTTCAGGCGGCGTCAGGTCATGGCAAACCACTTTGGCGGTGCGGCCTTTAGTTCCCGCTCCCGCAGCGGGGGCAAAGGTTTAGGCCTAGCCAGCGAGGAAGCCGTCGGCGCGGTCCCCCAGGTCAGCAAGGACCGAAAAACCCCTGCTGGCTACCGTCTTGACTTCCTGCCCCTAGACTACCCCAGCTACCCTCCGGTTTTTGAGGGCTTAAAAGTGGCTACTATTCTGGATGATTTTTCTGCGCTGGCCTGGGGTTTTGAGTTCACCACTTTAGCTATCACCCCGGAGAACTGGCGAGAGGTCTTAGAGCGCGAGAAGCCTGATTTTCTGCTGGTGGAGTCTGCCTGGGCCGGTAACGACGGCGCCTGGCAGTACCACCTAACCGGGGAATCAGCCCCGCGCCCTGCCGTCAAAGAGCTTCTGGCCTACACCCGGCAAGAAGGCATCCCCTCTGTTTTCTGGAACAAGGAGGACCCCCCGCATTTTGAGGACTTCCTCGCTACTGCCGCGCTTTTTGACTTTGTTTTTACCTCCGATAGCAACATGGTCACCCGCTACCAGCAAGAGCTGGGGCATGAACGGGTCTATCCCCTGGCTTTTGCCGCCCAACCAGCAGTGCACAACCCGGTGCGCCCCCACCACGGGGTAGCAGAGCGTGGTGCGGCCTTTGCAGGTTCTTACTTTGCCCACAAATACCCTGAGCGCCGCGAGCAGATGGACTACCTGCTCAAGGGTGCCCGCACCGGAGCGGCCCAGGCCGGTGAGCCTTTTGAGATTTTCTCCCGCTTTTTAGGTCAGGACGAACGCTACCAGTTCCCCCAGCCGCTCACCGAGCACGTCGTGGGCAGCCAGAGCTACCAGCAGATGCTGGTGGCCTATAAGGCCTATAAGGTCTTCTTGAACGTCAATTCGGTGGTGGATTCCCCGAGCATGTGCGCCCGCAGAATCTTTGAGATTCTAGCAAGCGGAACACCCGTACTGACCAGCCCCTCAGCCGCTATTACCAGCTACTTTGACGAGACTATGATCCAGGTGGCAGGCACCGAAGACCAAGCGCATCAGGCAACCCGCGCCCTACTAGCAAGCGGTGAGTACCGGGACCGGCAGGTTCACCTGGCCCAGCGACACATCTGGTCACAGCACACCTATTCCCACCGGGCACTGACCATTCTCAATGCGCTGGCAAGCCAAGGAAAGCTGACCGGGCCCTTCGCCCTGGGGCAACCGAGTGTCAGCGTCATTGCCTCTACCTGCCGCCCTGAACAGGTGGAGCACCTCCTTGAACAGGTAGGCCAGCAGACGGTACAAGCTGAACTGGTTCTGCTGACCCACGGTTTCACCCTCGATTCTCGCACCTTCCAGGACCGTGCCCGTCAGGCCGGGATTGAGCGGGCACGCCTGCTGACCGCAGGTAGTGAACGCTCTCTGGGCTACTGCCTGAACCAGCTTGTTGATGCGGCGCAGGGGCAAGTCCTTGCCAAGATGGATGACGATGACCTCTACGGCCCCCACTACCTGGAGGACTCCCTGCACGCCCTACGCTTCTCCCGCGCCGATGTGGTTGGCAAACAGGCATACTATATGAACCTGCAAGGCCTTGAGGCAACGGTGGTACGGGCGGCAGAACGCGAACACCGCTTCACCGACTTCGTCGCAGGCCCGACCCTGCTAGGTTACCGCAGCATCTTCCAGGCCCACCCCTTTGAGGACGTCTCCACCGGCGAAGACACCGCCTTCTTAGAATCTGTGGCTCAAGCTGGCGGGCGTATTTACTCCGCTGACCGCTTCAACTTTGTGCAGGTACGCAGAGCAGCAGGGCAGGGAGCCAAGCACACCTGGGATATCAGCGACTCCCGGGTTCTGGCCCAGGCACGGCTCCACCACTACGGCCTCAGCCAGCAGCACATCTTCTTCTAAAGCCCCCGGGCTCAGTCCCCTCCCTGAAAGGTACCTATGGCTGGTCTCTCTAGCTTCTTTCGGTTCACCCAGCGCTCCCTGAACGAAGACGACACCAGGGGCGCTATCAGCACCGGCTCCGACGAGGTAGCTCTGGGCCGGGTCATTAGCCAGGTCGATGAGGACCGTGTAGCGGCAGGCTCCCAGATTCTGGCGGGCATGCTCTTTGGCAAAGATTTCTCTGCCCTGCCCCCGCACTGGAAACAGGCACAAGCCTACGGGGTAGTTTCCCCCGCGCTCGCGCAGGAGTGCAAGCAGGACCTGGTAGCGCTCAACCCCGGCTGGGCCTACGCGGTAGCGCCCACCCTCAAGGCCAGCTACTTTCTGGTAGAAACCCGCGCCCTGACTCAGGGGAGCTGGGCGGGAACCCTAGAGGCAGGCGGCGAACACCTCTTCGACGAGCTCCTGGCCCTGGTTTCCCAGGCCAGGCGCTCCTACACCACCCCCGTGCTGATTGATAATGCAAGGGTGCCCGCTGGCCCACCGGCCTCCTTTAGGCTGTTGAGCGCCCACCAACGGCTCCGCAAGGCGGTGACAGCCCAACTAACTGACCTCCAGGGCGCCGACTACGCCCTCTCACCCTTCCTCCAACAGCTCTTGGCCTACACCCAGCAGGAGCACAGGAAGGCCCGCCCATGACCACCGCTCTCATCTACCGGGGCCGAGGTAAGAATCTCTCTGGCCTTGACCAGGCCGCGCTCAGGCTCCAAGTAACCCTGCATTCTCTAGGGTTTGAGGCACACGTCCTTGCCCAAGAGCAGCCGCTGGCTACCATCACCGATGAAGTCCAGGCCCAGGCAGGCAAGACCCAGGCCCAGCTGGTGTTTGTGGTCGGTTACAGCGCCGCTTTCGCGGTGGCCCAGCAGTGGAACCGGCAGCTACCCCTGGTCGCGGTTCTGCCCGATATTCCCAGCCACACCGAATCGCTCTACGACAGCACCAGCCAAAATATAGAAACCATCATTCGGCTGGCTGACTACACACTGGTCAATGACACAGCCTCCCGCTCCCTCATTGAGTACTCAGTGCCCGGGGCCGACGGCTCGGTGGGCACTCTGGCACACCTTGAACCGGTGCTCCGTATGCTCAAGCTCCAAGACCTGAGTTTCCCACCGCTCAAGGTCCTCATCAGTAGCCACGACTTCCGGTTCACCCCCGGCATTGTTCGTATGCTCGAAAAAGCCAATAAGGTGGAGGTCAGGCTTGAAGAGTGGGCACTCGAAGACGCTGCCCCTACCGATCACAACCACCAAGAACTCATGGACTGGGCCGATGTGGTGCTCTGCGAATGGGCTGGCCGTAACGCCATCTGGTACTCCCACAACCTGCCCGCCGGTAAACGCCTGCTCATTCGCCTGCACGGTTTTGAGGCTCAAGCCGCCTGGATTACCGACCTCAATTTCAGCCGGGTAGACCAGCTCATTCTGGTCTCGGAGTTCTACCGGCAGCAGGTGCTCTCCCTACACCGCTGGGACCGGCACAAAATCAAGGTCATCGGTAACTCAATCGAGTTTGATGCCTTCAGCCGCCCCAAGCGGCAGGACGCGCCCTACCACCTGGGTATGCTCGGTTTCACGCCCTTCCTCAAACGCCCTGACCTAGCGGTGGAGGTCCTGGAGAATCTACTCGCCCACGATGAGCGTTACATGCTCCACCTGCGCGGGCGCGCTCCCTGGCGCTTCTCCTGGCTGTGGAACAAGAACCTGGCAGAAGTGGATGCTTACCGCCAGCTCTACCAGCGCATCGGTAGTTCCCCCCAGTTACGGGAGCACCTTGTCTTTGAAACCCAAGGCGCTAACGTGGAATCCTGGTTCAGCAAAATCGGGTGGATCCTTTCGCTCAGTGACCGTGAGACCTTCCACCTGGCCGCTGCCGAAGGCATGGCTTCGGGCGCAGTCCCCCTTTTCCTAGAACGCACGGGGGTGACCGATATTTTCTCGGATCGCTGGGTCTTCCCCTCAGCTGAGGCTATAGCGGACTACATCGTAGAACATACCTCCCGGCCCCTGTGGGCTGCCCAAAGTGCCGCCGCGCAGTCCTACGCCACCCGGTTTGACTTTCAGGAGGTCGCCCAGGAGTGGGCTAACTCAATCTGCGGGGTGGAGGGCGCGTGAGTGCTAGGTTCTCGGTCATTATTCCGGTAGCCGGTTCTGGCCCCTACCTGGCCCAGGCTCTGGAGAGCCTGCGCTCGCCGCTGGTGGAGCGTATTTTTGTGGTGGCCGATAATGCAGAAGCTCTAGAAGCTACGCGGGAGCTAGCTGCCACCAACACCAAGGTGCGGGTGCTCAGGACGGGGCAGGGGAATGTTTTTGCCTGTAGCGCTGGGGCCGCCCGCAATGTGGGGCTGGGGGCGGCGGTAGCTGAGTCAACGGACTGGGTGGCCTTCTTGGATGCGGACGACACCGTGTCCCCAGGTTACTTTGAAGCCCTCGGTGAGCTGATAGCCCAGCACGCCGACCAGGATTTTTCGTCCAGCCCACTGATTCACACCAGGATTATGCGCTTGGACCAGCAGGAACACGATGCTGAGCCCCAGGAGGTTCACCCCCTGCGCTACCGGTTTATGCAGGGTAGCCGGTGGGTGAGCCTGACCGATGAGCCACACATGATTGGTACTTCGGTGGCGGCGGCTGTTTTCAACCGGCAGGTGCTTGCAACTACGGGTCTGCGGTTTGATGAGGGGGTTAACTGGTCTGAGGACTCTGACTTTATCGTTCGGCTCCTGCTGGCCTGCCGGGCAAGAGGTGTGGGTGTGTGCGCGGGTGCGCGCTATCTTTACCGGGTGGGTCACCAGCGGTCCCTGACCAGCGCTGCCTGGTCTGCTCCGCTCAAGTACACCCTGCCCTTCGAGCGCTTTTACCTGCCCTGGTCACAGAGCTCTAGGCCCCTGCCACTGTGGTTGCAGAACCAGCTCCTCTACGAGCTGGCCCACTACCTACAGATTGACCGTCAGGTGTTCTCGCCCGCCCTTGAACTACCTGGGCAGGTCCGCAGAACCTGCGCCGGTTACATAGAGCAGATCTTGGGGAAGATTGACACTAGCCTGCTGGAAGGCTTTGCGGTTCTGCCCCTGGGCTTAGACCGCAGGCAGCTCTTGCTGGCTCGTTCTGCCCAGGTGGATGCTCTGCCCTATGCACCGCTGACCAGCCGCCAGGTGTTCTCTTATGCTAAGCGGTCCTGGCGCCCGGTACAGAAGTTCACCTATTTCTACCGGGGCGATGCGCTCCCGGCAGGCCAGGACGTACCCGCAGAAGTCTTTATGGTGCAGGGCCAGCCGGTAGAGCCTGTGACCGCTAAGTGGGTGAGCCACACTCTCTTTGGTGTGGAGTTCGTGCGGGAACGTATTCTCTGGTTTGAGCAGGCCCCTAGCATGCGGGTCGCTGGGTTTGACCTAAAAGTTAGCCCCTACGCTGGTACACCGCTTCTGCTCCGTCAGCTTGCCCAGCCCACTCCCCCGCCTTCTACCGAGATGGCAGAGAGGCCGCCCTTGCTCATGCAGGCTAAGAAGGGCCTGTGGCGGCTCAAGCGGGCGCTCACGAGCCGTTCAGGTCAAGGGTCTGCCGCACCGGGCCAGGTTCAGCCCGCGCAGGTGCGGCAGGTCTGGGTGTACGCGGATAGGGAGCACCGGGCCGGTGATAATGCGGAGGCTTTTTACCGCTACGCCAGCGCCCACGCACCCCAGGTGGAGCACGTTTTCTTGCTTTGCAGGCAGAGCCCCGACTGGGCCAGGTTGGAGCAGGAGGGGTTCACCCTGGTAGAGGTGGCTAGTGCCCAGGCTCAAGAGCTTGGCAGGCGAGCCAGTAACCTGCTGGTCAGCGATATTAGTGCGCCCGGGTTAGCCCCTATTTTGGCTGCTTTAGGGCCTGATCAGCGGCTTGTTTTTCTTCAGCACGGTATTTTGCGGCGCGATCACTGGCGTTGGCTCAACCCCCGCCGGATTGACCTTATGCTCACTACCTTGGACAGCGAAACCCAGGCCATTGTGGGTGATGGGTCCTGCTACACGCTGACCCGCCAGGAGGTCTGGCAGCTGGGGTTACCCCGCCACGACCGCCTGTACGAGTTAGCTGCTGGTGAGGTTCGGCGCGATAGGGTGCTGGTGGCCCCTACCTGGCAGCAGAGCCTAGTAACCGCAACAGATGATGAGGTTCGGGCCTGGGTAGGCTCCTGGGTGGGGCCTTGGGTTGAGGCCTGTGAGCGGCTGGGCCAGCGGGGTGTGCGCCCGGTCTTCTTTGTGCACCCCAACATGGAGGAGCGGGTGGCTCACTTGGGTGAGGGTTTGGGTGTTGAGCTGGTGTTTGGCCATCAGTTCCAGGAGGCGTTGGTGCGCTCGTGTGCCCTGGTGACTGATTATTCGTCCGTAGCCGATGATGCCCTGCTGGTGGGTGTGCCGGTTGCGCTGGTGGTAGCGCCCGATGACCCCCAGCTCAAGCGGGCCAGGAATCTGTTAGAAACCCCCGGCGTGACTCTCATCAGACCTGAAAATCTGCAAGAGCTCGCAGTTTCTTTCCTGCTTACCGGCAGTTCTGCCCGGAAAGCTAAGACCCTCAAACCTGGCAAAGACAGCTGTGGCAGTTTACTGAGTAACCTTCAAGGCAGCCTCTCACTATGGCTCTAGCTATTAGCTGCCCCACAGCTCAAGCTGGTAGAGGTCCCACCTCAGCTACTTCATCGCCATGCCCTACCTCAGCCCGCAGCTACTACTAAACCGCTCGCAAGGTAACGTCCGATGATTTAGCGTCAATGGAAACACGGAGATTCTTGATATCTAGAGGGATTGTTACCACATGACGAAGGTGTAAGAGCCCCTGGTCTGGAACGGTGTGCTTCCTTATGGACTCACCCACGGTTGAAACCACCTGGCTTCCAGGTGGCGCTTCAACCTCCGCCACCAGCTCCCGTGTAGAACCCGGGACGTTACTCCGAAAAGCACCGTAAGTTATGAGCTCGTTGAAAGGGTCGCCGGAGTGGCTGGTTAAGATATCATCACGGTTTTGGGAGCTTTTGTCAGCTACTGAAAGCCCACTACAGGTGAGAACAAGCAATTTACCCTGGTCTCGCAAATCGACAATATGGTCAAGAACCCCCTCAAAAGTCTTGATATCCATACAGTTGGGGCTGTCCAACTTGTTGGAGTGCCACATGAGGACCGTTCCTACCTGCCATTGAGCCACACGCTCTAGCAGTTCTTGGGCCCTTTCTAGGGTGTAAGTATCGAGGCTGTAATGGGTCTGTCCGTCTACAGGAGATCCTGTCAGGCTCCTGTAAAAAGTATTTTTAAAGTAGCCAGAAGCCAAACTGTGATGGGCTAGGACCAAGCGTCCCGCCTCTGTAGCCCAGTTCTGCGGAGTGTGAGAGGGCATAAACCCGTCGAAGGAAATCTGGGCACCACCCGGAGGGGCAAAACAGTCGATAGGGATGCGGGGCATCAAGCTGCGAAGCTGATAGAGCGGCGCAATAAGCTCCCGATAAATGCCCTTACTCCCGGAGGCATCACCATGTGTAGCTCCGTGGTTCCAGATTTCGCCCCCGTACCGAATTGCATGCTTCTGCATCAGGGGGAATTCTTTTTCTTTGATCTGCCCCTTATGGATGTGCGATGAGGTAGTAACGCGAGTATAGGGCAGACCGCGCTCAACGATGAGAGGTAGCACCTTGTGCCGGAAGGCAAAGGGAGCATCATCAAAACGAAGAGCCACTGCCCCTCGACCCTGGGTGCCAATAACCCCTCCTTTGCGTGCCATTAACTGTTGACGCAAAACCTCCCGGGGAGGAGGTTCTGGAGCTTGCATTTTTTCATCTACCCAGAAATTGATCACTCGTTTATAACCCATGGGTTGGTATAACTTTCCTCTATCCTCAAGAGACCAGCAATTCTTAACGCAGCCAAAGCCAGCATGACGACCTTGATGTCATATGCCTAGCTAATCCGCTGAGCGGTTGTAGCATCAAAAATAGTCGCTGTTTCCTTCATGATCTTTACGATAAGAAACGGCATTCAGGGTTGCAGCATCCAGTTACTTCCGCTTACTTTTCTTCCCCGATTTTCTAATACTATTTTTTCTGGCTGAGAAAGTAGCATCAACTTTTTCCTTAGCCCGTTGACCTTCCTGCCTAGTGGCTACGACGGTATCGCTTGATGTTTGAGCTAGAGCAACTCTCGGGGCAGTCCCAGCCGATAGAGTCGGACTCTGGCTCCTCCCCTGACTCACCTCTTCGGCCTTGAAATGCTCTGGAGCCTTAGGCAATCTCAAGATATTCCCATCAGTCTGGCTGTTGCCTACAGCTTCAAGGCTCTGCATTTCTCTTTGGGCACTCTGCAGAACATTCAAACGGCGTTTTCTAATCCAGTTGCTATAAGGTCTACGGCTGATGTTTAGGTTGCTAGCAGCGTGAACAAGTACCACTTGAACATGCACCCAGTCTGTTTTAACTAGTGCTTTCACCTGGGTAGCATCAAGATTACGGTTATGGAGAACGATCCGGAGGCGCTGACCCTTGAGAGTCATCACGCACCGCAGCGCAAATAGGTTGGCAAAAGTCATCTCGTCCTGCGACTCAACGATAATGAGGGTCTTAGTGGGATGGGTTTGCTTAGCCGCCGCTCTAATCTTTGCGATGTTAGTGATGTCATCCACGAAATGGACTTCTACAGTCCTGCCATCAGCCTGAATCGGCTGAGCCACATATTTGAAACGACTATAGGTGGCCCCATTAACTATGGCGTATTCCTTGACGCCCCCCTGAGTATCATCCAATATGGGCTGAAACTCTGAAATAAGCTTATTCCTATGCTCCGGTGAGCGTTCAAGATGGTTAGGGAACCGCCCCTTATAGACGGAACCGTCTGCGCCCAAACCAACAATCGTATTGATCGATTCAACCGGGTCATAGGCAGGGATAATTCTTTGGCTTCTGTCAGAATATTTAACAAAGTCATAGGAATGATCCGTTAGCAGAACCCTAAAGACGCTTCTCCCTAGGTTGCCTTCCAGGTACCAATTGATAGGGTCTGTACGGCTAATTCCTGTCTGAATTCTGGCCTGTCCAAAGATAAAGGATTCATCGGAGAAGGTCCGCAGGGTTTCAGCCCTAATCTCCTTGACCGTGGAGACTCCAAGAAAACCTCGCATGATATTGAGAATTGAGGGCAGTGCTGTTCTCGCTACGTCTCCATGCTTGCCGTTGATTCTGTGTTTGGTCAGACCAGGAATATCACGCGCAAACTCGATGAGGGAGTGGTTACTGAGTTCATCAGAATTGGTGTAAAAATAGTCGATTTTCCGACCTTCACGGAAGTATCTTCTTAAAATGCTCTCTGGCTGTTCAATATTGTGAATTTCAGGAACCAGGAATAAGTTGTTCCTAAAGAAAGGTTTATTCATATAGTAAGGCAGATTCATCTGCGGAACAGCAACCACCAGCTGAGCACCCGGGTATTCCTGGGCATAGTAAATAGCTATTGACCCTCCCTTAGAGGCACCGAAGAGTAGCATGTCTCGGTCCTGCAAGTTGTACTCACGCAAAAGCGAATCTATGGCAGATTTGACCCTACTGTAGAGAGGTCGCCCGGCGCTGTCGGTAATCATGTAAGTACCAGAAACCATGTAGCGGTCCTGGAAACAAACCATCAGGGTGTCCTTGAGATCTTTATCCGTCAAGGCCTTTAGGTAACTGACAGAGTAGGGGATTCTGGTGGTCGATGGCCCAAAACCGGGGAAGGTAATGATGATTTTTCGGGGATTAACTTTATTTCCTCTGAGAGAGTAGAAAACGTCCCCGTGTTGCTCTACACCATACTTGAAGTCATAGTCAGTCTGCTGCTGGGTCGAGAAGGCCCCCTGGCTAATAGCTAACGTGAACGGAGCGTCTATAGACAGGCTAAAGTTCTCAAGCCTACGGGACGAAACAACTATATTTCTATATTCAAGGGGGAAACCTCGGGCAGGCTTTTCAATTTGGTTGCCGTATATGAGCTTATTACCTTGAAAAAGCTTAAATCTCTTGTCAAGGTGATTTTCCCAGTCCTTGATAGTCAGCTTTGCGAAGTACTTACCCTCTGGAAGGCGCTCGGATGAGAGACGTCCAAAAATTTCTGAGGAGTTAGTCCGTTCAATCCCGGCAGAGACCAGAGCGCTTCTTCTCGAGAGGGAATAAATCTCCCGGGCGATGCTTCGTGATACGTCAGAGAAAGCAACCTTCTTGGCAGCGTTCCTAATTTTCCTCTTGTATAAAAGTACTCGTTTATTCATTTTTAAAGACTCAGCATCCTTTCGACAATCCGAGAATTAATTTTGGATAGCTCTACACCCTCAAAAAATACTGCTCGTCGCTGTTCATATTTTTGGTCAATCTCTTTGTATTTGCCTGAAATAATGTGGTTGATTATTTGCTGGTGCTGGGTGAAAAGAGGCCCCATCGCATCATCTTCGTAGCTAAGCCGTGCATCGTAAGGCTGATCGTTGAAGAACTCCTCTGCATCCCACTGGTAGTAAGCAATGGGGATTCCTACGAAGGAACCATCAATGACCGCTGAGCTGTAGTCCGTAAAGATAAATTCAGCTGCTGAAATCGCGTCGCTGTAGCTCAAATCCGACAGCTTGACCCTATCTGAGAAATTGAAACAACCAGATCTTTTAGCGGTATTAGGGTGTAGCTGTACTATTAGTTCCTTATCGTTTTCTTCAAGGAATTCTAGCAAATTTTCATCAGTGAAAATATTATTGATTGATTTAAAATAATCTGACTCCATGAACTGCTCTGTAGAGCTGTTTTGCAGATTAAAACGCCATGTTGGCATAAATAGCAGATGCCTAGTCTCCCCTACCTTCTTAGCCAAAGTTTCAAACCTTGGGAGGCCAGAGTTTATCGTCTCTTTGGGAGCAAGAGCTGAGAGGTAGTCATATTCCACCTTGCCCGTAGAAACAAACACATCAAAGAACTTAGATAGAACCCAGTCAGTCATATCGTTGAGCTGCACCCCGTGCTGAAGGTAGACAAAACGTGAATTTGCCAGGCTCTTACCTCTATAGTTGAGTGAGTAGATCTGGGATGAAACGACCAGGTCGGAGATAAGGAACTTCTCGTAAAACTCCTCATTGAATATAGGTATAAGGTTGAAACCCAGTGACAGCAGGCGTTCCCAATCCTTGGACTTGGGGTTCAATGCGAAGTAGGCGTTATGGTAATTAGGGTAGTTTTTAATAAAGTATGCGTATAAGTGCTCAGCATTATCATCAGCCTGCATTGGGCGATCAAAGAAGATAATTGTTGAGTCAGGGGTTATGGGGCTAGAGTAGAAATCATACGACTTCGGGTTGTTAAAAGATGCCCTTTGCTCTTTAGGAAGATAGGATTTATAGACCTCAACCTCACTCCCAGCAAAATCAAGACTATAGAGCAAGAAATTATCTTCGCCCGGGCTTTTCCGGTTGAATTCTAGATATATATCTGAGTCTGATAGCTGCTTATAGAGATATTGGTCCTGGACGGAGTCTGCAAGCCAGATCAAGAAACCTGTCTCAAATGAATGTAACGCTTCCGAATACTTATAAATCTCATCCAGGCGATAAAAGTTTATTATTTCCTTGAGATGGATGATAGATATATCGGTTGAATTTTTCTGGCGGACCCCCCGCAAGAAAAGTATCACCAACCGAAGTATATACAGTCGCATCTCCAGCGAGCCTGTAGAGGCGACGGGGAGAATTCTCTTTATTCCACGGTTTATCTTCAGACCATTTGCTACCTTAGTAACAGATGAGACAGAGTAACCAGCTTCCAGAGGGGTAATTTTTTCAATACCCCAGTACAGGCGGTAGGCAATGTATAGGGAATGTATATCAATATCGCGAAATATATCTAGAATATGAGATAAACGACTTGTGTTGAAGGCTATGCCGAAGATATCTGTGTCTCGACTGTAGTAATAATCCAAGTCATTTTCTTTGATGATATCGGTCTGGGGTAGCGCGCCAGTATAAATTTTAGGCTCTGCAAGGAATACACTGTTCTGGTTCAGGTACTCAAGCATCTTTTCCAGGTAGTCAGGCCTTATGATGTGGCTCGAGTCCATAAAAATAACATATTTGCTGTCGAGGCTCTGAACCAGTTCACGTAGCCGATGAACATCCAGCTGTTGGTCTACAACCTCGATACTGTAGCTGTTTTCCCACAGCAAGGAAGCACGCATGATATAGCGGTATATCTCTGACTCAGGATCCAACGCTGTGGTTGCTTGCACAACAATTGTGAGAACTTTCCTCTGGTCAGACATAGTCTTCCTTACTCATTGGCTGCTTCGTTTTTTGCATCGAAACCTTATGGGGGTTCTTCCCCAGGCTACGGGGTGGAGTTATCGCCAGTTTAATACTACAGCTCTGCCGCCAAGTAATCTCACGAGCTGCTTGTGGGGTTTAGCCGACATCCACGGTATAAACTACTGCACTGAGGTAAATTAAGTGTAATACCGAAGATTTCTTCTGAAAGTTTTGATAAGTAGTCATGGATTCCCCCACTATTGCCTTCATCGGTCTGGGCTACATTGGCCTGCCGACAGCTGTCGTCCTAGCTCAAAGCGGGGCGCGTGTGATCGGCGTGGACATCAACCCTGCAACCGTTGAGAGCATTAGCAAGGGTCGTGTCACCATTGTGGAGCCTGGTCTTGACCAAGCCCTCACAAGCGCCCTGGCAAGCGGCAACCTGACCGTCACCACCCAAGTTCCCCCGGCAGATACCTACATCATCGCTGTTCCCACCCCCTTTACCGAGCAGAAAGACGGCGACCTCAGCTACATCATGGCCGCCGCTAGTAGCATCGCTGCCCAGCTCAGGGGCGGGGAGCTGATTATTCTTGAATCGACCTCTCCCCCCACAACCACCCAGAAACTGGCCCAGCACATTATCTCGCTGCGCCCCGACCTGGTGGCAGATGGGCAGGAAAACCCCGGGGGGAAACCTGTTATCTACTTTGCCTACTGCCCCGAGCGTATCCTGCCCGGTAAGGCACTCCAAGAGCTGATCAGCAACGACCGGGTAATCGGCGGGCAGACCCCCACCGCTACCCAGCGGGCCCAGCAGATCTACGCACGGTTCTGCACCGGCCAACTCCTAGCCACAGACGATGTCACCGCAGAGATGGTCAAGCTGACCGAGAACTCCTTCAGAGACGTCAATATCGCCTTCGCCAACGAACTGTCGATGATTGCCGCCCAGCTTGGTGTGAACGTGTGGGAGCTGATCGACCTAGCCAACCACCACCCGCGGGTTAACATCCTGCAACCTGGCCCCGGTGTTGGCGGGCACTGCATCGCAGTCGATCCCTGGTTCATTGTTGCCGCCGACCCCCACAATTCGCGGCTGATTAGAACAGCCCGTCAGGTCAACGACTCAAAACCGGGCTGGGTTATAGAGCAGGTCCAGGCAGAAAGCGCCCACCTGGATCGCCCCACCATCGCCGTACTTGGCCTAACCTTTAAAGCCAACATTGACGATTTGAGGGAATCCCCCGCTCTGGAAATCCTCACGGAGCTAACTCACCAGATTCCGGGGGCACGGTTGCTGGTAGTTGAGCCCCACATCGACCGGCTCCCAGCCCACCTCAGCCAGCTGGGGCAGGTTGAGCTTACAGACTGTGACCCCGCCATAGCCCAGGCGGATCTGGTGCTCCTGCTCGTTGACCACGACCGGTTCAAGCAGGTGCCCGCAAGAGCCTTAGCCGGTAAAGCCGTCATTGACACCAAAGGCCTCTGGCGCTAAACCCACAGCAAACTCCTCGGGTTCACTATCGGTCAGGCCCAGAAAGAAGCTGAGCGCCTGAACAGTTCGCTCAGCGGCCTTGCCATCACCGTAGGGGTTGGTGGCAACAGCCATGGCCCGATAGGTGTCCTCAGAATCTAGGAGCTTTGAAGCCTCTGCAACGATGTCCTCCTCACCGGTACCGACAAGCAGCACCGTACCAGCCTCAACAGCCTCGGGGCGTTCTGTGGTCTCCCGCAGGACCAGTACCGGCTTACCCAGGCTCGGAGCCTCTTCCTGCAAGCCCCCGGAGTCGGTGAGCACCAGGTAGCTGGCTTCTAGCAGCCAGATAAACTCCTGGTAGTCCAGTGGCTCAATCACCATCAGGTTAGGCAGGTCTTCAAGCAGAGGTAGGATGGTCTGCCGGGTGGCCGGGCTCTTATGGGCGGGAAAGACAAACAGGTCGGTTGGGTAGCTCTGAGCCAAACGGGCCAGGGCACGGCCGATATTTTCCATGGGGCGGCCATAATTTTCCCGGCGGTGGCTGGTGACGACAATAATTCTGCGCCCCGAGTTCAAGACACCCTCAATATCTTGCTGGTTGCTGGGCTGGCCCCTCTCCACCACAGACAGCAAGGCATCGATGACGGAGTTCCCGGTAACCCGGATGTCGCCCTGCCCGACACCTTCATGGAGCAGGTTCCGCCGGGCGCTATCGGTCGGAGCCAGGTGAAGCGATGCTATCTGGCTAATAAGCTTACGGTTCCCCTCTTCTGGGAAGGGAGAGGCCAGATCACCCGAACGTAAGCCCGCCTCCATATGCACCACAGGGATCTGCAGGTTAAAAGCCGCCAACGCGCCGTACAGGGCCGAGGTGGTGTCACCCTGCACGATAATAGCCGCAGGCTTCTGCTCTTGAAGAACCCGGTCTAGCCCGCCCATAATCTTCTGGGCAATCTGGTTCAGCCCCTGGCCAGGTTGCATGATGTCCAGCTCATAGTCCGGCCTGATATGGAAGATCTCTTGCACCTGCTCTAGCATGTCCCGGTGCTGGCCGGTGGAAACAACCACCGGGGTAAAGTCAGCTGAGCTTTCAAGGGCTTTAATGATGGGAGCAACCTTGATAGCTTCGGGCCTGGTGCCGTAGATAGTCATAATAGTACGGGGGGACATCGGTTCTTTACCTTGTAATCTGCCGGTGGTGGGGGGATCTGCGACGGTTTAGCGCTCGTCTGTCTCTTCGGGGCTATCCGCAACATACCCCTGTGCTCCCAGAGCTTTGGCCTCAGCAAGGAGCTGGGCGGCTGTTTCCTTGTTTCCCTGAGCTAGGTTGTGAGCAAACCAGCGGTATTTGCGGGCTACCTGGCGGGCGTCACCGTCCATGACGAACTCGCCGTAGTCCAGCCATATAGCGCGGTTGCAGAGCTCTTCAATGGTCTGGGCAGCGTGGGTGACCAGGAAGACCGTTCCAGCCTGGTCGAGGACCTCTTTCATGGCCTGGGCTGAGCGTTCTGCGTAGGCGGCATCACCGGTGGAGAGGGCTTCGTCAACCAGCATGATACGGGGCTTGGCCGCCAGTGAAATAGCGAAGCGCAGGCGGGCGCCCATGCCCGATGAGTAGGTTCGCATGGGCCGGTCGATAGCGGTACCGATGCCCGCTAGGTCTATGACTTTCTGCATGGCCTCATCAATGTGACTCTTTCTCAGACCCATAGCCAGGCAGCCTAGAATGATGTTCTGCCGCCCGGTTAGCTCCGGGTTAAGGGCTGCGCTCACACCTACAAGAGAAGGCCGAGACGAAGCGTAAACCGTGCCGGTCGTGGGCGATTCAAGGCCGGCAATAACCCTGAGCAGGGTACTCTTGCCCGAGCCATTGCGCCCTACCAGCCCGATGAACTCGCCCTCAAAGGCCGCAAAAGAAAAGGGTTGCAGGGCGTGTACTGTCTCTTGCTTGCGGCGGCCAAAAAGTCCGGCCGATACCTTGTAATCAACGGAAAGATTATTGACCACGATATTCGGTTGCAGGAAGCGGTCATCGTCGTAGGGTTTACCGGGGGCAAAGCTCCCCAGCTTCTCTTGGTTAGCGGAGCTCACGGCCGAACACCTCCTCTGCACGCCAGAAAATGAAGAAGCCCACCAGCAGGGTGCCAACCGTCCAAGCACCTGCACCGGCCCACGATTCAAGTGAGCCCCAGCTGTTGTTGAGTAGGACCTGCCGGTACAGGTCAATAAAAATGTAGACCGGGTTGGCCTGAATTACCTGGGCCAAAACGGGGTGGTTCACGAACCGTTCGATGGGGAAGATAATGCCCGAACCGTACATGAGTACGCGGGTCACAAAGTTCAAGAGCTGTTTAATATCGGGCAGAATAAATGCGTAGCGGGCAATAATCAGCGACAGCCCAAAAAGGAAGACTGAGTTAAGTGCAAAAACCGGGATAAACATGGCCCAGGCCGGTGAGGGGTACTGGTGGGGCGGGATAGCAATAAGACCCACAATCATAACCGCAAGGATAGGGCCCATCTGTAGAGTCTGCCGCACCAGCATCGAGAGCGGTATCGCCATGCGGGGGAAGGAAAAAGCCCTCATCATGGGCTTGCTCTGGTTCATCACGCCGGCAGCGTTATTCATAACGCTTGAGATGTACTGGAACATCAAAACACCGATGATGATGTATGCCGGGTAGTTATCTATACCCCGCGATGCTTTGAGCACTACACCAAAGAGCAGGCCGTAAAAGACGATGTCGAGCAGGGGCTTGACTAGTAGCCAGAGGGTACCGAGCCGGTGCTCGTTGTTCTGGGTCCTGACCTTGGTCCGGGAGTCGTACCAGATATAGCTACGGCGCCCCCAGAGGTCTTTGAGGTAGAGGCTCAGTTTGCTTCGCGCACCAACGGGCACGAGTCGTCCTGACTGGATATAGGGTGCCATATCGATGAGACGATAATCTACCGCCTCACGCGGTTGATAAATGACCCTGCTCGTCTTGCCCATGCTACGTTTCGCTTTTCGATTCCTTGGTAGGGGTGCCGGTTCTTCTTGAACTAGCCTCCGGGGTGTGCCCAAGCATACTGTGCCTCCCCCTGTCTGACGCTGGCAAATACCAGCGCGCTCACAGGCAGAAGGAGCACATGCTTGGGAGCTTACCTCACCAGTTTACTGGTCGCCTGGCCTTTCAACCCTGCCTAGCAGCAAACAGGGCTGCTTTTAGGGGCGAGAAGCAAGGTAGGACTGCTGCTGAACCCACTGCTTGTAGATACGGCTGCGCTGCATGTACTCGTTCGCGGGGCGTTGCCAGAAAAAGCAGAGGGCGGCGATTGCCAGCACAGCAGCCAGAAAACTTACGAGCATGGACCAGTGGAAGAAGACGAACCACAGGATTACGCCGAAGACCCTCGTAGCAGTCAGTGCGGCGTGGATGGTCAGTACGATACGCGCCCAGTTATGGCCCTTGACCATGAGGTAGGCCATGAAGGCAACCGCACCGTTAATAAGTAGGGAGAAAGATAGCCCTATGACCGTGCCTACCGTTTGTACCTGTGTCTCAAAGGCGTCCTGTGATGCTACCCCATTCTGGAAATCGGTAACGCCCAAGAGAGAGGCAAAACGATCCGCTGCCTGTGCCTGGATCTCCTGGTAGAAGAAGACACCTAACAGCTCAGAGATAATAGATAAGCCCACCATGCAGTACACCAGAAGAGCCGCAGTTTTAAGTACCTTGGGAACCAGTGGCTTCTCCATGTGTTCGGGGAGCTGCTGGCCATAAGCCTGAGCGTAGCCGGGGGCTGACCCCTGCTGGTACTGCCCAGTATGGGGGGCCTGCTGGTACTGGCCGGTGTACTGGGGCGGCTGAGGCTGATTAGGGTAGGTGTAGTTAGGCTGATCTGACATCGAGTCTGCTCCTTAGCTTCCTTTTCTGCTTGTTCCCTTATTCTCTGGCGGCACCTGCACCGAGGGGCTAGGCCGGACCATGTCATAAAGGTCTGGATATGCGCACAAGCTTCCTCTTAGAACCTACACTAAGAGTGATATAGCTCCAAGAGAGAAAGAACAAAGATGTCCGCACTACTCCAAGAATTAGTTCAGTCCGTTTCCTGTACTGTACTCACTGACCCAACTGACTTTGACCGCTACCCGGAAGATGACTCCGAAGCCACACCCGAGCTACCGCTGGCCGTCCTGCTGGCTGAGTCCACCCAGGATGTTTCTACCGCCCTGGCCTGGGCCAACCGGCACGGGGTTAAGGTATCGGTCCGCGGTGCCGGTAGTGGGCTAGCCGGTGGGGCAGTTGCTTACGCCGGCGGCCTGGTGCTTTCGGTGGAAAAAATGACTTCCCTGTCTCTTGACCCGCTGGCCCGCCTGGCGGTAGTTGGGGCAGGTGTCATTACAGCTGATCTAGATAGGGCCGCCCAGGAACACGGGCTCTTCTTCCCGCCGGACCCGGCATCGGCGGCTATCTCAACGGTAGGCGGTAACATTGCCACCAACGCCGGCGGACTGCGCTGTCTTGCTCACGGTGTTACCGCTGACTCGGTTGTAGCCCTTGAAGTAGTTCTTGCCGACGGCAGTGTCATTCATACCGGTGCCCGTACAGCTAAAAATGTCACCGGCCTTAACCTGACCCAGCTCTTTGTGGGTTCGGAGGGCACCCTGGGTGTTATTACCCAGGCGACGGTCCGGCTCAAGCCTGTTCCTGAGGGGGATCCAGCAACCTTCTCCGCACACTTTGATTCGTTTGAAGAGGCCACGGATACCATCATTGCCATTGCCTCCAGCCAGGAGAAGCCCGAAAGCCTGGAACTTGTAGATGCCGAGACAGCGACCATGATTGAGAAGCACCACAGCAGGGGTCTGACCATTCCGAAGGCCGCTATCGTCATGGGTAAAACCACCGGGCCACGTGCCCTAGAACAGGCTCAGGCCTTTGCACAGCGGTGTGCTCAGGGTGGTGCGATTGAGACTGCCGCTCTACCCGGGCTAGATCTTATGGAAACCCGCAGACTGGTTCATTCAGCCACCATTGCAGAGGGCTACCTGGTCTTTGGTGACACTGGCGTACCGCTAGAGAAGCTCTCCCTCTTCGTAGCAAAAATCCGGGAACTAGAAGCCGAGTACGGCCGTAAAGTCACAATCTCTGCCCATGCAGGGGACGGCAACCTACACCCGGCTGTCTACTCAGCAGATGGGGAGGAAGGCCAGGCACAGGCCCACGAACTCTTAGACAGAATCGGCCTTGAAGCGCTCAAATTGGGCGGTACCGTCACCGGTGAACACGGCATCGGCTCTCTGAAGATGCAGGGCATGCTCGAGCAGCTCAGCCCGGCTACTCTTGCGGCCCAGCGCGCCATTAAGGCGGCGCTGGACCCCAACAATATTCTGACACCGGGCCGGGCTGTCTAGGCCGCTCCCCCGGTAGGGTTTAGTTACCCTGGGTGAAGATTCCCCGCGCCTTATCTTTAAGGACTGTGGTCGCGGGGAAGATTCGCCCGCTCATAGCAATGTAGATACCAGGTTCTAAAAGCCCCAGGGCAGTTACCGCTGACCCCAGGTTGAAGCTGGCGTCAGAGGCCCGCATAGAAGCCGGTTGCATGGCCCCGGTGAGCACAACGACCTTGCCCTGTGCCTTTTTGTTCGCTTGCAGGTAGCGAGCAGTCTCGGGCATAGTGTCCGTACCGTGGGTGATCATGACGTGCTGGGTCTCTACCGCTTCGAGGGCGGAGGCAAGAACTGCGCGGTCCCGATCGGTCATGTCCAGGCTGTCGAGTTTCAGCACACTCTGTACCGTGAAGTTGATGTCGCTGAGCACAGGGCCCAGGAGCTCGGGAACGCTGGGCGGGCCAATAATAAGTTCCCCCTCTAGGGAGTAGATTTTATCCACGGTCCCCCCGGTAGTCAGAACGGTAATATGGCTGGGGTGCTGAATAGGCATCTATTGGCTTTCTACTGGTGCTGACGTGCTCTCTTACTCTGGCACGCCTAAGGGGGTTGCGGAATTGCTGGATTAAAGTCTAGTCCACGGTTTTATCTTTTCGGGGCGGTAGTATGGTCCCTAGGATTTTCCACTGAGCAAAGGAACACTATGTCTGTAGCGACTGCACCTCTTAAGCTGACCTTCCCTATCGTAGGGGCACAGTGGCTTGCCGCTCACCTAACGGCACCTAACCTGATTGTTCTGGACGCGTCGGTCGGTGACTTTGCAGGGGCAAGCGAGGGGATCCCCGGTGCCCGCGCTTTCGATATTGACGGTCAATTCAGCGCCTCCCAAGGCGTTCACACCATGCTCAGTGCACCCGAGTTTGAAGACAGGGCACGGGCTCTGGGAATTAACAAGGACTCAGCTTTGGTGGTCTATGACAGGCAGGGCATGTTCTCTGCCGCCCGTGGTTGGTTCATGTTTGTGGCCATGGGTTTTGACAACGTGGCTGTTCTGGACGGCGGCCTACCCGCCTGGGTAGAAGCTGGCTACCAACAGCTCCCTCTGGATCGTGGCCCCTTCGTCCCTGGCTCTTTCCTTGCAGAAGACCGAGAGATTTTCGTGGATGCCCTGACCACCAAGGCCATGGCGGGTCACGATTCAGCACAGGTTATTGATGCCCGCAGCGCTGAGCGTTTTGCCGGCAAGGCACCGGAACCGCGCCCCGGTTTACGGTCCGGGCATATCCCCGGTTCTGTCAATCTACCTTTCACCAGCCTGCTCGATGAACGGGGCAGGTTCCGTCAGCCCGATGAAGTTAAAAAGGCTGTCGATGAGGTTGCCGACGGCAAAGAGCTACTGATTTTCACCTGCGGTTCCGGTATCACCGCCTGCGTGGATGCCCTGGCCGCCTATGTTTCTGGCTACCAGCAGATTGCCGTCTACGACGGTTCCTGGGCTGAGTACGGGGCAGAAGACCCCGCCGGGGTACGCC
Source organism: Rothia sp. CCM 9417 (assembly GCF_048513575.1). Lineage (NCBI taxonomy): Bacteria > Bacillati > Actinomycetota > Actinomycetes > Micrococcales > Micrococcaceae > Rothia > Rothia sp. CCM 9417. The sequence goes on along the minus strand of NZ_JBLXXT010000001.1, from coordinate 282,424 downwards.
CCGTGGAGCGCTAAAATGCGTGTTGAAAGCTAACTAGCTCCAGGAACAGGCGCACTACCAGCCCAAGCATAAGAAAACCCCTGTCTTCCTAGGAAGACCGGGGTTTAGCTGTGCGCCCTGTGGGAAATTCAGAAATCAACCCGCCATTGAATGTACCAGGACATCCTCGATCCTAATCTCTGATGTAATATCGCAGCATCAAACTGAACCAGTGAAATTATCCTTATTTCTGTAGAATCCGGCAATGCTGCAAATCAAACCGGTAAATCCTCAGCTAACCGAATCACATCAGACAGTGACACGGAGGTAAGTGTGGCACTTAGAGTAGAGCAGTTGCGCTCTTTATCGATTTTATTTCCTCCTATTTTCTCTAGTCAATGGGATAGTTCTCGTCCGCGTAGTGATGCAAAGCCTCGGAGGCAAAAACGGCGGCTTGCGACCCGCCAAAAGCTGAGTAAAAGTCGGGGTTAGTGGCATAGAGGTTGGCTATACAACGTAGCATGGCGGCGGTTTTAAATATATCTCCTGCATGCAAGGGTGTCCCCGGAATCTGGGCGAACCATGCTACGTGCATAGCCGCATGATCTTGGGTGGTCGTATCTGTAGGAGTAAGCCCCTGTCCATGTAATTCACCCCACTGCGCCAAAAGCTTCTCTGTATTGGCTTGGAACCGCCGTTGCTCGTCGATACTCTTGGTATGCCACCAGCGGTTTGACTGTTCGAACGCGCTATGGCCCCACCGTTGGATGACCTCATCTTCATAGCGGTCGTTGAAACCTTCTAGAACCATATTCATCCGAGGTTGCTTCCCCTCGCGACGCATCATCAAGATGTTTCTGACCGCTGTGATGCGCCGGGCAAGTTCTTTCTGTTCCTTGCTTAGGTAAGCCAAATGGTCATTAAGGGTTTTATTTTCGGCACCACAAGTGCCGCCCTCCTCCAACGCGGTGGCTATATCCGCAAGCGACATACCTGTTTCACGAAGTTGCAGGATTCGTTGTAGATGTGCGATAGAGGTGGATCCATAATAACGGTAACCGTTAGTACCAATTCGGTCCGGTACTAAGAGACCAATCTGGTGGTAATGGCGTAGGGTTCGCGGGCTAATTCCAGCCCGCTCTGCAACTTCATGGATAGTCCACTCCATTATCAAAATTCTCCCATTCAGCACTCATGTTTCGTCAGGCCCAACCGCGGCAGTGCGATATCCAGGACCTCAGAAGCCGGGGTAATCACGCACTCAGCTGCTGTGCGGCAGGTTGCGTCCAGGTATGCCTGAACAATGCGAGTTCCCGCAGCATACCCTGCTCCAGTAGGTAGGCCAACCGGTTGCAATCCGTACAAGCGGGCTGTTGCGTCACCGAGAACCCAGGCAACGAAGTCTTGCATCCCCGTAACATCAAGACCTTCGGTAACGCGACGCAGAACGTCATTACTTGACCTGGTCTGGTCGGTAACGAAGTGTGTGTAGCCACGCTGGCCGTAGGATTGTACGGCAAACAGGTCAGCCAAGCCCTCTGCGATAACATGCTCAGCTACAGTCACAGTTTGTGGATCCCATACAACCCCATGAGGCGAATAGCGCACGTTATGATGCAACTCATGCAAAGCAATCGCTTCCAACCGTCCGAGCACCTCATCTGTGGGCCAGACCGTAATAACGATATATCCACTAATCCCGCCGAAAGCCGACAGTCCCCGAATCTCATCCATGAAATGCTGATTGGTAGGGTCACCCAGCACTAGCAACACGGTCAGATCCGGAATAAGTATATGGGGATTGGCCGTAGCAAGGTCCAAAATCCCCTGCGAGAGGGCCCGATTAACGCGATTCCAGGCATCGGCATCCTTCAACTTACCCAGCGCATTAATTATTTGCTGACGAGGTGCCCCTTGGCTGAAGCCTAAATTCTGACTGTGGACGACGGTCCAATCAGGGCCACCGGGGATAAAAAAGTACATACCGCGCATTGGTTCCCACAATTGGCGGGTTTCTTCCAGCCATTGCTCCGGCGAGCAGTCCAGCATGGCTTGCATTCTGGCAAGGCTATCAATCATTGAAACTTTCATGGCTTCAATGCTAAACATTGACGCAACGGCAAGGTCAATCATGCACCTCATCAAATATACTGGCCGCCGTAAATATGGGCGATGATGGTGTGTCTAGCCAGCTATCCCCCGATGGCCCTGTGAGATGCTTTTTGGGACAGATGTGTATAACTCTGGAGTCTGCATCAGGGTGCTTTGACGGAGCGTGGGCTATAGCTCCTTTCTTTTAAAATCAAGGCTAGGATCAGCTCTGCTCTCAGAGGGACGATTATCTGAGTTCCGCTCTCCTCTAGTAAGTTTCGACTAAAACTTCTCAAAAATAAGAATTCGCAACAGTGAGATAGCCGCTAGGACCACAGTAAGATACAAGAAAGATGAAATTGATAGCCATAGATACGCAGTATAACTACATCTCAGCAGGTTTTGCCCTGGGTATGGTCAATTCAGATCTAACCGGCGAAGATCCAGTGCTGAAACTATCGAAGACTAACTTTGACAGCGCCTTCTGGCAAGCCTGGAGAGACTGGCAATACAGTACGGAGTTCTCCAGCGTCTCACGCTCCGCAGAGTTTAGAGGCAGATGCCTAGCACCCTACATCTTCACCCGCAAGTTCACCTGCAGAAAGTTCTCGCCCTCCTCCCCCTTGTACTGGGAAGGAAACACGATATACACCATGATTGACGCCCCCAGCAAAGAGAATATGAGAGATATTGCACTTGGCATAAACCCCAGCATCTCGCTTGATGCCTGGGTTGAACTTGTTGAGAATGTTTTTACCATCTGCCCCAACAAGCAATAACTCCGCTACCGCTTTCCGTCGTCTTTTGAGTAGCTTAAGCAGGCGCTTTTTACGCTCTTGCGTTGCAGTTAGCTCACCGAAAAATCGCCCACCTACAGACTGGAGGGGTAGATTATCCAGTGCCCCCTCATATCTTCCGTAAGACGGTGGCGACCTTGCTTGCTCGTACATCTAGCCTGGAAGATGCGAGCGCTCAGCTAGGGCACTCGTCTACTGACATCACGGCGGCTTACTATATTCAGCGGCTTTCTGAGGCTCCGAATAATGCGGCTGTGTTGGGTGCTTACTTGGTTTGAATTTCGAGAGTTTATCGAGACCTGAGGTTTTTTCTGACCCTACAACAAAACCCCATCTCCCTAGTTTTAACTAGTGAGGTGGGGTTTAGCTGTGCGCCCTGTGGGGCTCGAACCCACGACCCACGGATTAAAAGTCCGATGCTCTACCAACTGAGCTAAAGGCGCTCCACTGAGACGAACTCAGCGCTTACCACTATACACGCTGAGCACCGTACCCACAAAACCTTATTCACCTGCTGGGCCATCCGCTCGGCAGGCACCCAGCAACTAGGGCTAAACTAGCAGCTATGTCAGCCGCCCGCTTTCACCGCCCCGTCAAGTTCTCCACCGAAAAATTCGAGCGCTTCCAAGGCGACACCAGCCCAGAAGACCTCACAGCCGCCGCCCAAGCCTCCGCCCGCGCTCTTCTTGCCCGCGGCCGGGCTAACGAAGACCCCTCCGTCACCAAACGGCTGGTGCACTTTACCGACGAGTTCGGCATTGAAGCGGTCGCCCAGCTCTGGGCACAAGCTGCACCCGTGACGGTGGCAGGAGCCCTCTGGCGTATCTACGCCCTACGCGGCATCATCCGCGCAAACGCTCAGCTCATGAGCTACTACTACGAGCGCGGCATGCACTCCAACTACCTGGCCCAGGCCCTCGCTGGTGTGCCCTCACCTCCGACTGCCGAAGAAATCTGCTCCACCGTTGATGCCATTCTGGCCGGTGCCTATACCGGTGATTTTGATATAGCGCTGGAACGCTTTGCCGCTTTTTGCCGAGTACTCTCCTTGGGGCAGGACGATATTGCCCTAGAACTAAGGCACGGACAGTCGCTTACCGACCACGGTCACAGGCACAGCGCAGATCCTCTCCATCTGCCCTCCCCCGAGGTCAAAGCCGAAGGGGCAAGCCGAGCTCAGCGGCTCCGCACCGCGGCCCGCAAGCTCCTGGGTACGGCAGGGGAACTTGAAGAAGCCGCTGCGCTCTGGCGGGCGGGCACCCTCGACTAGCCGTTCGCCCTACCTTGTAGGCAATAGCTTCTGCCTGGCTTACTTTCTGGGCACGGCAAAGGGCCCCGGTCCACTATTTCTAGCGGGCCGGGACCCCTCACCTATCTACCTGCTGGGGTGCCGGTAAAAGTTTTACCGGCTAGCCCCTAGGCGGCCTTAGCGGCTTACTACGTTCTGGTCGTAACGGTAGATGAAGGCTGCCATAGCATCACGGGCAATCGGGGTGACGGGGCGGAAGCTACCGTCCTCCCAGCCGGTGGTGATGCCAACCGAGTTCAGCCAGGAGATTTCCTTGTAGAACTGGTCACCGGGCTTCACATCGCTGAACTTAGAATCAGCCGGTGCCGCGTAGGCAGGTTCCCCGGCCATGCGGTAGAAGAAGGCTGCCATAGCGTCACGGTTGACGTTAGCCTGGGGGCGGAAGGTGCCATCGGGATAACCGGTGGTGATACCCATATCGTGCATCCAGGCGATTTCCTTGTAGAACTGATGGCTGGTAGGTACATCAGAGAAAGGTGATTCGCTGGGTGCGGTGTACTGGGGTGAACCAGCCATACGGTAGAAGAAGGCTGCCATAGCGCCGCGCTCAACCTTGTTCAGCGGGCGGAAAGTGCCATCGGGGTAACCGGTGGTGATCTTCTGATCAGCCAGCCAAGAGATTTCCTTGTAGAACTGGTCGCCGGGCTTCACATCGGTGAAACGGGGCTTGCCCTCAACAACGGAGGGGCTAGTCTCGGTGACGTTGAGGACCTCAGCCTTAGCGCCATCTTCACCGCTCTTGGTGCCGGTTAGGTCACCGCTGGCGTTGTGGAAGTGCAGGAGCAAGGCCTCATTGTTTGTAGCGCTACCGGGACCCTGGCGGTCTACGGTGATGTCGGCATCGGGTGCATCGACAAACAGGCCCTGAGCATCTGAGCTCTTACCAGAGAAAGTGAGCTCAGGTGAGTAGGGGTTGTAGCTAATCCAGTCGGTCTGGTCCACGGTGGATGGTTCGTACCAGGAGTAGGTAGAGACAGAGTAGCGCAGGTTCTTGGCCTTAGCTTCATCCAAACCAATAGCCGACAGTTTAACAGGTAGCGCCATGACGTTGCTATCGAAGGTGTTGGTGTCAACATCACCTAAGGCTCCGTTAAGGGGCTGAACATCCAGCAGAGTCAGCTGACCCTTATCGTAGCCGGTGGTGTAAACCAGCGGGTAGTCCAGGCCGGGGAGGCGCTGTGTCATCACAACGTAGTCAGCACGGTTATCACCGTCCAGATCGATTCCCACTTCTACTGCTGTAGTCGGAGTGAGATTTTCCCAGTTAGCCCAGGTTGAAAGGCCGATGGTCATGATGCCGTCCTTGGCTATATCTCCGCCGGAGGCCTCGAGCTCAGGAACGTTGCTGTAAGCGCCCACGTACTGCAGGTCAACGCGCTGGCTGGTCAGAGCACCAAGACGTGAGCTCTGAATACGGTCGCTCTTAGCGCCCAGCTGATAGGCACCAACCAGGGAGGTGTAACCGCCCTGATCTACAGGGCTACCTTCAAGGTCGATCTTTGCTTGGCTTGCATCGTTAGCAAATTCAATGCTTGAGGATGCAGCCTTCATATCAGCAACAGGCTTAGGAGCGATCTGAATAGGCAGACGGGTCTGCTGATCACCTTCAGTTAGGAGCAGGCGACCTGACTCAATGCTCAGATACTGGCGGGCAAAATCAAGCTGTTCAGCTCTACTTGCCGGGTCCAGTGTCTTAGCTAGCTGAGCAGGATCAACAGTCACAGTCACAGTTACCTGTGCCTTCTGGCCGGGCTGAACGGTGACACTACCGGGGGTAGAGACAGTGACACCGGGAGTCTTTGAGGAAGCCTCGAAGGACAGTGCGTAGGTGTGAGCTACTGAGTCGTAGTTTTCTACGGTCAGGTCGCGGGTGTAGCTCTGAACACCGGCCGTGGGGAGGACCTCAACCACACCAAAGCTCTCGGAAACCTGCGCGGGAGTGTCTGAGTTATAGACCAGCACATTCTGGTTAACGGCCTGGAGAGCATCAACGCGGCCGGAGCCTACACGCTCAACGGACTGGACAGCACCGTCAGCGGTTTTCAGGTCGTGAACAGCAGAGTTCATGATCGCGGCCTTGACCTGGGGAGCTGAGTAGTTCTGGTGAGCCTGGTAGACCAGAGCGGCGATACCTGCTACGTGGGGGCTAGCCATTGAAGTTCCGGTGAAAATAGCCTTACCGTTACCGCTACCCACGGCTGCTGAGCCAATGTTGGTACCGGGGGCGGCAACATCGGGCTTGGTGAAGCCCTGGGAGCCGTGAACGCCCCTACCTGAGGATTCATTGACCCGGTCAAACTGCTCTGAGTCTACAACCAGAGAACCCACCCAGTCGCTTTGGAGCTTAATTTTTAGGTTGCCGGCCTGGGCTGCCGGGCGAACTTTCTCGGCATCACTCTTGCTGAGGCGGATACCGGGGATTGTTGCGTTACCGGCGATGCCGATATTTTCGATCTCCAGGTTAGAAGCCAGGACAACGCCCTTGGCTCCTGCCTTCTCTAGGTTGTCGAAACGGACCTTAGAGCCGCAGGGGAAGGTCTCGAAGTTATCGGTCCAATCAATAAAGACCCACTTGCCACCAAAATCAGTGCCTGCGGGGAATGCGTCACAGGCAAACTTGTTATTCTCGGGCGCTGCGACAACGGTGCCGCTAAGCTCTTCCTCAGAAGCAGCGGCATAATCGAAACTAACCGAGTAGGAGCCCTTTACCTGGCCAGCAAGGTCACTAGGAGCCGTTACCTCTGCCTTATCCACATAGGTAGTCGAACCAATCGAGTTGGCTACCGCCAGGGCGGATACAGCGTTTGCTGGGTTACCGGAGACAGAGTAGGTGTCCCCATTACCCTTAGCTGCTGAAGAGTTACCGGCGGCGACAACGCTTAGAATTCCATAGCGGGTCAGAGCATCAACCATGGCGTTCTCAGGGTCATCAATGGCACCAAAGTCGGAGCCCAGTGACATGTTGACCACATCAACACGGTCATCGTATTTACCGTCGCCGTTAGGGTCCAATGCTCGGTCAAGAGCCAGGCCCGTCAGATCGGTTGAGCCCTCACAGCCAAAGACACGCAGCCCAACAAGTTGAGCACCGGGAGCGGTGCCAGCACCGATCTTCATATCGCGCATCTGGTCTTCTGTGATCTTGGTGTAGTCACCCTTGAAGGTGCTACCATCGGGGTTGACCGCGTAACCAGCTGCAGTGCCAGCAACGTGGGTACCGTGACCGGCGGCCTTGCAGTCTAGGGGGTTACCGTCTGGCTGAGGGACGCGAGTTTTACTGCCGTAGTCATCACCAGCTAGGTCATAACCGCCAATAAATTTCTCGGGGTCGTAGAGGCCAGAATCTGCCGCTGGCATCTCGCTCGAAGCTGAAGCCTTAGCGTAAGCCTCGCTGGTACCGGGACCACCAAACTGGGTGTGGGTGTAATCGATACCGGTATCGATCACAGCGATCTTGACACCTTCACCGGTGAAACCGGTCTGTTGCCAGGAGGCAATGGCCTTGGTATCAATGGCTGAGCCGGCATTTGAAGGGTACTTGGCAACGATGGGGGAAATCTTAACTACATCACTACGCGAGGCAAGCTCACGAATCTTAGCGGCGTCACCGCGCAAGGCAACACCGCGTACGGTGTTGTGGGCAGTGTAAATAACATCTGCACCTGCGGCAGCTGCAGCTGACTGCCCCTGCTTTTCAACAGCTGCGGCAATAGCCTGCACCTGCGCCTGAGCATCAACGGCAGTTGCCTGCTCACCCTGCAGAACAGAGTCCGGCTGAGTACTCTCGTAAGCTCCCTTACCGCGGAACTGGACGAAGACGCTCACCTGGCCTTCAGCGGCCTGCATGGAGGGACTAATAACCTGGTCGCCAATCTGATGGCCAGATTGCACCATATCGTCTACCGAGCCCTGGAAGAGCCGGGCATCTTCTAGGGCACTTGCTGCGGGCAGACCCAAAGTTAGGGCCATACCCAAGCCCAGGACAGATGCCACGCTGGCGCGAGCTACCTTCTTGGGTGTGTATTTTTCATTCATTGAAGGATTCCTTTGAATCAGTGATTCACGGTGTGTAAAAGTGCGAGCGTACAATAACAATGTCGTACATCACATTCTTAGTCAATAGTAACCCAGCTTATTACCCAAATATTTAGCCCCCGCCACACACTGGTGACACAGCAGAGAAGAACTTGTACTAAGCGGCCGCTTCTGCTCTCACTAGAGGCCCCACAAAGACCCCGTACACAGCTTGACAGAGGCACCGCAGAGGAGAAAGATGTATTACAAGATGTCAGGCTGCTAAGGTAGCCCCGGGCTCCAAATCTTTAGCCGCTTCGAGCGGCCTACCGCCGAGAGGCGCTCCCAGCCTGGCATCCCTCAACTTTCATACGGCTTAGGCCGGGCACCACCCTCTTGGGCTGGCTGTCCGGCTTTTGCGTGCCCAAGGGTAGCGCCACCCCAGCATTTGTTAACTTTCTGGCGGTACCATAAGCACAAGCAGACCAGACAGCATCATCAGGAGAAACGGCAAATGCTCCAGCGCATGTTCCCCCAAGAAAACACTTCGCTAAAAGCCCTTGCCGGCCTCTCCGAACAGGTCTCAGCTTCCGCTGCCCTGCTCTCCGAAATGGTGGGTTCCCCCGAAGACCGCTACCCCGAACTGCTCGAAAGAACACTCACCCACGAAGCTGAAACACTCGACATGCTTCTAGCAACTATGACAGCGGTTCGTAGCTCCTTCTCCACACCTATTGCCCGCGAAGATATCTACGCACTCGCTGTTTCTCTCAACACCGCCGTTGAAAAGCTCACCTCCGCCGCAAATATTCTTCACCTCTACGGCATTGTCAGATTCTCTCCTAAGGCCGCGACCCTTCTTGACCTCATTCAGCGTCAGGCTGTACTCACCACAGGCATCATCCCCAAACTCAGCACCCTGCGCGATATGGACAACTACTGGATAACCATGCTCCGCATCACCAAACAGGCCGTAAGAATCGCGGAGGAGTACGATGCCGATATCCAGGGCCGATACAAGCAGAGCCGCTATCTGCAAACCAGGCGGTTTATCCATAAATTGGTTGAAGCCTCCGAAGCCATGCGCACCGTCGCCACAGAAATCGGTCGTATCATCGTTCAGGAATCCTAGTGACCCTGCTTCTCTTCGCCCTTAGCTGTATAGCCCTCATCGGCTTCACCTTTGTGACAGGTTTTCACGATGCTCCCAATGCAACAGCGATCCCCGTCAAGACACGAGCACTCACACCCAAGGTAGCTTTACGCACTAGCGCCCTCTTTAACTTTCTGGGCATGGCCCTCACCGGCCTTGCTCTGGGATCGGTGACAACACACTGGCTTACTGTTCCCCAGGGCAAGACCGGCCTGGGCATGATCCTGGCAACCCTCACCGCCGCAGTCATGTGGGGGCTCATCACCTGGTGGTTCCGTATGCCCTCGTCCTCAACCCACGCGCTCATCAGTGGCCTTGCGGGGGCTGCCTGGGCGGCACAAACAGTAGGGCTTGGCCGTTTTAACCCCTTTTCTGAACCGCTCACCACCTTCCTCATCATTCCCCTGGTCCTGGTTCCCCTTGTCCTTTTCTGTTTCTCCTGGGCCGCTGTTTTCCCTTTCTACGGGTTACTTCAAGGCACCTACCCCGCCACCGTCAACAGGTTCTCCCGTATTATCCTGTCCCTGGCGAACTCCCTTATATCCCTGGTGCACGGCGTACAAACGGGGCAGCGAGCTGTGGTGATATACGCGGTTCTACTCCTCTCGGCAGGGCTGGATGTCGCTCCGACGACCTACGTTATATCGGCGATTTTCCTGGCCATGGTGTTGGGCCTGGGCACGGCCCGCGGAAGCTCCCGTATCGGCTACACCTTCGCTCACCAGATGGTCAGAGTTGACCCCCTGCGAGGGGCTATCGCCCAAAGCTCCACCGCTTTAGCGCTCGTGCTTCTGCAGTTCTTCCTGAACACTCCGGTATCGTCCTCCCACCTATCAGCATCGGCAGTTCTAGGCTCCGGGGTTAACCAGCGGTTCGCAGCAGTTCGTCTCAAAATTGTTGTGCGCATTATTTTCACATGGGTCATCACTCTGCCGGCCTGCTTCATACTCTCAGCAGTTTTGTTCTTGGCTCTCTCACCCCTGCTTTAGCTCAGGGTCTTTCCCCATAAACAGGTGCAAACCCCAACATCGCGGAGTCAGTCACCATTCGATATATTGGGAAGAGAACCTCGCCCCAAACAAGCTGAAAGCACCATGCCAAAAGTTGCAATTATCGTTCGCACCAAAGATCGGCCTCTCTTTCTGAGGAGAGCGCTAGCTAATATCGCCGAACAGACCTACACGGACTACACGGTGGCAGTCGTTAACGACGGTGGGGACCGTAAAGTCGTAGAGCAACTGGTTGCAGAAGCTCAGGGCCTTAGGGAGGTCCAGGTCATCCATTCGGGCTCATCAAAGGGTATGGAGGCCGCATCTAATCTGGGCATCAAAGCCACAGAATCGACCTATATAGCCATTCATGACGATGATGACCTCTGGGAACCAACTTTCCTGGAAACTACCGTAGCGGCCCTGGAAGAAACCGACGGGCAGATAGTCACCGTACGCACTGATGAATATTTCGAACGTATCACCGATCAGGGCACCTTAGAATTCATCGAATCACGGCCTTTCTGGGGTTCCCTCAACGACATCACGATTCAAGACCTCATGCGTATCAACCGAGCTGTCCCCATCTCTATCCTCTACCGCCGGAGTCTGCACGAAGAGCTAGGTTACTACGACGAATCCTTACCCGTGACCGGAGACTGGGAATTCAATATCCGGGTAGCCTCCCGCTACCCGGTACACTTTATCGAGCAGAACCTCGCTCACTGGTCCAAGAGGCCCCAAGCAGATGGTTCTAATGCCAACAGCATCCATGCAGGGCAGATACTCCACGATATCTTCGACGGGCAGGTTCGTGCGCGGGCTATCCGCGAAGACCTCTCGCAGCAGGGTCGGTTAGGCTCCTACCTCTTTCAGGCACACCTAGCAAATCAAGTCGATGGCAGAGTAGGGCATAATATTGATTTGACCAACCGTGTCCTTGACGAGCTGGCAGCTATCAACAGTAAGCTGGACCGGTTAGAAGAAATAACCCGTACCACCACAGAGCAGCTTAACCGCATCGAGCGGGCGCTCTCGCTCAAATCCCGCCTGGCTCGCCTGGTGAAAGGAACCCGCTAACTATGCCACGTATTCTTGTGCTCGCCGATCTAGGGCAGGTTCAGTACCATGTGGGAGACGAGACTATGGGCATTGCAGCCGCTGACGAGCTGACCCGCCGTGGGTTCGATGTTGTCATCGCAACCCGTGACGTCGAACATTCCAGGCAATATATTGGGTCCGCAAGCGACTATATGGCAACCCTGCAGGTACCCTGGCCCCCTGCTGAACGTGAGCTTTATATTGCTGAGCTCCGCGCTCATTTAGCAGGTGCACCAGCGCGGTCAGAAATCACAGATTTTGTGCACAATGTATCAGCAGTAGACGGCATAGTTATAGCTGGTGGCGGCAATATGAACTCCACCTATGGCTGGCTACTCTACGAGCGGGTTGCCTATGCTCTGATCGCTCAGGCCTATCAAATACCCCTGGTTATTTCGGGTCAGTCTCTGGGACCGGTTCTTACCGAAGCCGATGCAAAGGTTCTGCACGAGATGCTCGATATAGCCCAGCTCGTTGGCCTGCGCGAATCTAGCTCCTACAGCTGGGCCCTGTCCCGCGGTCTTAAAGCTAACCTCATTGCAGATGACGCTACTTTCTACCAGCATAAGCACCGTTCCCTACCCGGACGCCCGATTGTTGATTTGCCCGAGAACTATATCTGTGCCACCTTCAACGGCTTGAACTCCGGGCAGTCCCGGATAATCGGTCAGATTCTGGACGATATGCACCGCCAGTACGGCCTAGGTACCGTCTTCCTGCCCCATATGGGCCAGCCCCAGCAGGAGCAACAGGGCGATGTAGCGGTTCACCGAGAGATTGCCTCACACATGTTCTCGAACCCCATTGAGCTACCGGTCGTCCATGCAGACGACGCCGTCCAGGTGCACAGGGGAGCTTACATCGGTTTTTCGACCCGCTACCACCCCGGGGTATTTTCCCTCTCAGCGGGTATTCCTTTCGTAGCCCTGCTACCCGATGCTTTTACCGACATGCGGGTACGAGGAATGATGAGCCAGTACGGTGCAGAGAACTACGCTATACCCCTGGCCCTCTTAAACTCAGCAGCCCCCCTTGAGGCACTGCACGAGGTAGTTCAGCTACGCCCTGAGCTTTCTGCAAGCCTGCAAGCACGCACAAACCGCCTGAGTGCTTTCTCAGCTCAGTGGTGGGATGCCGTATCCACTGTCTTAACCCACAAGAGCAGCCATCTGGCCCCAACTATCCAAAATCTAGACAGTACTCCCACGCTTTTTACCGGTGAATGGAATCTCACTAATCTGCTGGTTCGTGACGATATTGCCGAGATTTCGCTGGCAGCCTCCCTAGCTCGCGCTGAAAGTGACCGAGCGCTTTCCTGGGACTACCAGCGTCTGCTCCAGCGCGACCGTGCCCAAGCCCGCGCCGATGAACTCGAGCGTAGGAACGCGGAGCTGGCTGATTCTCTGATTGAGGCAGAAGAAAACGCCACTCTACGCGGCTGGGTACGCCGCAAGATGCGCGGAGAGTAAAAAGGAACCCAGCTCCCGTCTGGGAGCTGGGCTTCTTTTATTTTTTAGCCGAAACGGCCTGAGACGTAATCCTCGGTGGACTTTTCTCGGGGGTTGTTGAAGATTTCCTGGGTGGGGGCATATTCAATGAGCTTGCCCGGTTTACCCGTTCCCGCAATGTTGAAGAAGGCGGTCTTGTCTGAGACGCGAGCGGCCTGCTGCATATTGTGGGTCACGATCACCACGGTGAACTCTTCTTTCAGCTCATTGATAAGATCCTCCACGGCCAGTGTAGAGATAGGGTCCAGGGCGGAGCAGGGCTCGTCCATCAGGATTACATCAGGTTTGACCGCTATGGAGCGGGCAATGCACAGGCGCTGCTGCTGACCGCCCGACAGGCCGGAACCCGGCTTATCTAGACGATCCTTAACCTCCTTCCAGAGGTTAGCACCGCGCAACGAGCTCTCAACCAGCTCATCGGCGTCACTCCTAGAAATTTTGCGGTTGTTGAGCCTGACCCCTGCTAAGACGTTTTCACGGATTGACATGGTGGGGAAGGGGTTAGGCCGCTGGAAAACCATGCCGATCTGCGAGCGCACGGTCACGGGGTCTACTCCCTTGCCGTAGAGGTCGTCCCCGTCGAGCAGGACCTTGCCTTCGACCCGGGCGCCGGGGATAACTTCGTGCATGCGGTTGAGGGTACGCAGGAAGGTTGACTTGCCACAGCCGGAGGGGCCGATGAAGGCGGTCACTGTTCGTGGCTCAATGGCCATGGTGATATCTTCTACCGCGAGAAAGTCACCGTAGTACACGTTCAGGTTTTCAACGTCGATACGCTTTGACATGTGTTTTCCTTTTTCAAGATAAAGTCTCTAAAGAGGGAGGCCGCTCGGGCCGGGTGCTTAGCGCCCGGTCTTGGGGGCGAAGAATTTGGCGATAAGGCGGGCTGTTAGGTTCAGGATCATCACAATCAGAATCAGAATCAGTGCCGCCGCCCAGGCGCGGGTCTCGGAAACTCCGGCTGCGGTGGGGCTGGTCGGTGACATGATCTGGTAGTAGATGTAGGTGGGTAGTGTGGCCATCCAGCCGCCCAGGGCATTCCAGTTGATGGAGGTGACGAAGCCTGCGGTTACCAGAATCGGGGCGGTTTCACCGATAACTCGGGCGATAGCCAGGGTGACACCGGATGCGATACCTGAGATTGCGGTAGGGATGACGACTTTCATGATGGTTCGCCATTTACGCACGCCCAGCGCGTAGGCCGCTTCACGCAGTTCGTTGGGCACGATTCGGAGCATTTCTTCGGCGTTACGAACTACGGTGGGAATCATGAGCACCGATAGCGCTACCGCAGCGACCAGACCCATACGGTTCATAGGGTCACCCGAGATAAGGGCGAAGAAAGAGGCGGCAAAAAGACCGGCCACGATTGAGGGGATACCCGTCATAACGTCCACGAAGAAGGTAATTGCTTTGGACAACCATTTACCCTGGCCGTATTCAACCAGGTAGATAGCGGTTAGTAGGCCAATCGGCACAGAGATCACGGTGGCAAGCAGGGTGATCTCTAAGGTGCCAAGGATGGCGTGGTAGATACCGCCCAGTACCGGTCCGGTGCCCTCGGCTGCCGCGTTGTCGTGGACGCCGGTGACGCCCTTCATGGATGTACTCAGGAAGTTACCGGAGAGGCCGGGGATGCCCCGGGTGAGTACGGTGTAGAGAACCGACACCAGGGGCAGCAGAGCTAGAAGGAAGGTGCCATAGACCAGGTAGCTGGCAAAGGCGTCCTGCCCCTTTCGTTTGCCTTCAATGGAGCCTAGGGCTAGTGGCCCGGCCAGGACAAAGATGAGCGCGGAGAAAACAGCGAAGGTTGCTATGGAGAAACCCATGAGGGAGCTGGCTGCAGCGCCCAGGATAAGAGCGCCCAGACCAACAGCCGGAGCAAGCCAGCGGGGGGCCTGGCGGCTGGTAAAGCGGGATTTGCTGCTAGCTACAGACATTAGTTAGCTCCTGAGAAGTCCTTGTAGCGGGACACAATCATGCGGGCCATGATATTGACCATGAGGGTGATGACGAAGAGCACCATACCGGCGGCAATCAGCTCTGACATGCGTAGCCCGTAGGCTTCGGGGAAGTTCAGGGCGATTTCCGAGGCGAAGGTTTGGTTACCTGAGGTGATGAGTGAAGCGGTCAGTGGGCCGGAGGCTAGTACCAGGGTCACAGCCATGGTTTCGCCCAGGGCGCGGCCTAGGGCTAGCATGACCGATGAGATGATGCCGCCGCGGGCAAAAGGAAGGACCGTCATCCGTATCATTTCCCAGCGAGTTGCACCTAGCCCCAGGGCGGCTTCCTGTTGCAGGAGCGGGGTCTGAACAAAAATCTCACGGCACATGGAGGTGATGATGGGCAGAATCATGATGCCCAGCACGATGCCCGCGGTCAGGATGGTTTTACCGGTCTGCGAGGCGGGACCGGCAAAGATGGGCAGGAAACCACAGTAGGTTGCTAGCCAGTCGTAGAAAGGAACAATCTTGGGCGCTAGCACCGAGGCGCCCCAGGCACCGAAGATAACGGAGGGGATAGCTGCTAGCAGGTCAATGACGTAGCCGATGCTCTGGGCCAGCTTACGCGGGGCGTAGTGGGAGATAAAGAGCGCTACACCAATACCGATAGGGGTGGCAAGGAGTAGGGCGATAGCCGAGGCAATCAGTGTACCGATGGCCAGCGGCCCGATGTACTGAACAAAACTACCGCTGGGCAGTTCAGCCGGGTCAGAGGTGAAGACCGGTAGAGCCTGAGCCACCAGGAAGATAGCAACAGCTGCAAGAACGACTAGGATTAGGACACCCGCACCCAGGGAAATACCCGAGAAAATTTTGTCGGCCGCTGGGTTGCCGACAGCGGGCAGGTCTTGAGTTTTCGCGCGGCCACCTGCTGGGCCATGCTGCGATACTTCGGTAGTTGACATAGTAATTGATTTGAGCCTTTGGCCTTGTCTTACTCGAGACGGTGCGGCTAGTTATCACAACTAGCCGCACCGTTGGCGGGGTGAGAGTTACTTAGTAACGGTGATGGACTCGACTGCCTTCTGGGCATCAGTGCTCAGTGCCGATGTCAGAGGGGCAGATGAGGCTGCGTCTGCAGCGTCCATCTGGCCCTGCTCGCTGACGACGTAGCTCTCGTAGGCCTTGACTAGGCTTGCCTTGTCCTCATCTGAGTAGCCGGAGCAGACGATATGGTAGGAGACCAGGACTACGGGGTAGGCCGTGGGGTCTTCGGGGGTGCGGTTGACCTGGATTGCCATGTCGTTCTTATTCATGCCGCCTACCCGCTCTGAAAGTTCAACGGCTTTTGCGGCAGTCTCTGCGGAGAGCTCAACGTAATCATCACCGACCTTGACGTTTACCTTGCCGAGGTTGCCGATAGCGGAGGCATCAGCGTAGGTGATAGCGCCCTCGGTAGATGAGGTGGTGGAGACAACACCGGAGGTGCCCTTGTTAGATTCACCGGAGTACTGGGAGGGCCAGTTACCGTCTGCTTCTACGTCCCAGGCGCCGTTGGAGGCGGCTTGCAGGTATTCGGTAAAGTTCTCGGTGGTACCGGAGTCATCGGAGCGGTGTACCACGGTGATCTTGGTGTCGGGCAGGGTGACGCCCTCGTTCTGGGAGGCGATAGCTGCATCCTTCCAGGTGGTGATTTCACCCTTGAAAATTTTGGCTATGGTTTCGCCATCGAGGTTGAGGGAGTCAATGCCGGGCAGGTTGAAGGCAATAGCAACGGGTGAGATGTAGACCGGGATGTTGATTGCGCCGTCGGGGCCGCAGACTTCCTTGGATTTTTCCCACTCTTCGGTCTTGAGGGCGCGGTCGGAGCCTGCGAAAGCGGCGCCACCAGCCAGAAAGGCCTCGCGGCCAGCACCGGAGCCATCGGGTGAGTACTGGACGGTACCGCCGATGTTGGCGAAGCCGGTTTCCCAGGCGGTGATGGCTGCCTGCTGTGAGGATGCGCCAACACCGGTCAGGGCGCTTGAGGGGAGGGAGGACGAGCTACCACCGGCGCTGGAGCCGGTTCCGGTTGCGTTATCTGAGCCGCAAGCGGTGAGGGCGAGTGCGCCAACAAATGCAAGTGAGCTCCAGCGAGCGAGTGACTTAGCCTTCACGGTATGAGGATCCTTTGTTTGTGTGCTCTCTTGTGCCGACCGTGTTTGGGTGGGGCCGACAACCGTTGAACAGTTGGTCAGGTATCTAACGTCTATGACTTTAGGGAGCTTAGGTAGCAGGTGGGCTAGCACTGAGTAAACGGTGGGTGAACAGAGGGCGCACAGAGGGCGTTAAGACTGGGAAGGTGGGGTGGTGATGGGCTCCTACTAGAATGGTAGGCATGTGTTTTGGTCAGCAGGTTAGTGTCATCAGGAAGAAGGCAGCGCACCGGGGTCGCCTGGGTGTGATTCGTATGAGGGAGGGGTTCTTCCAGTCCCTTCAGATTGTGGTCTCTGGTATTGGCGCTTATCTCTTTGCTGAGCAAGTTCTGGGCCATAGGCAACCGATTTTTGCCGCGACCGCTGCAATTGTGTCGCTGGGCTATATCACGGGTGCTACTCATGCCCGCCGTATCCTTGAGGTTTCTTTTGGGGTGACGCTGGGTATTTTGATGGGTGATCTCATGATGATAGTTCTGGGTCAAGGGATTTGGCAGGCTGGCTTAGTGATGTTCCTGTCGATTATGTTGGCCCGGTTCTTGGATAACGGGATTCTTTTTACTATTCAGATGGGTTTGCAGTCTTGCCTGGTTGTCTTGTTGCCACCTAATGCGGACGGGCCTTTTGGCCGCAGTCTTGACGGGATTGTGGGTGGCTTGTGCGCTTTCTTGTTGATGTTTCTCTTCCCTAAGGATCCGCGCAGGACTCCGCGTGAGAACGCCCGCAAGTTGATGAGTGCTTTTGCTTCTGTTTTCCGTGATGCTGGGACGGCAATGGAGCATTATGACGGTAAGGAGGCCTGGTATGCACTGGGTAGTGCCCGTAGGCTTCAGCCTCTCTATACCACCTGTGAGAAGGACATTATTACCTCTAAGGGGATGGCTCAGTTGGCCTGGACCGGTCGGTCACACATGAAAGAGCTGGAACGCTATAGTCAGGTTCTAAGCAAGATTGACTATGCGATCCGTAATACCCGGGTGCTTAATCGTCGTATGGCTTCGACCATTAATAACGTGCAGATTTCGCACCGGGCAATTAGCTCAATTGCCCAGGCCCTTACCCACATTGGTGATGCTATCGGGATTTTGGGTGAAGGTATGTCTGCGCCGGAGGCTAAAACCCGTTCAGCCTGCATGATGCAGGCACGCCAGAATTTGTCGCTCTTAGCGGGGCGGTTAGAGCCCCACATGATGGGTGTTCAGAGTATGGAGGCGGAAGCCCTGGTTTTAATGTTGCGCCCGCTGGTGGTGGATCTTTTGGAGGCCTCGGGGCTGACTCATGCGGAGGCGGAGTCTATGCTGGTTCCGCTGGGTGATTCTATGACTGAGCACGCTCCGACTACCAGTATGATTCCGGTTCAGCCTAGCCCCTTGAAATCGGCTCAGCAGCCCTTGGTTGAGGAAAAGCACCGGGCCGATACGCAACAGCTTACTATTGTTTTGCGGGCTAAGGACCGGGCTTCTGCACGGTCTGGTGGGCAGGAGCCTACGGGGCCACAGGCAACTGTGAAGGTGGCTCCAGAGCTGACGGCTGGCCTTGCCCGCGTGGAGAAACAGCAGGAGCTAAATACCCAGCAGCTAGCCCTTATTGAGCAGAAGATTGAAACCGGGCGGAGCCCCGAAAAGTAAGTTCCCCTTCAGTTCGGTGTCGTGCCCGCTAGCTGATGCGGGGCTGGTCTTCTAGGGCAGTTGCCCAGCTCGGTATCGTGCCCGCTAACTGGCTCGGGGCTGGCGTTTAAGGGAAGTTAGCGGGCATGATACCGAGCAAAGCCCAGTGTAAGTCCCTGCCAACTGTCTCGGGGCTGGCGTTTAAGGGATCTTGGCAGGCACCAGTACTGGGCAGAATATCACGATAACTAATTCCCAGCGTTGGGAAAGAGCAGGGCCAGGGCCTCCCCCAGCGATGCCACTTCGCGCACCGATACGCCGGCGGGTACTTGGCCCACACCTGCCGGGGAGGCAGGGACAATGACGTGGGTGAAGCCCAGGCGTCCTACTTCTGCAATGCGTTGGCGGATGCCCGGTACGGCTCTGACTTCACCGGCTAGACCTACTTCTCCGAAGACTGCAAGTTTGCGTGGGAGTGGTTTGTCTTGGGCGGCTGAGGCGAGGGCTATGACGCAGGCGAGGTCTGCGGAGGGCTCGGAGATTTTGGCGCCACCTACGGTTGAGATGTAACAGTCGAGTTTTCCCACGCTGAAGCCGGCTCGTTTTTGGAGGACGGCGAGCAGCATAGAGATGCGGGAGCTATCTAGGCCGCTGGTTGCTCGGCGGGGCTGGGGTGTTGCGCTTTGGTCGAGGAGAGCTTGGACTTCTGCTAGGAGGGGGCGGCGGCCTTCCATGGTGACAGTGACGCAGGTTCCGGCCACCGGGTGGGGGGTGCGGGAGACGAAGAGGCCGGAGGGATCGGTGACGGGTGCTATGCCGTCTTCGTGCATGTCGAAGCAACCGACTTCGTCGGTGGGGCCGAAGCGGTTTTTGATGGCGCGGAGCATGCGGATGTGGGAGTGTTTGTCGCCTTCGAATTGGCAGACGACATCGACCAGGTGTTCTAGGAGGCGGGGGCCGGCGATGGTGCCTTCTTTGGTGACGTGCCCGACCAGGAGAGTGCACATGTTGCGGCGTTTGGCGGCGGCGATGATGCTGGCGGCGACTTCTCGCACCTGGGTTACGCCGCCTGCGCTCCCCTCAACGTCTGTGGAGGCTAGGGTTTGCACGGAGTCAATGATGAGCAGGTCAGGGATAACCTGTTCGATGTGGGCGAGGGCTGTGCCGAGGTCTGTTTCGCTGGTGAGGTAGAGGGTGTCGGCGAGTGCGCCGATGCGGTCGGCGCGGAGTTTGACCTGGGCGGCGGATTCTTCGCCGGTGATGTAGAGGACGTTGTGTGCTTTGCCGGTGGCTTTGCCGCGGGCGAAGGTGGCAGCTACATCGAGTAGGAGGGTGGATTTACCGACGCCGGGTTCACCAGCCATGAGGATGACTGCGCCGGGGACGAGCCCGCCGCCGAGGACCCTGTCGAATTCGGGGTTGCAGGTGCTCATGTATTGGGCGACGGTGGAGTCGACTGCCCCGATGGGTTGTGCGGGGGTTTGGACGCTGGAGGCTACGGTGGTTTTGGCGGCGATGGCACCGGTGGCGGCTTCTTCGACGGTGCCCCAGGACTGGCATTCGCCGCAGCGGCCTACCCATTTAGCGGTGGTCCAGCCGCATTCGGTGCACCGGTAGGCGTTGGTGGAGCGGGAGCGGGTGTTTTTTCGGGTAGCCATAGTCACAGCATAAAGCCGGGGGCTGACATTTTAGGTGTGACTTAGCTACCGGCTGACCGGTGCGGGGTGGGGACCTACATGAACCGTTCGAGCAGGGAGCTTTCTGCCATGCGGGAGAGTGATTCGCGGATGACGCGTGCTCTTTGTTCCCCGATTCCTTCTACGGCGCGTAGGTCATCGAGGCTGGCGGCCATGAGGGATTGGAGGCCGTCAAAGCGGTCTACTAGGCGGTCTGCGACTGCTCCGGGCATTGTTTTGATGCCTGCTAGTAGGCGGTGTCCGTGGGGGTGTAGGGAGGCGCTGAGTTCTTCGCCAAGTCCCACGGTGCGGGCGATAACGAGTAAGTCAACGATTTCTTTGTCGTTGAGTTCTTGCAGGGCGGCTACGGCTTTTTGGAGCTCTTCGGGGGTGATGTCTGCGGGCAGGTAGTCACGGAGCACGACCCAGCTTTCGGGCAGGTCGTGGGTGGCTAGTTCTTCGAGCTGGAGGGCGACCAGTCGGCCTACATCGCCCAGTTCTACAACATAGTGCCCGGCTTCTACTGCGATGCGTCGCACCATTTCCATACGCTGGAGGGTGCTGGCTACGTCGCGCAGGGTTACGTTGGCTTCGATTTCGAGGGAGGAAAGCTGGTGGAGCACCTGTTCTAGGCGTTCGGTATAGCTGTCGAGGGTTCTGATGGCCTGGTTGGCGCGGCTCATCAGAGATTGGGCGTCTTCGACCGTGTAGCGGATTCCTTCGGTGTAGACCGAGATCAGTGACATGGAGGCGCTGACTGCGATAACGGGGAATCCTGTTTGTTTGGCGACTCGTTCGGCGGTGCGGTGGCGGGTGCCGGATTCGTTGGTGTCGATAGAGGGGTCGGGTAGGAGCTGGACCCCTGCTGCTAATAGGGTTGAGGCGTCGCGGTCGCAGATGATGGCACCGTCCATTTTGGCGAGTTCGCGCACGCGGGTTGCCGAGAATTCGGTGTTGATGGCGAAGCCGCCTGAGGACATGTGGGCAACGGTCTTGTCATTGCCCAGCACGATGAGGGCACCGGTACGACCGCGTAGGATACGTTCGAGCCCCTCGCGTAGCTCCGTACCGGGGGCAATCTGGGCGATTGTTTTCAGCAGGGAATCACTATAAACCGTTAGCACCCCACCTATTTTAGTGCACCCGACTGTTTCCTGCCTTAAAGACCGGTGCCCCGGCAGAGTATGCCGGGGCACCGGAAGAGAAAACCCTTAGGGTTTAGCCGGTGACGATGATGCGGATGGGCTGTGAGGCTACACCGTTGACACTTGCGGTTGCCCAGTAGTGGCCGGGCTGGATGGTTGCGGTGGTGTTGCAACCGAGGACATTCAGTGAGCGGTTCCAGGTCAGCGGTGTGGTGTTGGTGGCACCGGCCGCGACTTCGGCGTCTGCAACGGGGTTAGCGTAGCACTGAGCGTAGTTGTAGACCTGGGCGGGGCCGGAGGTGATGTTGACATCTACGTTGTTAGCGCCACCGGTAACGATGCAGGGGTTACCTGATGTGTTGGTGTAGGTTACAGCGAGTGCGGGGTTCTGGCCTGCGGCGTAGGTTGGGCTATCAGAGGTGATGCTGACCTGTAGGTCTGTTGCGGTGCAGGCAGCTACTACAGCGGGGGCCTCGCTGGGTTCAGCAGAAGGTGTGGCTTCAGCGTCCTCACTGGCTTCATCAGAGGGCTTAGCTGACTCCTGATCAGACTCTTCCTCTGCCTTCTTGCTGGCTTCATCTGATGCTGAGCTGTCATCGGCTTTGGCGCTTTCAGAAGCGGAGCTTTCGTCCGATTTTGCGCTCTCAGAAGCAGATGCTGATTCGCTAGGACGCTCGCTAAAATCGCTAAAGGCGGCGGCGCTGGTAGAAGCGCTAGCGGCGGTTGAGGCGCTCTCGGTGTTCTTTCCGCGACCGGCCAGCAGGCTGATAAGCCCGATAATCAGGAGCAGGATAAAAACAAGAACGAGCAGAGCGACAATGCGGCGGCGGCGGTAGATTTCGGGGGAAACCTCTTCTACCGGTGAATCAACTTTAACAGACATATCTCTAGACTACCGTCTTCTACGCCAAGATAGGAGCTTTTAAGCCCCTATTAGGGGGTTAAGTCAATCGTGTTTTAGAGTGTTGGGGTGTCTTTTACTCTGCCTCTGAGCGGTTTAGCTCCACAGGACCTCAACGCTCTTCATGCCCGCATCAATTCCTGGTACTTAGAGAACCGGCGTGATTTGCCCTGGCGCACCGGTGAGAACTCTTCCTGGGAGGTCATGGTCAGCGAATTTATGCTGCAGCAGACCCCTGTCAAGCGGGTACTGCCGGTCTGGGAAGTATGGCTGGATCGCTGGCCCACCCCTGCTGATTTGGCGGCTGAGGATTCCGCGGAGGCAGTACGCGCTTGGGGGCGTCTGGGCTACCCGCGCCGCGCTTTGCGTCTGCACGCTGCCGCTCAGGCTATTGTTGAGCGCCACGGAGGCCAGGTACCCAGCACCTATGATGAGCTGCTTGACCTTCCCGGTGTGGGTTCCTATACGGCGGCGGCTATTTCTGTGTTTGCTTTTGGCAACCGGGCTACGGTGATTGACACCAATATCCGCAGGGTTCACGCCCGCTTGGTCTCGGGTAGAGCTTTACCGGGGCCTTCTCTCACGGCAGCTGAAACCCGGCTAGCCGACGAGCTCATGCCCGCTGATACCCCTACTTCTTGCCTGTGGAATGTATCGGTGATGGAGCTGGGTGCTCTTATCTGCACTGCTAAGTCACCGGCTTGCGCTTCCTGCCCCGTGGCTGATGCTTGTGCCTGGGTGGGCGCAGGAAAACCGGAGGCTGACTACCAGCCTAAGGGTCAGGCCTGGGCTGGGACCGACCGCCAGTTGCGGGGTGCCATGCTGGGTGTACTCCGTGCGGCCCTAGCCCCGGTTCCTTCGCGTTTACTCACTGCACCGGGCCAGCTTGATTTTGTGGTGCCCACCGAGCTGGTTCCTGCCGTAGAAAAATTACAGAAGCTCTCCCCCACCTCTGAGCAGATAGAACGGTGCTACTTGGGGCTAGTCGCTGATGGTCTCGCCAAGGAACACAGCGGGGGCTTGATATCGCTCTAGGTTGCTAAGAACCGGGAACAGAGACAGCCACCCCTACCAGTACTAGCAGTTGAGTACAGAAGTCAGAGGAAACTTTCTATACCTTCGAGTCATTTGCTGACTGCTGCGGCCAACATTTTGATAGGTCTTGGCTCAGAGGGAGATGATCATGCGGGTATTGCCCAGAGTATTGGGCTTGACCCGAGCCAGGTCCAAGAACTCAGCCACACCCTCATCGTGTGAACGCAGGAGCTGCATGTAGGTTTCTGGATCAAGCTCTTCCTGGTTCTCCATCACCCTAAAGCCCAATCGCCCAAAGAAGTCCACCTCAAAGGTCAAACAGAAGACACTCTCCACACCCAAATCCCGGGCACGCTCTAGCAGATTTGAGACCAAAGCAGCACCCACTCCCCTGCCCCGGGCAGCGGGGTCGGTAGCTAAAGTCCTCACTTCAGCAAGGTTTCGCCAGATCACATGGAGCGCACCGCAGCCGAGCATCTGCCCGTCTTCGGTCTCAGCCACCACAAACTCCTGGATTGCCTCGTAGTAGGCAACGTCCTCCTTATCAAGGAGGATACCCTCAAGAGCTAGGGGGCGTACAAGCGCCTGAATATTTGCCACATCGTCCACGGTAGCCCGGCGTACACGGAAAGAAGTCATACCCCCAGGCTACTGCCCCCATGAGCCAGGTTAAAAATAAATCAGCCCCCGTTCCACCTATTGGTGAGGGGGCTGATTTACATCATTACACACACATACACACAAGAGTTTTCTTGTCCTGAGCGGTCCTACGCACTAAGACCATTTGCTTCAGGGGCTCTGTCGAACCGCATGACTTAAGTATTGACCACTAGCCTTGAGCCAAGTCCTTAAAGACCTGGGCGCTAGCTGAAAGGTTGGTCAAGCTTTGGTTACAGCTCCAACACTAGGCCATATTTCGATATATTTTTCCCTGTCAAGACCGAAAACCGCCCTGGCTCCCCTCTCAGGGCGCAGGGCGGCTTCTTAGGTAAGAGTCTAGAGCTGGCTGTCACCTTCCACCGTGCTCTCGGCAACGGCAGGCTGGTCAGCCTTCTGATCACCTTCGCTAAAGACACGGTCAAAGCTGTCGCTATCCAGCTCACCCAAAGGGGCAGAGCTAAAGGTGAACTTAGCCAGGTCGCCCTCGCCTTCAGTGTCCACGGTAATCTTCTCACCGGGCTTGATCTCACCAAAGAGAATCTTTTCGGAAAGCGGGTCCTCCAGGTTGCGTTGCATCTCACGACGCAAGGGGCGGGCACCCATCGAGGGATCATAGCCCTTAGCGGCCATCAAAGCCTTAGCCTGATCGGTCAGTTCAATAGACATATCCTGCTCGCGCAGGCGCACGGCCAGGCGGGCAACGAACAAATCCACAATCTGCAGAATCTCAGACTCAGACAACTGCGGGAAGACAATGATGTCATCGACGCGGTTCAGGAACTCGGGGCGGAAGTGCTCCTTGAGGGACTCCATGACCCGGCCCTGCATACGCTCGTAGGTGCCTGCGTCGTCGCCCACCTGCTGGAAGCCAACAGGAACACGGCGGGCCATCTCACGAGAACCAAGGTTGGTGGTCATGATGATGACAGTGTTCTTAAAGTCCACCACGCGACCTTGTGAGTCAGTCAGGCGGCCGTCCTCAAGAATCTGGAGCAGGGAGTTAAAGAGATCAGCGTGAGCCTTCTCCACCTCATCAAAGAGCACAACAGAGAAAGGCTTGCGGCGGACCTTCTCGGTCAGCTGGCCGCCCTCCTCGTAGCCTACATAGCCGGGAGGGGCGCCGAAGAGACGGGAAACGGTGTGCTTTTCCTGGTACTCCGACATGTCCAAAGTGATAAGGGCATCCTCGTCGCCGAAGAGGAACTCGGCTAGAGCCTTAGCAAGCTCAGTCTTACCGACACCGGTGGGGCCTGCAAAAATGAAGGAGCCACCAGGACGCTTGGGGTCTTTCAGACCGGCGCGGGTACGGCGGATAGAGCGGGAGAGAGCCTTGATAGCGTTCTCCTGGCCAATCACGCGCTTGTGTAGCTCGTCTTCCATCTTGAGCAGACGACCGGACTCTTCTTCAGTAATCTTGTAGACAGGAACGCCAGTTGAGGCGGCTAGGACATCGGCAATAACCTCGGGGGTTACCTCACCAAAGGCATCCCCAGCGTTACGCCATTCCTTTTCTTTCTCGTCCTTCTCGGCAATCAGCTTCTGCTCTTGATCACGCAGGTCAGCGGCCTTCTCGAACTCGTTAGCCGAGATAGCCTCTTCCTTCTCGCCACGGAGCTTAGCAATACGCTCTTCCAAGATCTTGATTTCCGGGGGTGCGGTCATACGCTTAATACGCAGGCGGGCGCCGGCCTCGTCAATCAGGTCAACAGCCTTATCGGGCAGAAACCGGTCTGAGATATAGCGGTGGGCCAGGTTAACAGCGGTCTCGATAGCCTCATCGGAAATGGTGACGCGGTGGTGAGCCTCGTACTTATCGCGCAGGCCCTTAAGGATTTCCACAGCCAGCTCGGGTGACGGTTCATCCACCTGAATCGGCTGGAAACGGCGCTCCAGAGCGGGGTCCTTCTCAATGTGCTTACGGTACTCATCCAGGGTGGTAGCACCGATGGTCTGTAGCTCACCTCGGGCCAGCATGGGCTTGAGAATAGAGGCCGCGTCTATGGCGCCCTCAGCTGCACCGGCACCAACCAGGGTGTGAATCTCGTCGATAAAGAGAATGATGTCACCACGGTTGCGGATCTCCTTGAGCACCTTCTTCATGCGCTCTTCAAAGTCACCGCGGTAGCGTGAACCCGCAACCATAGAACCCAAATCCAGGGTATAAAGGTGCTTGTCTTTAAGGGTTTCAGGAACATCACCGTGAACGATAGCCTGGGCAAGGCCCTCAGCCACAGCGGTCTTGCCTACACCCGGCTCACCAATGAGCACAGGGTTGTTCTTGGTGCGGCGAGAGAGGACCTGCATAACCCTCTCCATCTCCTGATGACGACCGATCACGGGGTCAAGCTTGCCCTCACGAGCAGCGGCAGTCAGGTTACGACCGAACTGGTCAAGGATGGCTGAGCCCGCGGGGGTGCCCTCACGGGAATTACCGGCACCAACGCCAGCGGTCTCCTTGCCACCCTCACCATTGTTGTTACCGGGGTAGCCGGCAATCAGGTCCATCACGGTCTGACGAACCTTGGCAGGCTCAGCCCCAAGCTGGGTCAGGATCTGGTTGCCTACACCCTCATTAGCGCGCACCATACCGAGCAGAATGTGTTCGGTGCCGATGTAGCCGTGGTTAAGCTGAATAGCCTCACGCATGGAGAGTTCAAGAACCTTCTTGGCACGAGGGGTAAAAGGGATATGGCCGCTAGAGGCCTGAGCGCCAGAACCGATGATGTCCTGCACCTGATCACGGACAGCGGCGAGGCTAACCCCGAGCGATTCAAGAGCACGGGCAGCGATACCTTCACCCTCGTGGATCAGACCGAGCAAAATGTGTTCGGTGCCGATGTAATTGTGGTTGAGCATGCGTGCCTCTTCTTGGGCAAGCACAATCACTCGACGGGCGCGGTCGGTAAACCGTTCAAACATTGAACACTCCTTGGAAACTTACTATTACCCAAAAGATTACGCGTGTTCTCTAACCCACGGGGGCCTGTTCGCCACGGAATGAATGGTGTTCGCCTACAAGGGAACGAAAGCCCACACCCACCCGTCAAAAATCAGAGAGCAAAAACCCTGCGCGGTATCGGGCGCTAGAAAATAATAATGGCACTTTCACGGCCTCAGGGAGTTACACAAAACATTCCCTCAGAACTCCCAGGAAGTTTCAAGTAAAAACTCCTCCCCCATTAGGCCCACAAATAATGAACACCTGTCGCCAATTTAGATGCCTTGATATGGGTAAACACAATGAATCCCGTAAAGAAATGGGGCGGAATACCTTAAGGTATTCCGCCCCATAAAAACGGGAAAGAAACTATTTACTTGTTTTCTTTACCCTTAGCAGCGTAGTAAGCATCCTGGATATCCTGGTGAATACGTCCACGGCTAGAAACGTTATGACCGTTCTCCTGCGCCCACTTGCGAATCTCAGCAATTTCAGGATTGCGCTTGGGGGTGGTACGTGAACCAGCCGGACGGCCAGCGGTGCGCTGAGCACCATTTGCACGGCGGGCCTTAGCGGCAAACGGACGGATGGCATCGCGCAGGCGGGCAGCGTTAGCGCTGGAAAGGTCAATTTCGAACTGACCACCGTCGAGACCGAAACGTACGGTTTCGTCTGCGGGGCCACCGTCGAGATCGTCTTCAAGAATAATCTTGACCTTCTGAGCCATTGTTTTCTCCTTTTGATGAGGTGATGAAGGGAATATACACTCCGCTACTTCGGGTACCTAAGTAAAGACTAATAAATCTTTGGTTGGGCTGTGGGGTGTGTAACGAAGTTAGCCACCCTCGATGACTAATAATAAATAATACATATCATTGCACCAAATAGGAAATAAAGCCCAGATTCTTATCTCGGGTTTCCCTCAAAAAAATTATTAAGAATCTTCGGAGCCAAAAGGATTCCTAGCCCCATCAGAGCTTTTTACTGACTGATACCACTGCTCAGCATCCTTTTGAATATCACGCTGCGCGGCTCTTTCTGTTCGGTCAGCTCGGCTCATCCACCGCAAAATAAAATAAAGCGCTACCCCAGCACAGGTGGAGGGCACTAGCCCAATAAGAAAATCCACTGTTCTAACCTTTCGCTCTCTTTAAGCCCCGGTAATCTACCCTAGAACTCTACCCTAGAACCCAAGAGTAAAGCCCGCCCAGCCTTTGCTGAGCGGGCCAAAAATCAGAGGCTACTTTTCACTTATTCAGCTTCGGGTTTCATCAAAGGGAAGAGAATAGTTTCACGAATACCAACACCGGTAAAGAGCATAATCAAACGATCAATGCCCAAGCCTAGGCCACCCATGGGAGGGGCACCGTACTCCAGGGCACGCAGGAAGTCCTCATCAAGCTGCATGGCTTCGTCATCTCCGCCAGCGGCCAGCTTAGACTGCTCAGTGAGCCGTTCACGCTGAATCACGGGGTCAATGAGCTCAGAGAAGGCCGTGCCGCGCTCCATGCCACCGATAATGAGATCCCACGCTTCAATCAGGTTGCTCTCAGAGCGATGCTGACGGGCCAGCGGCTGTGCGCTGGGCGGGTAGTCATAGACAAAGGTGGGGTTCAGCAGGGTGGGTTCAACGATCTCACCGAAGAGCTCCACGACTAACTTCTCGGCATCCCACTTAGGATCAACCGCAACGGAGTGCTTCTCCGCGATTGCGCGCAGTTCCTCAGCGCTCGTTGCAGGAGTAATCTCTACCCCCACTGCCTCGGACAGACCGGGGTAGACACCCAGCCACTTCCACTCAGCGGTCAGGTCAATGGTTCCAGCTTCAGTCTCAATCTGGTGCACACCCACAGCATCAGCGCAGGCCATAATAATTTCCTGCATACGCTTGGCCATAACGAACTGGTCAGCATAAGCCTCATAGCATTCCAGGGTGGTGAACTCAGGGCTGTGAGTGGAGTCCACACCCTCGTTACGGAATACACGGCCAATCTCGTAGACACGTTCTAGGCCACCGACTTCGGCGCGCTTGAGGAAGAGTTCGGTAGCAATACGCAGGGTCATGGGCTGATCAAAAGCATTCAGATGAGTCTCAAAGGGACGCGCTGCCGCACCACCGTGAATCAGCTGCAGGATCGGAGTTTCCAGCTCAATATAGCCGTGGTTATTCAGCACGTTACGGACAGTCTGAGTAATCTTGGCGCGCTTAATGACCAGCTCGCGGGCCTCATCACGCACCATCAAATCCAGGTAGCGCTGGCGGACACGAGTCTCTTCGTTGAGGTCAGAATGCAGGTTGGGCATGGGGCGCAAAGCCTTAGAAGCCATCTGCCAACTGTCGGCCATGACCGAAAGCTCACCACGGCGAGATGAAATAACTTCACCCTGAACAAATACATGGTCACCCAGGTCAACCAGAGCCTTCCAATCAGCCAGGGCTTCCTCACCCACACCAGCCAGCGAAATCATGGCCTGAATACGAGTGCCGTTACCCTGCTGTAGGGAAGCAAAGCACAGCTTGCCGGTATTACGCACGAACACTACGCGCCCAGCGATACCGACAATATCGCCGGTCGTCTGGTCAGCTTCAAGAGTTCCATCGTACTTTTCACGAATCTCGGTAATGGTGTGGGTAACGGGAACACCTACCGGGTAGGCTTCACGGCCACTTTCTAGCAGCTTCGCGCGCTTGTCGAGACGGATCTGCATCTGCTCCGAGGCGGCGTTCTCTACGGCCTTGGTCTCTGCGGGGGTCTTGCCCTGTTCAGTCAATGATGTACCTGTTCTGAGGTTGATGATAAAAGATTCTTAGTTGATTTCCATGTTATCGATGAGGCGGGTATTGCCTACGTAGGCAGCTACGAGCGCTAGGACACGTCCGCTCTCATCAAGGGGGGCCTCAAAGGTGTCAGTATCGACTACTTCGAGGTAGTCCAGGCGGACACCGTCGGTCTTATCAATCGTTTGGCGGGCCCGCTCAACCTGCTCCGGAGAGAAAGCCCCGGTGATGTACTGCTCACGCAGGGTAGCCAGAGTGCGGGAGAGCACCAGAGCAGATTCGCGTTCTTCGGCGCTCAGGTACTGATTTCGGGAGGATAGCGCCAAACCGTCATCGGCACGCACAATCGGCACAGGCTTAATAACAACCTCGTGGTTGAAATCTTTGACCATGCGCTGAATCAGAGCCAGCTGCTGGGCGTCCTTCTGCCCAAAGTACGCGTTGAGGGTAGCCTGCCCCACCATGGGCTTAAGGATATTGAAGAACTTATTGACAACAGTCAAGGCACCGTCGAAGTGCCCGGGGCGGGTTTTCCCCTCAAAGAGGGTGCCCAGCTTGCCCGACGAGACGGTAATTTTCGGATTGCCGCCGGGGTAGATATCTTCTACCTGAGGAGCGAAAATTACGTCAACCCCTGCCTGAGCGGCTAGCTCAGCATCTGCTTGAAGGGTCCTAGGGTAATGCTCAAAATCTTCACCGGGACCGAACTGAAGGGGGTTCACAAAAATCGAGAGAACAACAAGATCGTTCTGTTCACGGGCACGACGAATCAGGGTGGCGTGCCCCTCATGGAGGGCCCCCATGGTGGCTACGTAGCCAACGCTGAGTTTCTTCTTAGACTTTGCGGCTCCATTTTTCTCAACCTGTGCTGTTGCCGTGGTCATAGAAAGAAGCATTTCACGGGCGAGATCGGAGATAGTGTGTGCGATGGGGATTTGGCTCGTCACGGTGGCGAGGTTTCCTTTCGGTTTTTTGCGCTCTCCCAGTTTACCCGGCAAGTGCGCTCAAGACACTATGGTACTGCTCTTGAGTTAGTGCCCCGCGAGTGTATGCTCTCTGGGCAGTCGCCTTGGCTAGGGCAAGGTAGGCAGTAGGAATATCTTCTGCGCCTTCTTCCAGGGCATAGTTTGCCAAAGTCTGGGCATGTGCCGCAACGGTATGAGCGTCACCCCGAACTACTGGGCCAGTCAGGGCGTTCTCCCCCGAGGCAAGAGCGTTATCCAGGGAGGCCCTCAGGAGCGGCTCAATGTAGCGGGCGGGATTTTCAATACCTATAGAACTCAGAATTTGGAGTGCCTGGCCGGTGACTGTTACCAGGTGATTAGCGCCGTGGGCTAAGGCCGCGTGGTAGAGCGGCCGGTCCCCCTCAGCAATGATGACGGGTTCCCCACCCATCTCAACGGCGAGCGCCTGGGCAATGGGAAGGAAGGGGGCTGGGCCAGTCACCCCGAAGCTGGTGGAGTTCAGCCGCGCCAGGTCAAGGGAAAGCCCGGTAAAGGTCATGGCCGGGTGAATGGCAAGACCGATAGCGCCCTGGGCTGTTGCCGGGGCCAGGACGTTTGTACCGTGGCGGCCCGAGGTGTGAATCAGGATTTGGCCGCTACGCCAACCGTCTGTCTGGGCTATTCCTGTGACAAGGCCGGGGAGGGCATCATCGGGAACTGCTAGCAGGATGACTTCGCTCTGCTCGATAATTTCGGGGACGGTCAGCACGGGAACCCCAGGAAGCAGGGCATCGGCCCGGGTGCGGGAGGCTTCAGAAACCGCGTGAAGGCCGGCGATAGTGTGGCCGGCTGACCGCAGTGCCGCGCCCAGTACCGCACCGACTTTGCCGGCGCTGATAAGACCGATCTTGAGGCGGGCCGGTCTAATGGGGCTGTTCATGGTCTTTCTTTCTGCCGATGACACTGACCTGCCCAGTCTACCTGCCGAAGTCTAGTGTGCGGGGTGGCCCTTGCGGTAGTGCTCGTAGAGGCGAGAACCCAGAATACCTAGCGGGATAAGAACAGCCCAAGGCTTACCAATCCCTAAAAGCAGACTTACCGAGAGAATCTCCAGCATCACACGGAAAAGTGCAGAGGCCGGTTCAATAGGGATAACCAGCCCCTCGGGCAGGGTTATGACCAGGTCATAGTTATAGGTCAAGGGTGGGTTGTGTTCACCGAGTGCGGTAGCTAGGCCAAAGATAAAACCGGTCAGGGCAGAAAGTAGCGGCAGCTGGAAGACCAGAGCCATCACCAGAACATAGCAGGAAGCCGCAAGGGTGGCTCCTCCGGCAAAGCCCAGGACGGTAGAAAAGTAGGGCGCTGAGAGCCAGCCGCGCAGGGGAAGGTTGGCCGCCCACTCGCGGGTCAGCCAGCGGTAGAGGCTTGCCACCATCCAGGCCCCAACTGCAATCACCACACTGGCACCAGCCTGCCCCAGGGCAACTCCACCTAGGATAGCGAAGGGAATGGTGAGAACAAGGATGAGGAAGAAAGGGCCGGTGCTATCAGCTAAAGCAGCCAAAGACAGCAGGAGTGGGCGAGCCGAGAGCACCCGCCTTCTGAACCGTACACTCTGGGAGCCGGAGTAGCGGTAGCCGTCTGCCCCGCCCAGGTTGCGGAGCCCCTGAAAGAGGATAGCACTACGCCCGTAAGCGCTGGTGAGGGCGTACCAGGTCAGGTTCGTTCTGGTACCGGCAAGACCATAGGCCAGCGCGCCCAGAAAGCCGCTACCCAAGATTCCCGCCGCGCAGAGCTGGGCCGTACTTGTGGGGTCGTAGCCGGGCAGTAAATCACAGGTGGTCGCAAGGACCAGTCCCAGACCGGTTACTAAAGCTAGAACGCCCCAGCCTGCCAGTAGCCGCCAGTGCCCGCTGGCCTGAACACCGATTGCTCCGTGAACCAGCACAGCACCATACAGGCAGGCCGCAGTTAGCACTGCACAGAGCTGCGGGGGCGTTAGGGGCGTAAAAATGATGGCAAATGATGTCACTACCAGCGCCCATAGCCCCAGGGCACCCCACATGGCAGGTTGTTTCCAGGGGTTCTTGCTGGCAGGGATAAGACCGGAATAGCGCCAGAAAAGCTGGGAGGGTGAGTAAGCTACCGGGCCCAGTAAGCCCAGAACGGTCACGAAGGCTGCCACCACTATAAGCAGGGCACCCAGGAAAAAGCCGGGAGCCTGAGCGTCATCGAGCGTGAAGTAGAGGTAGTGGCCCCTGAGCTGTTTGAGGGCGTACGAGATTGAGCCCACCAGCGCTAGCATCACCAGCAGGTAAAAGCTCAGGTTATAGAGATCAACAAACCTGTCGGTGATTTTAGTTTTCATGGGACTCATCTAAGAGCAGGGGGAAGGTGAGCTTACGGGTTCCGGGGAGCATATTAAGGCTGGGTTCGTGGGTAGCTAGGCAGACAGCCCGGCCTTGGGCGGTTTGTTCCTGTGCCCAGGCAGCCACCCACTCAATACCCCGCCTATCAAGGCGTTTTTCTGGCTCGTCCAGGAAGTAATAGCGGGCTGGACGCACCAGCAAGGAGGCCAGTTTAGAACGCTGTTCCTGGCCAGAGCTTAGGGTGAAGGCCTCCCTGTCGTAAACTTGGGGTACACCTAGCTCTTCGAGGGCATCACGCGCGCTCAGCAGTTGTGCAGGGTCAAACCCCAGCTCCTGGGCAAGAGCAGGCCCCTGGGAGGCAATCATCTCAAGGTGCTGGCCCACCGTCACTCCGGGTAGCCAACCCACAGAATCATTGATACCAAAAACCTGCAGGCGAAACTCTGGAGAAGCTGAAGTAATAGGCTGTCCATCCAGGACCACATGCCCCTCAGTCAATTCTTCCTGCTGAAGCAGGCAACTCATAAAGGTCGATTTACCCGAACCGTTGGGGCCGACCAGAGTGGAGTAGGTACCCGGCTCAAAGGTCACGGATATCTCCGAAAAAATGAAGTTATCGCGGTATGACTTGGCCGCCCGATCCATAAGTAAGGATTGTTCGCTCATGAATATACACTCTACATGCGCTCAAGCACAGCAAGCTGGGATTGACGAACCAGCAAGGCTCGCGCGACCTCTGCATCAAGGTGAGATACGCGTGTCCCTAAGGCACTCCCGGCCACCGACACCTCTAGGTGGGCAAGACCTAGACGCCTTTGCCAGGGCCCCTGCCGCAAAGCAACCCCCTGGATTTTCCTATGAGGCACCATGCCAAACCGCCGATGCCACCGACCCGAACGAACCAGCAAGAACTCAGGAGTCTGCAAGAAACCGTTATACCGGTAAGTAAACCAGTCAAAAACACGAGCCGAAGCAGGAGAAACCGTAAAACCAGCACGGCCCTCAAGAGCGCCCAAGCCTTCACGCAGATGCCCAATGGATACTCCACCCTGGCTCAAAGCAGGCAGAATGAGCTGGACAATAGCAAGAACATCGTCAAAGGTGCCCACCGGCAAAAGCTCACCGGTAGCCTGTTCATCCAATTCGCTTTTACCCGCCAGCGTCACCCTAACCCGATACCAGCCGAAAAACCGCCAGAGGAAAGGCTGCTCCACCTGCAGGCGCTGGACCCTACCGGCCGGCAGGGTCTGCGTGGTGGTGTCCCACAGTCCATAACGGGTCTTCAAGCCGCTAGAACTCGTAGACAGCGAAAAGTTAAAGCCGGTATTCAACCGCTTCAAAGCTCCCGCGAAAACGCCCAGAATCACAGCAAGATTAGACGTGATGATAGTGCCGATACCCCAGTCAGCTGACACCATAAACGCGCTTAGGCCTATGCCAATAAGCAGACCCAGCCCCCAACCAAAGTTAAAAACCAGGGAACCAATCAGGCGGCCCAGAGGCACTTTAACAATAAGGCGCTCATCCTCACCTGTAAGACCCATAAAATTCTCGGTCAGGTGCTGGACTAAAGGCTCAGAAAGGTGCTTCTCCCCCTGCGCAGGGAGAGTAGCGGCTTCACCGGCTACAGTCTGGGCAGGAGCTTTGAGGGAGCCAACCTGAGCTAAGAGCTCATCGCGAAGCTGACGGGCACGGCGGTAGCTCAGATACTCAACCTTGAGAGCAGAGGAATCACCATCGGCCACATCAAACTTAAGCTCTGCCAGCCCCAGCAGACGGGCCGCAAAGGGACGGTTGACGTCAATAGACTGCACCCTATCCAACCGTGCTTTTCGTTCGGTGCGGAAAATTGCCCCGCTCTTGAGATAGAGGTTCTGCCCATCCACCGCAAAACGGTAGAAGAACCACTGGCTCATCATAGGGATAAAGAAAATTAGAAAGAGAGCCAGCAGGGCCGCAAGATACCAGTAGGTGCCAAAGACAGCGGTCCAGGCAAAAAGCGCCGTGTCCGGGGGCCCACTCTTAAGGCGGGCGCTGGGGTCAGCATCAAATTCCCCCGACAGCAGGCTTTCCACCGCATGACGCCCAATGGTAAAGAAGAAGATAAAGATAAGCAGCCAGGCCTTCACCAGAGGGGATAGCGGGTGAGCACGCTGCCAGACCAGCTTCACGGGTTCAGGCTCCCCCTGTTGCTCTGTATGCTCTGTATGCTCTGTGCGCGACTCTGCCATTAGAGACCAACCATCTTGGCATCGGACAGGTCGGTCAGGACCTCGCGTAGGTTCTCCGCAATCGTACGCTCTAGCCCGGGGACGGTGGTGCTGTTGGCCGCAGTCCGCACCTCTACATTTGCTAGGTTCAGGGCGTTGAGGATAGGGCCGGAAGTCACATCAATATACTGGATGCGCCCATAGGGTATAGCGGTCACCGAACGGAACATCAGGCCCCGCCGCACCAGCAGGTGGTCCTGACGTTCGCTGTAACCAAGCGCCAGCACCTGCCCTTTAACCAGAAGACTGAGCCAGATGTTCAGGGCAAGAACCAGAGCAGGAAGCAGGTAAGACAGCCAGAGAGGCCAGTCCCACCAGCCCAGAAACCGGGTAAAAACTAACGGTAAGAAAGCAGCTCCTGTCAGCCCAAGAGACCATATCAGGCGGGCTATCAGACGCACCCGAACATAACGGGTAGAAACACCTTTCCAGGAGACCTCCGGCAGGGTACTAACACCCCGGCCAGCGCCGTCCAGATCCAAGGGAGGCAAGGTCGGGCTGAAGAGCTTTTGCTCTGCCCGGTTAGGGGAAGGCTGAGTCCACGAGATATCGTCCATGCTTATACCACCCTTTTCTGCCTCGGTTGCATCAGAGTCAAACCTGCGGAAGGGGCCATAAAACCGCCCCCCATTCCCCCTACAGTCTACGTTTTATCGCTAGTGCGGCCCAGGGGACCTGGCTGTGGGGCAGCCTCTGTTAGTCCGCCTCCGGGTTCGTCGTCGTTCGGCGGAATCTTGCACCAGTTCTCAACAAGGATTCCGCACACCAAGAGAATGAGCCCACCGGCTAGGGCACACAGAGTATCGACCAGGGGTGACCAGGTGGCACGAGCCCCGGTTAAACCCAACTGATAGACCAAAATCGCTACCTGCCAGCCCATCATGAGCGCCCCGGTCAGAGCCATAGCCTGAGCGAAAACAGCGACCCGAGCCGCAAAGAGCGGGGTCATGTTAGTTGCCCGATTACGGGTTTCGACCCGGCTGTATTGAGCAACCTGGCGGCCCCAGTACAGGGCCACCGTGCCTACAATGAGGCAAACCAGCACAATAAGGGCGGGTAGGGATAGCTCACGGCCCCCCATCTTGATGCTCAAGAGGTTAAAAACCGAACCTGTCAAAACCCCTAGGGCGAAGGTGAGGGCAAGTGCCCGGCTCCTCAGCCTCATAGGCACACCACCGGTGCAGGATGGAATTCGCGGATCCCCCCAATATCCTCAGCGCGGTCAGCTAGATCCCGTACAGGTTCGCCCAGCAGAAGCGCATCAGGATCCATACGAGCCCAGGGTTCTAGGACAAAAGCCCTCTCAGCAGCCCGCGGGTGAGGCAAGGTCAGCTCAGGATCATCCATCTGAATAGAGGCAATATCAATAATGTCTATGTCAAGAGTGCGAGGCCCCCAGCGGACATCGCGCACACGGTGATGCTTCTGCTCAATCTGCTGAGCGTACTCCAAAAGTTGGAAGGGTCTGAGTGAGGTTTCAACCTCAACAACCATATTTGCGTAGTCATCTTGGTCTGCTGGCCCACCCACAGGCGCTGTAATAGCTATAGGTGAAATCTTAGTAACGGTAATTTTTTCGTGGGAGCAGATATCGGCAATAGCCCGCACCAGAGTTTCTTCACTGTCCCCCAGGTTTGACCCCAGGGCAAGGATAGCTTTAACGGGCATTATTCTCCCTAAAAATCGTGACCGAAACATCGGCGAAGGTCACTTCGATGGGAGCCTTCGGTTTATGTACGGTCAGTTCAACAGCGAGCAGAGGGAACTGTTCTAGGATTGTTCGGGCCAGCTGTTCGGCTAGTGTCTCAATCAAGTCGAGCGACTCACCGGTGATGACAGCTCTAATCGTCTCCGCTACTTCTGCGTAGTTAACGGTGTGGGCAACATCGTCGGTAGCTGCTGCCCGGGTGAAATCGGTGAACATGGTGACATCAACGAAGAAGGGCTGCCCCGTCTGTTTCTCTGACTCAAGTACCCCGTGATAGCCCACTCCACCGACGCCGGTGAGGGTAATACGGTCGGCGCGCGAATAGTCCCGAACAGTTGCACGCGAAGAGCTCTGATCTTGCATGGGCACCTTTCACCGAAAGTAGCCGCCGACTCAGAAAAGCGCCGGCGCTTTTGTCTGCAATTATGCACCCTGCGGGGAGGGCACCGGAGGACGGGCTTGATCTGCACAAGGTAGGCCTAGAGGCGCTAGATGCCCCATTTTTCAAGGGCTATAAACCTAACCGCACCCAGCGCGCAGGCCACCCTAAAGCGCTTAAAGTCACATATACATTTTTATATATGACGACTCTATGTCAGGCCTTATTCTGTGCTTTCAGCTACCTCGTGTTGCCTCTAACCAGGCGGTTCGTACGGCCAGCGCATCGGCTGTTGCCTGCACATCATGAACACGTACAGCCCAGGC
The DNA here is from genome assembly GCF_048513575.1 of Rothia sp. CCM 9417. NCBI lineage: Bacteria > Bacillati > Actinomycetota > Actinomycetes > Micrococcales > Micrococcaceae > Rothia > Rothia sp. CCM 9417. The sequence goes on along the minus strand of NZ_JBLXXT010000001.1, from coordinate 244,608 downwards.
ACCAGCATCGGCAGCCAAGAGGGAAAGAGCGGCAGAAGCGATGTCCCGTTCGGTAGCCGACCGTTCGGTCACTTTTTCTAGGTCTAGCCCGTTTGTGGCAGCATCGAGTTCCTGCAGAAGGCGGGCGATAAAGCGTTTGCGAGAACCAGCAACCAGTACCCTGTGCCCCTGCTCGGCCAGTTGCTCGGTGGCCGCTAGAACCTGCCAGTTCTGATCCCCCTGCTTGGCAAAACCAGGGCCGGGGTCGAGAATGATGTTCTCTGGTGCTACTCCCCCGGCTAGTAGACGCTCACGCAGCACGAAGAGCTCCCCCAGCACTTCCTCAACCACATTGGTGTAGGTGGCTTGGGTATCCATGTTCTGGGAGCTGCCGCGCGCGTGCATCAGAATGTAGGGCACACCCAATTCTGCTACGGTGGACACCATATCCTCACGCAGGCTCATGCCCGCAACATCGTTGATGATATGCGCACCGGCTTCAACGGCAGCTCGTGCGGTCTCGGGGTTGAGGGTGTCTACGGACATGACAATGCCCTCGGCAACCAGGGCTTCGACCACAGGTAGGACGCGGCGCTGTTCCTCGGCCAGAGGTACACGAATAGCGCCGGGGCGGGTCGATTCACCGCCAATATCGATGATGTCTGCCCCCTGGGCTACCAGTTCGCGGGCGTGGCCAACAGCGGCGGCGGGGTCGTCGTAAAGCCCCCCGTCCGAGAAAGAATCGGGGGTTACGTTAAGAATCCCCATAATCAGGGTGCGGTCAGTGGGCAGGTTCTCAAAGGAGCCGTGGGCGTGGGGAAGAGTCATGGTTTCAGCGTAACACTGTGCGCCCGGTCTAAAAGCAGAAAGAAAGGCACCGGCTCTATCACCGGTGCCTGGTTCAATGCTACTTGGGCTAAGTTACGAGGGCTTGCTATAGCCGCTAACTGGCTCGGGGCTGGTCTATAAGGGTGTGTGGGGGTTGGTGCCGTCTCAAGCTCAATACCGTTCCCGCCAACTGGCTCGGGGCTGGCGTTTAAGGGTGTGTGGGGGTTGGTGCCGTCTCAAGCTCAATACCGTTCCCGCCAACTGGCTCGGGGCTGGCGTTTAAGGGTGTTGGCAGGAACGGTATTGAGCTCTATAAAAGCCTACGAAGCGTTCATTAAACTCATCGCCTCAGCACGAGTGGCAGGGTCACGTAGAGCACCGCGCACCGCACTCGTCACGGTCTTAGCGCCAGGCTTGCGCACCCCACGCATGGACATGCACATGTGCTCAGCCTGCATAACTACGATAGCCCCGGCGGGGTTCAGGTGTTCAACCAGTGCCTCAATGACCTGAGTTGTCAGCCGCTCCTGTACCTGCGGGCGCTTGGCGTACAGATCGACCAGGCGGGCCAGCTTAGACAGGCCGGTAACTTTACCGTCGCCACCGGGAATATAGCCGATGTGGGCAGTCCCGTAGAAAGGAACCAGGTGGTGCTCGCAGGTGGAGTAGAAAGGAATGTCCTTGACCAGGACCAGCTCGGAATGGTCGATATCGAAGGTGGTGCTCAGGAGCTGACCGGCATCCTGGTGCAGGCCAGAGAACATTTCCTCGTAGGCCCTAGCCACGCGTGCCGGGGTTTCAAGCAGGCCATCACGCTCAGGGTCCTCACCGATGGCAAGGAGGATTTCACGGACGGCAGCTTCAATACGCGGTTGGTCTACTGCCATGAGCGATTGCCACCCAAGGGGTCGATATCTGGGTTGCCGTCGGGGCCAGCGGCACCGGGGTGCGGGTTGCCGGGTTCCATAGGGTCAACTACGGGCTGCTGCACGATACCCTGCTGGTCTGCGGGCTCAGCAGTTTCGCCCTGCTCAGGGGTGTTCTTTGCCTTAGCCTGCTCGGCGGCTTCGCGTTCGCTCGGGGCCAGGACCGGGGGGAGGGTTGAGATTTCGCGGTTCTCCTTGGACAGCCACTGGGCGCGCTCGGGGCGCTTGCGGACATCCTTGAAGATTTCGGCGATTTCGTTCTCTAGCAGGGTTTCGCGCTCGAGTAGGGCGTAAGCCAGGGTATCCAGCACGTCACGGTTCTCCATGAGGATTTCGTGGGCCTCATCGTGAGCCATAGAGAGCAGGTCGTGAACCTCCTGGTCAACGGTAAAGGCCAGCTGGTCGGAGTGCTGGTTGCCGCCACCGGAGCCACCACCCAGGAAGGGGTCGGATTCCTTGGCGACCAGGCGCACGGAGCCTACCTTGGTGCTCATACCGTATTCGGTGACCATCTTGCGGGCGGTATCGGTGGCCTTCTGAATGTCGTTGGAGGCGCCGGTGGAGGGGTCGTGGAAGACAATTTCTTCGGCTGCACGGCCACCCATAGCGTAGGCCATCTGATCCAGTAGCTCGTTGCGAGTGGTGGAGTACTTGTCGTCCTGGGGCATGACCATGGTGTAGCCCAGGGCACGGCCACGGGGAAGAATCGTAATCTTGGTGACCGGGGCTGAGTTACGTAGGGCCGCCGCGACCAGGGCGTGGCCGCCTTCGTGGTAGGCGGTGACCTTGCGTTCATGCTCCTTCATGATGCGTGAGGATCGCTGGGGGCCAGCCATGACACGGTCAATGGCCTCGTCGATGGCGCGCTCGTCAATGACGTTCCCGCCGTCGCGGGCGGTAAGCAGGGCGGCTTCGTTCATGACGTTTGCCAGGTCTGCACCGGTGAAGCCGGGTGTGCGCTTAGCGACGGAGGCCAGCTCTACGCGGCGGTCGATAGGCTTACCTGCGGCGTGCACTTCCAGGATTCGCTGGCGACCCTTAAGGTCGGGGGCGTCAACCCCTACCTGGCGGTCGAAACGGCCAGGGCGCAGCAGGGCGGGGTCAAGAACGTCGGGGCGGTTGGTTGCCGCAATAACGATGATGTTGGAGCTACCGTCGAAACCGTCCATCTCAACTAGGAGCTGGTTGAGGGTCTGCTCACGCTCGTCGTTACCGCCACCCATGCCGATGCCGCGCTGGCGGCCTACAGCGTCGATTTCGTCCACAAAGATAATGGCGGCCTTGTTGGTCTTGGCTTCCTTGAAAAGGTCCCGCACACGCGAGGCACCCACACCCACGAACATTTCAACGAAGTCTGAGCCGGAGATGGAGTAGAAGGGCACACCGGCTTCGCCCGCAACTGCTTTAGCGAGCAGGGTCTTACCGGTACCGGGAGGGCCGTAGAGCAGAACGCCCTTGGGGATTTTTGCACCCAGGCGGGTGAACTTCTCGGGTTCGGCCAGGAATTCGCGGACCTCTTCGAGTTCGGCCAGGGCCTCGTCCACGCCTGCGACATCGGCGAAGCGGACGGTGGGGTTATCTTTGTTGAACTTCTTAGCGCGCGACTTGGAGAAGTTCATAATCTGTGAGCTGCCGCCGCCCATACGGGACATGATGAGCCAGAAAAGGCCCACCATGATGACAAAGGGCAGAATCATGTAGAGTGTGGAGGTAAACCAGTTAGTCTGTACCGGCTGGTCGGTGTAGGACTCAAGTGAGGCATCATCCATAGCTGTAATGACATCTGCGGCTCGGGGGGCAACATAGTAGAAGCTCACCGACTTACCCTGGTTATCACCAGCAGCATTGACGTAGTCATCTTTGAGTTCCAGGTCAACGCGCTGGTCGCCGTCATAAATTTTGGCACTGACTACCTTGTGGTCGTTCAGCAGGCCAATACCAACGTTGGTGTCAACGCGCGATGATGCTGCCATGGAATTGGCAAACAGCATAGGAACAGCGATCAGCAAAGCCATGAGAACCCAGAACCAGGGCCCAGAAATGAGCTTGCCGAAGAACCCCTTTTGCTTGGGGTCAGGGGTGTTATCCGTTTTCTGCACAGCCGCGCCTTCCACACATGATGGTGCGGGGGTTGCTTGAATCCCCCCGCAACTTTGGTTGCTCTGCACCCCGGTTTTTGGGTGCAGTGAGCCTCAGACCTATCTAATGTACCTAAACTTACCGGCTGCTTGCTCCCTAGCTCTGATTTTTCACCTCAGGGCTAAAGGGGGCAAGCTCCCGGGTGCAGGTCAGGGGCGGAGTGTGAGCCTCCGCCCCTGACCTGAAGCTCCCCTTAGCTCTTAGGAGTAGACGTGGGGTGCCAGGGTTACGATGCAATCAAGGTTGCGGTAACGCTCAGCAAAGTCCAGGCCATAACCCACCACGAACTCAGGTTCGATATCCCAGCCAACGTACTTGACCTCAACATCGGTCTTCACGCTCTTGGGCTTGCGGAGCAGAGTGCAGATTTCCACGGAGGAAGCGCCGCGAGAGACCAGGTTCTGTTGGAGCCATTTGAGGGTTAGGCCCGAGTCGATGATGTCCTCAACGATAAGCACATCGCGGCCGGTCAAGTCGGTATCCAAATCTTTGAGAATACGGACCACACCGGAGGACTTGGTGCCCGAACCGTAGGAGGAGACTGCCATCCAGTCCATGGTGTAGTGAGCTTTGAGAGCGCGCGAAAGATCAGCAACTACCATAATGGCACCCTTAAGCACGCCAACGAGCAGGACGTCCCGCCCTTGGTAGTCCTTATCAATCTGAGCGGCTAGCTCCTTGATTTTGGCGTCGATCTCTTCTTTGGTGAAGAGAACGTGCTTAATGTCTTTCTGTACATCGAGTGCGTCCACAGTTGATCTTTCTGCTGGGGTAAAAGAGGAAAGTACCCTACCGTGGGGATTGGGTAAGGCATACGTTCACTCTTAAGTATGGTTTATGGGGCGGTGTTGAGTAAAACGATGAGGCCGGTTTTCTTGAGGTTTATTTCTTGTCGTCCCCGCTTGAGGGTAAGGCCGGGGCGGCGGCGATAAGCCTTAACGTGGCCAGGGAGCTGGAGTGGCCCTGCCACAGAATGTTCCCGGGTGAAGGTTTCTAGGGCGGCCAAGCGCTCAAAACTAACGGACTGACCCCCAGCCTGCGCCAGAGCCAGGGCTAGGACGCGGGTACGCAGAGCTGGGTGCAGATCGGCCAGACTAGCCCGGTCAAGGAAGACACACCGGTGGGAGCCGTCTAGGGGCGCAGCCAGTGCCGGTGCTAGCCGCTGGGCAAGTTCTTGGGGAGTAGGCGCTAGTTCCTCTGCCCTCACCAGTACGCTATCCAGGGCCTGGCGGGCGGCCCGGTCCAGGTAGTTGCTATCTGCACCGGTGATTGCGGCGGTTCGCGCCAGGGAAAGGGCAACACCACCGCCCAGGTGCTCTTCAAGGTAGGGCAGAATACTGTGCCGTACCTTAGCCCGCATCAAACTCTGGTCTGTGTTGGTGGGGTCATTCCAGGGTTCTAGCCCCTCAGCCCGGCAAATCTGATCGATATCTGCCCGGCGCAGGGCCAGCAGGGGGCGCAGGTAGCCGGTGCCTCCGTCCTGCCGCCAGACAGGCATACCCGCCAGGGAACGGGTTCCCGAACCCCGGGCTAGACCCAGCAAAACAGTTTCAGCCTGATCGTCGAGAGTATGCCCCAGGGCTATGGCCCCAGCGCCGGTTTCAGCGGCAGCCTCTTTAAAGGCGCCGTAGCGGGCTAGGCGGGCGGCCATCTCGGGGCCTTCCTTACTCTCTGCTACCTGAACGGTGCGCACCAGTACCGGGTTCAAGCCCATACCTGTTAGTGTCTGGGCGGTATCTGCGGCGACCTCCGCTGAGCCGGCTTGAAGCTGGTGATCTACCACGATAGCCCCCACCCGGATATCGCCCCGCCGGTTGAAATGCGCCAGCAGGCTAGCCAGAGCCAAGGAGTCGGGGCCACCACTCACAGCGGCAAGGATAAGGGGGGCGTTTTCAGCGCCGGTAGACGGTGCACTACCGGTGGGTGCAACTGTGCCTACACCAAAAATACTGTTCAGGACGCGGGCCACTTCGCGGCGGGCGGCCCCCACCACCGGGTTCAGGCGGCTCTTACGCATCTTGGCCATCAGCCTGAGTCTCCTGCCCAAGAACCCGCTCAACCCAGAGCATAGGCTCATGAATTTCTTTGACCGTGGGCAGGTTCTCGGGGCCCTCCCAGATACGGTTGAAGCTGTCCATACCCACCCGGTCAACAAGAGCCTGCACAAACTTCTGCCCGTTCTTGTACTGGGCCAGCTTGGCATCCATACCCAGAAGTTTGCTCATAAAACGCGGGAAGAAACCCTGGTTCTTGCTCCGCTGTTCAAAGCGGCGGCGAATTGTCTTGACGCTGGGGACGATGCTGGCATCGACCGAGTCCATCACCACATTGGCATGGCCTTCCATCAGGCTCATCACACCGGTTACTGCCTCCATGAGCTCACGCCCCCGGTCGCTCAGAAGCAGGGTGGCCCCGGCGGGGCGGGGTTCCTTGCCTTCCCCAGGGGCCTGGTGTTCTTTCATGCTACGCACCGTGCCGGTGGCGGCGGAGGCAATCCGCTCGGGCAGGTTATCGGTCGCTTGGCCCAGCTCATGCCCCAGCTGGTGAATGAGGTTGAGCAGATAGTCGCGGAGCCAGGGGGCGGCGGCAAACTGAACCCGGTGGGTCTGCTCGTGCAGAGCAACCCAGAGACTAAAATCTGCCGGGTCAAGGTTCAGCTCTTTTTCCAGCATCATCAGGTTGGGCGCTACGATCATCAGGCGGCCGCCGCTTGGCCCGTGCCCGGCAAGAGCGGCAAAGGGGTCGTACTGGCCCAGCACACGGGTCGAAAGAAAAGCCAAGACGCCACCTAGCTCGGCTGCTCCACCGGTCTCAGTGAAGGCCTGTTCAAGGCTCGATAGGCGGGACAGTCGCTCTCCCAGTACCTCCTGGGCAATCGGGCCCAGCATCACGTCAAAGGATTGGGTATTAGCTTTAACCCAGGTGGGGCGGTCAAGGACCAGAACCTCAGAATCGTGCAGGTTGGCGGCCGCCTCAAGGCCAGTAATGGCGTACACATGGTCTACAGCTGCTACCGCCGCGTACCGCATTTCTTCGACGGCCTTACGCTTGGCCTGGGCCTGGGCGCGGGGGCCAGCCGGGGCCAGGAAACCAGCGACCTTGTGGGCCAGAGAGAGATTGACGGGGAGCTTAGCGGGGCTAGATGATGCCTTCATGAGAACCCACTTTACCGGGTTGATTTCACCGCATAAACATCAAGCCCATTGTGGCCAGTCCTCTGGGCTCACAATGGGCTTGAATATCTAGGTCTTTAACCTTGGCTCTTCTAGGGTTTCCCCTGTAAGAGACAGAGAGGCCTTAGTGGCCTTCCTGTTTGAAGCGCTCCTGGGCTTCTGCAACCAGCTTCTCAGCAAAGGCACGGTCCTCCCAGCCCTCACCCTTAACCCACTTGCCGGGCTCCAGGTCCTTGTAGCGCTCAAAGAAGTGCTTAATCTCCTCCTTGAGCTGATCGGCTACGTCGCTCACTTCCTGGATATGGTCATAGCGCTTGTCAGCGGGTACACACAGAACCTTATCGTCGCCACCGGCCTCGTCGGTCATACGGAAGACACCGATGGGGCGTGCTTCAACCAGTACGCCGGGAACAAGGTCAACATCGAGAATGACCATGGCATCCAGCGGGTCGCCGTCTTCACCGAGGGTGTTCTCAAAGTAGCCGTAGGCGGTGGGGTACTGCATGGAGGTGAACAGTACGCGGTCCAGACGCAGACGGCCGGTTTCGTGGTCAATTTCGTACTTGACGCGGGAACCACGGTTAATTTCAATAGTGACATCGAGTTCCAAGGGGAACCTCCTGGTTGAGTGGTGTACAAAGGTCCGCATAAGAGCGGCCGGTCCAGCTTATTAGTCTATCCGAGAACAGGCATGCTCAGTGTTTTTCCCCTGATAGGCGCGCTGGTGTCACCCGTATTACGCGGGAACGGTTTGTCATAGCAGGCCGGGCAAGCCAGCCGGTAGCTTACGCCCGCTACATATAACCTATATAGAGGACACGCATCTGCGCTAAGGGACCGATACATACGGAGGTTATATGACTGCTTCTCGCCAACGCCCGCTTCTGGCTTGGGCACTGACCGGTATGCTGATTGCCGGTTGCAGCGCAGCGGGCATGTGGGCGCTCCCCCGCTGGCAGGAGGCTGACCGTCTTCAGCAGCAGGCCCTAGCCCCCACCCTTGAGAGCACCCAACCCGCTCTTGAAGCGGTATCGGCTGGCACCCCCGTAGATACTGCGACTCTAAAGGCCGATATTGACAAGGTTCTAGGTTCGTTAGGCCAAGGAACAGTCTCAGCCCAGGTAGTTGATGCCGAAAGTGAGCAGGTACTCTACAGCCGCGATGCCCAGGCATCTCGTATCCCCGCATCGAATATGAAGCTCCTGGTGGACTATGCCGTCCTGGCAACCGCGCCCCAAGCTCGCCTCAAAACCTCTGTTGAGCTCAACGACCCCGCTACCCTAACACTGGTCTCCGGCGGTGACAGTCTCCTGGTTCCCGGCGAATCAACCCCAACCGCTGTTGTCGGTCACGCCGGCATTGAGACTCTCGCCCAGCGCACTATCGATGCCCTCAAGGCTCAAGGAACCACCAAGCAGAGCTTGGCTGTCAACCTTGATACAGGGGTCTTTGCTGGGGACTCCTTTAACAGTGAGTGGGCCCAAGAGGATATTGAGTCAGGTTTTATCAGTGCCGTGACACCCCTGGCTTTTTACTCCCACTACTCCCCCACAGCAGACGGCTCAGCCGCCAGCACCGACCGCCCCAAGAATGCCCCCGCAGAGGTCCACCAGAGCTTCATAGCAGCCCTGAACCGGCTGGGCCAGGCAGAAGGGCTGAGCTTTACGGCCGGGATCACCACCGAGGAACACCTTCAAGGAACAGAATTGGCAGCGGTGGAATCAGCTACCCTAGCTGAGCAGTCAGCGCATATGATGCTGGAATCGGATAACAGCCTGGCTGAAAACCTGGGCCGTAATCTCTCGGTGGTCACAGGCGGTGACGGCTCTACCCGAGGTGCCATTGATGCCGTCAGAACTATTCTGGCTGAAGCTGGTTTACCCACCTCATACACCCAAAAAGATATCAGCGGCCTCTCCATGAATAACCGGGTCAGCAGCGACCTGCTCACCCAGCTAGCCCTGCGGGCGGTCACAGGTAGCGCTTCCGAACGCCTTGCCCTTGAAGGGCTCCCCGTTGCAGGCTATAGCGGAACGCTAGGCCTGGCTACCCGGTTCAACGATGCCGATGAGGCCGCAGGCCGCGGCCTGGTGAGAGCAAAGACGGGCACACTCAACAGCGTGCTCTCACTCACCGGTTACACCGTCACCGGCTCAGGGCGGGTGCTGGTCTTCTCCGTCATCATGAACGATCTTGACGATACAAGAGCCGCTAAGAGCACGGTAGACCGATTTGCCGCTACACTCACCGACCGCTAGACAAAAACCCGCACCTACTTGTCTAGGTGCGGGTTTTATTCCTTGGCCGTTCCGGTCTTAGCTCACCCAGGTTCCGCTGCGCCAGGTCCAGTTGATGGTAGTACCGCTTTCAAAGGTGACTCGAACTACCCCATCGGCCCAGCGAGTCTCGTCGGTAACAGGAAAACCTAAAACGCTAGGGCCGCCCATGGCATACCAACGACGAGAGATTGCCCCCCGACCAGCAATTGCACGTGCCCCTGTACGCGGGGTCCAGTAGACAGAAGTCACGTAACCTCCGCGCGCAAAATCTTGACGCATACTGCCCATGTAGCTGTACTCAGAGTTCATGGGGTAGCCCCAGTTAAATTCGTACCGGTTGCGGGCAAACTTATTACCGATCGCACCGGGCCAGTAAACGTGCTGAGCTCCGTACTGGGGGGACCAGTAGATGGTTTGGCGCTTGGAGAAGTTCTGGATGAGGCCCCCACCTACTGAACTGAACTGCTCACCTAGCGGTTGCCCAAAAGCGCCTTCTCCACCGTGCTGGTAGTAGTACTGCCCAATGAGACCCTTAACCAAGCTACTGTCTTCAGTCGGTTCGGGTACCGGCCCTACCGGTTCAGCGGCGGTGATGGTAGAAACGTAGTCGTTGGGGCCGCGGCCTGATTCGTAGCGGTAGATACCCACATTGCCCAGTACACGCCAAGGCAGTGAGCTACCGTAGCCGTAGCAGAAGCCAATACCGATGACGTTTGCGTAGGGGGATAGGATAGCAGCGCGGTGAGGGGGAGAGCTCTTCCAGAAGTTCAGGAGCTGGTTGAGGTCGTCATTATAGGAGAGGGCAATAACCTCACGAACGAAGCTATAGCCCTGAACCTTAGCATTGTAAATAAATTCGGTACCGTGGGAGAAGTAACCCGCTTTGAACTGGCGGATTGCCTCGCCTTCCATAACTCCTGCAACGGTCGCCGAGTGCTTAACCGGAGCTAGACCATACTGGGCACGGTAGGCGTTAATAAGGTCGAGTAGGGTCTGCTGATCGGCAGCGAGTTGGTTATGAGATACTCTACGAATATCTGAAGCAGCTGCTGAGGCGGAAGTCATGGCAGAGCCGGCGGCCAGGCCGGAGAGAGTAAGGATTGCAGCCTGTCGACGAGTGGGCCGAACTGCGCGTGCAGTTTTAAGAAGACTCTTCATGCTGGCTCCTTTTTCTTGTGCAATGAGTGAGCAGATAAATTTTCTGAACACAACTTTATAGAATCGTGACCTGATTTTTACCCTTTTCACATGATTTTTTGAGTCTAGAACCATAATCATTCAGAGTCCCCCCAATCGCAGAAGAAGGCTCCTGGAGAGTATTTTGCCTTTTCAGAGCCTAATAATCTGCAGTTATACAGATATTCCTGGCAGACGGTAATTAACCAAAAAAATTAAAGCCACTTCCGCGTGGCGACCATACAAAACCACGCCTCTTAACCGCGCCAAAAAAGCCCTTGACATGCGAGAACATCGAAGCTCCGCACAATCAATATTTCCCCTTCAACAACTGCTTAACAAAATAAAGGCACCCCCAATTCAACCCACAGGGTGCCCGAAAGCATTGATTCGTGGCGCAGGACATAGCCATTCAAGGGATTACGTGTTTATCCCGTTTGATAAAAGGAGTTATTGTCTCTAAGTTTATGTTCGATACCAATTAGTAAATTATTAGAACAAGTGTTCCATGTTTATAACATTGGTCCGAACCTTTTGGCGGCGCCCAGACGCTTAAACTGTCAGCCACCCTTGCTAGCCTTGGGTACAGGAAACCCAAGGAGCAAGATGTTCTTTATTGACTCAGAAACTACCTATGCAGAGCAAGAGGCGCGGCTTGAACCTGTCGGGCAAGACCTCATTTACTCAGCCACAGATATAGTTCTATCTGCCCAATGCCAGTTTGCTACTCTCTACACTCTCGATCAGGCACTTGGCCGGCTTCCCCCTATAGAGATAAGCAAAAATATGCAGCGATCCCGCGCCGCAGCCCTTGGCCAAGCCCATGAAGAAAGAGTGCTGGCAGACTTCCTTAACCAGTATGGCCCCTGGAACGAGCTGACAGGGAGTGGTGTCTATCAGGTTGAGCCACCTACCAGCTACAGCAGGCAAGATCTGCAGGCCAAGCGAGATGAGACACTCATGGCCCTGCATGCAGGTGCAGATGTGGTCTTCCAGGCTTCTTTCTTTGATGGGGAGTTCCACGGGCGAGCAGACTTTCTGGTTAAACAAGAAAACGGTACCTATCGTGTAGTTGATAGCAAACTGGCTCGTACTGCCCGTGTGCCCGCCCTCCTTCAGCTAGCTGCCTATGCAGACCAGCTCCACCGTGAGGGTATAAGCCTTGACCCTCAGGTTTCCTTGATTCTGGGCAACGGTGTTGAATCTCTGCACGAGCTGGCAACTATAACCCCTGTCTTTGAGGAGAAGCGAGAGCGCTTTCAGTCCCTCACCGCCGCCCATCGACTAGAGGGCCAGGCTCCGGTGAGCTGGCAGACTCAAGGGTTGGTGCCAGCTCTGAGCCGATGCGGGCGGTGCGATATTTGCTTAGAAATGGTGCGTCTTCACCAAGATATGCTCCTGACCGCCGGGATGAACCCCCGCACTCGGCAAGCCATCTATGAAAGGTGCGGTATCACCACCATCGATGAGCTGGCGGCATTGGCCGGTAATAAGCAGCTCCCCGGCTTTGTGCGCCGCTATGCGGAGCAGGCGGCTCTTCAAACGGGGGTAGCCCAACCCGATGGTCGAGCCACTTTCCGCCGTAATGGTGTCGAAGATGAGGTCACCTACAAGCTTCTCCCTCGCCAGGCTCTGCGGCTGCTTCCCCGTGCCAGCGCAGGAGATCTCTTTATATCCCTCCGTAGCGATCCGTTCTGGCGCGACGAGCAGGCTACAAACCCGGTACTGATGTGGGGGCTCACCTATTCTTTTGCGGCAGTTCACCTGCCAGAAGATCCCGGTGAGCAACCCAGTTTTAGCCATTTCTGGGCACAGAGCAGGTCAGCGGAAAACCGTCTGCTGACCGATGCCCTCAGCATGATTCACCACCAGCGTCAGCTCCACCCCGGGCTGAGGGTCTACTATTTTGGCGCTTCTACCTTGGCAGCCCTCCAAGAGCTCGTGTCCCTGCACGGTTCCGGGGAGGCTTACCTGACCGACCTCCAACGGGAGAACGTGCTGGTGGATCTGTCCGAGGTCATGCGGCGGGCTATGCGGGTCAGCACCGGGACATCCGACCTGGCAGCGCTGGAACCGCTCTACCTGAGCGGACTAGAAGAGAAACTCGACATACCCGCTACCGTCTATGCCGACTACTGTCAGGCGCAGACCGATGGTCAGGTTGAGCGGGTATCAGCGATGGAGGCCGCTCTGTCTCGTGATTCCTACCGCACCGGCCTCTCTCTACTCCAGTTGCGGGCCTGGCTCCTTGGACTGGCGGGCCGCTCCGCTGATCAGGAGATAGCCCAACCTGCTCCCCTGGTTGATGTTAATGACCTCCTGGTGCAGGCTGGGCGAGCTGAAGATGAAAGCGCAGAAGAGCGCGAACTCCGCAGGTTTGTACAGGCTGTTGATTCTGGGGGCCAGGTAGAAGGCACCCAGTTAGAGGGCACCAGGCAAGCTATCGCGATGGTGGCCGCCGCGACCGGCTACCACCGCCGCGAGCGCCGCCAGTTTTGGTGGGATCACTTTAACCGGCTCACGGCCCCGCTGGAGGATTGGGAAGATACCCGAGACATTCTTCTGCTGGGCAGGCTGTCTGTCGTGAGTGACTGGCATAAGCCCGAAGGTGCCAGGTCGGTTTCGCGTGTGCTCAGCGGGGTGGCAAGGTTGGCTCCGGGGTCTTCGGTCAAGGTGGGCAACAGTAACCTGTTTGCTATGTACGCGCGTCCCTTTCCCCCTTTCCTGGAGGTGGAGGCTCGTCAGCAGGCTCTGACCTATGCGGCTCTGCATGAGGGGGTTCTGCCGGTTGAGCCAGAACGGGCGGGAGCATTTAATACAGAGATTGTGGAGCTTGCGGAAATTCCCGAGGAACAGGCCGGTCAGCCGCACCTGGTAAAGCTGACGGTACGGGAAACCCTACGGGGTTTTGGGGAGGAAGCTGCCAGTCCTTATGCTCAGCTTCCCTTGGCGATTACTCCTGGCCAGCCTATTCCTACACGTGCTCAGGAGCAGTCGCTAGCTGAGCTTGCCTTGCGGACTGCACGGTCTTTGCCCGAGCTACCGCAGTCAGCGGGTACCGACCTGCTCCTGCGGACCCCACCCCGCTTGACAGGCGGTGGTGAGCTACCTCAGGCCAGTGAGTTCGTGGAGAGCCACGGCTCTCTGGCGGGGGCGCAGGCTATCTACCGGGCAGTGAGCCGGCTTAAGCGGTCCTATCTGGCGGTGCAGGGACCGCCCGGTTCGGGTAAGACCTTTGTGGGGTCACATGTGATCGGCAGGCTGGTGGACTCCGGCTGGAAGGTGGGCATTGTGGCCCAGTCCCACGCGGTGGTAGAGAACATGCTCCTGGGCTGTATCAAGAATGGTCAGGTTGACCCCGATGCGGTAGCCAAGGGTGCGGGTAAGAGCCAGACCCCCGACTTTCCCTGGCGGGAGGTCAGTAATGCGGACGTCACTCGGTTTATGGACGAACCCGGAGGCCGAATTTTTGGCGGCACAGCCTGGGACTTTGCCTCCGACCGCAAGTTCCGTGGGGAAAGTCTTGACCTGCTGGTCATTGATGAAGCCGGCCAGTACTCACTGGCCAATACCCTGGCGGTGGCCCGGTCCGCTAAGAACCTTTTGCTCCTGGGGGACCCTGCCCAGCTCCCCCAGGTGACCCAGGGTGCCCACCCCTACCCCGTGGACGAGTCAGCCCTGGGCTGGCTCTCTGCAGGCCGGTCCGTGTTACCTGCTGAGTTCGGTTATTTCTTGGATATGAGCTGGCGCATGCACCCGGCTCTCTGCGCCCCGGTATCTGAACTTTCCTACGAGGGTAAGCTGATTTCTGCACCCGTGGGGGAAGAGCGTCACCTGGACGGTTGGGCACCTGGAGTCTACCTGCGCACTGTGGAACACAGCGGAAACTCCACTTTCTCGCCCGAGGAAACAGCCGAAGTTATTTCTCTGGCGCGAAGTTTTATGGGGCAGATGTGGACCCCTAACCGTCAGAAACCAGAGCAGGCAAGCCCCTTAGAACCCGAGGACATCATTGTTGTTGCCGCCTACAACGCACAGGTAGATATGATTCGTTCTGCTCTGGTTGAGTCAGGATTAACTGACGCAGAAGGCAAGGGTGTCCGTGTGGGTACAGTCGATAAGTTCCAAGGCCAGGAGGCACCTGTGGTGATTATGTCGATGGCAGCATCCAGTGCCGGGGATAGCCCCCGCGGAACAGACTTCCTGCTCTCGCCCAACAGGTTGAATGTCGCTCTGTCCCGTGGCATGTGGGCGGCTGTGGTGGTCTGCTCCGACCGTTTTACCGACTTCTTACCTGCCAGCCCAGAATCCCTGGCCCAGCTCGGCGCTTTCATTCGACTTGAACAGGCTGCCCAATCCCTGCCTGCGCTTCCGCCGCCTGCTTCTACCACCGATTTCTCATCTACCGGGAGTTAACGTGAACCTCAAACCCACCAGCCGTAAACGCGGCCCCTACATCTTCCACTTCGAGGGTCAGACCGTGGCCCTGGGGGAAGCCCGCTACCTGCACCGCATTAACGAGCGCCTCATCGAGCAAGGCTACAGGACCAGGCCCACCTATTGGGACCAGGCCTACCTGGCTGATCTCTCTATGACCAATCCCGAAAACTTTAGCGTCGCCGCCGAACAGTTCGATCTTCCCAGCCAGGCTGACCAGCTCAACAGTGTGGGCGTGGATTGCGCCAGTAGTGAGTTCTGGTCTGCCATGTACGCTAGGGCTTTCAATACCGCGAGCTGGGGTGCAGACTACGATGACACCCTCTATATGCCCCAGCTACCAGATTGGCTAGAACGCTCTAGAGCTTGGTCTATTGACCCGCTTGCCCCCTACGAGGGGGGCGGTCAGCCAGACCCTGCCGGTGGTTGGGTGAGGGTGCGGGAAACCCCTGGCGGTAATCAGCCGCTCGGGCTTTTCCAGCTGACCAGTAATACCTCCTTCTGGGTCTTTGGCTCTGCCCCTGACCTTAAACAGATAGTCCGTCTGTGCCGAGAACTGGCGCGGGAGCGAACCGGTTTTGATCGGATGGTCGCCTATATGGGCTATGATCTGACCTGTAGCAGCATTTGCCTGCCGATAGAGTGCCGGCGGCCGCTAGAAGAAGAACTCTTTCTTGCCGGAGTGGATGCTGAAACCCTTTTTTGGGACAAAAACTAACCCCCTATAGGGCTTTCAGTAGGGCATACTTAGAATTGTGTTTGTACTGACCTTTATTGCACGTTCGAAACATGCTGACTTGGCCGCCTTGGAGTCCCGCCTTGATCAGTTGCACCCGGCAGTAGCGTTTACTCAGACCTACCCGGATGAGCTACAGGGCGCATTTGCCACCAGCGAGGATTCTCTAGCCGCTGCCCTCTTGGGGGCGCGTCAGGCGAGTTTTTGGGTGGGTATTGGTGTCGGTGAGCTAGCCCAGCCCCGGTTTGCCGCCGCCCTGGGGGCGGTAAGTACCCCGGAGTGTTCGGGGCCCGCTTTGAGCCTGTCGCGGTCAGCCGTTGAGCAGGCACAGACCGGTGCGCCACCGCGCGGTATTTGTCTGCACGCCGCCGGTGATTCCGCCGTCCGCGCCGACCGGGTAACCGGCCTCCTGCGTCTGCTCTACCGGGTGGCAGCGGCCCGCACCGAAGCAGAGTGGCGTGTTCTTGACCTGATTGTGCCCGGGGTACGTGGCCAGCAGAAGGCAGTAGCGGCAGCGCTCGGTATCAGTTCCCAGGCGGTCAGTAAGACCCTGGTCAGGGCCTACTGGCATGAGGAGTTGGCCTCCCGCGCACTGCTTGCCGAGCTCATAGATGAACTCAACCGTGCCCCACAGGGAACCCACCAGCGGCCCCGACGCTAGAACGACCTAGCTTGTCAGGTCAACCGACTTTTTCTTCTGGACAGTTTTACCCACAAGGAGAGCCAGCGCGGAAAGAGCACAGATCACCATTGATGCTCTCATCAGCTCTACCAGAACCGGTGGCCACCCTGCTACTGAGGCCAAGTCTCCGAGATCTGTGAGGTGGCTGAGGCATACTAAGACCCAGACAAGAGCGCATACTCTGCCTGCCCCTCTGTGGCGAGCTAGAACAGCTATCTCCATGAAAGCCCACGTCCAGTGGTGGAGCCACGAAACAGGTGAGAGTAGGCAGGTGGCAACACCGATTAGAGCGGTGGCTGCCAGGAAATCGTCAGTCTTGATGAAGCGATCTGCCAACCAAAAGGTTGCGATTAGGAGTCCCACCAGAAGGGGCGCAAGCAGGAACAGAGAGTGGGTCTCGAAGAGCCGCTCGCTGATCCCCTGCAGTGAGCTATTGCCAGAGGTCGCAAAATTCTCGCCTAAATCAACAACTGTTTCTAGCTCTAACAGCCGCGAACTGAAGTAGTTGAAGGTGGTAGCGGGAAGAAAAACAGCGCTCACCACAAGGGTTACAAGGCCGGTAGCCGATGTGACCAGGGCAGGTTTCCAGCGGGCGGTCAGCACAAAAAAGAGAATAAAGAGGGCTGGTGTGAGCTTGATTCCGGCAGCTATGCCCAGAAGCACCCCGCGCGGTAGGTAGCGCGACGGAGGGCGAGTCATGTCAGCTAAGCAGAGAGCGACCAAGATGAGGTTGATCTGCCCGAAGATAAGGTGCTGGGCAACAACATTGGAGAACAAAGAACCTGTGAAAAGAACGGTAAACCATAGCAGGTAAGACTTAATCGCCAGGTTGGGTCGGACATACCTCAGTGAGCTTGCCAGGATAAAGCCGAGGGCTAGTGCGTTGAGGAAGGTCCACACGCCTAAGCCCAGAGGCTCAGGGAGCCAGCTTAGCGGGGTCAGTAGGATAGCGGCAAAAGGGGTGTAAACAAAGGGGAGACCCTGGGGTACATACTCACCGACGATGTTCTCCGCATAGATGTTGGCACCCTCGAACAGGTAGGACCCAACACCCCGGTAAACACCGTAGTCAACCGGCCCATAGACCAGTGTAGAAGACAGCAGAGCGATTCGCGCTCCGGCAACAGCGAGAGCCAACAGACAGATAGCGATTAACCCGTATCTGCTTCTAAGCGTCATGGTTCCACCGTATGCTCCGGGTAAAGCACTGCATTTTCTCTCTTAGAGTAACTCCCGGATGATAGGCACCACGCCATCGTCATAGACCGATAAAGTCACATCTGTAGCGAGCTCCGCGACCTCGGGCAGGGCCTGACCCATAGCCACACCACGGGCAGCCCATTGAATCATTTCGCGGTCGTTGAGGCCGTCGCCAATAGCGATGGTGTGCTCTGGCTTGACGCCCAATCCTTGCCTGATCTCTTCGAGGGCTGTTGCCTTAGAGACATCTTCTGGAGAGATATCTAGCCAGGCGCTCCAACCTACAGCGTAATTGACCCCGCTGAGGCCCAGGTTGCTAATGACTTCCTTAAAATCGGCAGGAGTGTCCTCAGGTGAACAAACAACTACGCGCACCGCTGAGTCCATAGCGGCCATCTGGGTACGGCTTACTTTAGTGGTCTTAACCCCAAAGGACCAGTCTTCAAAATTATCAGTAGCATAAACGGTGCCGTCGGGGGCCTCCAAAGCCAAAGATGCCTGAGGCAGACGCTCCTTGATGGTTGTAATGGCTGAGGAAGGATCAAAACTGACCTTGTTAACGACCCGATAGCCCCCCTCTGCCCCTGGATCTATGCTCACAGTAACAGCCCCATTGGAGCATACGGTATAACCCCTATCAAGGCCTATGAGCTGAGCAATAGGCAGGGTAGCGCCTAGGGAGCGGCCGGTGGAGATCACTACATGGTGCCCGGCCTCAGCTACCTGTCTGGTCGCTTCTTTGACGGCTTCACTCATCTTCCCATCGTGGTTAACCAAGGTCCCATCCACGTCAAGGGCCACCAGGTAGTGGACCCCCGGCTCTTTCCGCCAGTCAGACTTCCGCAAGGGCAGGGTTTTCATATCTTTAATGCTGTCTATCACTCTATCTCCGTCTCTCAGGTCAGGTTCTTGCACCGGGTGCATCGCCTTGCCACTGGGTAGGCCCCCTATCAGCTGGCCCCAGCCACTAGCTATGCCAGCAAGGTTCATGGCCTCTTTAGCCGCCCACCCCTGACCAGACTATACAGAAAATCTCTCCTGTGAAAATAGAAGCAAGGCAGGGCCTAAAGGTTTATGGGGGGCCAGAGGCCTTAAACTAGAGAACATGTCTTTAGCTGACCTTTCTGAGAGCACCCAAAACTACCTAAAAATTATCTGGAGCATTACCGAACATTCTTCAGAACCGGCTAGTACCTCCGTAATAGCCTCCCGAGCCGGAGTACGGCAATCGTCTGTCTCGGATGCCATCAAACGCCTGCGCCAAGCCGGGCTGGTCCAGCACCAACCCTACGGCGCTATTGAGCTCACCGAAGAAGGCCATCGCTACGCTCTCTCTATGATTCGCAGGCACCGCCTCATAGAAACTTTTCTGGTAGAGACTCTGGGCTACAGCTGGGATCAGGTTCACGATGAGGCAGAAGTACTGGAACACGCAGTCTCAGATACCCTCATCGAACGCCTGGATCAATTTTTAGGGCACCCCAGCCGAGACCCTCACGGGGACCCCATCCCCTCCGCTTCAGGGGAGATGACCCACCCACCGATGGCTCCGCTGAGCCACTACGCAGGTTCCCAGGAGTATAGGCAAGAACTGCCCTTAACCCTTAAGGTTGAGAGAGTCTCCGACGCTAACGCTCAGACTCTCAGGGCCTGCACCCATCAAGGGGTCATTCCCGGTACTCTTCTGACCTTACGTGAGACAAACACGGGAGGCCAGCTAACCGTTCATAACGGTCAGGGCCTCCCGCTCAGACTCAGCCCAGCAGAGACAGAGGCGATCTTCGTGTCTCTGCCAGCAAGCTAGGCTACAGTTGCCATTTTGCGAGCCCGCCAGTGAGCCAGAATTCCGTGCCTAGGGGCAAACAGGTAGGTGATCCCAAAAATCGTTCCTAGAGCTAGGACTACGGTACCTCCTACGGAAACATCAAATAGGTAGCCGCAGAAGAAACCCAGTAGAGCCCCGCTTACCGATACCGCGATAGAGATAATGAACATGGAATTGAATTTATCGGTCAGTAAGCGGGCAGTAGACCCTGGAATGACCAGTAGAGCCACCACCAAAACAACTCCCACGATCTGAAGAGCCAGTACCGAAGTCACTGCCAGGGCCACCAACAAAATAGCTGAAAGGGCACGCGGGTTGAGCCCGATAGCGTGAGTGTAACCAGGGTCAAAGGCGTAGAGAATCAAATCCTTACGCTTAATCATAAGAATCGAGATCACCAGAGCAGCAAGCACTACTACCTGCACTAGATCTAGCCATGACACTCCCAGCACATTGCCAAAGAGCACTGAGTGCAGATCAACCTGAGAAGGGAAGGCAGATAGTAGGACCAGCCCGAGGGCAAACATGGTGGTAAAGACGATGCCTATAGCAGCATCTTTACGAACCCGCCCCCCAGATGAGACGGATCCGATTAAAGCCACAGCAGTAAGAGCTGCCAGAACCGCACCAATGGCATAGGGGATACCCAAAATGTAGGATATCGCTACACCCGGTAGAACCGCATGCGAAATACCATCACCCATGAGTGAAAGCCCCATCAGCACTAGCCAGCAGGACAGCAAGGCACAGACCGTGGCGGCTACCACCGTTACGAGTAGCCCCCGTTGCATAAAACCATAGCTCAGAGGCTCGATAATGAGTTCGTACATGCTAATTTGCTCCTGCCTGATTAAGGGGGTCTACTCCAAAAGCCCGAATAAGGTTCGACGGTTCTAGCACCTCTTGGGGGCTACCTCGTGAGATAACCCTATTGCGCAACAAGACAGCGCTATCCGCTAAATCCGCTAAATTAGCTAGGTCATGGGTGGAAATAAGAATACTGGCACCCGAATCGCGGAGTTCTTTGAAGAGACTAATCAGCATAGCTTCACTCTTTTTATCGACACCGGCAAAAGGCTCATCCAGGAGCAGGATCCGGGCCCCTTGGGCTAAGCCTCGAGCAACAAAAGCTCGTTTTTTCTGCCCGCCGGAAAGGTTGCCAATCTGGCGGTGGGAAAGCTGCTCAAGCCCTACTCTCTCCAAAGCCTGATCAACAGCCTGGACATCCTCTTTTTTGAGCCGCCGGGTCAGCCCCAAGCGCCCATAGCGACCCTGGCTGACGATATCCCGAACCGATAGCGGGAAGCTAAAATCAATGTCCTCGCTCTGGGGTACGTAACTGACCAAGCCCTGGCGGCGGGCCTGGCGGGGGCTCAGCCCAGCAATACGGACTGACCCTGATGCGGGTACCAGACCCATAATGGACTTAAAGAGCGTGGACTTACCCGATCCGTTCATGCCTACCAGCCCACAAATATGCCCAGCCGCCAGACTCAAGGAAGCATCACTCAGGGCAGCTACCTGCCCGTAGTGCACGGTGACATTGGAGATTTCTAACATATCCTGTGTGTTCTCTACCATGACCAGCCCTAGTCCTTTGAGCCCAGGGCATCAGCGATGAGCTGGGTATCATAACGGATCAAGTCAAGGTAGGTCGGCACCGGCCCACCTTCCTCAGAAAGAGAGTCAACATAGAGTGTTCCGCCGAATTTAGCATGGCTTTCAGCAGCGACCTGCTCCATGGAACGCGCGGAGACAGTTGATTCGCAGAAAACAGCGGGCACATTATTAGTAGCGACCTCCTCAACTATCTGGGCAATACGCTGAGCACCAGTCTGCCCGTCAGAGTTAACTGCCCAGAGGTAGGCTTCTGTTAAACCGGCATCGGCCGCCAGGTAGGAGAAAGCACCTTCACAGGTAACCAGCATGCGCTGATTGCTGGGGAGCTGGGACAGGGAATCCACCAGTTCCTGGTGAACCTCCTCCAGTTGCCCCTTGTAAGCCTTAGCGTTGTTTTCAAAGTCATCGGCGTGTTCAGGGGCGACCTCACTCAGGGCCTTGACGATGTTATCCACATAAACCTGAGCAGCTACCGGGCTCATCCAGGCATGAGGGTTAGGGTAGCCAGCGCCGGCATCCTCGGTGATACTGATTGGCTCGATACCTTCAGTCAAGATAGCGGCCGGTGCCTTAGAATCTTGCAGGAATTTATCCAACCAGGACTCTAGGTGAAGACCGTTAGCAATGATCAGATCGGCTTCTGAAGCTTTACGCACATCTGAAGGGGTTGGGTCATAACCGTGAATTTCAGCGCCAGCCTTAGTGAGCGATTCCACCTGAACGTACTCACCCCCGATGTTCTGGGCAATATCCGCAATAACAGTGAAGGTTGCTAGGACGTAGGGCTTTTCCGAGCTGGCCTCCCCTGGTTTTGCGGAGCAGGCTGATAGGCAGATCAGGAGGAGAGCTGCGGCCATAGCGAACAGGCTCCTGCCCCAGCTTCTGCTACTGCTCTTGGCCTTATCTGCGTGAATTGTGGAAGTCATCAGTATCTTTCTTGTCTTAAGGGCGGATCGGGGCGGTTTCCGCTGCTGAACTGCTTTGTTCACAGCTTGTACCGGCCCTATCTTTCACCGCTAACAGCATAAGTTCGTCTAGACGAACTTTTCAACGGTGACACGCCCGCACCCCGGACATCACACAACAGGGCGCCCCCTCCACAGGAGGGGGCGCCCTAAAAACATTTCACGCAAAAACCTACTTGACAGGTATTAACTCAAGACCGCCCATATAGGGGCGTAGGGCCTCGGGGATGCGCACAGAGCCATCAGCCTGCTGGTGGGTTTCTAGGATAGCGACCAGCCAGCGGGTAGTAGCCAAGGTACCGTTGAGGGTAGCCACAGGACGGGTCCCACCCTTCTTGACCTTGCCCTGGGCATCCACGGTATCGGGCATACGCTCACGCACGTTCAGGCGGCGGGCCTGATAGGTGGTGCAGTTAGAGGTAGAAGTCAGTTCCCGGAAAGCACCCTGGGTGGGAACCCAGGCTTCACAGTCAAACTTACGGGCAGCAGACGAACCCAGATCCCCTGCGGCGGTATCAATCACCCGGTAGGACAGCTCGCACTTGGCTAGCATTTCCTCTTCCCAGGCCAGCATCTGCGCGTGCATATCCTCCGCCTGCTCAAGGGGGCAGTAGACAAACATTTCTGCCTTGTTGAACTGGTGCACTCGGATAATACCCCGGGTGTCCTTACCCGCTGAACCGGCCTCACGGCGGTAGCAAGACGACCAGCCCAGGTACTTCTTGGGCCCCTTAGAGAAATCTATAATCTCATCAGCATGGAAGCCCGCAATAGCGACCTCGGAGGTACCCACCAGGTAGAGATCATCGCGTTCAAGACGGTAAATCTCATCGTCGTGCTCAACATTGAAGCCGGTGCCGTTCATGGTTTCAGGGCGCACCAGGGTGGGGGTGGTCAGCATGGTAAACCCGGCAGCGGTTGCCTGGTCCAGAGCCATCCACAGCAGGGCCTGCTCAAGGCGGGCAACGTGACCCTTCAAGAAGTAGAAGCGGGCTCCAGATACCTTGGCACCGCGAACCATATCGATGCCATCCACCAGCTCGCCGATTTCAAGATGGTCGCGGGGCTCAAAACCGTCGGCGCTAAAGTCGCGCGGCTCCCCCACCTGCTTGATGACCACGTAGTCGTCCTCGCCACCGGCAGGGATACCATCAATAATCAGGTTCCCCATGCTCGAAAGCAGCGTGTCCTGGTGGGCCTGAGCGGCCTCCGAAGCCGCCTTAGCCTGGGAGACCTTCTGCGAAAGCTCCTTAACTTCTGCGAGCAGGGCCTGCTTTTCTTCCTTGGCAGCCTTACCAATCTTCTTAGAGAAGACGTTCTGCTCAGCTCGCAGGTTTTCGAACTCTACGATGGCCTGGCGGCGGGCGGTATCCGCTTCAAGGATCTGGTCGATGAGGGTTTCGTCGGCACCTCGGGCACGCTGAGAAGCGCGGAAGGCATCGGGGTTTTCACGCAGGAGGTTAATGTCAATCATGCCTCTAAATCTACCGTAGTTACCCTTCCTTTTGCTGGCGGGGGTCACCTGATAGAACCGATATCCGCCAAGCTTTGCCCCTCTTGTAAGCCAGGGGTGGCAGAGGCGACACCTGACCTGCCATATTTTCAGTATGCTTAGTTCTATGCTATCCCGTTCCGCAACACTAACAGCCCTTGCCATTTCCTCGGCCCTGACCGCCAGCGGTCTCGCTCTTGCTGTTCGACATATCCAGCACAAAAGGCCCGATGTGCTACCGGTCTACCGACCCCTGCACCGTATGATTGAGCCGGGGCTACCCCAGCAGGTCGCAGTTATCTATAACCCCGTCAAGGAGCGTTCTGACTCGGTCAAGAAACTTATTACCGCAGCCCTCGAGCAGGCAGACTGGCCTGGTGCCCGCTTCTACGAGACTCAGGAAGAAGACCCCGGCCACGGTATGGCCAAACAAGCCTTAGAAGAGGGTGCCGAGCTTGTTCTAGCGGTTGGTGGTGACGGTACGGTACGCGCGGTGGCTACCGCCCTTGCAGGAACAGGCGTTCCTCTGGGTGTAGTTCCTCTGGGCACCGGCAACCTGCTAGCCCGCAACCTCAAGTTAGACATCACAGACCTGCGGGCCTGCATTAACCTTGCCTTGCATGGGGAAAACTTGGCCGTAGACATGATTCGTATGAGCTTTGGCAACACGGATCAGCTTGACCCGGTTGACTTCATTATCATGGGTGGAGCGGGGTTCGATGCCCAAATCATGACGGATACCAGTGAAGACCTCAAAGCTAAAATTGGTTGGCTCGCCTATGTAGAAGCCAGCATCAGACACATGTTCACCCGCCGTCGCCCGGCCATCATTACCGTTGACGGAGCGGAACCCATCCGCCGCAAAATACGTTCAGTCCTTATTGCCAATACCGGTAAAATTCAGGGCGGACTTAATCTTGCCTCCTCAGCTGAAGTCTCAGACGGCCAGCTGGAAGTCATAGTGCTCACACCCCGAACGCTCCTGAGCTGGATTCGCATGGCCGGGCAGTTCATCGTGCACCCCCGCCAAGCCATCTTCCCCGTAGTGGAACACTTTGTGGGCACCGAGGCCCAGGTAGACTTCCCGCAGGCGCCCCTACCCGTTGAGGTGGACGGGGACGTGCTGGGGGAAACCACCAGCCTCAATGCCAAAGTGCTCCCCGCAGCCGTGAACATCAAGGTCTACCCCGAGGACCTGCAGATCCGCTCACTCACCGACTTGCTCGATGCCCGCCAAGAACTAGCCGCCCAGCAAAAACGCTGGTGGCGGCAGGTTCTGGGCCTCTAAATATGGTGTTTGAGGGAGTCCGGGCGGCCCCCGGGGAAGAGGGATTCTACCCAACTACGAGCCGCGTCGAAAGAGCTTTCATCGTGCACAGGGTCAACCCTGGCAACCCGCTGATCCGCACGGGGGTAAGAGCCCAAAAATAGCACGCCCGGTGCTACCCGGTGCAGGCCGCGCAGGGCATCGCGTACCCGCGCATCGTAGAGGTGCCCGTCAATATCAATAGAGAAGAAATAGGCGCCCAAGAACTCGCCCGTGGGCCGCGACTCAATCCGCGAAAGGTTAATCCCCCGGGTAGAGAACTGCTCCAGCAGGTCCAGCAGGGCACCGGGCCGATCCTGCGGGAGCGGTATCACCAGGGTTGTCTTATCTGCCCCGGTAGGTTCCGGAGTCACAGCGTCACGGGCCACCAAGACGAAGCGGGTCACAGCCCTTTTGTTATCCCCAATATTGTGGGCCAGCACCTTCAACTCCGGGTGAGCCTCAGCAAGGGCTGGCGAGCAAATTGCCGCATCGTAGCCGCAGTTCTGCTGGAGTAGCCCAAGGGCCGCGCCCGCTGTTGATGAACCCGGCAGGTAGCCCGCTTCCGGCTTATTCTGGGCAACCCAGTTGCGCACCTGAGCCCAGGCATGAGTGTGCGTTGAGATGGTCTGAACGTCAGCCAGGGTTGTGCCGGGGCCAGCCACCAGCACAAAAGTAATAGGGACCAGCACCTCCCGGACGATGCGGAAAGACCCATCCAGGGCGGCGATAGCATCCAGGGTGGCAGTCACCCCGCCCTCTACCGAATTCTCGATGGGCACCATAGCCGCATCCGCCTGCCCCGAACGTAAGGCATCTAGCGCCGCCGGCACAGAAGACACAGGGATACGCTCAGCCTCCCGGGCACCCGGAACGGTCAACAAAGCAGCTTCAGTAAAGGTACCCACCGGACCCAAAAAGGTATAACGCATGAACCCTAGTCTAGTGGGCAAGGGCTAGGGCCTCCGTTTTTACTGAGGAGTCACCTGGGAAACAGCCAATACCGGGGCATGTTTTGCTCATAGCGCCTGCAACACCCATAAAAGACCTGCCCACCCGCAAATGACGGGCCCCAGTTATGCTGTAGACCGAGCCAGGGCAAAAAGGTCTGCCGGTATAGGACGCTCAAGCTCCCACTTAATATGCATCGGCTTTGAACCGCTATGGGACAGGTAGGTCACCGGACCTGCGAATATATAGGGAGCAGTGCCAATCCCGTCTTCTTTGGTATAGCGTATAAAAAGTAAGGGCGCCCGCCCCAGCTCACCGTGATGCTGGTAAATCTGCCCGAGGCGACTCTCTGGGTCAGTTGAATTCTGGGAGTCCCATGCGAATTCTCTTTCAGTCACCGCATAATCTTTGTACATGGTTTCGGGAGTGAAATGTTTCTCAGACTTACTGAGGTTGACCAACAAAGCGATGGTATTCGTTGCCTGTGACTCGTAGACACCCTGCACTGCGCCCGCGGGAACGGACCTCTTTTCGTTCTCGTGCAGGCCTATTGCAGCAAAAATCTCTTCACGTGAGTAATAGGCGTGTGTGCTCAGCGGAATATCTTGTGAAATAGTCAGTGATTTTTGGGGTGCATGCCTATCCGTCCCCAGACGGTAGGCCCAGATCTGTAGGAGCTCCTGAATGAAATAAGGGTGCTGGCGGAGCTCACCCAGCCCTTGGTCTAGGGTAAATTTCTTTTCTTCCTTTCCTATCTTTCCATTAGGCCAGAAGGAAAAAAGGAGCATCCAGGCAAAACGTTTCTCCCGTAGGCTAAGGTCCTTTTCCAACACATCAGTTGTCAAAAGCCGTTGATAAACAGAGGCTCGCTCTTCGTCATTAACATTAGCCAAGGACTTAATCCGATTGGAAAGATGCTCAACGACTGATCCCTTTTCATAAAGTTCTGGGATTCTGGGAATTTGCCCTGCCTGGTCCAAGAGGAAGGTAAATGTTAAACCTTTACCGTTCTTTGTCTTCCGCCCATAGATATGAGCAAGTTCAAGACCGTACTGTTCGAGGTAGGGTTCCAACAGATCCGTGACGATAACTTCAAAGTTCTTTTTCTTCTGTTCTTCAACAAATACCTTGAGGTTATCGGCCAGAACTTCGATTTTGGGGTTAAGAGCATCTTTGATGCTTTTTAGCACCTGTTCTTGAGTTTTCTTATCGAGCTGGATGCTGCAGCCCGGTGGAAGATGTGGGTTTTCGACCTCGCCGGGTGTAACTACACCAGTACGAGTTAGGGAACGCATCTTAAGGTCAAACCTAAACCCTTTGGCTTGGTTACCCACGAAATCAAGTACAACCAAGACTGCCTTATCGGGGGACCTGCGTAGACCACGGCCAAGTTGCTGTTGAAAAAGAGTCGGTGACTGAGTAGGGCGAAGCATCAACAGCGTGTCCACTTCAGGAATATCTACACCTTCGTTGAACAGGTTCACTGTGAAAACTGTAGTCAGCTCATGTTCAGGGTCTTTAAGCTGCGCGATAACCTCGCGGCGCCGGTCTGCGCTATCATTGCCAAGGAGATACGTAGCCGGTAAGTGGGCTTTATTAAACTCCTCGGCCATATACCGAGCATGTTCTCTATCTACGCAAAAGCCAATGGCTCGCATACTTCCAGGGTTAGCAATTTTTTCATCAATCTGCTGCAGGATAAGGCTTACCCGCCGCTTATTCTCGAGGTAATACCGTGACAATTCACTGTCCCGATAACTTCCTCGCTCAAAGGTGAGGCTACTAAGGTCTGTTGCGTCGTTAATGCCGTAGTAGTGAAAAGGAACCAGCAGGTCGGCTTCAAGTGCGTCCCAAAGACGAAGCTGGGTAGCAAGGCGCCCGTCAAAGTATTCAGCAGCAACGTTCTTGCCATCTGTTCGTTCAGGGGTGGCAGTAAGACCTAATAGCTCTTGAGGCTGGAAATAATTAAGAATTTTTTGATAGGTAGGGGCCGAGGCGTGGTGGAATTCATCAACGATAACTACGTCAAAGTGGTCTGGTTTAAATCGTTCGCTACCAGTGCCTGCAAGGGTCTGAATCGTTGCAAAGACCTGGTCATTATATTCGGGGACCATACCTCCGAAGTATTGCTCACCAAAGTTAGCATCACGCATGACCGTGGCAAAAGCACTCTGTGACTGGTTCAGAATCTCAGACTGGTGAGCGATAAAAAGAAGGCGCAGGCGGCGGCCAGCGTCTTCGCACAACCTCTTGTAGTCAAGAGCTGAGAAGATCGTTTTACCTGTACCTGTAGCAGCTACGGCAAGGTTCCGGTGGTGGCCTTTTTGCCTCTCCGCTTGAAGCTCATCAAGCATAATGGCTTGATGCGGGTAGGGGTGAACATCAACGTATGAAAAGTTAATCCCAAGGTTCGGCCGCGCTGATGCGCCTGTACCTATTTTTGCTTGTTCTAGCGACTTATCAAGCTTTTTGCGGTCTTCATCTGACCCTGTGTAGCTTTCAAACTGGTGGGATTCCCAATAGCTTTCAAAAGCCGCATTGAATTGCCGGAGAATACCGGGGGTAACAATATTGGATATTCTGACGTTCCATTCAAGGCCATCGGTGAGTGCAGCATGTGAAAGATTTGAACTGCCTACATATCCTGTTGAGAAGCCCGTATTACGGTGAAAGAGCCAGGCTTTCGCATGTAATCGAGTTGAATTTTTCTCGTAGCTAATCTTGACCTGTGCCCCGTATTCTTTCACCAGCTTATCGACGGCTTTACGGTCACTAGCTCCCATGTAGGTTGTAGTAATGACGCGGAAGGGGATACCCCGCTTTTTTAGGATGTTAAGTTGCGGTGCAAGAACGTTAACACCAGTTAATTTGAGGAAGGAACACAGCAGATCAACACGATCGGCGCTCTCTAGCTCTCTCTTAAGTTCGTCGCCTAGCTGAGGCTCTTTCGGGTTGTTCGTCAACAGTGCAACATTGCTCAGCGGAGTATTGGGACGACTTAGAGGCTTTTCTTGGTGCAGGGGTTTGAGTTCGGTGAGCTGAACTAGAGAACCCACTTTTTTCTGACTCTCTAGCGTTAGGACTTCGTCAGATTCAGCCTGCTCTTCTTCCAAATGGTTAAGGAGAGAGTTGATGAGCATAATGCGCTCGTGGGCCTCGGTTTGTTCAAGTTTCGCAACAACTTGTTGTGCAAGATAACGCGCTAACGAAGAAACATGCTCAGAGTCATCGGCAGGGATCTCTGACTCGATCCATTCAGACTCGATGGGGAGAGCTTGGGAGAGCATCCGACGAGTCTTAAGAGTTTCGTACAGACCGATGGGGAGAACCTGTTTATTACTCATATATGCAGCATACTTCAGCCATGCTCTGAGCCGTTACGCGGCTACTGCTATAGCCCTCAGCTAGGGGCCCTAGTTTTATGTCAGATCTGTGGATAGACCAGCTACATTGGGCGTAATCTGCTGTCAAAAACGGTCTAATCGACCCAGGTCCTTGCCAAGTCAGGTGTCCAGCACTATAAACGAACACATACACCCTAGTCACAAATATGTCCCAGGAGGACTCAATGCGCACCGCACAACGAACCCTGACCTTGACCGCTCTTGCTCTCCTGGTCCTCACAGGTTGCGGTGAACAAAAGACTGGTTCAATCCCAGAGCCCTCAGATAGCAGCTCAGCCAGTAGTGCAAGCGGTGCTAGCAGTAGCGTGAGTGCTAGCGCAACAGCTCAAGAAACTGAGCACTACTCCGGTGGATCCAAGGCCCCCGACGGTGAGTACCGCCCGGCAGACGAGTTCGGTCCGGCCCAAAACGTCCCCAAACCGGTTAAACCCGAAGGTATGAATGTTGAGACAACGGAAGGCATGGAGCTATTCATTAATTACTGGAATGATTTGCGCAACTACGCTATGCAAACCGGGGACGTCACAGAGATTACCAAGCTCGTAGATGAATCCTATACACAAGAATTAGAATTTTATGAATCACTTGATGAAATCTATAACTCAGGTGGATGGGTAATAGGCGGAACTAGGCAAATCCACTATAACAAGGACCTTCTTACTTCAGATGGGAATGGAGCCTACTCAATAGGTTGTAATTTTGACGTAGAAAACCTGGTTCTTTGGTCAGATGGAAAAGCTCAAGTATTTGATAACTCGGATTATATTTATAATGGAATTGAACTAAAGGTTAAGTTTAAAAATAATCACTGGACTGTGGTGACTGCAGACATTCTGGGGTCGCAGAATGGCTAAAAAATTCCAGATTTCATTAATCATTATTTTATTTTTATCATCCTGGGTGCCGGCTTCCGCAGAAGATAGCGGCAACTCATCGAATAACGAATTTGGAGTACATATAAAAAATAAAGAAGAAAAATTTATCAATGGGTTTTCTGGAGGCGTTAGCAATAAGATACCGCCCCCAAATCCTGTCGAACCACCAACCTCAGATATCGGCTCAGCGGTTCAGATCCTTCACTTCCGGGAGCGTAAGGACCCGAATGACAGACGTGCGCGGCTTCTAGTAAATGGTGGCCCTCAGAGTGGGAGTTATTGCTTGACCGAGGGAGATCAAATAGGCATCATGGCATTGGTTCCTCCCGATTGGGGCGATGGGGCAGATACGCCCTACAACACCCCTAGCGGACTCAGAGGTTGTGTCCCCCTCACGCCAGAAGACCTTGAAGCAGCAGGTTTAGAAGCCACAGAAGTAGACGGACAAACCGTCCTACGTGCCACACAAGTTATCCTGAGCGTAGAAGATTTCAACACCTTCCCGGTCGCCCCCGCACAAGCTCACCAAGAACGAGCACCGCACACCCTCAAAAACTACAACACCAACTTCTGGGCTGACCCTAACCCCCAAGAATTTACCCGCACCATTGCCGGGCAAGAAGTCTCCCTGCGAGCTACCCCCGTTTCATACACCTTCCATTACGGTGACGGCACAACTCTAGGGCCAATCAACTACCCCGGCTACCAGCTAGGTGAAGATATCTGGGATCAGCCCACAGACACCTCCCACAAATACACAGAGCCCGGGGACTACCAGTTCACCATTACCACCAGCTACCGCGGTGAATACTCCGTCAACGGTGGACCCTGGCAGGTTATCGATGGGACCGTCGAACGCTCCACTGACCCCCAGCTCGTCCGCGTATGGCGGGTCAAAGCGGGTCTTGTCGCAGATGATTGCGAGCAGAACCCACAAGCCTGGGGTTGCCCCGGCACCTAAATCAGTGGCCGCCACCACCCAAAATACTTCACCCCAAAACTTTTCCTAGCTTACACACAGGCTTCCTGTACTCCCCACCTAGGTTAGGGTGCCATAGTTAAAACACAAGGACGAGGAGAGAAAACCCCGCAACCTTCAAGAGACTAATAATCTCGCCGTGACGATGAGTCACCTTTTCAGAGAACGTGTGTGAACCTCTGAGGCGTCGCCCCGCAAGGGGCGGTTCATGAGAAATGTGTGTGTATGGGGAAAGGGCCGCAACCAACAGGTTGCGGCCCTTTTCTTTGGCCCCAAGCAACAACCCCCCACCTTTCTCAACATGTCGCACATCACTATACTGATGGAAAGATGCCAAAGCAGGTAGCTGCGACTAGCAAAACCCTTACCCCCGGCTACCACCTTGCACGAGAGGACAAGTGATGACGGCAGAAACTCCCACCCACGAAACCCGGATTATGTTCGGAGCATCCCCAGTCAGCTCATCCTTCGGTGCCTTAGGAATCAGCATTTTTTCATGGATGGACTACACCGACAGCAACTGGGTTGGTTTTGTCGCTATCCTTGTTTGGTTCTTAGCCATGCAAGGGATGAACATTCCGCAAAAAGGGAAGCACCTTCTTACCGGCATAGGGCTAGCCACAGTAATTGGAATTGGAAGTGCGGGAGCCGGTTTCGCGGTTCACGCGTTGGCCCTGCCAACAAGTCTTCAAGGGTCAGTTCCCGGTGTTCTCATCTGCCAGGCTATTGCCTTTATGCTAGCCTACCGATTGCTCCGTAAGCTCATGCCGGTCCTCCCCCACCAGGCACAGACTAGTTAATCACCAAGCCCCAGGAACCACTAAAACCACATAAAAACCCCCGCTACCTCGCTCAAACAGAGAGATAGCAGGGGCTTCTATCGGCAGGCCCTAAAACTAGGTCTAGCCTGCCAGGTCCGGGAAGGCTTCAGCTACCGCAGGGCAACTAATCCTGCCGGCATCGGTGTTCAGGCCAAGCGCCAGGTCAGGGTTCTGCGCCAGCGCAGCGTCAACACCTTCCGCCAGTTTCAGCACGTAAGGCAGAGTAGCGTCGGTTAGCGCAATAGTAGAGGTACGGGGCACAGCGCCAGGCATATTAGCAACGCAGTAGTGGCGGATACCCTCGACCTCAAAGATAGGATCAGCATAAGTGGTGGGGCGGGACGTCTCAAAGCAACCGCCCTGATCAATAGCTACATCAATGAGCAGGGCACCAGGCTTGAGGGTTTCAAGGTGCTCACGACGAACCACCTTAGGGGCCTTAGCGCCAGGTACCAGAATAGAGCCGATAATGACATCCGCACCGGCAATTTCACGCTCAATGTTGGCGGGGGTTGAGTGCAAGACGCGGGCTGTTGAACCGAAGAGGTCAGCTAGCTCGCGGACGCGAGGGCCGTAGCCTTCCAGAATGGTAACCTCTGCACCGAGGCCAACCGAGAGCTTAGCGGCTTGGGTACCCACGTTACCGCCACCGAGTACAACCACCCGTGCAGGCGCTACACCCGGCACACCGCCCAGGAGCAAACCCTGCCCGCCTTCGGTTCCCATAGTGTACTGGGCGGCAGCCTGAGCGGCCAGGCGGCCAGCAACTTCGCTCATGGGCAGTAGCAAGGGCAGGGCACGCCCGCTACGAACGGTCTCGTAGGCAATACCGCGAGTCTTAGCGGTCAGCAGAGCCTCAGTCAGGGGCTTGTCTGCTGCCAGGTGCAGGTAGGTGAAGAGGGTCAGGTCTTCACGCAGATACTTGTACTCGGATTCGATAGGTTCCTTGACCTTGACCAGGAGTTCAGCCTGTGACCAGGCTTGGTCCTGACTGACCAGCTGGGCACCGACCCGCTCGTACTCGTCGTTGGAGAAGCCAGCACCCAGACCAGCGTCCTTCTCAATAAAGATCTGATGGCCTGCTTGGGTGAGAGCAAGAACGCCGTCAGGGGTCAGCCCAACGCGCTGTTCCTGGGGCTTGATTTCGCGGGGTACGCCAATGCGCATGAGAGGTGTCTTCCATTCATTTTCGTCGTTGAAAAATGCTGGTTTCAGCCTACGCCTTTTCCTTTGACGCCCACAAGCCACCTCACCTTTATAACTCACTATGAAGGGCCTCTGTGCTCATCAAGACCAGACTCTACCCCTGACCTGTGAGCACAGTCACCGCCTGAGGGTCTGAATCCTTGAGGAAAGTATCAATACGCTCAGCCTCATCGGTCTCACCTATCACAGCGGCAGTTTGCCCCAGCAGCAGTAGCGCCAGAAGGAAGCCCCGGTTAGGTTGGTGGGCCACAGGGATGGGGCCGTGGCCGCGCCAACCATTACCTCGGAGGGCATCAAGCCCGCGGTGGTAGCCTACACGGGCGTAAGCGTAAGCCTCCACGGTACGGCCAGCCGCGAGCGCTTCCTCAGCCAGTAGAGCCCATGCCAGTGAGGACTTAGGGAAGGCCTGGGCCAGCTCTTGCGGCGTATCACCAGCTGCGATGCGGGCATCCAGATCCGGGTTTTCCGGCAGGTAAGTGGGGGCAGGGCCATCTAGTAGGTTCTTACCGGCAAGTGACATGCGGTGCTCCTTTTGTGAAAAGTTGTAATTACACAACAGTCTACTCGCAGGCCCTAAGAGTACAGCAGCTAGCACGAGGCAGATCAACAGTCGCAGGGAAGAGGAACTCTGCCCAAGCCCGCTTTAACCGGCTGTTCACACCGGGAAACCCGACGCTTAACAGCCTGCAAGCTACCGCCCCTATGCAGGGGTGGCCGGCACCTTAGAATTACAAGGTCATTGTTCCGGGAACAGAAGCGCAAGGGCCTTCTCGCTCAGCCTAATACGTAGAGGCCGGGATGAAACTCGCTGGGTAAGCCCCTGCTCCTCTAACTCTGTGATGTACTTTCGGGTGGTGCTCCTTGACTTACCTATTACCTCGCTCAAAGTATCCCAATCCAGCCCTCGTTCACCACCAAAGAGGTGAACTTGGCCAAGAATAAAGAGCGTAGAAACGGTATCCTGCGGTAGCTCAGCAGACTGCGACAAATGGTGTACATGAAATTTAAGGCCCTCCATGAGATACTTTTTGTCTACAAAATCGTCAATAAGCCTCTGTTGGGCATCCCGGATAAAACCGAGCATAGTCTGGACAAAAGAAGTGGCGTCAGCCATGTTGAGCGGCTCTTCCACCTCCGTAAAGGCCTTATAGTATTCGGCTCTCCTCTGGTTGATGAGGTAAGAGAGCGTCAGCACGGTATAAGCAGAAAAAACTTCCTGGAGCTGAACGCTCAGTAGGAACCTACCCAATCTGCCGTTGCCGTCGTAGAAAGGGTGTACAGCCTCAAACATGAAGTGCGAGACCACCCTCGACAGGAGAGAAGGCGCTTCATCATCTGCAAGGTGATCCAGCATGGCTTGGAGCTGTTTATTTATGTCCTCTTCGGTGGCGAACCCGGCATGAATACCTTTATCTGCACCGTCATAGACATATACCGGATTTAGCCTAAACAGGTCCCCATCAGGCCTGTCTTCTGTTGCAATCTCAGCACCAAATAGGCGGTCATAAATCTCCCGAATCTCTTCTAAAGTTGTAGGAGCTTTAACCTGGCCGTCTGAAAGTTCCAGATAGAGCCTAGCAGTTTGCCGGAATTTCCTATTCTCACCAGGCTCCGCTTCAAGAGCCTGCTGGATCTCGTGCCGGGTGGAGCGAACCCCCTCAATCTCATGGCTTGCAGTAATCTCCTGGGTAATAAGCTCATAAAGATAGCTACGCCGGGCAGCTAGGGGGATATCCGCCGCAAGTACTTCTAAAGTGCGTTCATTCAGTAAGACTTGCTCTTGCAAGAGTAAGAGCTGAGGGGTCACAGTGTAGAACAGTTTGTTCCCGTTCATCTCAAAGTTGGTCTCGAACCCATTGCTTCGCCTGCGCTGAGCTTCCTGCTCTGCTGTAGAACGGTCATCTTGGTGGAAGACAGATTTAAGGGACTTATACTTCTTCATCTGGTTTACCTCCTACCTCTTAAAAACCGATCTTTTTACGTTTTAGCACCTATCTTAGCTAACTCTTAAACGTAAAAACACCGCTTTTTACGTTTAAGGGTCGCCAGGGCATACAGCTAAAACGTAAAAGCAGCGGTTTTTACCAGAAAGAAACCGAACAGATAAAGGCGCCTGCCGCCCCTCTACAGGGGCGGCAGGCGCCTTAGCTCACCTCGGTAAGCGAGTCTCTACCGGCAGAGACTACTTAAGGGAGGTGCCAACAGAGCCGAGCTGCTGAGCGGCTTCAACCACACGAGCGGTCATACCAGCCTCAGCTGCAGCACCCCATACGCGGGGGTCGTAGGTCTTCTTGTTGCCAACTTCGCCATCTACCTTGAGCACACCATCGTAGTTGCGGAACATATGATCGGCTACAGGACGGGTGTAGGCATACTGGGTGTCGGTGTCGATGTTCATCTTGATAACACCGTAGGAAACTGCATCTGCAATCTCCTGCTCGGTGGAACCTGAGCCGCCGTGGAAGACCAGGAAGAAGGGCTTTTCGCCCTTGCCGTACTTAGCGCCGACCTCGGTCTGGATTTCCTTGAGCAGTTCGGGGCGTAGGTGGACGTTACCGGGCTTGTAGACGCCGTGGACGTTACCGAAGGTCAGAGCTGCCATGTAGGTGCCCTTTTCGCCCAGGCCGATGGCCTCAACGGTCTTGATGGCGTCCTCAACAGTGGTGTAGAGGGAATCGTCGATAGCGCCCTCAACGCCGTCTTCCTCGCCGCCCACAGCGCCGATTTCAACTTCCAGAACCTGACCGGTTTTAGCGGTGCGAGCGATCAGTTGCTGAGCGATTTCCAGGTTCTCTTCCAGGGAGATAGCGGAGCCGTCCCACATGTGTGAGTTGAAGATGGGGGCTTCACCGCGAGCTACGGCCTTCTCTGACTCTTCGAGCAGGGGCAGGACGAATCCGTCCAGCTTGTCCTTGGGGCAGTGGTCGGTGTGCAGAGCAATGTTGACGTCGTACTGCTTAGCAACTTCGCGTGCGTACGCGGCAAAAGCAAGTGAGCCAGCAACCATGTTCTTCTTGGTGGAGCCCGACCAGTAGGCTGCGCCACCGGTAGAAGCCTGGATGATGCCGTCTGAGCCTGCCTCAGCGAAACCGGCGATGGCTGCGTTGAGGGTCTGTGATGAGGTTACGTTAACGGCGGGGTAGGCAAAGCCCTTAGAGCGGGCGTTTTCGAGCATTTCTGCGTAGACTTCGGGGGTTGCAATAGGCATGCTGACTCCTCATATGTTGGGTTGGGCCACCCGGTTGGCGGCCTGCTGTGAGTTGGTGCCCGCTCCCCCGACCCGTCTAAGGTGCAGAGGTGGGCGCCTGCCTGGTTCCCAGTTTACCAAGGGTAGCGGTGCAATGGGGAGCTTTCCCACATTAATTTCGGGCATAAACCCACTCAAAACAATGTGTTTGGGGGGTAAATACCAGGCACCTTCCCCCTCTAATCGGCGATAAGTGGAAAATAATGTTGTTTTTTATGGGTTTGCCTGCCAGGCCACCAACCGCCAGGCAAGATCACAAAAGCAGGGAACCCTCCAGCTACCGGACCTCCGAATTCAGGGCAGGCAGCTAGAGGGCTCTAGCCTCGGGCTCAACCTATAAGCCAAAGACCCAGACAGCTAAAGTCATGGTCACTGCGGTGATGGCCACAATACAGAAAATGTTCAGCCAAAGACCGCCCTTGACCATCTGCCCAATGGTCACATAACCAGACCCGTAGGCGATGGCGTTGGGCGGGGTTGCAACAGGCAGCATAAAAGCGCAGGTTGCCGCCAAGGCAACAGGAATAGCTAGAACCATAGGCGCCTGGCCCATACCCATCGCAATACCACCGGCAACAGGCAGGAAGGTAGCTGCCGTTGCGGTATTGGACGTCAGCTCGGTCAGGAAAATAACACCGGCGGTTACCATCAAGACAAGGAACACTAGAGGAACTGCGCCCATACCTCCTACCAGTTTGCCAATCCAATCAGTGAGGCCCGATCCGGTGAACTGGGATGAAAGGGCTAGCCCCCCGCCAAAGAGCAAGAGAACGCCCCAGGGAAGTTTAGTGGCTGTCTCCCAATCAATCAGGCGTACACCTTTCTGAGCTGTCCCACCGGCAGGGAGGGCAAAGAGGATAAGGCCCACCAGCACCGCGATACCTGCATCTGTGATAGGAGCTGGTTTAGACCAGATGAGGGGAACAAAAATCCAGGCCAGAGCTGCGGCGATAAAGATAATGAGCACACGCAGTTCGCCGGACCCCATGGGGCCTAGCTTGGCGTATTCCTGGGCAATAAGTTTCTTGCCTCCGGGGATTTCGCTGATTTCTGGTTTAAAAAATACTTTAGTTAGCAGGAACCAGCAGCAAAAAAGGGTAACTATGGACAGGGGAACGCCCACCAGCATCCACTGACCAAAGCCAATCTGGATACCGTGGGTATCTGCCATATAACCGGCTAGAAGGGTATTAGGAGGGGTTCCGATGAGAGTTCCCAGGGACCCAATAGAGGCCGCATACGCTATCCCCAACATCAGAGCGGTCCCAAAATTGGAGTTGATAACAGCCTGCTTGACCTGCTGGCTCTCTGCGGCAGCGCCCTCCTCAATCTGTATCTGGGTTGACCCGCTTGCCTGGGCTATCAGCATGAGCACTGAAACTCCGATGGGGATCATCATGACAGCGGTAGCGGTATTGGAAACCCACATGGACAGAAAACCGGTGGCGATCATGAAACCGGCTACCATGGTTGACGATTTGGTGCCCATAGATTTAAGAGTGAGCAGGGCAATACGGCGGTGAAGGTTCCAGCGTTGCATGGCAAGCGCCAGCAGAAAGCCACCCATGAAAAGGAAGATGATGCTGTTGCCGTAGCTAGCTCCTACCTCATTAATTTTCACCTCTGGGTTCAGGACAGGGAAAACGACTAAAGGTAAGAGCGCGGTGGCGGGGATAGGTAGTGCTTCTGTCATCCACCAGATACCCATGAGCACAGCCATGGCAGCGGTGAGACGGGCAGGGTGGGATAGGTCCGCTGGCATCGCGAAATAGATTACGAGGGCAAGAAGCAGACCACCCAGAAGTCCCAGCAAGCGCTTAGTGCGTTCCTTGGCTTCGACCTCTGGTGCCTGAGAGCCTCGGGATCGGTGGATCTGATCGATGGACTGGGTGGGGGTGGCACTGTATTTCTGTAGGTGATCACCCGTAATATGGGGTTTGTTCATGCTGAGACCTCACGTCTTTGTGTGTTCAGGGAAGCGACCCTTGCAGACTGCTGGTAGCCAGCTACGAGAGTGCAGATTATCAATCTACCCGATATCTGCCTTTGTGAAGTGGACGCGGGGCATGTCATCTCCTCCATGACTGGCGACCTTTAATTATCAGCCCCCTTCTGGTGTATCTGAGCTCGCTACTGACTCCCGGACCGGTGGCACGCACGCTAACCTCTCAGCAGAAGCCTTCTGGGGGGTAAGAAATAAACGACAATAGGAATCAAAGGCCTTGAATTATCCTCTGAGTAGATTAGAAAAACGCTCTTTAAGGTATCGCTGGCACAAGCTGGCCTTCACTTTATCTGTCTTACTCACGTCTCTAACTGTTTGTATGGCCTTAGCGATTGCTGGAGTTTTCCTCTTCTTCCCAGAAATGAGCAGCGCTCTTGATACAAAGGCCCTGGATGAGATTTATCAGTTCGTAGTGCTGGCACTTGTTTTTCCTTTTGCCCTGGGATTTATTCGCCTACTCAAGTCCGCGCAATCAAAAACCAAGGGCTGCCTAGTTGATAGCCAGCAATTTCCCCAGGTGTTAAGTACCCTTGAGGGGCTAGCTCACGATGCCGGTTTAGAGCGGACTCCTCTGGTGGTTGTGGTTCCGGGTCTTGAGGGACTGTCTCATTCTCTGCAAGCGGGAGGCGAATCGGTTATCCTCATTCATTCAGACCTCCTCAATGCCCCTCGCCCAGATGGTACCCTGGGTGCGCTCCATTTTGCCTTGGCCCGGGAAGTCGGTAACCTTTCGGCTAACCATCAGGCACTCTGGTACGAGTTTTCAACTACGGTCAGCCAATCCATCCCGTTCTTGAAGAACCTGTTGAATTGGACAGAGACCTATACCGCGGATCGTTACGGGGCGGCTTTGGCCCCGGAATATGCGGCAGACTATTTTGGGGTCTTGGCTCTTTCAAAGGACTGCTGGCTGGACTTTCACCCCTCTCAAACAATTAAGAGGGCTGGCAGGGAAAAGATTTTTAACCTGATGGCTGCTTGGACGAACCCAGCCCCGCCGCTACCTTGGCGTATGCTTGCGCTAGCCCACCTGGGAGTTTTTAGGGGAGATATGGTTGGTCCTCCTCATATCAGCACCCAAGATCTTGAAAAATATCATGCGCCCCTATTCTCTAAACCTGCCATCCTTGAGCAAGGTGCTGAGGGCCAGATGGTAGCCCAGGGTAGCCTGCGGGACCATTTTGCCCATAGCAACTAAGTCAAACGGTTTTTCTTCTGGAAGACAGTTTTCTTCCCTGGCTCATAATTTATGGTAATCATGAAGTCAGCCATCCTCGATACATAAAACCGCTAGGAGACTTTCTGCCCGAAAACGTGCCTGCGGATCCAGGCGTGCATAGCAACCGCCGCCGCAGAAGCCGCGTTCATGGAACGAGTTGAGCCAAACTGCTCAATGGAGAGGGTAGCAACCGCCGCCTCATGAATCTGAGGCGATAGCCCAGGGCCTTCCTGCCCAAAGACCAGCACGCATTTCTTGGGCAGGTCGTAGGTTTCAAGCTGTTGGGAATCAGGGAAAATATCAATCCCAATAACAGCAACACCCTGGGAGTCTGCCCAGGCCAGAAAGTCTTCGATGGTGGGGTGATGGCGCACATGCTGGTAGCGGTCGGTCACCATGGCACCGCGGCGGTTCCAGCGACGCCTACCAATAATGTGGACCTCCCGTGCGAGAAAAGCATTAGCGGTGCGGACCACGGTTCCGATGTTCAGGTCGTGTTGCCAGTTCTCGATAGCTACGTGGAATTCATGCCGGTGCTGGTCGAGGTCTGCAATGATTGCTTCCATGCGCCAGTAGCGATACTTATCTACCACGTTACGGCGGTCACCCTCGCGCAATAGTTCGGGGTCCCAGTGGTCCCCTTCGGGCCAGGGACCCTCCCAGGGGCCGACGCCAACCTCTCGTTCGGGTTCGCTAACCTCACTACTGGGCTCAGCAACCTTGGCGGGGGCCTCTGCTTCAGTGTTCTTCTCGTTCATACGTGTTTACTACAACTCCAGGGCTAGGCGTTCAGGGTAGAGCCTATAGGAAAAGGGCAAAATTGTATCCGCGCAACCCTGGCTCGGGACTGGCGTATAAGGGTTACCAGTGGGAAGGCGGTGGACGCACCAGAAGCCGACTGGCTCGGGGCTGGCGTTTAAGGGTGTCGGCGGGGCGCGTCCAGCACATCTTTGTCTGCTTTTATCTGCCTTTAAAGGTTTAGTCCAGACCCAAGTCGCTCTTGGAGTAGGCGTAGAGGCAGGGCACACCCGCAACTTCTTCGATATGCTCCTTGGCGCCGGTGGCTCGGTCAACGATAACGGCGACAGCGACAACTTCAGCCCCCGCATTACGGAGGGCTTCAACGGCAGTAAGGGCTGACCCACCGGTGGTGGAGGTGTCCTCCACAGCGACCACGCGGCGACCTACCACGCTGGGGCCTTCAACCTGGCGCCCCATACCGTAGGACTTCTGGGCTTTACGAACAACAAAGGTGTCGATAGCGCGGCCCTGATCACCTGCGGTGCGCATAATAGCGTGGCCCACCGGGTCAGCACCCATGGTCAAGCCACCTGCTGCCTCAAATTCAATACCGGCCTTATCAAGAAGGTCGAGCATGACCTGGCCGACTAGGCGGGAGGCTTCGTGGTGCAGGGTAATGCGGCGCAGGTCAACGTAATAGTTAGCTTCTTTGCCGGAGGCTAGGGTTACTTTTCCGCGAACTACAGCCAATTCGCTGATGAGCTGGCGGAGGCGTTCGCGGGCGGCTTCGATGGGGAGATTTTCGGAGAGGGTAGTCATGGGTTTTAGTCTAGTAGATGGGGTGGGCGGGGCTTGTTTTTGGGTAGGAGAATCCCGGCAGGTGAAAAATTATTCAGCCCCGGCCACTCAATAAAGCACCGCCCCGGATCAGGAAGGCCGGGACGGGCAAAGAGGGTCTAGCGCAGGGAAGTTCTGGCCCAGGTCATAGTTGCGACCAGATAAGACACCGCGGCAGCTCCCAAGAGTAACCCGTAATGTCCAATAATAGAAGCGAGTTCAGGGACATTGACAATATTGGTGTGCTCGTCGAGAAACCCACCACTTGCCTCGGCAACTTCCCAGCCGTTAAAGCTGGAATAATTGGACTCAAATTGCTCCCAGAGGGTACTGATTCCCATGTCCCAAAGGTGTCCACCGAAAAGGTTACGGCTGATGGCTAGCGCCCCTATAACGGTCAAGATGAGAGCCACGGAGCCTGTGACCTTGCCCCACCGCAGGTAGAGGGCTGCCACAGCGATTCCAGCGACCTGAACCGCAATCAGCACCACCAACCAGGTTGCCAGGTAGCTGCCCAGAGCGTAGAAACGCCCCGGGGTTGAGTAGCTCTGCCAGAAGGCGAAGGGCCAGGGGTCCAGCTCTGGGTTAAAGACCTGCCAGCCCCTACCGTAACCGTGTGTCACGAGCTCGATAACAGATGTCAGTGCGTAGATAAGCGTTGCAAGGCTAGCCCGGAAAAGGGAGAGCAGGGTAAAACCGCCCAGGTAGCTCCACCGGGTTCGTCCCATGGTGAGGACGAGCTGTGCATGAGAATAAAAACCCAGAAGGGAAGAGACTCCTAGCACCACGGGGACGATAGTGGTGTGCAAAGAATTTGCGTTGATAAAGCCACCGTAGGCACCAAACGACATTCCGGTGAGCAGACTGTTGATGCCAACAAGGAGCATAATCAGCGCGGCAATCCCGATGGGCAGTAGTAGCGGAAGTAGGGTTGCCATTGTTTTCTGGTTGCGTAGCATGTGGAAGACAGCCCAGCTCCCCTGAATTCGGGCGGAGCGTGCCCGCCTTTTCTTCTCAGCTCCGGGGGCGTGGAGCCCTGTTTCCTCAGCCCAAACTGGGTTTATTGCGGTCATGAGAGCTCTCCTTGTGTAATCTGGTCAGTGTTTTTCCGGCTATGGGCGGCAACGGTGTCCTGGAGTGAGACCGGCTGGACACCAACGCCCAGCTTGCCCGCAAGTTCCTCGTTCTCTGCTGTGAGAGCGGCAGCCA
The DNA here is from genome assembly GCF_048513575.1 of Rothia sp. CCM 9417. NCBI lineage: Bacteria > Bacillati > Actinomycetota > Actinomycetes > Micrococcales > Micrococcaceae > Rothia > Rothia sp. CCM 9417. Next base: position 202,351 of record NZ_JBLXXT010000001.1, on the reverse strand, counting down.
CTACAAGACTCCGCATAGAGCCGATTGCGCGGTCGCGCACCACAAAGCCCCCCAGGGAGGTCTTGGCAAGGTAAACAGAAACAGCGTCCTGGTTCCCCGCAACCTCGTGGGCGGTGTAGGTAGCGTCCTCAGCGTCACCGGTAAAGACCAGTTCACCCCGGTCAATCAAGATGACGCGGTTGAGCAGGGGGAGATTTCGTCGAGCAGGTGGGTGGAAATAATAAAGGTGCGCGGGTGGGCGCTAAAGTCTTCGAGCAGGCGATCGTAGAAGAGGGCGCGTGCTACCGGGTCAAGGCCGGTGTAGGGCTCGTCCATCAGGGTCAGGTCTGCGCGGCTGGCAAGGGCAACCGCGATACCCAGGGCTGATTTTTGCCCGTCCGAGAGCCTGCGGGCACGGGCCTTGAACGGAATCTCAAAATCAAGCAGTAGCGATAGCGCCAGGGACTGATCCCAGTTGGGGTGAGCCAGCCGGCCCATCTTGAGCACCTGGAAAACCCGCAGGTCATCAGGGTAGCTCTGGTTGGTTCTTTGCAGGTGGGTTCTAGCGATAGTGGTGGCATTAAGGCTCTGCCCAAAGAGCTCTATCTGTGAGCCCTTATCGGGCAGGGTCTGGCCGGTCAGTGCCGTCAGCAGGGTTGTTTTACCGGCACCATTCCTACCTGCTAGGCCGTAGATGAGGCCTTCTTCGATCTCCAGGTTAATACCGTCCAGGGCCTTGGTGCCCCGGAAGGTTTTGCTGAGGTTCTGTGTGCGGGCGATGGTGTTCATGCGTTCTCCCCTGTCTTGCTAGCGGCCTCACTCAGGCCAGCTTGCAGGGCAGCGAGTACCTCGTCACTGCTGAGCCCCAGCACCCTGGCTTCTTCGACCAGAGGGGTGATATAGCCTGCGATAAATTCTTTGCGCCGAGCAGAGCGCAGAATGTCTTGTGATCCTTGAGCCACAAACATGCCGATACCTCTCTTCTTGTAGAGCACCCCTTGGTCTACCAGGAGGTTGACGCCCTTACCGGCTGTTGCCGGGTTGATGCGGTAGAAGGCCGCAAATTCGTTGGTCGATGGGACCTGTGATTCTTCGGGGTAGGTTCCCGCGAGGATCTGACCGCTAATGTGGTCCGCAATTTGTTGGAAGATGGGTTTATCACCGGTGAGCATGGGCACCCCCTTTCTCTGTATGCACCAAACCACGCTAGTTGGTTCATTGGTTAGTTAGTTATGTAACTAACCTAAGGCATGGACTCAGTTAAAGCAATACAAGGCTCTCTACAAAAGAAGAATAAAATAAACGGAGACTCCACCGGGAGGCGCAGGCCCACCGCTGGCCTACTATAAAAACCATGAACCTTTTTGCACACGATACCAGCGAAACCACCGGCCAAAAGATAACCCGCTACACCCTAGGCGCGGGCCTGACCACCATGGGGGCCCTTCATTTTAAGCGCGATAAGGTACCCAGCTTTGCCTCCATCGTTCCGCCCTGGGTTCCGGGGAGCGCAAAGCAGGTAGTCTACGCTTCTGGGGTTGCCGAGCTCGGTGTGGGGCTGGGTCTGCTGGCCGCACCGGGGGCACGCCGCATCACTGGACTAGGGGCCGCCGCCCTCTTCACTGCGGTCTACCCGGCAAACATCTACCAGTACACCCACAAGATTGATATTCCCGGCCTACTGGATTCCGACGCTAAGCGACTGCGCCGCCTGCCCCTCCAGATCCCCCTGATTGCAGCGGGTCTTTATCTTGCTCGCAAGGCCCGCTAACACCTCACAGGCTTACGCGAGCGGGCTTCTTTAGCCCAGCCTGCCCAGCTGCGGCGGCAGGGCCGCCGCCAGCTTGGTCAGCATCTCTTCGTACTCAGCATCCGGGTCTGAATCAGCCACAATAGCACCACCCGCGCTCAGACTGACCTGCCCGGAGGACGAAATCACCAGGGCCCTAATCACGATGGACAGATTGACGGCACCCGTCGCAGAAAAGAAGCCTAGAGCCCCCGAATAGATACCGCGAGCGCGCCCCTCTAACCGGTCAATGATATCCATGGTGGACGGTTTGGGTGCCCCGGTCATAGAGCCACCGGGGAAGCAGGCCAGGGCGGCTTCTACCCTGCCTACCTGCGGGCGCATCTGCGCTTGAACCGTGGAGACGAGCTGGTGTACGGTCTGGTAGCTTTCAACCCCCATGAGGACGGGGACCCGCACCGACTCCGGGTAGCTGATGCGGGAGAGGTCGTTGCGCAGCAGGTCAACGATCATGAGGTTCTCAGCCCTGGTTTTGGGGTCGTGCGCTAGCCAGTAGGCGCGGCGGGCATCCTCTAGGGGGTCATCTGTGCGTTCAATGGTGCCTTTAATGGGTTTAGTCTCCACCTGCCCCGCTGGGCTGATGGTCAGGAACCGTTCGGGTGACGAGCTCAGAATATAGAAGCTGTCGCAGTGTATAAAGGCCGCGTAGGGGGCGGGGTTATGTTGGCGCTGAAGCAGGTAGGTTGCTAGGGCCTGCTCTGGGGAAACCGGGGTGACGGCGCTGGCCTGGGTTTGGGCGGTCAGACAGATCTCGTAGCTCTTGCCGTCTGCGATTTCTTGCTGGCAGGTGCGAACATCGGCGGTGTAGTCGGTGCGGGTGGGTGGGGAGAATACCAGGCCGCTCATAGGCTGGGCATCGGCGCCTGCGGTGGGTGGAGCAGTTGATTCTTCCCCGGCATAGTCGCAAAGAGCTGCCTCGATAGCATCAAGCCAAGCTGTGTCCCCTACCAGCCAGCTCTGCCCGCCCTGATGGTCATAAAGCATGTAGCGCACAGCTTGAAGCCAGGCCCCGTCTGGGGTGGGTGAGCTATGGGTCACCGGTGAGCCTGGCTCGGTGCGTGCCCGGTATTCGTAGCCAAAGTAGCCAACGTAGCCACCCAATAGAGCTTCGTCCAGCTGGCCGGGGGCACCGTTCACGGCAGGCCCCTGCGCCAGATAGGTGCTGAGTCCCCGGTCCAAGCTACCGGGTACACGCCCTACCTCTTGGCCTGACCCGTTGAGCTCACGGTAGACGGGCTCACGGGCATCGTCACTGATAAGAACCCGCCCCTCTGCCGGCACCACCCCCAGGTAGGAGTAGCGCGACATAGGAGATTCTGGGCGGGCGGAATCCAGCCAGAAGGAATAGCGCGAACCTGCCGAGATCAGCCGGTAGGCCCGGGCACAGTCTACGGCAAAGCCCAGCGGCCTAACCTGGATGCTAGCACCGGGCACATAGCGGGGGTGGTTCGGAAAGTTCACCCGGATAGTCTAACTCCCTTTAGGGCACCAGAGACCCACAAGCTAGCGGACCTGCGGCTCCTGCCCGTTCTCAGAAACCATAGGGAGTTCAGCGTCCTGCCAGGCACCCATACCGCCAATAACGTTAATGGCATCGAAACCGTACTGGTTCAGGTAGGCCACGGCCCTCAAGGAACGGCCTCCGGCACGGCAAATAACGTACACATCCTCATCGAGCGGAACGTCACCGTAACGCTCGGGAACCTCACCCAGGGGAATATGCTGGGCACCCTCAATATGGCCCTCTACCCACTCGTAATCCTCGCGCACATCCAAAATCTTTGCGCCATCAGGAATCTGATCCACTGTTACCTGGGGGATATCTTCGTTCACAGGTTTACCCTTTCATAGGTTTCACGTTCAGTCTCAGCTTATGCCCGGGCAAGGCCTAGCCACAAGCCCAACAAGCGCCGGGCAGCGGGACTCCTGGGCACCCAATCCCGCTAGCGGGTTCACTCTGACTAGGCAAGTTAATCCTGTAACACACCTACATTTACGCCAGTCACGGCCTAATCTGTGCCTTTTGCCAAGACCTGCGGGCTACTCTTAGAAGTATGTCCACTCGCGCAGGCACTCTTGCCACCCCAGAAGACCTTGTTAACCTCGATGCGCTCATCGGCGCCTACTATGACCTAACCCCCGATCTGAAGGACCCCACCCAACGGGTAGCTTTTGGAACATCGGGGCACCGAGGCAGCTCCCTGAAAGCATCCTTCAACGATGCTCACATTGCCGCTATCTCGCAGGCTATCGCTGAGTACCGCACCGCCCAGGGCATTAGCGGCCCGCTCTTTATGGGCAAAGACACCCACGCGCTCTCCGGCCCGGCTCAAGACACTGCCCTTGAGGTTCTCGCCGCCAACGGTGTCACCGTCCTACTTGATACCGCAGCTGGCTACGTCCCCACCCCCGCACTGTCACGTGCCATCATTGTCCACAACGCTAACCCCAGCAACAGAGCCCAGGCTGACGGCATCGTTATTACCCCCAGCCACAACCCACCCGCAGACGGTGGCTTCAAGTACAACCCCCCTCACGGCGGTCCTGCTGATTCTCACGCCACCGGCTGGATTGCCGACCGCGCTAACCAGCTCCTTGAAGGAGGCAACAAGGGGGTCAAGCGTATCTCCCTAGAACAGGCCAAGGCCGCTGAGACCAGTGGTACCTACGACTACCTAGGCGCTTACATCAACGAGCTAGGTACCGTTATTGACCTCGATGCTATCGCCGGGTCCAGCCTCACTATTGGCGCTGACCCCATGGGCTCAGCTTCAGTGGCCTACTGGCAGCGTATCGCTGAGCAGTACAAGCTCAACCTCGAAGTTGTTAACCCGATTGTTGACCCCCAGTGGGCTTTCATGACCCTGGACTGGGACGAGAAAATCCGTATGGATTGCTCTTCACCCAATGCCATGGCCTCGCTGATTGCCAACCGAGATAAGTACGACATCGCCACCGGTAACGATGCCGACTCTGACCGCCACGGTATCGTCACCCCCGACGCGGGCCTGATGAACCCCAACCATTACCTGGCAACTGCCATCGACTACCTCTACAGCAACCGCACCGGCTGGTCGTCCGCCGCAGGGGTCGGTAAGACCCTGGTGTCTTCTTCCATGATTGACCGGGTTGCCCAGTCGCTGGGTCGCAAGCTGGTTGAGGTGCCCGTTGGCTTCAAATTCTTTGTTGATGGCCTGAGCGCTGGGACCTTAGGCTTCGGTGGCGAAGAGTCAGCTGGCGCTTCCTTCCTGAACCGTCAGGGGCAGGTGTGGACTACAGATAAGGACGGTATCATTCTGGCTCTGCTGGCTTCCGAAATGACTGCTGTGACCGGTAAGACCCCGTCGCAGCGCTACGCAGAGCTAACTGACGCTTTTGGTGAGCCCGCCTACGCCCGCGTAGACGCCCTTGCAACCCGTGAACAGAAAGCTAAGCTGAGCAAGCTCTCCCCCGCCGATGTGACCGCCTCCCAGCTGGCAGGCGAGGCCATTACCGCTAAGCTCACCCAGGCACCGGGCAACGGTGCCTCCATTGGCGGTCTGAAAGTGACCACCGAGAACGCCTGGTTCGCAGCCCGCCCCTCAGGGACCGAGGACGTCTACAAGATATATGCAGAATCCTTTATCGGCCCTGATCACCTGACCCAGGTACAGAACGAAGCCAAGGCGCTGGTCGATAGCGTCATCGCCTAACCCCCGCTCGCACCTCAAGGGCCTCTTACTCCGTGCGGGGTAAGGGGCCCTTCCCCTGGCTAGTTTTCTGGCGGTAGGACAAACATGAAGCAGCTTTCCAAGGGGAAGAGATAGGTATCATCACATCGGTAGCCCCGTAACCAAGGAACGCCGTCCACTACGCGCAAGTAAAAGCCCTTAGGGAATGTGTGATCTTCTGAAAGTACCGGGGTAGCAACGTTGACGGCACTATCTGGCATAGAGTGGGTACCGCTCAGTATCGAAGTGTTGCTCTGTGCCTGCTCTAACCACTGCATACGCGCATACGGGGCAAGTTCAAGTGGACAGAGGCAGTAGCCTGTGGCCTGAGCACGCTCATAAACATGTTGTAGCGTTGCTGGCTCATCAAACCCTAAATCAGATAAGTTCACAAGTTCCACTGTGAACCGTCCAGATACAGCTGGGTCATAGTAATTAGATTCCAACAGAACCTGGGCATACTTGTTGGTTTGCACGCCAGTAGCAACCAGCTGCTCAGCCAACTCATTCACCGATTTGGGTTGTATCTCAAATTCCATGCTGCTACATTCCTCCTTGGAAACCAGCTATTTTCTGTTACTCTCAGCTTCTATCAGGGCTAAAGCAAGGGGGCTAAAGCATGGTGCAGGAGCCTTACCCTTTACACCAGCTACCTATGGATCCCGTCACTGCTCCTTGACCTAGCCTAAGGCCTTTGGCGGAGAGGATGTAAACTCACACAGTAAAGCAAGCAATGCCCGCACTTATGAGGCATCAACCCCAGCAACCAGGAGAAACATACATGTCTTCGCTCTCCGAAACTGCACACAAGACAAAACGAGAACACCCGGCCCCCTCCAGCGGAAAAACCTTCTTCGGCCACCCCCGAATGCTAGCTAACCTCTTCTCCGTAGAAATGTGGGAACGTTTTTCCTTCTACGGGATGCAGGTGCTCATGCTCTACTACCTCTACTGGGAAACTGAACGCGGCGGGCTTGCCCTGCTCAGCGATACCTCAGCTGCAGGTGTCATGGGGGCCTACGGTGGCATGGTCTACCTGATGACCATCGTTGGCAGCATCTTTGGGGATAGGATCCTAGGGCCCGAACGCACCCTATTTTCCTCAGCTACCCTCATCATGGGCGGCCACCTGGCGCTAGCCCTTCTACCAGGTGCAAGTGGTGTTATCACCGGCCTCATCATGGTCGCTATCGGCTCTGGCGGGCTCAAAGCCAATGCCTCCGTACTAGTAGGTTCTCTCTACCAGCACGAAGATCCCCGTCGTGATGGGGGTTTCACTATCTTCTACATCGGTATTAACCTGGGTGCCCTCTTCGGCCCAGCACTGACCGGCCTTACCCGTGAAACCTACGGCTTCCACCTGGCCTTCGGCCTAGCGGCGGCTGGCATGGCTATCGGCCTAATCCAATACGCTCTAACCCGAAAGAACCTGCCAGAGAGCGTCCACCAGATCTCTGCGCCCCTAAGCCCTTCCGAAAAGAAGACCTACAGCGTAGCCGCAGTTGTCATTATTGCCGCAATTCTAGCCCTGGTCTTCACCGGCCTGATCACCCCCGACAACCTGGATACCTGGGTCATGAGCCTTATAGCGGTCTGCGCTCTCGCACTTTTCTACACTCTGCTGACCTCCAAACTCACCACTGCAGAAGAACATTCACGGGTGATCTCCTTTATCCCCATGTTCTTTGGAAGCGTGGCTTTCTGGGCGCTCTTCCAGCAACAGTTCACCGTGCTTGCTATCTACTCCGAGTCCCGTATCAACTGGAACATCATGGGTCTACAGCTCACACCGGAATTCATGAACTCCATCAACCCGATCTTCATCATCATTTTCGGTGCCGTTTTCACAGCCTTGTGGACCAAGATGGGCGAGCGCCAACCCACCACCCCCCTCAAGTTCTCCCTAGCTCTTATTCTGACCGGGGTCGCCTTCTTGCTCTTTATCCCCCAGGCTGGGAACACTGAGGTTAGCTTCCTGTGGATTGTCTTGATTCTCTTCATCTGCACCCTGGGTGAACTAGCAATCTCTCCTGTAGGTATCTCGCTGGCAACCAAGCTGGCACCCCAAAACCACCGAGTAGCCATGATGGCCCTCTACTTCACATCTTCGGCACTTGGCACGGTGCTAGCCGGCTGGCTTGGGCGCTTCTACTCTATAGAAACCGAAGTAGCCTATTTCACTACACTAGGGCTTATAACCATCGCCCTAGGAGTAGCCCTGGGTGGTATGAATCGGTGGATTGTCCATAAAATGGCGGGAATCCGCTAACTCACAGCCTCCTCTTTATTCCGTGTACTCAAGAGGCATACTGGCCCGGTAGGCCCTTCAATGTTCCTACCGGGCTGGCCTGTCTCATGGGGCAAGGTTAGGGTTCGGACCTATCGACTAGAGCACGCAGATCATCGTGGCGCAGGTCGTCCTTATGGAAGTGCTTGTTACGGTAGCCAGAGCGGCCCATCATATGCCCGGAAATGGGGATGGTCAGCATCTGCAGGAGCAAAATCACCAGCAGGACCGGGAGCAGGGCCCAGGAACGGAAATGAAATCCCACCGCCAGGAGCATCAGAATCATGCCAAAAACCTGAGGCTTAGTACCCGCGTGCAAGCGCGTGAGCAGGTCCGGGAAGCGCACCAGACCGATTGCCGCGCCCAAGGACATGAGGGCACCGGCAATCATGCAGACGGCGGTGAGCACATCAAAAACCGTATCGAGACTCATTTGCGGCCCTCCTCTGACTTAACTTCGCTGTTCTTAGTTGCCGAGCGGCTCTTCTTTGAACCCGCAAGACGCTGGCGGCGGGCCTTCAAGCGGCCAGGAGCAATAACCTTAGATGCCGGTGCGGGTTCATCAGCCTTAGAGTTATCGGCAAACCGGGCGACCGTCACCGAACCCACAAAACCAATCATGGCGATAGTAACCAGCAGAATCATGTAGAACTGGCTATCGGTCAGAATCATGAGCAGGCACAAAGCCGCAGTCAAAATGGAGAGAAGCACATCGCTGGCGAGTACACGGTCCAGGAGTGCAGGCCCTTTCCAGATCCTGTAGACGGTGCCCCAAGTGGCCAGCGTCAGCATCAGGCCTGTAGCCCAGAAAACCCAGCTCATCCTTCCTCCTTAGGGGCTACGGTCATAGCCGCTTCTTCAGCTTTGAGGGCCTCGTACTCTTCTTTACTGCCAGATGCCTTGATAATGAGCGCCTCAAAATAGGCGACACTCCTGGTGAAGCGCTCAATTTCAGCGGGGGTAGAAATATTTAAAACATGGAAGTAAAGCACCGAATGGGGACGATCCACTTCAACAACCACCGAGCCCGGTATCAGCGACATGGTATGAGAAACAGCCGTCAGCAGAAGGTCAGAGCGGGTGCGCAAAGGTACCGCAACCACCGAGTTAGACAGGGGTGGGCGGAAGATAGCGGCCAGCCACATGACCTCCACACTCGCCTTGGCGATATTCCAGAATAGGAGCACCACAAACTGAGAAGCGTAGAAGATATTGAGCCGGTTGGACAGGTAAAGAGTGGGGAGCTTAAAGACGGCCATGACCAGAAATGCCAGGAGCGCACCAAAAGCCACAAAGCGGAGCGAGAAATCCTGCCAGAGGGCACACCAGACAAAGACCAGCCAGGCAAACGGCGGAAGGGCGTGAACCAGGCCCGCCAGGCTCAGGGAAGACTTCTTCACTGGTTCACCTCCTGGGATCTGTGATCAACGATTTGCTGCTGCAAGTAGTCGGAGCGGGTGGGGGCATCTGGCCCAAAGACCGAGGTGATATACATATCGGGGGTAAAGAGGTTATCCGAGGCCTTATCAGCGAGCTGAAACAGGGGACCCGAAAACACGGTAATCAGTACGCCCACCACTACCAGGCTGACGGTCGGAAGCATCATGGTTGCGGGAATAGGCTTGGCTTGGTAGTGAGCCGGGTCCTCGGAGTGCTCGGCCATGACCAGCTCAGGGGTGGGATCTTCTGCTTCCCTAGCGGGCCGCCAGAAGGCCTTGTTCCACACGCGGGCCAGAGACAGCAGAGTCAGCAGGGAGACCAAAACACCGATTCCGGCGTTAGCGTAGGCCAGAAACCCACCATTTTCTACAGAAGCCTCCAAAAAGCCCACCTTGCCGATAAAGCCCGAGAAAGGCGGGATGCCACCCAGGTTAATGGCGGGAATGAAGTAGAGCAGGGCCAGGAAAGGCGCTGTCTTAACAAGGCCACCCAAACGGCGGGTATTGGTGGACCCGCCGCGGCGTTCCACCAAGCCAACCACCATAAAGAGGCCAGTCTGAATCACAATATGGTGAGCAATGTAGAAGACCACTGTGGTCAGACCCAGTTCATTACCCAGCGAAATCCCCCAGATCATATAGCCGATATGGCTAATCAAGATGAAAGACAGCAGACGCTTGATGTCATCCTGAGCCAGGGCACCCAAGATACCCACCACCAGAGTCAAGGCCGCTACAACCCCCAGCAGGGTATCGAGCCGTCCCTCAGGGAAGAGTAAGGTCTCGGTACGGATAATCGCATACACACCCACCTTGGTCAGCAAGCCCGCAAACACCGCCGTCACCGGGGCCGGTGCCGTCGGGTAGGAGTCCGGGAGCCAGAGGGAAAGCGGGAACACCGCCGCCTTAATACCGAAAGCAATCAGGAGCATCAGGTGGAGTTGCATCTGGGTGCCCTCGGGCAGGGTGCCCAATTTGAGGGAAAGATCAGCCATGTTGATGGTGCCAACCGACGCGTAGACAAAGCCGATAGCGGTCAGAAAGAGCATGGACGAAACAACCGAAACCACCACATAGGTCACACCGGCTCGGATACGCGGGGTATTAGCGTTCATGGTGATTAGCACGTAGGAGGCCATGAGCAGGATCTCAAAACCCACGTAGAGGTTGAACAGGTCACCCGCCAAGAAGGCGTTAGATACGCCCGCCAACAGAAGCAGGTAGGTGGGGTAGAAGACAGAGATGGGCACCTCATCGTCTTCATCTTGCAGGTGCTGGCCAGTAGCAAAAACCAGCACCGCCAGTGAGATGATCGAAGACACCACCAGCATGAGCGACGACAGCTGATCCACCACCATGGTGATACCAAAGGGTGCCTCCCAGCCCGCTAGATGCACGGTCTGAGGCGGGCCAGACCAAGCCGAAGCCAGGAGCAGGCTCTCAAAAGCAAGGGTAGAAGCTACCGCAGTAAAGGCAATGACACGCTGAAGGCGCGCCTTGCGAGAGATAAAGGTGATGGCTGCCGCCAGGAACAGAATGATGACACAAAGAGGAGCAAGCTGGGCTATCTGCATGAGCTAGTCCGCCTTCTTGGGTGTGGCTGAGTAGGAGCCGGTGTGGATCAGTTTATTCTTCTCTTCAGCTTCAGTGAATTTTTTCTCACGGGTCTCTTCGTCACCGTCGAACTCGGAACTATCGACCTCTGCGGCGGCGTCCTCTTCTTTGTCGAAGCTGTCTTTGATAGCAACGCGGATATCTTCGATATCATCGGTAATTTCATCGGCGCGTGAAAGCAACCAGCTACGGTAGATGATGCCCAGGACCAGGGCAGTGACTGCGCAGGAAATCACGACTGCCGTTAGAATCAGGGCCTGCGGAAGCGGATCTGAATAGTCACCTGCGGCGGCATCTGCCTTATAGAAAGGTGCCAGACCCGCCGGTCCCCCCGCATGCAGAATCAGGATGTTTGTCGCGTTGGTCATGAGCATCAGACCGAGTAGGACGCGGGTCAGGGATCGGTCCAGAATGAGGTAGACCCCCACAGCGTAGAGCACGCCCATGACCAGGATAAGGCTGAAATCAATGACCATTTCTTAGGCCTTTCCTGCTTTGGCGCGGGCTTGTTTTTCTTTTCTGCGGCGTTCGTTCATGAGCTTCAGGTCGATGCGTTCACCCAGGCTTCGCAGGATATCTAGAACCAATCCAATCACCAGCAGGTAGACCCCGACATCGAAGATGGTGGCGGTGACAAAGTGGACCTGGCCAAAGACCGGTAGCCAGAAGTCCAAGGCATAACTGGAGAACACCGGGTCACCCCAGAATACGGGAGCCAGGGCGTAGAGGGCTGCAATACCCAGACCTGAGCCCAGGAAAGCACCCGCAGAGAGCGGTGAGGCGGCACGAAGCTCTGCTCCCCCACCGGCTAGGTAGCGCACGGCCAAAGCCAGGCCAACGACCAGGCCACCGGCAAAGCCACCACCGGGCAGGTTGTGCCCGGCAAACAGCATGTAGAGGGAAACCATGATCAGGGTGTGGAAGAGCAGGCGGGTCATGACCTCCAGCAGGATGGAACGGAACTCCGGCGGCAGGGTGCGCCCGGCCACGATGAAGGGGTCACGCTCTACCGAGGAGAACTGGCCAGCGACTCGCTGTTGCACCGTAATCTGGGTGCGCTGAGCAAAGGATTTCTCGATCTTTTTCATGGTCTGGGTGTCCGGTCGGCGGGTGCTGGCAGAGTCTGCCCGCCCGCCGATAAAGAGCAAGGAGGCAACACCGGTAGCGGCCAGGGCCAGCACGGATATTTCCCCGAAGGTATCCCAGCCGCGCATATCAACCAGGGTCACATTGACCACGTTGTAGCCGTGGCCGATCTGGTAGGCCAGCTGTGGCATCTCCACGGAGATAGGTGAAAGCGAGCGAGATGAGAGCGTGAACATGGCCAGGGCCATCATGAGACCGGCAAAGCCCAAGGCAATGATGATGCGCAGGGTTTTGTGGGCCCCGTCTGCCCCGCCCTTGATGCGGATCAGGGGGATTTTGCGGGGTAGCACGCGCATGGCCAGCACGAAAGCAACCAGGACGATGGTCTCCACCAAAAGCTGGGTGGTGGCTAGATCGGGTGCGCTCCGTAAGGCAAAGAGAATTGCCATGCCATAGCCGGTCACCGAAACCATCATGATAGCTAGGAAGCGTTTGCGGACAAAGACCACAACCAGGGCGGCCACAATCATCACAATCACAATGGACCACTGGGCCGGGGATTCGGAGACTCGCACGTTGGCCAGCGGTGGGGTTTCGTTGATGTAGAGAGCCGTGAAGGGAACAACCACGGCGGTAATCAGGATAATACCCAGGTAGAAACCCAGGGAGCCGCGCTGGGTGACACCGGTGACCCAGACCGCTAGCCTGTCCAGGGAGTCCATGAGATCGCGGTAGACAATCGAGGCATTCGGTGTTGTGGGCAGGGCGCTCTGGAGCTCTTCAATCTGCTTGCGGAAGATAAAGAGTAAGGTGCCGATTGCCATAATGGCCAGCGAAGTCAGGAGCGCCGGGGTGATGCCGTGCCAGAGGGCCAGGTGCAGGCTCAGCGGCTCAGCCTCTGCGGGGAAGGCGGTGAGGATAGACGTGATGAAGAGGTGCACCGGTTCCGGGTAGAAGCCGTAGAGCAGGCTGAGCAGGGTCAGTACCAGCGGTGCACAAAGGAAAGTATAGGGGACCGGGTGGAAGGCGGTGTCGGGGCTGAGCTTAACTCCCCGGCGGTTGCCTTCCAGAGCGCGCGGGCTGACGGGGGTATCTGCCGGGGTGGCCTCGGCACCGGCCTGGTGCGGTAGCTGGCAGTATTTGACACCCTCACGGTGCATGTAGGCGTAGGGCTTGACGGCGAAAGCACCCCAGACAAAGCGGCCCGAGTAGGCAAAGGTTAGGATAGACCCGGCGATAATCGCAATAAGGGTGACGGCCCGTTGCCAGCCCACGGTGGGGCCCAGGTAGGTTTCTAGGACGGCTTCTTTTGCCACAAAACCGGCCAGGGGCGGTAGGCCCGCCATAGAAGCGGCGGAGAGTGTGGCCAGGACAGCCAGCTTGGGCGCGTGCCGGTAGATACCGGAAAGCTTATGAATATCGCGGGTGCCGGACTGGTGGTCAATAATACCCACGGAGAGAAAGAGGCTGGCCTTGAAGAGGGAGTGGGCAACCATGAGCGCAACAGCCGCGTAGAGCGCATCGGGGGTCCCGCCCGAAATCACCAGGGCCAGGAAGCCCAGCTGGGAGACCGTACCGTAGGCCAGAATGAGTTTGAGGTCGGTCTGTTTGAGGGCGCTCCAGCCACCAAAAACCATGGTGAATGCACCAAAGATGATGAGGGTGTTCTGCCAGAGGGCAACTTCACCATAGCCGGGGGCTAGGCGGAGCAGGATATAGATACCGGCCTTGACCATAGCGGCGGCGTGCAGATAGGCAGAGACCGGGGTGGGTGCGGCCATAGCCCCGGGGAGCCAGAAGTGGAGTGGGAAAATGGCGGACTTGGACAGGGCACCGCACAGAATCAGCACCAGGGCGGTTGAGAGCATGCCCAGGCTAAGTGGGCCCTTCCCCTCTTGCGCGGCGGCCAGAACAGCAGGGCCTCGTTCTACCAGCTCACTCAGGCTGTAGGTGCCCAGGCTGTAGCCCAGCATCACAATACCCACCAACATGGCCAGGCCACCTGCGGTGGTAACGGTCAGCGCTTGGAGGGCTGAACGGCGGGCCGACAAGCGATGCCGGGAGTAGCCAATGAGCAGGTAGGAAAGAATGGTGGTGATTTCCCAGAAGATGAACATGACGACGAAGTCATTGGCAGTGATCAGCCCGAACATGGCACCGGCAAACCCAAAGAGATAGGCCGCGAACTGGCCGTTATCACCGGTGGAGTGCTTGAAGTAGCTGGCGCAGTAGAAGAGCACCAGCGAACCGACGCCCAGTACCAGCAGGCTCATAACCCAGGAGAGGGTATCCATGCGGAAGGTCAGCTCAAGGCTCAGTTGCGGGATCCACCGGTAGCTTTCCTGCCAGGGGGTTCCGCCCAGGATGGAGCCGGTGCGCGAGAGCACCAGCGCAAGCACCGCCGCCGAGGTAGCGGCCAGCAGGTAGAAGGTGGAGGTCCCCATGCGACGGTAGAGCCAGGGTGTGGCGATGGTGGCAAGGAGAAAAAGCGCAAGAACTATGGTCACAGGTGGGCCCTTGGTAGGTGCGGCGGGGTTACTTAACAGGTTAAGTTTTCAAGGGCCTATTTGTCGATTGCTGGGGTCGGGTGTCCTCTCTTCAGGTAGCGGGGGAACCTCTACATGATCCAAACGGTGGTGCAGACCCTATGGAATGGTTTTCTGGTTTCCCCTAAGCAATATCACACCGGTTACCGCCGTTCTCTTGGCCCGCAAACCAAGTGAGCACCGTACAATTACTAGCGGTTCACACACACCTCAGACCCGCACAGCCCCACTGGTGGGGCATAAGGAGCGCAGAGCATTGGCAGACAATAATTCCAGATTGGGCTTCGCCTGGACGCTACACGGCGACGGCAAAAGCATTACCCCCGGCGGGGTCGTCCACCCGCTTGAACGGCTGACCTGGGGCCGCACCATCGGTATCGGCGCCCAGCACGTTGTGGCTATGTTCGGCGCAACCTTCCTGGTCCCCCTGCTGACCGGCTTCCCACCGGCGACCACGCTCTTCTTCTCGGGTGTGGGCACCATGCTCTTCCTGCTGATAACAGCCGGGCGCGTACCCTCCTATTTGGGGTCTTCTTTCGCTTTCATTGCCCCTCTGGCGGCCGCAAGTAACCAGTACGGCCCCGGCGGTGCACTGGGCGGCATTGTTATGGCCGGTATCTCCCTCTTCATAGTGGGTGCCGTTGTTCAGATTGCTGGCACCGCCTGGCTGACCAAGCTCATGCCCCCGGTGGTTACCGGCTCCATTGTGGCTCTCATTGGCTTCAACCTTGCCCCCAGCGCTAAGAACAACTTTATGGAAGCCCCTGTGACCGCGCTGGTTACGCTGACCTCTATCATCCTCATTTCAGTACTCTTCAAGGGCATGATTGGCCGTCTATCCATTTTGCTGGGTGTAGTTATCGGTTACATGACCGCCGCCCTACGCGGAGAAGTCAAGTTCGAAAAGATTCAGGCCGCCTGGGAGAATGAGGGCCTGATCGGTCTGCCCCACTTCCAGCACCCCGAGTTCCACTGGAACCTGGCCGGTCTTTTCATACCCGTCATCCTGGTTCTGGTCGCTGAGAACATCGGCCACGTCAAGTCAGTGGCTCTGATGACCGGCGATAACCTCGATAAATACTCAGGACGTGCCCTCATGGCGGACGGTCTGGCAACCACCCTGGCCGGTGCCGGTGGCGGTTCCGGTACCACCACCTACGCCGAGAACATCGGTGTCATGGCCGCAACCAAGGTCTACTCAACCGCCGCCTACTGGGTAGCGGCTATCTTCGCTGTCCTGCTCTCTATTTTCCCCGTCTTTGGTGCCGCCGTGGCATCAGTACCTGCCGGTGTGCTGGGCGGTGCCGCCACCGTGCTCTACGGCATGATCGGTATGCTCGGTGTGCGTATCTGGGTGGAGAACCGCGTAGACTTCTCCAACCAGGTTAATCTGAGCGCCGCGTCGGTAGCTCTGATTGTGGGTATCGCCGACTACACCTGGGACATTGCCGGCCTGCAGTTCGCCGGTATCGCCCTGGGTACAGCAGCGACCCTGGTGGTCTACCATCTCATGGCTGCCCTCAACAAGCGCAGCGGTGCCCACCCCGAACCGCTCACCCCCACCGAGGCTAAAGGCGACATCCACTAGCCCCAAAAGCTGATATGCACAGCCCACAGAAAAGGCACTGAACCTATCTTGGTTCGGTGCCTTTGGGTTAAGAACTATTTACTCAGAACGCCCAAGGATTCTGGCAAGCACGTCTGTGTGGTTAGTGACGATCCCGTCAACGCCTAGTGCGATCAGTTCCCGCATGGTGCGCTGATCATCAACGATCCACACGTGGACCTCCAGGCCTGCGCGGTGGGCCGCCTCAACCAATGCCCTGTCGGCAATGCGTATGTTACGGCCAGCCAACCTGTAGTAGACCGGGATCTGCAAAGAATCAAAGGGAAGAAAAAGGTGCTTGATCAAAGGCAAGAGCGAAGCCCACAGCCCAGGCGCTACCCGCGACGCAAGATAGAAGAGGGAAACCGCAAGTTGTGAAGCACTCATGCTCAGGCTGATACCTGCCTTCTGCGCCGCGCGGTGAGCCTGACGCAGCCGACGCTCACTAAAGGAAGCCACGCGAACCCGCTCTTGGGCACCGGTTGCTAAAAGGACTGGAATGATTCTTTCAGCCGATCCCGCATCTTTGAGGTCAATGTTAAAACGGGCTTGGGGGAAAGCCCGAAGCGTACCTTCCAGCAGCGGTACGGTGCCACCGTCCTTGAGTTCAACAGCCCGCACCTGCTCCCAGGTCATGTCTTTGATAGCGCCGACGCTATCGCTAAGCCGGTCCAGGGTAGGGTCATGGAAAACCACCACAGCACCATCGGATGTGGTGTTCACATCTGTTTCAATCCAGTCAGCCCCAGCCTTGAGGGCGTCCGCAAAAGCAAGATCGGTATTCTCTGCCTGTGTTTGGGCTAAGCCTCTATGGGCGTAGATAGAGGTAGAGGCGTACCTCTTTAAGGGTGTAAATGCGTGTGCCTGCATGACCCCAGTATATTATTACGCGCAGTTCAAATAAGGTCTTCTGAAGGATGAGCGAGTATGCCTTCAATTACCTGGGCTACACCGTCTTGATCGAACCCCGGGCAGGTGCGCCCCACCTGCTCTTTTAGCTGGGGAAGACCAGATTCCATGGCGTAACCTTTCCCCGCCCAGGTTAGCATCTCCAAGTCATTGGGCATGTCGCCAAATGCTAAGACCTCATCTGATCTAATACTGTGCTCGGCCGCGAAGTCAGCCAGAACACAGCCTTTGTTCAGCCCCTTTCGGGCAAGCTCGACCAGGGGCTGGTAGGGGGCAGAGCGGGTCACAGCCGCTCGCTCCCCCACCACATCACGCACCTGGTCTAAGAGTGCAGAAGGGGCAGCCCCTTCCCGGTAGAGCAGGTATTTAACGACACCCGCCTCGGAATCAAGGGTGCACCCTATGGGGCCTTCCACGATCTTGGTAGAGTCTTCCTGCTCATGTGGCCGATACTTCCCCTGAACGTAGACCTGGTCCAGGGTCTCAGCAATAAAGAGAGAACCGGGGAAAACTCTTTCCAGTTCGCTGTGCAGGGCCTGGGTCTCGGTGCCGCTCATAGTGCGGGTTGCAAGCACCTTCCCCTGCCCAATGTCATAGGTCACCGCCCCATTAGAGCAGAAAACAAAAGAGTTCTCACCGTTCCATTCAGAACCGAGCTGCTCTAAGACGGGTTGCATCCAGCGCAGGGGCCGCCCGGTCACAAAAACGATCTGAATACCAGCATCTGCTGCCAAATGCAGAGCCTCTAAGGTACGGGGGCGGAACCTAAAGTCATGACCAATCAGCGTCCCATCCAGGTCGCTGGCAATCAGCTTGATCATGTGCAGGTGCTTTATTTCTCTTCGTGTGTCGCCGTCAGGAAGGCGCGGGCAATGCCGTGGAAGAAGAGATTAAAGTTGACGACAGCAGGGCTGGCCTTCTGGTCCAGGTCGAGTCGCTCAACGTCAACAGCGGTGACACAGAAGATATAACGGTGGGGGCCATGACCTGCCGGTGGTGCCGCGCCAATGTATCCACGGGTACCACCGTCATTGAGGTGGGTCAGCGCACCTGCTGGCAGATTTTCCGCTGCTCCGCTAGCTAGCTCAGTCACATCTGCTGGCAGATTAGAGACAGCCCAGTGCCAGAACCCGCTGGGGGTGGGGGCATCGGGGTCATAGCAGGTCACCACAAAGGACTTGGTTTCGGGCGGAAAACCTGACCAGGAAAGCTGGGGTGAGACGTCCTGCCCACCGCACCCCATGATTCCGGAGACCTGGGCCGGAGGTAGCGGCGCACCGTCCTCCACATCGGCAGAAGTCAGGGTGAAAGTCGGCAGCTCGGGCAGATCTGCGTAGGGCTGGCGGTTAAGCATGGCGGAGCCTCCTTGAAGTGGGCGGGTAGAAAACTATCTGCAAGGCGCGGTAACCGGCTTACTGGCCGGGATAGAGTACAGCGTCTAGTTCTTCGCGGGTGGGAGGGTTAGCTCCCTGTCGTGAAACGGTGATACCGGCGGCAACCACGGAGAAAGCCAGAATCTCTTTGAGGTCATCCTTGCTCAAGAGCTCAATGGCGGCACGGGCATCTTTCCCCTCAATGTCACGATCCAGGAGAGCCGCAAGCAGGGCGGCCATCAGAGAGTCACCGGCACCCACCGTATCGGCAACCTCTACACGGTAAGCAGGCAGGGCAAGGCCTTCGGGTGAGGTCTTGCGGGTCAGCGCCCAAGGCCCCATCTCACCGCGGGTAATAACCACCAGGGAGGCGCCCAAATCCAACCAGGCCCGGGCTGATTCTTCAAGAGCACGGTGGGGGTAAAGCCAGAGCAAATCCTCGTCAGAAGCCTTAACCACATGAGCGTAGCGGACCAGGTTTTCAGCCCGCTCCCGAGCTACAGAAACGTCGGAGACGATGGTGGGGCGGCAGTTAGGGTCATAGGAAATCAGAGCGTGAGGCGCGGCCTGGCGCACGGTTTCTAGCACCGCGCTGGCACCGGGTTCAAGCATGGCACCGATAGAACCGACGTGGACGGCGGTCGCCTTCTTTGCTACCTCTTCAAGGGTAGCTTCAGCTGCATCCAGGGACCAGTCAATGTCGAACTCGTAGTCAGTGGCACCGGTCTCACCGGTCTTGGCTTGAGCAACAGAAGTCTTCTTGGCATCTGCACCAACCGGAAGGATCACGCCGGAAGCCCGCAGGTGCTCCTCAATCAGATCACCGTAGGCATCGCTACCGTAGCGGCCAATAAACTGGGTCTCATGGCCCAAACGGGACACGCCCACAGCAACATTCATAGGGGAACCGCCGGGGTGGGCGTGGGACTCTACGCCGGGGCGCTGGACAAGATCTACGAGGGCTTCGCCAATGACAGTAAGCATAAACTTAGTTTACTCATTTCTTTGGTCTCGTGAGCAGTCTTTTTGTCATAAACTGCGCGCAGAAATAAAGAGCTTCTTAAGAACGCTAGACTGGATTTGTAGCGCCACCATATCCAGGGGTTTTGCCTGGCTGTAATCTGGTTTGGCGCCCATCAGACACTAGCTAGCAGCGCACCGTCGCGCTACTAACCGGTGAGTTCAAGGACGCTACTCATCGAGGAAGAAGAGGTCATATCACCATGTCAATCTCCGCCGAGAACGCCCACCAGCAGTGGCTAGCCGCTGAGGCTGAAGCTGAGGCAATGATTCCCCTCATTGGCAGGTTAAACCGGGAGAATAAGGTCGTTGTTTCAATCCACGGTCACAGCCTCATTAACAAGTCAGTGATTCAGATTCTCAAGGCCCACCGCTTTGCTCGTCAGCTCGACGATGTTGAGCTGAACCCCGCTGATTCCCTGGCACTTCTGCAGGCCCTCAGCCAGCTTGAACTGGGAGCCTGCTCCATCGACATCGCCAGCCTGCAAGGCGAGTTTGAGGGATCTGGTGCCTGCGACCGCCAGGAATGGTTGCGGCAAACCCTAGCCCCGGTTGTTGGCAAGAAAGGTCAGATCGAAACTTCCTCACAGGACGTTGTTCTCTATGGTTTTGGTCGAATTGGCCGCCTGCTGGCGCGTATCTTGCTAGAGCGTTCAGCGGGTGCAGGGCCCAAGCTCCGTGCCGTGGTCGTTCGTAAAAACACCGATAACGATATCTACAAGCGCGCTTCCCTCCTGCGCCGCGATTCGGTTCACGGGGCCTTCAAGGGTACGATCCGGGTCGATGAAGAGAACTCCACTATCATTGCCAACGGCACCCCCATCCGCTTTATCTACGCATCCGACCCGGCGGAAGTCGACTACACGGCCTATGGTATTGAGAAGGCTATCGTGGTCGATAACACCGGCCGTTGGCGTGATAAAGAGGGCCTCTCCCGCCACCTTGAAGCCAAGGGGGTTTCACGCGTCCTGCTCACTGCACCCGGTAAGGGCGTCAAAAATATTGTCTGCGGTGTAAACGACAGCATCATCGAGGATTCGGACGCGATCCTCTCTGCCGCCTCCTGCACTACTAACGCTATTACCCCGGTGCTGGCAGTCATGGACGAGGTCTACGGGGTTAAGCGTGGGCATGTGGAGACGGTTCACTCCTTCACCAATGACCAGAACCTCATTGATAACTTCCACAAGGGTGACCGCCGTGGCCGCTCCGCTGCGCTCAACATGGTTATTACCGAGACCGGCGCTGCTAAGGCTGTTTCTAAGGCCCTGCCCCAGCTTGAGGGTAAGCTGACCGGCAATGCCATTCGTGTGCCCACCCCCGATGTGTCTATGGCGATTCTGAGCCTGCAGTTGGAAAAGCCCGTAGGTTCTAAGGACGAGCTCAACAACCTGCTGCGGGAGCGCTCCTTGCGTTCTCCCCTGCGCCGCCAGATTGACTACACCGACTCACACGAGGTTGTCTCTACCGACTTTGTAGGCTCCCGTGCCGCCGGCGTGGTCGATGGTCTAGCCACCATTACCTCCGGGGACGAGAACGCCATTCTCTACGTCTGGTATGACAACGAGTTCGGCTACTCCTGCCAGGTCATTCGTGTGCTCGAACGCATGGTCGGTGGCCGTCTTCAGGCCTTCCCCGAGAGCGCATAAGCGCCTGAAGTCGCTGAATATAGATGGATAGGGTGGGCTCACCAGCTGGTGTTAGCTGGTGGGCCCATTTCTTTTTCTCTGCCTACCTGAGCTGAGCCCGGCGGTTCTGCGCCCGATCCCCTACCGGCGACTGCAGGGGTGTTTACTAGCAGAACAGGCTTCTTTCCCGCCGGACACACCCCCTGTCTCACCCTTCAAAGGTTAACTAATCCTATAAATCTCGGAATACCCGGTCCATGTCGAAACGCGCAATCTTTAGGGCAGGCACCAGACCAGCCAAGATAAGGACTAGCGGGTAGAGAACCAGCATCAGCAGAAGTAGATTCCATGCAGGAAACACCACGTGGGTTAAACCTAAAAAGTTATCTTCTTGGGAGACTAGGTAAGAAGAAAGAGTCCAGCTGCCAGCCCAGCTAACCGCGGTAGCAAGCAAAGCTAATATTATTCCGAGCATGCCCAACTGACCTAAAACAATCACAAAAAGGTCTTTAGTGCTGTAGCCCAACATTTTAAGAAGAGCAAGCTCTTTAGACTTATGCCCAACCCAGGAAGAGCCAATAAGGAAACCCAGTATCATAACCATAGCGATCGAGAGCCCCAAAAGGATGTAAGAGAAGTACTGCAAAGCTCGCAGTAACCCGTGCAGGGTTGGCATCTTTTCTGACAAACTGGTCACCCCAAAGCCTTTCTGGCCCAAATCATTCTGGACAGCCAAGACCTGAGAAGCGTCCTCGACCTTGACATAGGCTAGTGAATAATTGACGTAATCAGAGCTAGAAGCCAGGGTCTCAAGAGTCTCGTATGAAACATAACTGGGCTGAGGCCCAGCAGCACCCACCACTGAGTTATCTGCCGTAGCAATCACCCTCATAGGAATATTAACAAGCTCCCCTTGACCGGGCGCTATCTCTTTCTGCAGTGCTACCTGAATTTCACGCCCTACGAGATTCTCAGTAGTTCCACCGACGATATTGTGCGGAAGAATAATTTCCCCCTCCCCTGGACCCTCTGGAGAAACTGTTCCTGAGATGATTCCCGGAGCTAGCTCAGGAATCCAGGGAGTAGCCGGAATTTCACCAGGATTATTCTCGGAGGGCCAGGTTGCGGGGTCTTCAAGTGATAAAGACCTCTGGTACCAGGGATAAATACCTGCAACGCCAGCAGTATCTTGAATAATCTGCAGGGTTTGATTATCCAGATTGATCTGCGCATTAGGCGTGTAGGCAGTTACCTCAATGAGACTGAGGGCTGAAAGCTTTTCAGCTTTCTCCCTATCTACCTGAACACTCCCCTCAATAAAAGTAAGGGTTATAACCGAAAGTGAAGTAAATAAAACCGCAAAAATAATACCGATTGAATATGTTTTCAAAAGTCTCGATGAGTCTTTAATAATTAATTGAAGATAGTTATGAACCATTGTTCTTCACCTCCAGTGTGAAATCAGCAGATTCCTTCACGGCAGGGCTATGACTAGCAATAATTGCGGTATATCCACTTTCTACATATTCACGAGTGAGCGATACTAACCTACCCTCAAGACCTTCGTCCAACCCGCTGGTAAACTCATCTATAAATAGGACTTCAGGTTTTTTCAAAATTGCGCGCGCAAACGCGAGTCGCTGAGATTCACCGCCCGATAAGTGCTTGGCATCTTTATCAATTGACCCTAGGAGACCAACATCGTCAAGAACTTTTTCAATCTCTTGCTGACTCTGCTTTACAGGGGATCCGATCCGCAAGTTATCGACAACGCTCATATTTTCAATCAGGTTATTCGTTTGCAAAACCCAACCAATTTTATTTTTCAAATAATTAGACCTGCCACCGCTCCCGACAATTGGGGTGCCATCATATGCAACAAATCCCTCAGAAGGTTCTGTCAAAAGCCCCAAAACCTTTAATAAAGTGCTTTTACCAGACCCAGAAGGACCCCATACACAGTAAATTTTTCCAGGTATAAAATCGTAGCTAAACCCTTCAATTACAGAAATAGATTTATCTCCAACCTCATAACTCTTGGAGATATCATTTGCCTGAATTTTGACCACTTCAAATTCCCCTCTGGTAATAAACTTCGGTCAACATGAGCGAGCAAACTTCTAGACCGTTTACCTCAACAGCAATGTAACTAGGAGATTTTCGACAACGTTTCAATGAGCGGTCATGCTCCATCATCAACTGCCTTTGCTCATACGTTAGAGGGTTAATATTAACGTATGCGAGTGAACTTAATAAATATCGATCAGGAATGGTTAAAGCATCTTCACCAAAGACCCAATCATCAAGTTTCTCCCTAACGTCTGGAAACATTTTCTTAACTTCATCTTCATTTGAGAATAAATAGGTTTGTGCAAGTGCCGTAACAACCAATCGCTCCTGATTTTCAGTCACGACAAACTCTCCAAGAGGCCTGCGCTCGAGATAGGGATTGATATCTAACCCAACCTCAGCTAAATCCATGTACCTTGAAAGGTTTTCCTGCCCTACAACCTCAGGGAGTTCTGAAAAAAGTTCAGAGACCAATACTCGAGCGGTTTGAGCATCATCTTCGATGCCAGCACGCTTGAGAGCAGCGTATGCGTAGACTCTCACGAGCTTGTTCTGTTTTGGATCTTGAGAAATATTCTTCAGAGTTTCAATTTGCTCTTCCGTGAGAAGTTGGGGAAACTTTTCTTGTAATAGTTTGGAATACCTGTATGCCCCTAAAGCAGTATCTCCCGGCTGAGTGGGTTTTCCGCTTGGTTGTTCAGGAATAACCACCTCTCCATTATTTTGAAAAAACTTCTTTGAGTCCTCAACTATACTTTCCGGGGTGTATGCATTCTTAATTCTATCTTGACGGGCAGCCTCAATCGAAATGAATTGATAGCCAATTACGCACAACATGACGCCCAATAACACTGCCACTAGGGAACGAACTATTTTCATTTCTTGTATCCTATGAGTAGCTTGGTCCTGCACACTCAATGTGCAGGACCAAGCGTAACTTAGCAGAAAGAGTTAGATACGTGTGCTTGCAACGCGGATATTTCCGTAGTAGAAAGCGGACGCTGATACGTCCATTCCAACATAGAGAGAACCCCATCCACCACAGACAGTCCCAGACAGATAAGAACCACGGGCTCCGTTGTGGTTAGTCCATACCAGAGTATTGTTGCCAGACCGACTACTCTCAATGCTGATACCGCGAATTGACACCGATCCCAGGCCAATTTGATAGAAGCTAGTTGTATTCTTAATCCAAACCGGGGATGCATCCATCACAGCGCTAGTCTGAAAGCTACCACAGCCACCTTTGGCGATTGGCTGAATCCACGCATTTGCAGTGATTCGCTTACCATTATCAAACCGCACAGTGCCTGAATTTGATGTCTGAGTCTGATGCCCTCCCGGGCCACTGATTCCAGCTACGCTCGAAGGTGCGGAAGCCTCACCTTCTTGTGCAACAGCAGGGTTCAAAAAGCCCAGGCTAAGTGCTGCAATAGCTACGACCGTCCGTAACAGACGGGGGGGGGTGTGAAGAGGTGATAAGGGACATGATGCTCTCCTTAGTTTTACTTCAAATGACTTATGCCATTTGATGTAATCCTAGTCACATTATTCGATGGGTGTCAAGACCTCCAAAAACATTTTTCTATCTAAGCCCTCCCTCGCCAAAGCTAACATCACTAGTGGATTCATCTCTTCGCAACACACCTAGGAGAAGTTGGCCTTCACCCAGTCGCTAGCAGCGACCTGGGGGGATGCCTTCTCCTCACCCGAAACCCTGGTGTTGAGCTCAATCAGGGCTTGGGTAGTGATGAGAGCCGACACTTCATCAAGCACCTTGGCCGCCGCGACCGACAGCGTAGCGGCATGTGCCACCGGTAGAACCTGCTGGGGCAGAATCAGGTTGAGGGGGTCTGCGAGCACCACAAACCCGTTGGCTTTAATAGCCGGGTCGGTGGAATAGAGGTTGACCATATCAACTGTCCCATCTGCCAGGGCGGCCACGGTCAGCGGACCAGCCCCATCGTTGATGGGTTCGAAGGAAGAGGGAGTAAAACCGTATTTTTCTTTCAATCCGGGCAAGCCATAGGTGCGCTCGGCAAATTCAGGCGGTGCCCCCAGGGCCAGCTTACCGCTCAAACCCGCTAAATCTTCCAGACTGTTCAGCCCGCGTTCCTGTGCGGTCTGTGCTGTGACAACCAGGGAGTCCTTGTTCTGGGCCGGGGCCGCCGAGAGAACCGCCAGTTCATGGGGTAGGGCCTGGGGCAGGGCCTCGAGAACTTCCTGTGCTGTTTGTGCCTTAGCCTGCGCGTCAAAGTAGAGAAGCAAGTTCCCCGAATAGTCGGGTACCACGGTCACGGTGCCCTCAGCCAGCGCCCCAAGGTAGGCCTCGCGGGCACCGATAGCAGGCGCTGTTTGGGCCTCAAAGCCACGGATGTTCAGAGCCGCCGCATAGATTTCAGCAATAATCTGAGACTCCGTGAAATCAGCCGAACCAACTGTGATGGTGCCTGCCTGAGCCCCGCTACCAAAGGCGCTAGAACCGTCCAGGCCGCAGGCGCTCAGACCCAGAGTACCGGCGGTCAGGCCTAGCCCGGTGAAGAAAGAACGGCGGGAGAAAGAGAATGAAGTCATGTTTTTACCTTAATCCGGGATAGGTCAGTAGGCGCTGAATCAAAGCCAGCAGGGCATCGACAACAAGAGCGAGCGCTGCCACCAGAATGACGGCGGCAACCATGCGGGCGTAGTCGCGGACGGCTAGGCCATCAATGAGGTAGCGGCCCAGGCCACCCAGGTTGATGTAGGCGACCACGGTGACCGTAGCAATAACTTGGAGGGCAGCGTTGCGGATGCCACCAAAAATCAGTGGTAGGGCGATGGGTAGTTCTACCCGGGTCAGAACCTGCCAGGCGGTCATGCCCTGAGCGCGGGCGGCATCAATGGTGATGGGATCTACGGCGGAGATACCGGCATAGGTGCCAGCAAGTAAGGGCGCGATAGCCAGGATGATGAGGGCTAGGGCTGGGGCGGTGAAGCCCAAGCCCAGCCAGAGGGCGAAGAGGGTGAGCAGACCCAGGGTGGGCAGGGCCCGGAGCGCTCCAGTAGAAGCAACCACCAGGTTCTCACCTTTACCGGTATGCCCGACCCAGGCTCCTAGGGGTAGGGCGATAGCGGCCGCTATCAGCAGGACGACTAGCGAGTATCCTAGGTGTTCAGCCAGGCGTTGCCAGATACCTCCGGCGCCGGACCAGGCTCCGGGGGCGGTGAACCAGTGCCCTACTTGTTCGAAAATCATGCCTTCCTCCAGTGGGTCAGGCCGTTACCGGCGAGGGCAAGGGCTCGGTCCAGAATCAGGGCGAGCACTACTGTCAGTAAAATTCCGGTGATAATTTCTGCGGGTAGGTCACGGCGGAGTCCGTCGGTGAAGAGGGTGCCTAATGACTGGATACCAATGACAGCACCTACCGAGACCATAGAGATATTGGCGACCAGGGCGACCCTTAGGCCTGCAATCATGACCGGCAGGGCCAGGGGGAACTCCACCTTGAGAAACCGCCTGGCAGGGGTGTAGCCCAGTGCGGTGGCGGCTTCGAGGGTAACGGGTGAGACAGATTCAAAGGCGTCTACAGCACTTCTGACCATCATGGCAAGTACGTAGATGGTCAGAGCAACATAGACATTTACGGGGGAAGTGATAGAGGTACCCAGTACCAGGGGCATGAGCACAAATAATGCCAGAGAGGGGATGGTATACAGCAGGGCTGAGCCGTTGATGACTAGGCCCCGGCGTAGCTTACCTACTGGGGTGTACCCTTCGGTGGAGCGCCCGTCTTTACGGCGGCTGAGTGCTAGGCGGGCTAGGGGTAGTGATAGGAGGAACCCGAAGATCAGTGGAATAAGTGCCTGGAGCAGGTGCAGGAGGGTGAGCCGGCTTAGATAGCCCAGGTTATCGAGGGCCCAGCTCATGCGCTGCCCCCCTCGCCCTTAATCCCGTAACGCTGGATTCGCTCCTGCCGGGTTGCGTGGAGAACGTCTTCTGCTTTGAGTAGGCCTAGTAGATGACCAGTTTGGTCTACAGCTACGCCCCAACCTGAGGGAGAAGAGAGTGCCGAGTCTAGAGCATCGCGCAGGCTACCGCCCTGTATAAAGAGTGAGCCCCCGGGGAAGCATTTTCCTGCGGCCTCCCAGCCGTCTGGTTTGCCGTCGGTGACGCGTAGCTTCCAGCTCTCTGCGGTGACCTCGGGTGAGGTCAGCGGGTAGAGAGTGAGGCCGTCTGCTTGGGCAAAGGTGAGCCGCCTGGTTCCTCTGTCTCGCCCCACAAATGATGCCACGTAGTCATTGGCAGGTACGCGCAGGATTTCTTCGGGGGTGCCGAACTGGGCTATGTGGCCGCTTTGGGCAAAAACAGCTACATAGTCGCCCAGCAGGATTGCTTCGTCAATGTCGTGGGTGACAAAGACGATGGTTAGGTTGAGCTCCTTTTGTAAAGCAAGCAGGTTCTCTTGGAGTTCGGCTCGTACGACGGGGTCGATAGCGCTAAAGGGCTCGTCCATGAGCAGGATGGATGAGTTGCCTGCTAGGGCACGGGCTACGCCTACCCGCTGGGCCTGCCCGCCTGAAAGCTGGGCGGGGTATTTTTTAGCCAGTGAGGGGTCAAGGCCAACGGTTTCAAGTAGAGCCAGTGCTTTTTCTCTGGCTTGACGGGCGGGGGTGCCCTTGAGCCGGGGTACGGTGGCGATATTATCGACAACGGTCTGGTGGGGCATGAGCCCAGCCTGCTGTAAAACATAGCCAATCGAGCGGCGCAGCTGGTGCTCGGGTTGGTCGGTATTGGGCTGGCCGTTAACCAGGATCTGTCCGCTGGTGTGCTCAACCATGCGGTTGATCATGCGCAGGGAGGTTGTTTTACCGCAGCCGGAGGGGCCAACGAAGACGGTTATTTTCCCCTGGGGTATGGACAGGTTAAGGTTGTCTACTACCGCAGTGTTTCCGTATTTTTTAGTGACCGCTATAAATTCGATTGCCGGTGTCTGGGCCATGCTTACTCGTTTCGTGGACGACCTGGTCTGTCTCACCACCCTAGTACCTATCAGAGCCCAGGTAAACTAAGTAAACTTTCATTTTTGCCAGAGGCTAGCTCTACCTCACCCCTTGCCCCCTCAGAGCTAAACCCATTGGCCGGGCAGGGGTAAAGGCTGGTGGCTAGTAGCCCTGTTAGGCTTAAACTCATGAAGATTGCCACCTGGAATGTGAACTCGATTCGTGCCCGCGTTGACCGTGTAGAGGAGTGGTTAGAGCGTAGCGACGTGGATGTGCTCGCCCTTCAAGAGACCAAGGCTACCGATGAGAATTTCCCTTTTGAGATTTTTGAGTATTCGGGCTATGAGGTAGCTCATTTTGGGCTTTCGCAGTGGAACGGTGTGGCGCTTGCCTCGCGTGTAGGGCTTGAAGATATTCAGCGCACCTTTGCGGGTCAGCCTGCTTTTGGTAAGCCGGGGCAGGAGCCCCAGGTGGAGGCCCGCGCTTTGGGTGCTACCTGCGGTGGGGTTCGGGTGTGGAGCCTGTATGTGCCCAATGGGAGGGGTGTGGACGACCCGCATATGGCCTATAAGTTGGAGTGGCTGGGTCAGCTCCGGCAGGAGGCGCTGGGCTGGTTGGAGCAGGATTCGGGCGCCCAGTTTGCTCTGGTAGGTGACTTTAACATTGCCCCGCTTGATGAGGATGTGTGGGATATTGATTTCTTCCGCCAGAATCAGATGACCCATGTGACGGAGCCGGAGCGCGCGGCCTTCCAAGCCTTTTTAGATCAGCCTTTGGGTCTGGTCGATGTGGCCCGGCCTCATACCTCTGTGCCTTATACCTACTGGGATTATACTCAGCTGCGTTTCCCTAAGAATGAGGGTATGCGGATTGATTTTCAGCTCTATTCCCCTGCACTGGCGGCCCGTGTGGTGGGTGCGGAGATTGACCGCCAGGAGCGTAAGGGTAAGGGCGCTTCGGACCATGCCCCGGTGGTTGTGGAGATTAACTAGAAACAGGAGCACCCCGCCAACCCGGGAGATATGCTAGCGCTACGGGGTGGGCGGGGTGCTCTTCTTTCAATTCTTAGATGGTGGCGTCTACGTCCTCTTGGAGTTTGAGGCTACGGCTTAGGGCCCCTTCCATAAATCCGGCTATTAGGAAGATAACCACTGCATAGAAGATTGGCCAGTTGAGCCAGATACCGTTGATGGTAATCCTGCCGTAGCCTACGTAGTAGTTCTCTACGCTCCAGAGAACAATAATATTGTGGACAAGAGCATAAGCAATCCCCCACCACAGCACCATCATACGGAGCTGGTAGAAGTAGCGCACTGACTTCTGAGTAAATTGTGCAGCTACGTTAAAGTTGGCTGATACCCGGGCCATCTGAAGAGCAAAGATACTTGCTCCCAGGGAGGGTAGGGCGTGGTCCACCCAAGCAAAAACTTTGACAAAGAGCGGTAGCGAGGCTGTGTCCAGGGTTGTTATCTGTCCCGGCGCCGACTCATAGGTCACCCACAGAGCTTCCTGTGAGGGATAGGGCCAGTAAAGGACCATAGTCACTGGGAAAATAAAGGCCAGAAGGATAAAGCCCAGTAACGGTAGGCTGAATGATTCTTGGAAGCTGTTGGCTGTTTTAGATGGTTGCATCGGAGTCCTCCTGGAGAGTGAGACCGCGGCGCAGGGCGCCTTCTATAAAGAAGAGAGTTGCCACAAAGAGTAGGGTCAGCAGACCCTGGTCAGAGAAAAAGGTGCTTTCGCTGTGGATGTCCGGCAGATCATAATCATTTGCCACAGCCCGCGTTAGAAAAGCTGTCAGGAGCGAGTAGACGATCATTCCCCCTAGCAGGACTATCTGGGCCGCCCTCAAAAGAGCAAGAGCTTGGGTACCAAAGTGTGCCTTAGTGTAGAAAATACGAGCCAACCTGTAGAGCAGGGCTGTTACTACCAGGTACATGCTAAATTTCCAGGCAAAAGCCGCCCAGGCAAGCACTCTAGTACCTTGCCCAAGCGGGGCGTCTTCCACCCAGTTGATTCCACCGTCAAGTTGCGGGTTGTAGCGGTGTAGAGGGGAAGGAATCCCAGCCTCTGGCCACTGCATGACAATGAGCCATATAAAAAGCACGAACACAACAGCGCTATAGACCAGCGGAAGAGAGAAAGCGTGTTCCTCAGGTTGTGGGTTCTGTGCTTCCAAACCTAGATAGTTTTTGATTTGCCTCATAGGACTAGTTCCTTTCCTCGTCGATTGTAAAGAGGTCACCCGGGGCGCAGTCCAACACCTGGCAGAGAGCAGTCAGTGTGGAAAACCGCACCGCCCGTGCCCGGTTATTTTTAAGAATCGATAGGTTAGCCACAGAAACCCCCACCTTTTCTGAGAGTTCAACCAAGCTCATTCCTCTGTCCAAGAGCAAACAATCCAAATGGCATGTCACGCGGTGTTCTTCAAGGGGTGGCATTGCCGGCTGCTCTCCTTTCCACACAGAAACATATCGTTTTTCAATATGCTTAAAGTGTGACATATCGTTTTTCGATATGCAACAGAGCAGAAAGACAGACCAAGAAGCGCAACCCCCCAGGGCACACAAAAGCGCCCCACCTTCCGCAAGGAAGATAGGGCGCTAAAGGTTAAAGTAAAAAATCCACTCTCACGTAGAAGCCTAGAGAGTGGATTTCGTGGCTCCGACCGGCGTCGATCCGGTGACCTTACGATTTTCAGTCGCACGCTCTACCAACTGAGCTACAGAGCCAGGCATACCTTAGATATGCCACAACCGCGCCTTCCCCACAAGTGAGAATTACGCGGTCGGAGCGACCCCGACGGGACTTGAACCCGCGACCTCCGGCGTGACAGGCCGGCGCGCTAACCAACTGCGCTACGGGGCCATAGGCTAGAACCGAAATTCTAACATGGCCGTGAAACCGAAGTTTCACAGTACCCCCAACGGGATTTGAACCCGTGTTACCGCCGTGAAAGGGCGGCGTCCTAGGCCGCTAGACGATAGGGGCTAGTTCGCTACTCGCTCCGGGCCTCGTTCCCTTGGCCCGTCGCTCGAACAAGTAATACATTACGCGACTTCTAAAAGGCGTGCAAATCGAGAAACCCTCAAAACCCCTTATCGGAGCTAAAAAACCGGTGTTCTCCGACACAAAAATGAGTGAAATCAAATCCCCAAAGCACCTAAAACAACTTGTCAAAGGCATATTCTGGTATTTCCAATAGGGGGCACAAAAAATTTTCAACTTTTTTAAAAAAGACGGCAGAACAGCGCCGTCGGAGCATCTTCACTGCGGAAAACGCTACGGCGGGAGCTGTCCTGCCTTTTCTACCTCTAGCTTACTCCCCTACCGGGGGTTCTAACCAGAAGTTAGCGGCTGTTCTTAACCCCAGCTAATACCTGCGTCAGGGGCTTCCTTAATGCGAGGATCGTCAATCTCCGGAACAATCATGACCGGAACCTGAGTGTTGTGCAGGATGCCCTGGGAGGTTGAACCCAGAATCATGCCGGCGATACCGCCGCGTCCACGGGTACCTACAACGATCATGTCGGCAGCCTTACCAGCTTCAAGCAGAACCTGAACGGGCGAACCGTCAATCAGCTTGAACTCAATTTCAAGCTGGGGGAAGTAGCCACGAATCCACTCGGCAGCCTTACGCTGAAGATCAGCGATTTCGCGGTAAAGTGCCTCAAAGTCAACGGCGGCGGGCACCCAGTTCAGTGCACCGGTGTAGGGGGCCAGGGCATTGACCAGGGTCAGCTTGACTCCGCGGCGCGAGGCTTCGTCAGCCGCCTGCATCATAGCTAGGCGGGCTTCATCGGAGCCATCAGAGCCCACCACGATAGAACGGCCACGGCCCAGAATCTCAGGGTCGCCCTCAATCTTCTCGGCGTAAGACTGGGGCACAGCAATAGTGGGGCAGTGCGAATGAGCGGGAAGGGAGGTTGAAACGGTACCCAGCAGGCGACCCAGGAAGCCTCCGTGTGAACGTGAGCCAACCACCATCAGTTCGGCTTTCTTGGAGAGCTCAAGCAGGACAGCGGTGGCATCGCCGGTTTCTACGGTGGCACGCAGTTCTACGCTGGTGTCGCCAACACGGGAGTGGGCCTCGTCAAGGATCTGAGCGACACCATCGGTCAGGGCCTGCTCATCGACCATGGAATAACCCGCGTCAAAGCCGGTACCGGTAAAGACGGGCAGAGAGTAGGCGGTAACCATTCGGACCGGCACCTTGCGAATTTCGGCCTCATGGACCGCCCAGCGAAGGGCACCATAGCTCTGCTCTGAGCCATCGATGCCTACAATAATCTCCCCGGAAGCCTGGGCGACTTCTGATAGGTTGTCACGGCTGGCTACTGCTTTTTCGCCGAAGGTGAGTTCGCGTTCGGTCATGGTCATCTCCTTAGATTCACGACGACCCCGCTCTGCCAGCCGGTCTACCGGTAGCCCTGCTGGGGTCCTACTTAAAGTTTAGTGGGTGCGCTCACATTTATCCCCCTATTTCACATCATGACAGGGACAGGTCGGGCAGGTTACCCGCTCCTTTCACCATTGCTGATAACCGCCCCTGCAAAGACTCAGCAAACAGCTAGTAAGAGCCTGACTAATCGTGCGAAGATATGCACTAGGAAGCAAGATAAGAGGAAAACCATGGCAGATACCCCGCAAAACAGCACTCTGGCCTGGAGCACTTGGGCCCGCCAGCACGAGGCCCAGGCCACCGGCCTGTTCCGACCCCGTTCCATACTCGAACTGCAGGAATGTATCGAGCATGCAGGTGCAACCGGCCAGCGCCTCAAGGTAGTAGGCCGGGGGCGCAGTTCATCCGCTATAGCCCAGCCCACCGATGCTCTACTTGAACTTGACTACCTCACAGGCCTCACGCGGGTAGACGCCGAGGGCCTTACCGCCACCTTTCGCTCAGGAACCACGGTGCGCGAAGCCAATCAAATCTTGGGTTATTACAATCTTGCTTTCAGCAACCTGGGCAGGCTCGATGAGCAGACCCTGGCCGGTGCTATCTCAACGGGTTTCCACGGCACCGGTGTAGATTACGGTATTTTTGCTACCCAGGTAACCGAACTCAAACTGGTAGGGGCCTCAGGTCAGCTCATCACCTGCTCAGTACAGGAGAATCCAGAACTCTTTAAGGCAGCCCTCTGCGGTCTGGGTGCCCTGGGCATCATCGTAGAAATTACCTTCGCGGTGGTTCCCCAATTCCGCCTGCATGCGGTAGAACGCGGCCACTCCTACACCGACATTGTGCATAGCTTTACCGAACGCGCACACGGATCCGATCACTACGAGTTCAGCTGGTTCCCCGGCTCCGCTGAGGTTCGCACCCGCAGGCTCACCCGCCTGGCGCTGCTGACCGAGGGCTACATGCCTGCGAGTGCAGCGGTCAGCCAGGCCCGCCGCTACGGCGGGGACCACCTGCTCAATAACGGGATGTTCTCTGCCCTCAGCTACCTGGGCGCTAAGGCTCCTGCCCTCCAGCCTGCCCTGAACAAGGTCTCTAACTGGGGCAAGGGCAACCGGCGCTACGCAGACTACTCTGCCCGCGTATTCACCGTTCACCGTACCGTGCGGCACAGCACTATGGAATATGCCTTCGATATATCCCAGTTCAACGAGCTCATGTCTGATATCCGCGCCCACTGTAAGGGAAGCCCCGCACAGAGCTCTTACCCGCTCGTCATAAGCACATCGGCCGCTGACGATATCTGGCTCTCCCCGGCTTATGGGCGTGAGACTTTCTATGTTTCCGCGCGCTCTTATTGGCGGCAACCCCAGGCTGAGCTTTTTAGCCCCCTAGAGGCTATCTTCAAGGCGCACGGGGGCCGCCCCCACTGGGGGCAGTTCCACAGCCAGAGCGCTCACGATTTAGCCGAGCTCTACCCGCACTTCAAGGACTTTGTAGAGTTGCGCGCCAAGCTGGACCCCCGGGGGATCTTCCTCAACCCCCACCTGCACAGGGTGCTCCTTGAGGGCTAGTGGTGAACCTTTTACTGCAGATAGTTCCGAGCGAACTGTTCAACGGCCTGGGGCGTCCCAGAAAAAAGGATCGTGTCGTTGGACTCAACCGGGAAATTATCGGGTAAATGGTGCCAGGTTCCTTTTGAGTCTCTGACGGCAGTAACTGCGATCCCGTGCTCCTTAAGCAGGGACCTGGTATAGATCTCTTTACCGACAAAGCCTTGTGGAGCTGCAGATAAAACCGCTACGCAGTTGCTATCAATTTGGATGTATTCTTTCAGGCTCCCCTGGAGCAGGTGGGCAACGCGTTTACCCATGTCACGTTCGGGGAAAACGACTTTTTCTACCCCTAGCTGCTGCAGAATAATACCGTGCTGATCTGAGACGGCCTTGGCCCAGATATTTTTGACCCCTTGCCGGATTAAGTAAGAAGTGACCAAAATACTGGATTCCAGGTGGTTGCCAATAGCCACAACAATTCGATCAAAATCTAAGATGTCGAGCTGCTCTAGGGCTTCTTCTTGGGTTGCATCGGCTCGCACAACGTGACTGAGCCGGCCGTTCAACTGCTGAACAACGCCGGGGTCACTATCAATACCCAGTACCTCGGCACCGTCTTCCATAAGTTCTAAGGCTACCGACTGGCCAAAACGCCCCAGACCTATGACAGCTACCGATTTACGCTCGCTGACCAGCTCTGGGCTAAAAAAGGAGAGTTTCTTCTTGCTAACCAATGATGGGCCTTTCTTTGGGGAACTCATAGTTGACGGGTTTACGGCGGTAGGCGAAGGCGGCAGCTGCGGTAACTGGACCCACCCGGCCTATGACCATAAGAACGATCAGAATAACCTTGCCGGCATCTGGCATCATGGGGGTGATCCCGGTGCTCAGGCCCACCGTAGCGAAAGCGGAGATAGCTTCAAAGGTGAGCTGGTCGCTGGTAAAATCTGTGATGAGCGCCAGGGCAAAAATACTGATAAAGACAAAAGCACAACCTAACAGGAGCACCGTGGTTGCTTCACGATGAACCGAACGTGATAGACGCTTACCGAAGATGTTTACTGCCCCCTGGCCACGGATTTCCGCAAGCATCAAAAAGAAAAGCACACCGAAGGTTGTAATTTTGATGCCGCCCGCTGTTCCTGCTGGCCCTCCCCCGATGAACATCCATAGGTCAACGAACATGGTTGTTGCCGGGTGGAACTGGGCTATATCCAGGTTGCTAAAGCCTGCTGTTCGGGTAGAAACAGATTGAGCGAAGCTATTGAGAATTTTTTGGGAGGCACTCATAGGGCCTAAAGTGCCCGGGTTGTTCCATTCCAGGATAGCGAACCCAAGGGTGCCTAAGCTCAGAAGCAGAAGCGTCCCATAGATAACAAGCTTGGTTCCCATACGCCACAGCCGCCTGTTAGAGCCGTAACGGCGTAGTTGCATGAGCACGGGAAACCCCAGGCCACCCAGGATAATCAGAAAGCTAATGGGTAGAAGAATGAAGGGGTCATGGTTAAAACCCATCAAGCTATCGGAGTAGAGGGCAAAGCCTGCGTTATTGAAAGCGGATACCGCGTGAAAGACTCCGTACCAGGTTGCCTGCCCTAGGGGCATATCGTAACCCCAGTGAAAGCGTAGGGTCAGGGCAAGGGCACCGCAGGCTTCAAAAAGCAGGGATGTTTTAACGATGCCAAGCACGGCTTTGCGCATGTTGAAGAGGCCGTTGCCTCGCACTTCTGCAGAGGCTCTGAGCTTGGCGCTGAATGCTAGATGCCTGCCCTGGAGTGATGCACCAATAGCCGTTGCCAGGGTCATAACCCCCAGGCCGCCGACCTGAATCAAGATCAGGATGATGACTAAACCCGTGTTTGACCAGTAGTTGGGGGTATCCACGGTTGAAAGTCCGGTCACGCAGGTTGCTGATACAGCGGTGAAAAGATTATCAATGACCCTGGTGGAAGAAGGGTCCAGGTGGGAGATAGGCAGGAGCAGGAGAACAGTGCCCATCAGGATTACAGAGAGGAAACCGTAAAAAACACTGCGCTGAGGGTTGATTCGGGAAGAACGTAGCACAAGGTTTATCTTAGGTACTGTTACCTGCTCAGGGCTGAAGTAGCCACAAAATATCCTCCGGGCGTGTCTTTGGGGCTAGACCCTCTTGATAGCGAAGGCCTAGGGGTGCCCTCTCCAGGGGCCAAGGGAACTGATTGGAGAGGGCACACCCGGTTTTACTCTGCGCGAGAGATGGCGGTCATTTCTTCGCGGTCTACCACCTTAATGCGGGCGCGAGGCTCACCGGCGGCATCGGTTGCCGCTGCACCCAGGGCCTTTTCGTGGTCGTCCAGGCGGTGCCAGCCTTCCCAGGTGGTGTAGCGGATGCCCTTGCCCTTGAGGAAGTTCTCAATGTCGGCGGGGTCTGTAGCTTCTGCAGTATAAAGGTTCTCGCGGTCCTCAAGCAGGTGGGTGACGGTTTCGAGGGCGTCGGACTTGGTGGAGCCGATCAGGCCAACCGGGCCGCGCTTAATCCAGCCGGTGGCGTAGAGGCCGGGGACGGGCACATCGCTGTCGTCAATGACGCGACCCTCTCGGTTGGTGATTACGCCGCGTTCGGAGTCGTAGCCTACCTCGGGTAGTTCTGAGCCGAAGTAGCCGATGGCGCGGTAGACGGCCTGGACTGGGTAGTCGATGAACTCGCCGGTGCCGGTGACACCACCGTTGCCGTTGAGCTGGGTGCGTTCCATACGAATACCGGTGACCCTACCGTCCTCACCCAGGATCTCTGAAGGTGCCTGCAAAAAGTGCAGGTGCAGGCGGCGGGAGGCGGTGCCGGGGTTTTCCTTCTGCTCCTCTAGCCAGCCCTTGAGGGTCTTCATCATGACCTTGGTCTGGGCGTTAGTTTCCATGGCTTGGCGGGAGGCGTCATCGAACTGGAAGTCTTCTTCGTAGAGCACGATGTCTACATCGCGGGAGTGGGCTAGTTCGCGCAGTTCCAGGGGGGTGAATTTGATCTGGGCGGGGCCGCGGCGACCAAAGACGTGAACGTCGGTGACGGGTGAGGCTTTAAGGCCCTGATAGACGTTGTCGGGGATTTCGGTAACCAGCAGGTCGTCGGCGTGCTTGGAGAGCACGCGGGCAACGTCCAAAGCCACGTTGCCGTTACCGAGCACAGCGATTTCTTTGGCTTCTAGGGGCCAGGTGCGGGGGTAGTCGGGGTGGCCGTCGTACCAGCAGACGAAGTCGGAGGCACCGTAGGAGCCATCCAGCTCAACACCGGGGATGTTCAGGGAAGCATCCTTGATGGCACCGGTGGCGAAAATGATGGCGTCGTAGTGCTTGCCTAGGTCTGCCAGGGTCACGTCGGTGCCGTAGTCTACGTTGCCAAAGAAGCGGATGTCGCCGCGGTCTAGTACCTTGTGCAGGGCTTTGATAATGCCCTTGATGCGGGGGTGGTCGGGGGCTACGCCGTAGCGGATCAGGCCGAAGGGGGCCGGGTAGCGGTCGAAGATGTCGATGGCTACGGGGACATCGCCTGAGCGGACTTCTTCGGACTTGGTGAGGATGTCGGCGGCATAGATACCGGCGGGGCCTGCGCCGATGACGGCAACACGGAGGGCGCGGGGGGCTGAGGACACGGGTTTTCCTTTCGGCGCCGGTGGCTGTGGACTTGACCGGCTGAGGACGTTTTTCACAATTACCCATTAGTCTACCGCTGGGGGCTGGGTTAGGTTAACCTTATAAGCTGTCAATTCAGCTTGAGCGCTTTTCAGGAGGACATATGTACTAAAGTGTGAGCACTGAGCGACTGCCCTTGTCGAAGTTTTCAAGACACACTCCTTACTGTCCTTGCTCGCATGTGGGCAGAACATCAAGAGGGATCTGAAAAGTCAGGACTTAAGTACTATGTTTCACACAATGTATTGAATCTCATAATCAAAGGAGTATATTCCAGATTACAGAAACTATCTCTTTTCTGTAACCCGAAAACTGCAGCACTCCCCTAGGAGATGACTCTCATGCCAGCCTTCAAGAAGAAAGCTATCGGCTTATTTGCCCTGACCGCACTTACCCTCACCTGCTTGTCGAGGATAGCACCAGCAGGGGCAGAAACCACCTTTGAGCAGAACCTTGATTATATTGTTACCTCGGTAGGAGCAGAGGCCAACGACCAGGCTATCCGCGCTGAGATGTTGGAGGGGCTTCAGGAGTATGCCCAGGAGCAGGGCCTCACCCTGGAGCAAGCCGCCCAGCGGGTTGCAGATGAGTCCCGAAGCTACAGCACCAATACCTTTCCACACGAAACTGCCAGCTCCTCTCAGGCAGGGTAAGCAGACCTCAACTCAGGTGGATGAGCAAGAAAAGTAGCTATGGGTAAGGCGCGGTAGGTATAACTGCTCCCAACTGGTCTGGGCGGCTTATAAATCAACAGATCCCAACGTAGATTTAGACTCTAACGGTGGCCCCGGAGTCTACCCGGCAGATATTGCTAAATCCCACTGGACCACCTGGTACGAGACCCGCTCCTAGACTCCGCATTTCTCGTCAACAGTGCGTGGGCACCTAGATTAAGGTGCCCACGCACCACCACCTCTACAAGGTACAGCCATGAAAAAGTCATCTACCGCATCGCTAGCCGCCGCCCTCCTCCTTCTTACTGCCTGCACCCACAGCAACCAACAAATCAGCACCACCCCACCCGAAGAGCAACTAGCCAACAGCGTCATCGCCTACTCCATGTCAACCGACTACCGCTCAGCCGGAGGGCTTGAGAATAACCCCGGCGGTAGCATCCTCTTCTACAACCCAGACACCAAGACCTGGACAGATGTCGCCACCGATGGCATGGAGCACTCCAGGCTCACTTACCGAGACCAGACCCTCTATTACGCCGACTACCAAACCGATTACGCTCTCACCCCCAAGGGCCTCACCACCGCTGAACACCAGGACCACCAAGCACCCCGTATTCCGCTCATGTTCAGTATCCCCCAAGACCGGGGAGGAGGCATGGTTGCCCTAGCAAACCAAGGAAGCGAAGATGACGGCTCAGGCTATCTCTGGGATATTATCGTTACCCAGGGCAACAAGCGCACCGTCCACCCACTCGAACACTATATTGGCTACGCGGCCCAATGCGAAGACGGTAGCGTCTGGGGCTGGAGCAATCCCTACCTGACCTCCAATACCAGCGACTACGGCGCTGCTAACGCCCCTCAACAAATCTTGCAACTCTACCCCGATTTTAAACCTGATCCTGTTGCCACCATAGAACACGAACACCGCTACAGCACAGGAAACTCCTTAGACTGCGCCGATGGAGTTCTCTACTACATCATTGACAATTACAAACCAGAGGTGACAGACCCCTACGGGGGTGGGCCTGATGATTTTGATGGCTCTAGCCTAGTTTCCTATGACACCCGA
Organism: Rothia sp. CCM 9417; assembly: GCF_048513575.1. NCBI lineage: Bacteria > Bacillati > Actinomycetota > Actinomycetes > Micrococcales > Micrococcaceae > Rothia > Rothia sp. CCM 9417. The sequence continues at coordinate 162,924 of NZ_JBLXXT010000001.1, read as the reverse complement.
ACCGGAATATTCGATAAACGTGATATCAACGGTGACTGGGCAATTCGTAGCACAGATGAAATGTGGAACAGTGAGCTGATTTATAGACATATCTACCAGGGAGGGTTGTACTGGATCTCTGGAAGCGGCGACCTTGTACGGACTGATCTCAAAACGGCCCACAACACCAAGATACTCACGCTCCAAGGTTACGACATCGAAACTGAGTCCCCCGGTTTGATTGCATTTGAAGGCCCCTACCTCTTCCACTCCATTCCCCGCTTTGGGCGCGATACAGACTTCTACCGCTACAACCTCACCACCGGAGAAATGGAATCCCACGCCAAACTACCCGACTACAAAAACGTAGACAAAAAATACCAGTTCCCCTCGGCTATGGTGATTACCAACCTAGATAAAGCACTCAAGCTCTAGGTATTCGCCCCGCCAAAAATTCAGAGCAACAGACAACCAAGGGAACACGAATAAGGGTTGTACTATCACCTGCCCTCCTTGACACCAGGGCCTCCATAGAATTACCTGGTGATAGACGTAACCTAAAAAGAAAGTACCAATGAAATACCTAGCTCTGGCCCTGCTCACCCTGACCAGCACCTTCACCACCCCCACCACAGCCTCAGCCACAGAGCCACCCGCTCAGGGGCTTCTAGTATCTAGCTCAAATGACCCAGAAGCTATCAGGTGCGAGCAGGGAATTTCTAGACTCTTCCCCTGGTGCTGGAAAGCGTAAACACCTTGTCCCGCCCATTACTGATGCACAGTCTTTTAGAAACCGGTAGGCACCTCCCAGAGGTTCAGCTCCCGCCCAGAGCCAAACGTATAGCCCTCATCATCATGGGGGCCCTCCTAGCTGTCGAAACCTTCTTAGCTTTCACCGCCCCAGCGGAGTATGCCCTCTTACGCACTTGCTGTGTTCTCATACTTCTGGCTCTCACTCTCAGCATTTCATCCAAGGCTCTACCCACAGCCTACGTCTTTTGCTTCCTCACCCTCACCGCCTATACCTTATATAACCAGGTATCCGAACTCTTTTTTCTCCTGGGTATGTTTGGTTTTCCCTTAGCAGTACTCCTGGCAAGCTCCCGGCAGGTACTAGCCCTGGCAATCTCACTCTGCATCGCTCTCTCCAATGGCTTCATGGTTGGTAGCCTGGTCTACACAATAATCGTCGCCATTTCGCTCTTCTTTATCTTCTTCGGCCTCCCTTTTAGCCTGCGCCTAGCCTGGGAACAGAAAACAGCCAGCGACCGCAAATACAAGCAACTCCAAGAACAGGTAGCAGAAGCCAACAGAGCACTGGCCCGCGAACTCCACGACACCATAGCCCGGCAGATCAGCATCATTGGGCTCAGCACCAACCAGGCACTCAACGCCCCCACCCTGGATGCTAAAGACACCGCACTCACAACAATTCAAGAAAAAACCCATAGGGCCCTAGCCGATATGCGCCTACTCATTCAAGCAACCAGGGCAGACCACAGCATCACGGCACTCCCAGAGGTATCCCCGGTCACCATCAACCTTGAAGAATCCATCAACCAGGCCATTGCCCGCCTGACCAGCAAGGGCTTCACGGTGGATGCTCACATCGACCTAGCCAGCACAGAGATTCCCGAAGGCGTACGCCCCACCCTGCACAAGGTTATTGAAGAGATTCGCTTTAACGCCGAAAAATATGCTGCGCCCGGCAGCACTATAAAGGTGACAGCCCGCCCTAACCTGACCGGTATCACCATCGCCACCAGCAACCCCCTACCGGCTATCACCGGCAAGAAAAAGCGTTCGCCCAGCACCGGCTACGGGCTAGTCGGGATCCAAGAACGCATCCGCCGGCTGGGCGGAACCATCAACTACGGAGTAGAGGGCCAGACCTGGCGGCTAACCATCAACCTACCCCTGGTTACTGACTAAGAAAGGCCCAGCATGAAGACAACAACCGTGGCCGTAGCCGACGACGTCCCCGAAATTCTCGAACTGCTCAGCCTCTACATCGAGAGCCAAGAAGACCTACACCTGGCAGGCACAGCCACCAACGGGCAAGAAGCCATAGAACTGGCAACCAACACTCGCCCCCAGGTCTTCCTCATGGACCTACACATGCCCGGCCTGGACGGTATCCAAGCTACCAGCCAGATCCTTGCCACCTACCCCGACACCAAAATTATCGCCATCACAACCTTTGATAGCTACGACTACGTCCGCAAAGCCCTCCAAGCCGGGGTAGACGGCTACCTGCTCAAGAACTCCCGGCCACGAGAAATCAAACAGGCCATCACCGCAGCTATTGAGGGGCGCGCCATCATCGACCGCCGGGCACTAGCCAGCCTGGTGATCTCCATGAATATGACAGAACCGCCCCAGGGGGACCCCTGGAGCGAACTCACAGAAACCGAACAGGGCATCGTCAAGCTAGTCTGCCTGGGTAAAACCAATCAAGAGATAGCAGAAGAACTCCACTACTCACTCTCAACCGTCAAAAATGCACTATCCCGCATTTACGACAAGATGGGCGTAGCCACCCGCACCCAGCTCCTTGTTCACGCAGGCCACCACAACTTCCCGGTCTACGGCTAGAAGCGCGCCCCTACTGCAGATCAAAACGCCGGGCAATAATCAGGCCACCATCGTCTTGGGCCTGAACCAACATACCCTGGTGCGGCGGGATAGAAATCGTACCGTTAGCATGTCCACTACCGGGAAAGTTCAGCGCAGGGCTCACCTGATCAGTAAGGTTAACCGCCGCCCAGCCTTTCTCAAAGCTACGCCCATAAATACCCAGTGCACCCTCAATGGGGCCGGTCGGTTGGCCAAGATCCCAGGCTAGCTCTTCAACCCAGGGGGTGTCATTGTGGGCATCATGGGCACCGGCAGTCACCGCCGACCACTGACCACCACCAAAAATCCAGAAAGCCGCAAGAGCCATCAGAAAGTTGGGGTGCTGCAGGTCTCCATCGGTGGAAGCCCGCAACAGGGTTAACCTTCCCTCACCCTGCGCCTGCTCCCCCTGCATGAAGTTCCGAAGGTTGGCCTGGGGGCTAGGCATCATCTGCTTAATCTGAGCCACCGAGCTATTGGCATCCAAAAACTCGTTCGGCCCCCAGCCCAAGAAGACCTCTTCAAAACCGCCGCCGTAGGCGCTATGGCGCTCCCACTTACCCTCATCCCTGCGGGACTCAGCAATGTTCGGAACCAGGATTTTGCCGCGCGCGTTCAGGGCCTCACCGGCCTCTGAGATCAGCGCGTCAAGGCCACGGTGGACTACCTCGATGCTTTCTGCGCCCTCAAGGGGGAAGTTCAAACCGTAGTAATCCCCGTAGATATCGTTATCTGCAAGAACACCATCAAAGGGGGAATCCGCAATCTCCTCCACCACGTTCTGAGTCCAACGGCTCCGGTAGGAGGCATCCCAAACTCGCATCTGGTAGTGCCCCCAGTAACCGTTCCACTCGATCTTGTCACCGTTGAGGCGACGAGCAAACCACCCCTGAGCCTCAGCTTCAGAATACGAAACACCGGAGGTGTAAGGTGCGCTCTCTTCATACCTACGAGCTGAAGATAGGCACTTATAGGCCAGTACGATGATATTAGGGTTGAGCTCTTTGAGCTGCCGTGCAGCCTCCCTCTCCCCCGGTTGGACCAAGGCCACCGCGTAATGTTGAGCTGCAAATTCAACCTGTTCGCGGGTAATTGGGTCGCCTCCGTAGCGTACCCATAATCCTCGACTGACCGTAGTCATGCCACCTCCTAGCTATTGGCCTCAATGTAATCTATGTTCTGGTCACCTTCGGCAACAACCGCGCTGGGGACACCCGCCAGCGAAGTGTGTTCTTGGCCAGGCTTATAATCCAACTTGCCCAGCTTGCGATAGATGTAGTTATAACGGTCCATCACATCGTGAAGCTGGAAGAACTGCAGTACGCGTTCACGAGCGTTGAGACATAGCTGCTCGTAGAAGTCCGGGCTATTCATAATCCGCTTGAGTGCATCTGCGAAACCTTGCGGGTCACCGGCCTGGGTAAGAATTCCGCAACGCTCAACGTGTGAGCCATCCTCAGAGACAAGAACATCATCAATCAGCTGGGACATACCACCCACATCCGAACCAATCACGGGGATTGAAGCACTCATCGCTTCCAAAGCAACGATAGGCTGGCCCTCGTTGTAGCTGGGCATGACCAGCGCATCAAAGAGACCCAGCTTTTCACGGACATTAACGGTTCCGTGGAAGGTGAAGTAGTCTTCAAGGCCGCGCTCCGCGATAGCCTCACGGCACTTCTCATAATAGGACGGAAGATGTTCGGTGGGGCCCAGGCAGTCAATGTGAAGCTTGAAGCCTTCATCACGGAGAATCGCCACCGTCTCAATCAGGTCGATCAGGCCCTTAATAGGAACAACACGGGCAATAAAGACGAACTTCCAAAGGTGGTTTGTGCCCTCTTGAATAATCGTTTCACGGGCATGGCGACGGAGTGCGTAAGCCTCATTGACATCAGAAATCAGCATGCCGTTGGGCAAGATAATGGAGCGTTCACGGATGCCATGAAGCCCCTGAGCCTCGTCAATGGCCTTGGGGTAAAGGTAGGTAATCAGATCCGCGCTGGGGTAGCAGAAACGACCCATCTGAATCCACCACAGCATCCAGGCGCGCTCTTCGGGGGTAACATCAAAAACGTCGGGATCCTGGACAGTCACGGGGAAGGACATATTCCGGTCCAAGAGAGTGTTCACGGTGTCACGGACGTAGAGGTTATGTTCCGTTAGCAGGAAGCTGCTCCCATTATCTCGTGCCCCGGCAGCACCGATGAGAGATGCGTACCCTGTGGTGTGTGCGTGGTAAACCCTAGCGTAGGGAAGACGCTCATGCAGGAGCGCATAAGCAAGAGAAAAGAAGGTACGGATTAGCCAGAAAGCATCGGAAAAGCTCATGTTATCGAGCGGGAGGCGTTCAAAGAGCACCTCCATAAATTCCTTGCTACCAAGAAGCCCCCACCCGGGAAACTCCCGGGTTTTCTCTGAGAACATGCGGTCATAGACCCGCCACAGAGGATTAACATCGGCTTCTTCTGTGAGCGCATACAGGGCATCGAAGAGTTCGTGCGAAGCCGCAATCCGCTCCTGGGCATTCAGGTCTAGCTTCTTGGCGGAATCAGAATAGGACTCCCGGTGCTCGTCGAAGCTCAAGAAAATGGTCTTAACCCAGAGTACGTTCTCTGGGACCCCGTAGAGGTCCTTCATGGGGGAATCTCTGTCCCAGGCAATGTGAATGATGCCGAACGTCAGATCTGGGTTGCTGGTAATAATGTCGTGGACAACCGCCGAAACCCCACCCTTGAGATAGGGGTAGGTGGACTCCATCGTAATAGCCACATCAACATCAGGGTAGTTCGGGTCAGTGTAATGCGCGCCGGAATCAGGCTTAAGAAGTTCTTTGTAGGTGTTTTCTACAGTCATGGTGCCTATCTTCAAATGTCTAAAAGGTGCAATTTGGGGAAGAGCGATCAATAGGGGGGGAGAGAACTACCAGGTGACAGCGTGCCGCCAGAAAAGGTCGTAGGCAGGAAGTTTCCAGGTCTTGCGGAAGGCTATGTAGGCAATCGTGACAAGCACGACCTCACCAGCCATGATGATGAAGTAGCCATTGGTATTCGGGATAAGGGCGAAAGCAAGCATGCACAAAATCAAATGTGCCAGACCTAAGACCTGAGGAATCAGATGGGACCCCAAGTAATCAACCTGGTAGCTGTAGATAGCAACAGCCAGGAACATCCACGAAGACATGATGATGCTAAAAGCCAAGATAACCGAGTCTGGCAGGTAGAAGAACATGAAGACTGCAACGAAGACAGAGCAGATACCAGCCATCAGCAGGGTGCGCTGTGTAGCCTGCAGAACTCGGCGTTCCACCTTCTTCGAGTAGCTCTGAACCTGGCTATAACCTCTGGTCTGGATAGCCTCACGCAGCTTTGCCACAGCACGGTCAACCTGTTTTGCCTCAGCAGCGAAGAAATAGTTATAGGCAACAACAGCAGGGATAAGACCCATGTAGATGGTGACAACCTGCAGTTCGCCACCCTGGGAGATAAAGAAGATGTACTTATCTGCCCAAAGGACGGTACCAATGAGGAAGCCACGGAGCATCTCGCGTGCAACAACAGGGTAGTAAAGCCGTTTGAAGAGGCTCAGGTAGCCAATGTAATCGCGAATTACAAAGAGCATGACCAAAATACCCATGAGAGGGGGGAGGAACCAGATCTTGGGGGCGATCAGCAGGGCAAGGGCGTAGGCCAGCCAGGAGAAGCCCCAGGCCTTACGGCTATCGGTGGGCAGATTAGCCACAACCAGAAGCTGCCCAAACATGACGTTTAAGAAACCCAGGAGCAGGAAAGCCATCAGAACGGTCAGGTTCCAGTGCAGAGCAAAGTAAAAGGGAAGAGCGAAAAGGATGAGCGCGGGCACTACTGCCAGGCAGGTTGAGACCCAATATTCGGCGAACCTTTTGGTGCAAGCCTCCAGATCACGCTCCCCCAGCAGGTCGTCCATAGCTTTATAGACGGGCAGGCAGATGCTCTGGGACATCCAGGGCACAGTAATGGAGACTGCCAGAATCACCTGTGTGAGGGCTACACCGCCCAGGGTCACCTCAGAAATTTGCGGGGTGACTAGCGGAAAAATAGTGGTTAGGAGGATGACGGGGGATAGATAAAGCAGAAATTGAATCAGAAATTTACGCTTTCGTGGATTTATTATCTTGCCCCGACGAGTAGATGTCATAAGTGCGGTTGACATAGGTAGATCTTTCTTAGGTGCGATTCCCTCTTCTTTATTTAGAACCATTATCCCAGTATCGGTGCTTGTCAAAAGCAGGGTTTTGCCCCCATTCAGGCTTTGTCACCATAATGTGGGACAGAAATCCCGGGCGAAAACTGACAAGTAAGCCAGGAGCTCAGGGTGAGGACCCAGCACCCGTCCCCCAAAAGGGGTAAAAGAAACATAAGCGCTAGTCAGAGTCATAAAAATGGCATAAAGAATGCCAGTAAAGTCGGGGCATCACATTCCGGGGCGCATATTTTCTAGACCCCGGTCAGCAGAACTTTAAAAGGAAAAGGGGCAGACCTAGCGGTCTGCCCCCTCCCCAACTCGCTATACCTCTGCTTGCCGCCCTAGAGACTCAAGGCGCACCAGCACAGACTTATAAACCGGCGTATTGGAACCTTTAGCTGCTGAATCCAGCGGGACCAAAACATTCCCCTCAGGAAGATAAACAGAGCAACAACCGCGCGCGTGATCATACTCAATGACGCGGAAGTTAGGGGCGCGGCGCTCCCCGTCCTCCCAGACAGAAACAATATCGACCAGGCTGCCATCCTGCAGGCCCAGCTGAGCAATATCATCCCTGTGCATAAAGACAACTCGGCGGCCCTGACGAACACCCCGATAACGATCGTCAAGCCCGTAAATGGTGGAATTGAACTGGTCGTGAGAGCGCACTGTTGATAGCAAAAGGTGACCGGCAGGAAGATCCAGCACGTTTGTCTCGTTCACCGTTAACAAAGCCTTACCGTTCTCAGTATTGAAAACACGCTCACGCGGGCCATTAGGCAGGTAGAAGCCCCCGGGCTTCTCTATGCGCTCATTGTAGTTCTCAAAACCAGGCACAGTGGCCTCAATCGCATCACGGATCAGAGCGTAGTTATCAATCATGGGCTGCCAGAAGTCATCCCCAAAAGTTTCGCGCCCCACCGAGCAGATGATATCTACCTCAGATTTCAGGTTCAGGTCATTGTTGGCCTTACGCTTACCGACGGAGGCTGAAACAACCCCAAAGGAATTCTCCACGGTAACTTTCTGAGGGCCACTGGCCTGGATATCCTCATCGGTTCGAGCACGGACCGGCAGAATCAGGGCTTTTTCCCCGGGCCAAGCATGTGACCCGTTGGGCTTGGTGGAGAGGTGGACCGTCATCTCCTGGCTACTCATGGCCTTCTCACAGGCAGCGGTATCGGAGGCAACACGCACCAGGTTTCCACCCAGAGACATAAAGAACCGGTTACCACCATCACGCATCTGGCGTAGCGCCTTAACGGTATCTAAACCATGCTCACGGGGAACGGGAAAACCGAAGTGCTCTTCAACTGCTGCCAAGAAGGGCTCAGGCATCTTCTCCCAGATACCTACCGTCCGGTTGCCCTGGACATTGGAATGGCCCCTAAAGGGTGCGCTACCGGCGCCCGGCTTACCGATATTACCGGTCAGGAAGAGGAAGTTCATGATCTCACGCAGGGTGCCTACCGACTCGCGGTGCTGAGTAACGCCGAGCGTCCACGAAACAATAGCGCTCTCGGCCCGCTCCACCATGTCAGCAACCCGAGCCACCTGAGCGGCAGAAATGCCTGAGCCAACTTCAAGCTCGGCATCATCAAGGCTCAGCAGATGCTCCTTGAGCTGCTCAAAGCCGCTGGTGAACTTGTCGATAAAAACATGGTCCAGGGCATCACGCAGAATCAGCTCCTTATTGAGCTGTTGGAAGAAGGCGCGGTCACCATCAAGACGTACCTGCAGGTACTCATCGGCTAGTTTCTCTGGAACCACCATACCCATAGGTGACTGAGGCTCCCGAAAGGCCATCAACCCGGTTTCAGGCATGGGGTTGAGCACCACCATCTTGCCGCCGTTTTCCTTCATTTTCTTAAAGCTAGTGAGCGAACGCGGGTGGTTGGTGCCGGGGTTCTGCCCCACAGAAATCAGCAGGTCGGTGGTTTCAAGGTCGCTCATGGTGATGGACCCCTTGCCCAGACCCGCTACCTCTTTAAGGGCTACCCCCGTTGATTCGTGGCAGAGATTACCGCAGTCTGGGAGATTATTTGATCCCAAGCGTCGGGCCAGTAGTTGGAAAGCATAGGCGGCCTCGTTGGAGGCCCGACCGGACGTATAAAAAACCGCTTTTTGAGGGTCAGTGCGCTGGAGTTGCTCAGCGATCAGGGCAAAGGCTTTCTCCCAGGAGACGGGGCGGTAGTGGTCATCACCGCTGGAACGGTCATAGAGAAGAGGTTCGGTGATACGCCCCTGCTTACCCAACCAGAAATCCGTCTTAGTTCGTAGCTCTGTCACTGAGTAGCGTGCCCAAAAATCAGCCCCCGCCCGATCAGCAGTGGTCTCCTCCGCAATAGCCTTAGCACCGTTTTCGCAGAACTCCACAAGATTCATGTCATTCTGATAGGGCTCAGGCCAAGCACAGCCTGGGCAATCTACGCCCCCGGGCTTATTCATAGTCAGCAAAGGCAAGAGACCCCGCGCAGGAATGGCATGCTGCATTGCGTGGATAACTCCCCCAGGACCTGCCGCCACCTTTACTCGATGACCTACCTTAGGGTTATCAAAGGCCGTGGGGTTAGCGCCCTCGGCCCCCGACAAGGAACTACTCTTTTGCCTCAACACTTTAGCCATAGCATCATTCTAGCCCCCTGAGCACACGGGATCAGAGAATCTCACCTGCTATGTTCTGCTATATGCCCCGCATAGAGAGTAAAGCGATTATCCCGAGTGAAAGCAATGAGGGTCAAGCCCGCTTGGCGGGCAAGATCAACAGCTAATGAAGACGGCGCAGAGACCGCCACTAAGGCAGAAAAACCAGCTAAAACAGCCTTCTGCACCAGCTCAAAAGAAGCCCGGGAACTAACCACAAGGGTCTTGCCGGGCACATTCATATTCTGCCCAGATTCTGGCTCCCCCAACCCCCCCTTTAAAAGCAGATAGCCAATAACCTTATCCACAGCGTTATGGCGGCCAATATCTTCGCGCGCAACGAGCATACTGCCCTGTGAATCAAAAACAGCCGCCCCATGAATTCCCCCGGTTTTACCAAAAAGCACCTGCCGCTCCCGGAGCTGCTGGGGAAAATCCAGTATCTGCTGTGGAGTCAAAGCCGCAGGCGCAATCGACCTGTTGGCCTTACCCATAATCGACTCAATAGAAGTAGAACCACACACCCCGCAGGCTGAGTTCGTCACGGTCAGCCGCACATGTTCCAAGCCCGGAGCGAGGACTGCGCCTGCACTGGTCAGATCCAGCACGTTATAGGTATTAGCGCCATCTGGACCGGTAGCCCCGGCACAGTACCGGGCAGCCCTGATGTCCTCTGCACCGCGAATAATGCCCTCAGAATGTAAAAACCCATGTGCCAGCTCAAGGTCATGCCCCGGCGTGCGCATGGTGGTGGTGATAACACGCCCATCCAGACGGATTTCTAGGGGCTCCTCGGGGGTCAGCGACTCAGTTCGACGACTAGATGTGAAGCTACCATCTTCACCCAAGACATAGCGGGTTGCCGCAAGGCTACGGTTAAGCCTGCCCATCAGCTTGCTCCACCACATCGTCGATACCGGCGATAGCCATAAGCGCTTGGGCTATCGCATCGGGTGTTGATAGAGCGCCAGCCTGACCAGAACCGGCTTGAGCTGCAGCATAGCCCACCAAAAAAGCCGCCAGGGGTGCAGCGGGACGAACCACACCGTGCGCTACCCTCTTGGTCAAGCCAAGTAAGTGGGGGGTTAGCTCGCTGATAAGCGCTGGATCAAGGTCTAGTTGAGCAGATGCCCGGCGCAGGAAGTCACGAGCCATCTCTAAGTCACCAGGATTTTTCTCAGCCATAGCCCTCCAGGTCAGGATCAAAAAGGTTCCCTTCCAAGATACACTCCCCCGCAAGCCCCCTGGGACAGCCTCTCAACACATCCCAAAGGCGATAGCGGGCAAAGCCCCACAGTGAAACCCCTGAACCTATCTGTCAGCGGAGGCTCTCAGGGGTAAAACTGACCGCCAGCCCCTCACGCTCACCAAACCGCTCCAGGTGGCGACCTAAAACGCCTTCAAGACCTTCGCACTTCTCGGGAGTCCCAGCGTACACCTTAAGAACCAGGCAACCCTGCTCCTGCCCCGATCCCACGAGAAGATCCCCATACCCCCTGAAGTTCCCGTCACGATTAAAAGTTAGGCGGTAGCCCCCCTCAATCTGCTCTACCGGAATTTTATGCCCCATGTGCGAAGCGAGTTGCTTGGCATACCGAGCCGGGCGCTCCGTAGTCACAACTGCGCGCGAACGAACAGTTAAACTCTCAAGAGCTGGGTAAGCGGAATCAGTCATGGGTAAACCTTTCATGGTAGTTAGGCACACCTTATCTTATAGGGCATCCGTAAAAAGCACTATGGCACAGGCATCTCCCTCCCCTGCGCAAGATTAAAACCAGCCCCGGATACCTCAGAAAGTGTAAAAGGCGTAGACTAGACAGGTACATTAGAGCGCTACCACAGTCTCCGATACGGTGGCGCTCTCTCATTTCTGGGCACACACCCACACGAGTATCTACGGATTTTCACGAATGTCTTCTGAGAACACCGCGGCTCAAAAACCCGCAACCACCAGCGCTATCGACAGCTTCTTCAAAATCACCGAACGTGGCTCAACCCTAGCCACCGAACTCCGAGGCGGCCTGGCCACCTTCTTTGCCATGGCCTACATCGTAGTCCTCAACCCTCTCATCCTGGGGCTATCCCCGGACGGCGCAGGCAGCACCCTCGGCGTTGAACGAGTTGCCGCCGCAACCGCGCTTATCGCGGGTATCCTCACCATCGTCATGGGTCTGTGGGCCAAACAGCCCTTCGCCATGGCAGCCGGCCTGGGCGTCAACGCCCTACTCGCATCAACCATTGCCACCACCCCCAACCTCACCTGGCCCCAAATCATGGGCCTGGTCGTCTGGGCAGGTATCGTCATGGCAATCCTAGTTCTTACCGGCTTCCGCCGCGCAGTCTTTGACGCCGTACCCGAATCTCTTAAAACCGCAATCGTTGTAGGTATCGGCCTCTTCATCTCCCTCATTGGCCTGGTCAACGCCGGCATTGTACGCCGCATGCCCGACGCCGCAGGTACCACCGTCCCCGTCTCCTTCGGTGCTGACGGCCACCTCAACGGCTGGCCTACCCTGGTCTTCCTCTTTGGGCTCTTCCTAACTATTGCCCTCTTCATTCGCAACGTGCGCGGCGCAATTCTCATCGGTGTAGTTGCCTCAACCATCCTGGCCATCATCCTAGAAAAAGTAGCGCCCTCTGGCTCATCCCTTGACTCAGCAACCGGCTGGTCACTCATGATCCCTGGCATTCCTACCCAGTGGGTAGGCCACCCCGACCTCTCCCTCATTGGCTCAGTGGACATGGTCGGAGCTTTCTCCGCAAGCTCCCTAGGAACCCTGGGCGCCACCATGCTCATGTTCGCCATCCTGCTCGCCGTTTTCTTCGATGTCATGGGAACCTCGGTAGGCCTGGCTACTGAAGCCGGCACCATAGATAAAGACGGCAAGATTGAGAACATCGACCGGGTGCTCCTCATAGACGCGGCAGGCTCCGTACTCGGTGGTGGCTCATCGAGCTCCGCACACCAAATCTTTGTGGAGTCCGCAACCGGCATCGGCGAAGGCGCCCGTACAGGCTTTGCCAACATGGTCACCGGCGCGCTCTTCCTGCTGGCTGTCTTCATCTCACCGCTGGTATCTATTGTTCCTTTCGAAGCAGTAGCACCCGCGCTAGTTGTCGTCGGCTTCCTCATGGTCCGCCAGGCCATCCACATTGATTGGACCGACTGGGGCCTGGGTATCCCAGCCTTCCTGACCATCATCATGATGCCTTTCACCTACTCCATTGCCGACGGTATCGGTGCAGGCTTCATCGCCTTCACCTTCATCCGCCTGGTCCAGGGCCGCGGTAAAGATGTACACCCCATCATGTACATCGTCTCGGCAGCCTTCCTGGTCTTTTTCGGTATGGGCATCATCGAAGGTTGGATGCACAGCTAAGCCCGCAAGAACCCCTATAGTTCTAAGCCCCGCCCCCTCTTTGCGTCACCCCCAATACAGAGCGGGCGGGGTTTCTTATTCCCTGTTTTAATTGAGGGCATGATTGATTCCACAACACGTTGCCCCTGCGGAACCGGCGACACCTACGGCTCCTGCTGCCAGCGCTACCACCGGCAATTCGCTCAGACCGGTGCCCTCACCGCCCCCACCCCTGAGGCTCTCATGCGCTCCCGCTTCACCGCTTTTGCCCTCAACCTGCCTGACTATCTACTGGCAACCTGGCACCCCACAACCCGGCCACACTCTCTAGAGCTTGATGAGAGCCTACGGTGGTACCGGCTCGATATCCTGAAAGCCACCGGCGGGCCCTTCGACCCCCAGGGAACCGTACACTTTGCCGCCTACTACCGGTCAGCACCGGGTACACCCAAAAGTCAGAAGGTGGGCGGGCTACAGACCGAAGTTTCCCAATTCACCAGAGAAAAGGGGGTCTGGTACTACCTTGACGGCGCTGTCGAGTAGCCCACGAAAAAAGCACCTATCAGGGGCTCAACAAGCAGGATTTCTGCAAGAACTAACCAATCATGCTCTTTAAGGCATACACAGTGGAATGGCTACCCTGACTACCCACCATCACCACGTCCCCGCGCTCCAACAGGGGACGTAAAGCATAGCGCACCTGAGCAAGGCTTAAGCCCAGGCGCTCTGCCAATTCTGGTGCTGAAAGCTCACCGCCCCGGCCTAGGGCATCAACAATATATGGGGAATTCTTGCTCAGCCTTACCGGCGATTCAGCTACCGCAGACACTACAGGAGCAAGCTTCGCAGATTCAGGAGCAACCTGGGCTAGCGGCTCAGCCCGGTCAAACCAAAGAATCACCTTAAACTTAACCCCGCTGTTAATAAGCTGAGGAGTGGGGGTAGCCTCATTCCGAGCGAGGGAGGCAATGCCCGCCTCTACCGTGGCATCCACTCCAACCGGGGTAAACCCGCTCTTGTCATCGACACCCAGGATCAGGGTCCCGCCATCGGGCATATTGGCAAAAGCGGAGAGTGTTTGCCCTAGATTCTGCGGTAAACCCTCCCGGGCGGCCTTGACCTCAATCTCAGTGCTATCAAAGCCTCGTTCCCGAAGTAGGGCAAGGGTTTCTTCAAGTCTCTGGGCGTTCTATTCCATAAGTCAATGATTCTCAGTGATAATTCTCAGTGAGGTAGATTTTTATCAGTGATACCCTCAGTGTTAAGAGTGAGGACTTGCCCCAAGAGCCACTAGCACAAGACTATTGCTCCAGGGGAAGAATTTGACGTTACCCGCGTAGCTCTCGATCTAGTTGGACCGTATCCAGGTTCGGGGCGCCATCCCGCCGGGGCTGGGCAGAGCGGGCAAAGTCTCGGACCCAAGCATCGTCCTTGTACTGGGCGGGGACACCGCCACCCAGCAGGCGTTTGCTAATAGCGGCCGTTACCAGCTCCCCCTCCACGGGGAGGGGCGAATTAGAACCGGCGATAATCACGTTGCCGCGGCGACGGCCCTTAAGCATGGCCGGGTCAGCCACAATACAGGTATGCTCAAATACCCGGGCGATAGCAGCAGCCTCGGCCCGTGCACCGTTGAGGTTACGGTCATCGCCGCAGTTGATGATGTACAGCCCACCGGGCGCTAGAGAGCGAGCGCCTAGCTGGGTGAATTCAAGGGTGGTTAGCGGCTCAGGAGTGATATAGCCCGAAAAAACGTCACGGATGATGATGTCCCGCGACTGGGGAGTGAACCCCTCGGTGACCTGACGGGCTTCACCCACGCGAATCTTAACCAGGGGGGCCTTGGGCAGTTCAAACCACTCACGCACATACTCGGCTAACTTGCCGTCAAGTTCCACCACGGTGTTACGCGACTGCGGGTAGATATCGGCCAGGTAGCGGGCCATTGAGCAGGCGCCACCGCCCAGGTGGGTAATTCGGAGCTTGGCGGGATCGCAGTGGGCATCCACGAAAGGCTCAATGACAGCCGCTAGCCAGCGCATATACTCAAAATCTAGCTCGCGGGGTTTACCCAGCACAATGTGGGAGGACTCCATGCCATTGATTTCTAGCACCCAGCCACCGGGGGTGTAGTCATCCTCAATGAGTTCAGCGATACCGGTATCAATAGGGTATTTACCCTCAACTAGGGCCTCAGGGGCCTCTACCGTCGCCTTAGGTTTTCTTCTTCGTTTAGCCACCCCTCTAGCCTAGTGCTTCTTGGGCCGGGCAGTAGACTGGGTAGGGTGAGAGAGCGGTAACGCCGGTAGAAGAGGAAGGAGGCGGCTGTGGGTTTTGCGGTAAGTGGCAGGTATATCCTCAGCCCGGTGGGCACTGAGGACGGAAGCACCTATGTTGAGTTGCAACTTCAGTGCCTGGCCCAGACCTATAACACCCTGGTAGACCCCGAGTTCGGTGCCCGCCAGAGAGCTGCCGCCGAAACCCTGCACCGGGAGTTTGCTGAAAATATTGTAGCCCCCGGTGTACGAGCCTTTTTCGCCTACGAGAACCCCCAGTGGACACCGACTTCCGGCACTTCTTGCACAGTCGGTACCGCTCTTGACTGGGGTAAGCCGGTGGGTTTTGCCCTCTCCCGCCCGGGCCCCCTGCCCTGGGAGTACGAGGTAAACCTGCCCCTAGCGCCGGAAGGCACACGGGACCTCACCCACCTCTACACCCTAGAGTCCGTTCAGGGGACCGGGCTGGGAGCCGCCCTCTTTGATGCGGTACTCTACCCCGACGAGCCGGCCTACCTCTGGTACATCATAGGTAACCAGAAAGCAGTGCGTTTCTACGAGCAACGAGGCTTCGAGCTAGAAGGAAGCATCATTGATTGCGGTGGTGCCTGGGGGAAGGCTCGCACAGCCCGCATGGTGCGCGGGTTGAGCATCGAAAGCAGCGACTAAGCACCCCCTCCGCAGAGCTTAGCTACCCGGCAACCAGTTCAAGTTCAGGCTCAAAAATCTGGATGGGGCTCCCCAGCCCGGTAGCCGGAATATCAGGAGCTCCAAGCAAGCCGCCCAGGTTCTCCAGATGGTCCTGCAAGGTAGCCTCATACACCTTGATCTTATGATCCGGAACAGGAACCGGCGGTTTGCTAGCTCCCTCCTTGGGGTGGAGTGGCTCAAGGATCGGGTCAAAAATCTCTACACCCCCGATGTTCACCTCCCCCAGACTATGCTCTACAGCTTGAACCAGATCTTCCGTATCTTGATAGAGATCTGCCGGGTTCACGTCTAAACTCACTCCCGTCATGATCTCCGCCGCTCCATGGGCAGCTCCCATAGCACCTATCGCCCTTTGCTCATCCTGGGTGATATCGGGCTTCTGGGTGGTTCCAGAATAGATATCAGCCTTCACCGATACATAGCCAGCAAAGATTTCTTCAAGCTCCGGGGACGGTTGCTGCGCTTCTGGCTCCTTGCTGGCTATCTCCTGGTACTCCTGTGCACCGTGAATACCTCCTGAATCCGGTACAGCCGTGTAGACATGGGACTCATCGGGCTTATAGTCCGGGCGATCTCCACTCAGCATAGGAACATAATCCTCCCGATGGCGCAGATCAACGTGATGGATGCTATCGCGCACTTTGAGATGGCCAATTGGGCCAGCCTGGGTCACCAGCCCCTTGACCCTGTAACGGGAATTGATGGTGTCATTATTAGCGAGGGTAGCCGCTGCGGTAGCTCCCTGGCTAAAGCCCATAAAGGATATAGTTGCCCCCTCGGGGACCCCGGCGTCCTCTATAGCTTTCTCCACCAGAGACATGAGGGCCGTATAGTCTTGCGGGGCAAGGTGCGGGTTACTGCTGGATACAGTGCCAACGGTGCCGGGCCAACTATTGACACCCCCCTTATAGAATCCAGCCAGTGTATCCTCGAGGTTACCCCCCAAAAGATTCCCATCTGTCCCAGGAATAGTCACTAGGTACATGGTTTTGCCCGTGGTGGGGTTAACCAGCTTCTCCACCACAATATGGTCCCACTCCCCCTGGTAGCCCTGGCTAGCCATGTAGGTATCGCCTCTCTCCTCGATCTCCTTGACCTGCCCGAAACGGTGTGTAACGTCCTGCGGTGTGATCGGAACGGGCCCCATAAAGGCTGCTGCCTCGGTTTGATCGGTAAAGAGGTCACCGGTCATCTCCCGCTTGGCGCGTAGCCTTCCGGTCATACCCAGTCGATTAACAAAACCGTTAAGGGTAGAAGCCCCTCTTGCTAGGAGTAAATATCCACCGGGGGTCTTCCGGTAAATATCCAAGAGAGGCAACCCAACTTTTGGGGCACTACTGCTAAGAACCAGGCCACCCTTGATCACCCTAATTTTGAGACTGTCAACCGTGTAACCGAAGGCAGAGCCATAGGCTAGTGCTAGAGACTTACCCTGATTGGCAGCAACAGTAAATCCGCCCATAAGAGTTAGGGCAAAGGTCTCGGCTTCCTCGTAGGCCTGAGCCGCTTGGCCGACAGCTCGGGATAAGCGGCGCGTACCCGCAACCAGGGCAGTAAGCCCCGTTGAAGTCACACCCAGAGAAGTGAGTGCCTGCGCCCCGTTGCCGCTAGCGTCCAGAGGGGCCAGCAGGGCAACCTGGGAAGTAATGCCGAGTAGAGCGTTCCCCGTCTGATCGTACCGATCGGCAACACCGTTCAACTGGTCAGAAAGCGGCCCGAGTTCAGACATTTCCACCGAGATGCTTGAGCCAAGCGAAAGAAGTTTCTGGTTCATGGCTTTACCTCCCTACTCCGGCTAAGGCTGTGGAGACTTGGGCCAGTAGGGGGTTGTTCATGGCCTGAACCAGCTCCGCGTGTAGGCCAGGAACACCGGCCTTCTGTGCGTAGACCACGAAGTCGTCCAATACGTCCTCGATCACTCCCATGCCACTGAGCGCCAGGTCTAAGGCCGCTCCCGCCGCCTTAACCGCCGTCGCAGCGGCCTCAAGTTCAAGGGCAACCATCTCACCAGAAATCCGGATGTGATGGGCTGTTTGGTCAAGCTCGCCCCACAACCGTTGGCCAGCTAAACATTCAATCTCAAGACCTTTCTGGAAGGCACGACCTGCCGCGGAGGTCCACTGCACCTGCCCCGCTACCCGCGCTGTACCGGTTGCGGTGTGCACATGGACAGCTTCACGGCTCACCTGCTCAGCCAGCGAAGCGGCCCAGTTGCGGACTCGCTGAGCCATATCCAGTGCGCCCGCGCTGGCCTGGGCCGCACCGCTACTGGCCCAGCCTGACCTGCCGGCGGCTTGCACAATCTCATAGATCGAGGGCATGCCCTACCTCCTCATTTATCGGGGTACCTTTGTGCCTACACCTTAGGGGCCGTAATTCGCACGGTGAATGGTGGGCAGGTCTGTGGAAGAAAGCCGCCGGGCAGTTCAACCCCACTTCCAGCAGAATTGGTGAAGCAGTGACCACCCATGACACCGCCCTATCCACAGCCTGACCTGTGCGCAGCTCAGCCATACAGCCCCCGGACTGTCCCAAAGCCGCCCCAAAACCGTGCGCGCCGACACGTTCCCATGAGAAACTAGAAATATGTCTCATCGCGAAAACTGCACAACCCTGCCCTCTGGCCGCCACTCACTTACCGGCGCCAACCTAGCCCTCGGTGCTCTGGATGGCCGCTACAAAGCCGCTACCGAACCGCTTGTTGACTACCTCTCGGAGGCCGCCCTCAACCGTGACCGTGTGCACGTAGAAATTGAATGGTTCATCTACCTCTGTGACAAGCAGGTTCTGCCCGGTCTAGAGCCCCTCACCGATGATCAGCGCACCGGTCTGCGCGCTATCGTCACCGAATTCACCGAAGAATCCGCCGCTGAATTGGCCGAAATTGAGGCCGTCACTGTTCACGACGTTAAGGCCGTTGAATACTTTATCGCTCGCCGCTTAGAACCCTTGGGCCTGGGCCACCTTAAGCCCCTGGTACATTTTGGGTGCACCTCAGAAGACATCAATAACCTCTCCTACGCCCTAGGCATCAAGGACGCGGTCACCAACATTTGGTTGCCCGCCGCCCGCGGCCTGGTGCAAGAGATTATGAAGCTGGCAGAAGAGGCCCGTGAGGTGCCCATGCTCTCGCGTACCCACGGCCAGCCTGCCACCCCCTCCACCCTGGGTAAGGAGCTGGCTGTTTTTGCCTACCGCCTGAACCGGCAGATAAAGCAGGTTGAAAATGCTGAGTTTCTGGGCAAAATCAACGGCGCAACCGGCACCTACTCCGCTCACGTCATCTCTGTTCCGACCGCTAACTGGCAGAAGATTTCTGAAGACTTTGTGACCGGCCTGGGCTTGGACTGGAACCCGCTGACCACCCAGATTGAAAACCACGACTGGCAGGCCGAGCTCTACTCCTTCATGGCCCACTTCAACTCGGTACTGCACAACCTGTGCACCGATGTGTGGAGCTACATTTCGATCGGTTTCTTCCGCCAAATTCCTGTGGCTGGGGCGACCGGTTCATCGACCATGCCCCACAAGGTCAATCCCATTCGTTTTGAGAACGCCGAAGCCAACCTGGAAATCTCCAACGCCCTTTTGAATACCTTGGGTGCGACCCTGGTGCAGTCCCGGTGGCAACGCGACCTGACCGACTCATCTTCACAGCGCAACATTGGTGTGGCTTTTGGGCACTCTGTTCTGGCAATTTCTAACGTAGTCAAGGGCCTTGAACGCCTGGATATCGCTACCGATGTCATCGCCCAGGATCTGGATGAGAACTGGGAGGTTCTTGCCGAGGCCATTCAGATGGTCATGCGTGCCGAAGCTATTGCCGGTGTTGAGGGCATGGAGGACCCCTACGAACGCCTCAAGGAGCTGACTCGTGGTCAGCGTGTGGATGCGGCCCGTCTTAAGGAGTTTGTTGCCGGGTTAGGGCTTTCGCCCGAGGCCGAGAAGCGCCTGTCAGAGCTGACCCCGCGCACCTACATTGGCCTAGCGCCTCAGCTACTGGAGCACGCTACACGCTAAAGCCCTATCACTAAAGTAATAGTTATGACCGAGTCCTCTGAAGCCCAGCAGATACCTCTGGCGGTGCGTCGCCTGCGCAAGCTCTACGCCCGGAACCCGCTGGCGACCCCGGCGGAGCTCATCCAGCACCTAGGCAACATGTTTGTGCGGGACTTTACCCTGGTGGGGAGCGCCCAGGCAGGTGCCCAGGAGCTGACACCCAACCTGCTCGGAACGGTAACCCGTCACCAACGAGTGGCCGGGCTGACCCAGGCCGCCGCTCATCTGGGCGCCCTCAAAGAGGGCACTGCCACTTACACTCGGGCGGCAAGCCAGGGGATCCGCACCACCGGGCAGGTAGGTAGTTCCCAGGCCATCAAAACCTACCTGCACGGGGTGGCCCTGATCTATGGCATCCCCGTAGCCAATAGTGATGAGGCCGCACAAGCGGTGCTGGGCACCGATGTTAAAGACTTACTGACCCATATTGAGACCGTCCAAGAGCCTACCGGCAGCAGGCCGAGCCAGATCAATGTGCTGGGTGCGGTAGCCGCCATTGGCCTGCGCAACCCTCAAACCCTGCTGCTGGTGACGGCAGGTGAGCAGCTTATTAAGGCTGGCGGGGCGATGCTAGCTAACCAGAGCACCCGCAAAGACTTTGCCCAACAGCTGATCGCCCAAGTAGAGCAAACCCTGGGGCAGGCCCCGGCCCAGTTCAGCCATGAGACTTTAGAACTTATGGGGAGCCAAAACCCCACCGCCCAGCCACCACAGGAGATAGCACCGGTAGAGCAGATGCGCCCCAGCACCGAGCAGGAGTTAGCAGAGGCTAGCGGAGTTTCTGCGCGCGGTGCCCGGCTTGCGGCTCGGGCCTTTGTGAGAGCTCGTGCCGGCTTGCGCAATAAGTAGGTAGAGAAAACCCCGCCACCCTAGCCCCCTAGAGGGCCTGGGCTGGCGGGGTCTAGCCCCCGTGCAGGGAGAGATTCTTACGAATCGAGCTGGGCGGCTTCCTCTGCGCTGGAGCTACCAGCTGCCGGCTCCGACTCCTGCTCTGCAACGAACTTGGGGGCACGGTCCATGTTGAGTGCATCGGGGAAGACAGCAGGTAAGGAACCGAAGGTCTCTTCCACAGCCTTGACAACGTTCTTCCCGAGGGCCAGGTTAGCGCCACCCCCCACAACCGCACCTATGCCAAAGGGTAGGGCCCGGCCCATGAGGGCACCAGACTGGCGGGCCAAGAATCGTTTGAAGAACATATTGCGAATTGTGCGCTCGATACTGAAAATCTTGCCGGAGTCCTTGGAGCCCATCATCATGCCCCACTTGCGGGATGCCCCGCCGGTCTTACCTGTGTGGGCCAGAATCGAATTCATGAGCACTGAGCCATCTTCGCCTAGCATGATAGCCATAACCATGAGGCGGGCCTTTTCGGGGTCATCAACGTGAACGCCGTGCAACTCGGCCATAGCCTGGGCGTAGACGGCGGTGCGCTCCATGTAGCCACCTACGGCTAGGGCAGAGAGGCCCAGGGAGGTAATGGTGCCCAGGCCGGGCACAAAGGCAGTGGCTCCTACAGCTCCACCGCCTACGGTGACATCCCGCAGGTAGGCCTTTTCTAGGCGCTTAGCAATTTGCTGGGGGGTTTCCTGGGGGTGCTTCTGGCGCATTTTTTTGAGCAGGGAAAGGACCAGGGGGCGCTGTGCTTTGAGCACGGTATCGACGGTGCGGGTTACAGCGGGCTTAGGCTGGCCGTTGGAATCAAAGGCACTGGATGCGTTGAAGTTGAACATAGTCTCAGCTTACAGCCTGTCTTCCTAGAAACACAGTCTGCTTACTAAAGCCGGTGTACGCCTAGGGCGTTAAGGCAGTGGACCTACCTGCTTAAGGGGCCTTGCAGTAGCTCAATCAGTTCGTCGGTACCCAGGGCGGAGGCCGGGTGCGGACCTGCACCAACCAGGCGCGTGGCAGTCTCCGGGGCGAGCGCATCAGCAGACCCCACCAGAATCAGGTTGCCGGCCTGCTTGCCGGTCAGCATGGCGGTATCTGCCAGGCACCAGAGGTGCTCAAAGACCTCAAGCAGGGTACGGGCCTGGGCGCTAAAGAAAGTCAGCCCGGCGTCATCGCCCACATTGACCACCAGCTTACCCGCCGGGGCGAGCACCTGGCGCAGGTCGGTGTAAAACTCAGGGGTGGTCAGGTGGGCAGGGGCCTCCCAGCCAGAAAAAATATCTAGCACCACCAGGTCCACCCCAGCGGGGGTATCAAGCTCCTCTGCCAGCCGGGGTGCGGCGGTCGCGGCGTCCTCGATCAGCACCCGACAGTCGGTGCCCTCCGGTAGGGGCAGCTCTTGCATGACGAAGCTGGGAAGTTCGCGCTCAATGTCCACAGCCAGTTGGCGGGAACCGGGTCGGGTGGCTTGCAGGTAGCGCACCAGGGTCAGGGCACCGGCCCCTAAGTGGGCGGCGGTGATGGGCTGACCGACTGGGGCTAGTATGTCGGCAAGGTTGCCGATACGGCGCAGGTACTCATAGAAGATATAGCTGGGCCGCCCCAGATCAACGTGGGACTGTTCGGCCCCACCGATTTCTAGGATGTAGCCGGTGTCTGAAAACCCGTCGCGGGCAACAGAGGCCGAAAGCCCCGAAAAGGAAAGCTGGATAGCGCGTGACATGCCCACTAGCTTACAGAGCGTAAGTAATTATTGAGAGGCTCAGACAGACCTCCCCTTACTCTTCTTCACTTTCCTCAATCAGCGCGAGCTCTTGGAACTTTTCAGGTTCATTAGGCCAAAGATGCCTCAAATCCTTATCACTAACTTTTATAAATTCCATGCCAATATGGCCTTCATCAAGTCTAATCAGCTTGATACCATCTAGGCCTAGCTCATCGAGTTTGTCACGAGTCAAACGTTCGTACGGGGCTAGCTGGAAAACCTGCGAAAGTATCCAGCTACCAAGAATCTCTTGGCTGCCCTTCGACATTATTTGTTTGTTGCTGTCCCCAGTGATGATAGCTTCCATTTCAACGCCAGATTGGGTAAGCGTCAGCTTGAAAGTACGCTGATCTATATCGAAATCTGCTTTCCATTCTCTTCCCACTTTGTGCAACTTTGATTTTGGCTCTCCGGTAGTAGTAGCTCCGAAGAAGAAAGGGTATGTTTCATGGAATTTATAAGCTTTAGGAATGCGGATTTCTACCTCGTTAACTGGACGGGGTTTGTTGGAGCCCTTCTGCTTAGACTTTGACAGACGTATATTGAAACCAGACTTTTTATCCACCTCACCAGCTTTTGTATCTTTTAGCTTAACCAGTCTGAAAAGAGGAAACACAACGTACTCTTCAGGCTCTTCTTCAATGGTGTCGAGTGCTGCAACAAAGTCAACGTTTGCTGGAATGCCTTCTTTTACCGGAGGTAGGTTAGCACCAAACTCGTTTTCAAGCATACGCATAAGGGCGGCATGAGGATCCTCAAAATAGCAGACTTCAAACTCATCAACAATGTCACCATCAGGGCATTTTTCTCGGTGGTTAAATCGCATATAAAGGGTGGAATCAGCCGGGGTGTACTTGAATTCATGTACCCCGTCGGTGAAGAAAATAGCTGTTACCCTGCTGTTAGCATCCGGCTCAGTGTACGAAAGCCTATACTCATCCATAAAAGGATAGTCAGCCTCACCAACATGGACATATCCGTCCTTTGCCGGTGAAAGGTAATGATAGAAAACATTTTCAAAAGCTGACTCTGGTGTATGACCAGCACCGGCAAGAAGGTTCTGCGTTGAGCGTAGCTTCTGGTTACGCAGTTCCGCGATACGTTTGATAAGCCGACCGTATTCTTTGTCAGCAATCCATTGTGACCAGCCCTCGTTATTAGCAACCTTCTTGAACTGCATAACTTTCTGCATAGAGCTAGACGAGTTCAAAAAGGTCTTGATGCCTACGAGGTCTCGTTTACCTTCACAAGGGCTGGGCACCATCACATCATAGGGGTCGTTGCCTCTGTCTACGACCTTACCCTTAAAGAACCGGGCAAAAACCGTCTCTTGGTACTTTGATGAGATAAAGGCTGTGCGGTCTTCTGATCCTTCAGATTTTTGGCGAAACATAGGCGACAAGGCACCAAGAGCCTGAATCGACTTGATGTACAGCTCACGGCTCTGTGCGTCGTATGAATCCCAAATAGTGCTCATGGTAAGAATCCTCATTTGAATAAATAACGGATTTTAACCATACGATTAAAGCTTCTAGGCTCTACCCAACAAGAGTAAGAAACTCAAAAGATTTCTCTTTTCGCACTTGCTCGTAGAAGTCACGTCCTGAAAGAACAGGGATGCTCTCGATACCAGCTTCAGCCCGTGCCTCAGCATCACTCAGCCATTCCTCACGGCAAGCCTCGTTCTCAAAGAAGCGGATCGGGTAAGAACGCCCTGACATTCGACCGTCCATCTTGGTGTAGATAATGGCAGGTAATTGCTCAGTAACAGGAGACTGATTTCCCAGCTCAGATACCTCCAAAGATTCTTTAATCTTCTCGGCTATCCTCTTGATAACAGGGACTGCTACAGAGTTGCCAGCCTGCTTATATAGCTGACCATTCGCCATTTTTTCAGGTAACTTGTAATCAGCAGGATAGCCCTGGACATTGAAAGTTTCCCGCGGGGTTAGTTTACGAATACGTTTATCATCAGTAAGAATCAAAGGAACATTATGCCCACCTGTACCCATATTAGCGGTTAGGGTTGGAACAACACCCGACTTATTTTCGCGAACGTACTGGCGACGCCACTGATAAGTTGTATCTTGCCTTGTCATTGATTCTTTAAGTTGCGGAAAGAATGCCTGCTTATCTTTTTCGTAGTAATAGCGCTCATCTTTCTCAACAGCAAAGTCAATAACTTCACGCAAGCTCTTCTGCAAAGGAATAGGTGAAGGGAATTCAAACTTTTCATAGGCTTGCTTATCTTTGAACCCAACCACGTAAATGCGTTCTCGGTTCTGAGGAATACCACCGTAGTCTTTAGCATTTAGTACCGACCATTTCACGTAATAGCCGGCATGAACGAGGAACTCACGGATAACTTTAAAAGTATTCCCATCATCATGGGTTACGAGGTTTTTTACATTCTCAAGAAAAACTACAGCCGGTTGTTTTTCTTTAACGATGCGCATGGTCTCAAAGAAAAGGTCTCCTCGCTCATCCTCAAAGCCTTTTCTATAACCTGCAATAGAGAACGCCTGGCAAGGGAATCCAGCAAGTAGAACATCCGCTTTCACCGCACCTAGCTTTCCTTGGGAAGGTTCAACGGTACGAATGTCTGCGCGCTCTAGGATATCCTCGCCGAAGTTGGCTGCAAAGGTATCTTGTGCATTCTTATCGAACTCATTGGCATAGACAGTCTCGAACGATCCAGCCTGTTCAAAGCCAAGGTCGATTCCGCCTACTCCAGCAAAGAAAGATATGACCTTATAGGTATCACTCATGGCGTTGCCCTCACCCTCTCTCAAAGTAACTTGTATGAATCTACCGCGAGCCCTTACTGTTAAGCGTGAACCTCTACGGCGCGGCGGCTAAGGTTTTTACGTGATAGCCCCCATAACTACCTAAAAAAGTAAAGAATCCCCATCCTCTAAGCAGTGTGCGCTCGGCTGAATGCCCACCACCGCAAAGGTTAACGCTAATGAATCATCCTCGCAGAGGACGCACGTTATAGTCCACCCACAAGTCTGTTTTGAGTTGGCAGTCCATAAAATTGTTTAACAGCAATAACCCCAAGAGTTTATCCGGTTTTTCAGGACAGTGACTTTCAAGGGGCTTTCAAAGGGGAACCTACTACAGTGGTCGAGTGAAATAGAAAGACACATATCTACGTTTGTATAAAGTGCCACTTCAAGGTTCCCTAGTGCAAGTGACGCAGGTCTTCGTCGGCGGAAAAGCCCTGCGGTTCCAGCTGGAAGGTGGAGTGCTCAATAGAGACCTCAAAATGCTCGGCAACACAGGTTTGCAGGTTCTTCAAAATCTGCACCGTGTGCCCGGAGGTAAAGCACTCATCATCCAAGACAATATGGGCGGTGAGCACCGGCAGGTCAGAAGAAATCTGACTGGCGTGCAAATCATGCACCGCCAGAACGTGCTCCTGGCCCAGCAGGTGACTGCGTACCAGCTCCAGGTCAAGGCCCGGCGGGGTACTCTCCAAGAGCACACTCACCGTCTCACGGAAAAGTTTGACGGTGCGCGGAATAATCAGCAGACCAATCAGCAGGGCAACAAGAGCATCGGCCTGATAGAAGCCGGTGCGCCAAATAATCAGGGCAGAGATAATCACCGCCACCGACCCCAGGGCATCGTTAAGCACCTCTAGAAAGGCCGCCCGCATGTTGAAATTAGAGCGGTCCCCGCCCACCAACACCGCAATCATGATGACGTTACCCAGCAGACCCACCAGACCAAAAAAGAGGACCTCGCGGCCAGGAATCTCTTCCGGGTGCATAAAACGCTGGATAGCCTCATAGAGAACAAACAGGCCAACACCCAGCAAGACCGTAGCCTGGAGCATAGCCGAGATAACCTCCACCCGGCGAAAACCCCAGGTATGCCGGTCCGAGGCAGGGCGCAAAGCCAGGCGGGTGGCCACCAGGGCCACACTCACCCCCAGGGCATCGGTAAAAACGTGGACGGTATCAAAAAGCAGAGCCAGGGAGCCAGTCAGCCAGGCCCCCACCAGCTGGAAGGCAACCAGCGACCAGGCCATAAGCACCACAAGGCGCAGGCGCTTAAGGTTCTGCCCTCCGGCATGCGAATGTTGATGGCTGTGGGAGTGACCCATGTGTGTGCCCCTAATAGATACCGAAATTATCGTAACTGCCAACCGGCTGGGTGATGTCCGCGTCCAGGTGATCTACCCGGCCAGCGGTATCACCCGATTTAAGTTCAGCAAGGAGGCCCTCCACCGCGGCCCGGCTCCCCTGGGCGACAATCTCCACTGAGCCATCATCCAGGTTCTTAGCGTAGCCCACCAGCCCCAGGGGCTTAGCGATACCCGCAGTCCACCAGCGAAAGCCCACACCCTGAACCTTGCCGTAGACAGTGGCCATGAGCTGCACTTCAATCGGACCGGCGGGATCCTTGCTTGAAAAAATATCGAAAAAACCCATAGCTTCCCTTCCTGACGCTACATCTTAAGGATTACTCAAGGGGCGTGTACCCCAGCTCAGCGCTTTACCCACCAACTTCCCTTAGGCGCCAGCCCCGAGCCAGTTGGTGGGTAAAGCACCCAGCGAGATTTAGCCTCAGGAGCACCCTTGAATAAGCCTTCTAATAGCCCAGCTTAGCGTTAGTGAGCACCGGGATAGACTGCCGGGCGTCAGCCACCCGGGACAGGTCCAGGTCAACCACCAGAATCTCCGGTGCCTCACCGGCCTCCACCAGGGTAAGGCCCAGAGGGTCAACTGCACGAGAGTAGCCAACACCGCGCGGCTGGGTAACATCGGCGCGGGCATCAGCGCTTGCAGGGGAGGCCTGATCAACAGCCAGCACAAACTGGGTAGAGTCCAGAGCGCGGGCAGTGGTCAGCACCTGCCACTGGGCCACCTTACCTTCACCGCCTGCCCAGGACGCGGCCACAACAGTTGCCTGGGCACCTGCCCGCGCGTACTCCGTAAAGAGCTTGGGGAAACGAAGGTCATAGCAGGTAGCTAGCCCTATAACCGTGCCATCGACAGTGATAGTTCGCAGACTCTCCCCCGCTTTCACCCCGTCAGATTCCTTAAACCCGAAGGCATCGTAGAGATGAACCTTAGTGTAGATAGTCTCGGTGCCGGTCTGGTCGTAGGCATAAAGGTTGTTATAGACCCTCAAATCCCACTCATCGGATAGTTCCACCGGAGCAAAACCCCCGGCAACCAGGGTGAGGTAGTGTTCGCGGGCTATCTCAGCCAGAGCAGACCGGAAAGTAAACTCGTGCTGGGCGGCAGCATCGTAGAGACTCCCCCCAAAACACCGCATGGCGGCCTCGGGAAAAACCACCAGCCACGCCCCACGAGCGGCGGCCAGTGCCGTGTACTCACGAATCGTAGCGATGTTACGTTCAACGTCCTGGGTGCTGAGCATCTGGCAAAGGGCTATCTTCATAGCTCCACTCTAAGCCCATAGACCGGTAGCTTCTAGTTCTTTAGAGACCTGCCTGCTCGGTGAAGGCAGCTACCATATGGTCAGCGCTGGTGGATGAATCAACCTTCTCTACCAGAACCCCGTCTATCACGAAACTGGGGGTACCGTGTACGCCTACCTCATTACCTGCCTCAAATTCGTCCTGAATAAGTTTGAGGCCAGCGGCATCGGGTAGGTCGGCTATAAAACGATCAGTGTTCAGCTTGAGTTCCCGGGCATAGCCGGTAAAAATCTCGGTGAGCTGGGCGACATCCGTAAGACCCTTCCACTCCGTTTGATGTTCAAAAATCTTCCCGCTCATGGCCATATAAGCACCCTGCTTCTCCGCCGCCTGTACCGCCTGAGCAGCCGGAAGAGCGTTTGCGTGCATGGGCAGGGGGAAGTGACGCACAGTAAGGTTCATGGTGCCCGCCAGACGGCGCGCTACCTCACGGTAGGTCGGGTCAGTGCGGGCACAGTAGGGGCACTGTAGGTCGGTGTAGAGGGTAACAGTTGGGGCGCCTTCAAGCACAGTGTTCAGATGGTAGCCAGAATCAGTGCGCACACCTGTTTCAACCGACTGCTCGCCCGCAGGTGAAGCACTTGGGCTGGTTTCTGAGGCCTGGTTACCGCTTGCGGCCTTACTACTCTGTGCGGTTTTCTGGCCTGTCCCACAGGCAGTCAGAGCCAGCGTAGCCATAAGGCCCAGGGCCGATCGGCGGGGGAAAACAAGCATAAAGCCTCCTGGCTCAGTAATAATCTTTGCTCTCACTTTAGAGTCCACCACACCCAGGTTTTATGTCACAGACTGTCAGCAAACAATAGCTCCCATGAGATACCACACAAACGCATGCCCTGCCGCCCTTAAACCCCACCCAAAGGAATAAACTCGAAAGTAAAGATAGGTGGCATACAGCCACCGTGCGCACCAGCCCGCCAGGGACCGCGCACCACCCAAAAACGCCACAAGGATGTAGACCAAATATGACCAACGGCATGTATATCTCAGCCATGAACCAGGGCTCCGGAAAGTCCCTCATCGCTATCGGCCTCGTTGACTCCCTCGTCAAAGAAACCGACCGTGTAGGCTTCTTCCGCCCCGTCTTCAGCGGCGAGATTGAAGCGCAAGACCCGCTCATCCGGCTACTGCGCACCAAATACGACCTGACCGAAAACCAGGCACGTGGCGGTGTCTCCCTGGACCGATGCCGCGAACTATTAGCATCCGGGGATCACGAGGAAATGTCCTCCATCGCCGTTTCCATCTACTCCGACATGGCAAAGCACTGCGACGTCATCATCGTCGATGGCACCGACATGCTCGCCCACAACGCCGCAACCGTTGAATTCGACCTTAACGCCCAGTTCGCCAAGGACCTCGGCACCCCGGTTATCGCCGTGGTTGGCGCGCAGGAATCAAGCGTCTCCGACGTCGTCAACGCAGTCGATGTAGCCCGCACCGAACTGCACGCCGCCAAGGTCGACATCCTGGCCGTCATGGTCAACCGCGCCCGCCCCGAACTGCGCGAAGAAATCCTCAAGAACGTCAAGCGCGGCCCCTCCCAGCGCCCCGTCTACGTGCTCCCCGAACTACCCGAAATCGCCCTGCCCACCGTGGCAGAAGTTGCCGGTAGCCTCAACCTAGAGCACGACGGCATGAGCCAAGACTTCCTGGACCGCGACATCCACGACATCAAAATCGCGGCCATGACCGTCTCCAACTTCCTCTCCCAGTTCACCGACGGAGACTTCGTTATCGTCCCCGGCGACCGCTCAGACATCATGGTCGCAACCCTAGCCTCCGCCCTCTCCCCTACCTTCCCGGCCCCCTCAGGTATGCTCCTGACCGGCGGCCTGGCCGGTGAACTCAAGGGCGACACCGCCATCGGCCAGCTGGTTGAAAAGGCCCCCTTCCCGGTCTTCTCCACCCAGCTCGATACCTTCAAGGCAGGCCGGGCCGTCTCACGTATTCGCGGCCAGCTAGCCCTAGGCCAGCCCCGTAAAATTGCTACCGCCCTGGGTGAATGGTTCCGAAACGTAGACGAAAAAGAACTCTTTGAGCGTCTCAACCTGGAACGCCCCGCCACCATGACCCCCCTGCGCTTCTTGCACAACCTGATCGAGAAGGCCCGTAGCGACCGCCGCTCTATTGTGCTGCCCGAAGGCTACGACCCCCGTATCCTGCGCGCCGCCTCCATCATCGTGCGCCGTGACTTCTGCGACCTGGTTCTGATTGGCAACCCCGCCAAGATTGCCGAAATCTGCCAGCGTGAATCCATCGACCTGCCTCTGGCAGAAGAGGGCAAGCGCGGTGTTACCATCATCGACCTGGACGAGAACCCCTACACCGATGACTTCGCCGCCACCTACGCCGAACTGCGCGCCCACAAGGGTATGACCCTGGAAGGCGCCCAGAACCGCATGATGGACCCCTCCTACTTCGGCACCATGCTGGTCTACAAGGGCATCGTGGACGGCATGGTCTCCGGCGCGGTTAACACCACCGCCAACACCATCCGCCCCTCCCTGGAGTTCATCAAGACCCGCGACGGTGTCAAGGTTGTCTCCTCGGTCTTCCTCATGCTCATGGAAGACCGCGTGCTGGTCTTCGGTGACTGCGCGGTCAACCCCAACCCCAACTCCGACCAGCTAGCCGACATTGCCAAGGCTTCTGCCGAAACTGCCCGCCAGTTCGGTGTAGACCCCAAGGTCGCCATGCTCTCCTACTCCACCGGCACCTCCGGCTCCGGGGCGGATGTAGAAATCGTTGTTGAGGCCACCGACAAGCTCCGTGAAACCAACCCCGACTTCGCTTTTGAAGGCCCCATCCAGTTCGACGCTGCCTCCAATATGTCCATTGCCTCCTCCAAACTGCCCGGCTCCCAGGTAGCTGGACAGGCCACCGTCTTCATCTTCCCGGACCTGAACACCGGCAACAACACCTACAAGGCTGTTCAGCAGACCTCCGGTGCTGTCGCCGTTGGCCCGATTCTGCAGGGCCTGCGTAAGCCCGTAAATGACCTGTCCCGTGGTTGCACCGTTGAAGACATCATCAATACCGTAGCGATCACCGCTATTCAGGCACAGACCCTCTAAAGCCCGCCAAACCAAAGGAAAACATACATGCTCGTTCTCGTTATCAACTGTGGCTCATCATCGGTCAAGTACCAGGTGCGCGACACCTCCGCTAGCGGCGAAGACAACCAGGTCATCGCTAAGGGCCTGATCGAAAATATCGGTGGGGCAGAGATTCCCACCCACACCGAGGCCCTGGACATCATGGCTCAGGCCCTAGTGGAGCCCCTGCACGGCAAGACCATCGACGCTATTGGCCACCGCATCGTCCAGGGCGGCGACGTCTTCTCTGAGCCCGTCCTGGTCACCGATGAGATTATCGCCCAAATTGACGAACTCTCACCGCTGGCACCCCTGCACAACCCTGCCCACGTTCTGGGTCTCAAGGCCGCGCAGGAAACCTACCCCGGTGTCCCCATGGTCGCTGTCTTTGACACCGCCTTCCACGGCACCATGCCCGAGCACGTCTACCGCTACGCTGTGCCCCAAGAACTGGTCGAGAAGTACGGTGTGCGCCGCTACGGCTTCCACGGCACCTCCCACGACTACGTGACCGGCATTGCCGCTGACTTCCTGGGTCTTGACCGTTCCGAGTTCAACGGTGTCATTGCCCACCTGGGTAACGGTGCTTCCATTACCGCCGTACAGGGCGGCAAGTGCCTGGATACCTCTATGGGCTACACTCCCCTGGCTGGCCTGGTCATGGGTACCCGCTCCGGAGACATTGACCCCTCGGTTCTGACCTCAATTATGATGCGCGACCCCGAGATGACTCCCGCTAAGATGGATGCCCTGCTCAACAAGGAATCCGGCCTGCTGGCTATTGCTGGCAACAACGACATGCGCGCTGTTGTTGAGGCAATGGAAGCTGGCGATGCCCGCGCTCAGCTGGCCCTGGACATGACCTCCTACCGCCTGGCTAAGTACATCGGTGCCTACCACGTTGCTGTGGGCGGCGCGAAGGCCCTGGTCTTTACCGCAGGTATCGGCGAGAACTCCCACCAGTTCCGCCAGCTGGCCGTAGAGCGCCTAGGTGCCCTGGGTATCAAGCTGGATGCTGAGGCCAACAAGGTACGCAGTGACGAGCCCCGACTGATTTCGACCGCTGATTCTGCTATCCCCGTTCTGGTGGTTCCCACCAACGAGGAGAAGGCCATCGCGGAGGCAACCGCCGCACTGGTCGCCTAACCAGCCTCTCGGCAAATGCCACGCTGTGCCCGCGCCCTGAACTATCAGGGAGCGGGCACACCGCCTTTAAGACTTCTATAAGGTTTATTCAAACAGCACCTTGCTCAGCGCTCTATCAGCCAACATCCCTGAACGCCAGACCCGATCCAGTTGGCTGATAGAGCAGTGAACTGGGACACCGAACGTTTGAATAAGCCTCAAGGGATGTGGGATGCTTGCCCTACAGCCTGAAACAAGGGAGTTTCTACCATGATTACCCGCTCAGCAAAAGGTTTACCGCCCCTCATCCACGTTCAGGGCGTGGCAACTATCGCAGCCTTCTTCCTGACCTTCCTGATTCTGCCGGTACTGGCCCTCAACGCCGCCAGCCTGCTCTGGACCCTAGCCAACCTGCCCCGCACCTACCGGGTGCTCCCGGCAAAAATCCTCCTGCTCCAAATCTTCTTTTGCGCCGTCAGCCTTTTCCTGCTGATTCTCCACACCGTTGTTCGCAGTGAATCCGTGCTCTAAGCACCCGCCCACTCCACGGCAGCCGCAGAAACAGGCACCATAGCCAGCTTTCTTGCTACTGTGGTGGGTAGAAAACAAACCCTAGCCAGCAGGATAGTAGATGAGCGAGAACACCCCAGGCGGTACCAGCGGCCCCGACAACCAGGGAAGACCCAACACCCCACCGGCAGATGGCGGTAACCGGCACAACCAAGCAACAGGTACAGCCGGGCACCCCAGTGGCCCGCACGAGCCAGGGCTACAGAACCCGCTACCTAACGACCTCAGCAAGGGCTGGATGCCCGAAGACAAGCGCCAACGTCCCTTCTCACCGCTACCGGCACCCAAGCTCTTTGGCTACCAGTCCCTACTGCCCTTCAAGTTCATCAACGCTATTCGGCACCCCGCCGAGCTGCCCCTGGTCATCATGGCCTACGCCCTGACCCTACTGGCCTATGTGGGTGGGGCCGTCTACCTGATCTCATCCTTCATCGCTCTTGTCACCGACAGTAAACCCGCCTTCAGCGGCTTAGGGAGCCTGGTCAGCCAGCTGGTTGTCCTGGCTATCTACCTGCCCCTAGGGATCTTCCTGGCCCGTGCCCTCATGTACGCCCAGCTACGCATGACAGGTGTGCGCATCAGCCCCACCCAGTTCCCCGAGGCCTACCAGATGGTTGTTGAAGCGGCCCAGGCAGCGGGCCTGCGTCGAGTACCCGATGCCTACGTCGTACTCGGTAACGGTGTCATCAACGCCTACGCCGCCGGGCACGGGCACCGCCGTTTTATCGCCATCTATTCCGACCTCTTCGAAATCGGTGGGGCCGCACGCAACCCCGAGGCCCTGCGCTTTATCATCGGCCACGAAGTCGGTCATATTGCCGCCGGCCACACCGGCTACTTCCGCCTGATCTTCACCTCCTTCTTCATGCAGATCCCTATTGCGGGCAAGCTCCTCTCCCGCACCCAGGAATACACCGCCGATAACTTTGGCTACCGCTACGCACCGGAGGGGGCAGAAACCACCACCTGCGTCCTGGCCGCCGGTAAATACCTGGTCAATGATGTGAACTTCCACGAACTAGCCAACCGCGCCGTCTACGAGCGGGGCTTCTTCACCTGGGCCTACAACCTGACCACCACCCACCCGCCAGTGACCTGGCGCGCCCACGCCCTGCGTGACCGCAGCGAGCCGGGCCGTCTGATCTGGCGGCCCAAGAATAACCCGCCCTACCCCCTCTCCATGATCCCTGCGGCAGAACCCGCTGAATCCTGGGCTGACCCCCTCCAGGCCCTTGACTACATGGGTATTTACCCCGAAAATCCGGCCAACCAGCACTGGGGTTCTGTAGAAACAACCTACCGCAAGCCCGCCCAATACCGGGACCGTAGAGTCGCAGATATGCTCAATAACGGTTGGATTCCCCCGCACCTGCGCCAAGCACCTCAGCCACCACAGGGGCCGGGCATGCCAGGCCAGCAGAATCAAGCACCAGCTCACCCTAAGGCACCTCCGGCCCAGGCTGATACCCCTCCCACCACAGAACCAGAAAATGGCGGCCCCAGACCGTCAGATTCCTAGCCACCACCACCGTGTCTCCTCAACGTCCGCTCAAAACCTGGCGGCCCGACCCGCTCATTACCCTCATCCTGATAGCTCTTATCCTGGCTATCCTTGCACCCGCGCGGGGGGACTTCGCACAGGGGTTCAGCCTAGCCACCAAGCTAGCTATCGGCTTGCTCTTTTTCCTCTACGGCGCGCGCCTCTCACCCCAAGAAGCCCTCCAGGGCCTCAAACATTGGCAGCTCCACGGCACCATCCTGGCCCTCACTTTTATCCTTTTCCCGCTGATTGGTCTTGCCCTCTACCCCCTACAGGCGGTCATCGGCAGGGAGCTTTACCTGGGCCTGCTCTTCATGACCCTGGTGCCCTCCACCGTGCAGTCCTCGGTCGCCTTTACCTCCCTAGCTAAGGGCAACGTAGCCGGTGCCATCGTCAGCGCCAGCACCTCCAACCTTGCCGGGGTAGTCCTCACCCCCCTACTGGTCATGCTTCTGATGCGCAGTGATCAGCTGGTTATCTCTGGCTCAGTCTTTGGGAACATCGCCATTCAGCTCCTGCTGCCCTTTATCCTGGGCCAGCTTCTGCGCCGGTGGGTGGGAGAAATTGCCCGCAACAAACTGACCAAGCATATTGACCGGCTTTCTATCGCCATGGTGGTCTACGCGGCCTTTTCGGACGGTATTGTGCAGGGCATTTGGAGGCGTATTAGTCCCTGGCAAATTCTGTTTCTGGTGGTTCTCTCCCTGCTCCTGGTGGAGTTCCTGCTCTGGCTCAGCGGGGTCCTTGCCCGCAAACTGGGCTTTAGCTACGGCGACCGGGTCGCTATCCAATTCTGCGGCTCCAAGAAGTCCTTAGCCACGGGCCTGCCCATGGCCGCCGTCATTTTTGGTGGAGCCCAGGTGGGTGCCCTCATTCTGCCGCTGATGATTTTCCACCAGGTTCAGCTCATGGTCTGCGCGGCTAAAGCCGCCCGCTGGGGCAGGCAGACGCACGAAACCCCCTAAGAAGCAAGTCCGGCTCGGCTCTCACACGGCGCAGGTGCAGCCCTCCTGCCGGGGCACCTACCCCGCAGCTACCACACCAGGCACAGTAGTTGCTATGCCCCTGGCCTATGCCAAGGCTGTTAGCTCAACCTGTCCCTCTCTTGCGTAAGTTTTTCCATCATCACCCAAGCTCAATAACTTGGCCGCCGTCTCAACCGCCCACCTCTGCGTGGGGTAGATCAATGTCTCCAGGGCATCGGCAAGGGGAAGCCACACAAACTGATCGTGGAGAGTCTCATCAAGCTCCACAGGCCCAGGGGGCATGATAGCTACCGCATTCGGAACCAGCATCACCGTATCGTAGTTATCATCATAAAACTGTGCTACATTACGAAACTTAAAAAGCTGGCTGGGCCAGCTTCCTGTCTTAGCATGAACCTGACGCGCGAAAGCATCCGAAATGCGTTCCCCCTGCACCAGTTTGCCCGACACAGTTTGCCACTCACCGGGCATAGGAACCGCGGCATCTGTGCTCAAACGGCGTAATAATAAGAACTCCAGGCTCCCGTCTTCCCGCCACCGGGCGGGGTGTACATCAACATAAAAAACGCCGACTGGGCGAAGACGCTCCCCAAAATCATCAATCCGCATTTGCTTGTCCTTTCACCTAGCTGAGATTGCCATAAGCACATATAACGATAGGAAAGGTGCATCCTGCACCTTCGTTGCCGAACGGATAAAAACCCACAACCACTATTGGCTTTCACGGTATTGAACGCTGTTCGCACCTAGCCTACAGTGGGAGCCATGACTCTCACACAGGCACTCCTTGGTTTCGCCGGTATCGCCTTCCTGATTACCATCATTCCCGCCACCGATACCGCCCTAGTACTGCGCTCCTTGGTGGCCGGGGGCAAGAAAAGCGCCTACGCCTGCGTCATGGGTATTACCAGCGGGCTCCTGATCTGGGGAGTCACCGCCGCAACCGGCCTAGCCGTGCTCATGGCAGCCGCACCCACTGTCTTCGACCTGATGACGGTAGCCGGTGGTCTCTACCTCATCTATCTGGGAATCAGCTTCCTCCTCACCCTGCGCCGCTGGAACCAGGTCACCGCCCTCAAAACTGAGCAGGCCACCCTAGCTTCTCTGCCCCAGCCCGCACCCGGCGAACTGGGTCAGGCCGCACTCGGCGGACACCAGGCCCCCCGCCCCTCAGGTAGCGCCCACAAGGATTTTCTAGCCGGCTTTATCGCCAATATCCTCAACCCCAAAATCGCGGTCTTCTATATTGCTAGCGTGCCGCCCTTTATGGTTGCCAGCGTCAGCCCGGTCCTTATGGGATCCCTGCTGGCCTTAATTCACGGCGGCATTAACGTGGCCTGGTTCGCGGTCATTATCTCCCTGGCCACCCTGGCCATGAAGTGGCTACTGCACCCCCGCGCGGCCCTGGTCATTGACGGAGTCGCCGGAGCCGTCCTGCTCGTTTTCGGGGTGCTCATTCTGGTGGAGGCCGCCCACAAGTTCCTCTAGGCCCACAGGGACAGAAGGAAACCCCGCAACTAAGGCCAGAAGCCCTAGAGCCCCAGGGCCTGCACCGCCCGCACCAGGGAGATATGGGCAAGTGCCTGCGGGAAGTTACCGGTCAATCGCTGCTCGTCAAAAGAGTATTCGGGGCTCATCAAGCCCAAATCATTGGCCTTATCCAGAACCGTATCAAGCAGGGCACGGCCATCCTCTTCGCGGCCCGAACGAATATACTGTTCAGCCAACCACAGCGAGGAAACGAAATGGGGGTTACTCTGCCCCTCAAAGCCATCATGAGAATCCGAATTATCGTAGCGGTAAATCATGCCCGACGGGTGACGGATAGTCTGCTCTATTCGCTCTACCGTTGCCAACAGACGGGGGTCATCCCAGGCTAAGAGGCCAATCTGGGGTAGCTGGAGCAGGGAGGCATCGACCGAGGAACCGCCGTAGGTGGAGACAAAGCACCCCAGCTCCTGGCTGTAGCCCCTGGTCAAGATATCTTCAGCTACTGTATCGCGGCAGTGCTCCCAGACGGCGGCGTCCCCGTCCAGCCCGAAGTCGCGCACCGCCGAAACACCGGCATCGAAAGCCGCCCAGAGCATGGCCTGAGAGTGGGTATAGACGGCAGGTTCACCAAAGGTTTCCCACATGGAACGGTCGGGGTGGCCGATGCGCTCGGTCGCAGCATTGAGCAGCGCCTTTTGGAGGGGCCAGGACAGATGGTCCTCGGCCACCCCCTGCTCGCGCAGGTGGGCAAAAGTAACCAGCACCTGGCCCAGGGCATCACCCTGGAAACGGTCGCCGGAGCCATTGCCGGAACGGACGGGCTGGGAGCCTTCGTAACCGGGTAGGGCTAGGCGGCGCTCGATGTCGTCTTTTTCGCCAGCCAGCCCGTAGACCGCGTGAATCTGACGCGGATTATTAGCCAGCGCGCGCAGAACCCAGTTGCGGAGCTGGGCGGTTTCGCGTTCGTGGCCGTGGGCCAGGGTAACATCCATAGCCATGGCAACGTCGCGGAGCCAGGTGAACCGGAAGTCATAGTTGCGTTTGCCACCAATAACCTCGGGCAGAGAGGTAGTCACCGATGCAACCAGGGCACCGGTTTCGCGGGAAATCAGGGCGCGCAACAGCAGCAGGGAACGCAGGCGAGCTGCGCGGTAACGCTGGTTAGCCTCATTACGGAGGCCCGATGCAGTAGGCACAACGATCTGCTGAGCCGCAGTCTGAGCTAGCTCCTGGTAGGTTTCTAGGTCTACCTCAGGAGCGGCGGTGTTAGAACCGGCATCCAGTAGGGATGAGGGTTTCTCGTACTCCTGCTCCACATCGCGGACCGCCGAAATCACAGTGGCCTGGGCTGTGGTGCCGGCGTCATCGGCGGCCGGGGGCTCTTCGTCCACAGTGGCAGGCGTGTAGAGATCAGACCATTCGCCCCACTGCTCCTGGGTGTAGGTCAAGGCGGTGAGGTAGTCCACCGGCGCAGGCGGGTTGTGGTTGGAGGCAAAGTAGGACAAGGTAAAGGTGTAGCTCTGGCCTGCCGAGACGGTGAAAGTTTCGGCTTTAGATTCAGGGTCGCCCTCGGGCAGAGAGTCGCCCCGGAAGACCAGCGCATGGGGGCCTGCCATGCCCACCAGCATGTCAGTGGATGGGTCGGCCTTACCTGCGGTATCGACACCACCGTAACGGGTCACCCAGGGAATAGTGCGACCGTAGTCAAAGCGTAGGGCTAGCTCGTGGTACATGGTGACTTCGCCGGTCAAGCCCTCAACGTTACGGACGATAGTGGTCCCGCCGGAGAGCGGCATAAATTCGGTAACCCGCACACTGGAATCACCCACAAACCAGACGGTTTGCAGAATGAAGGTGTTTTGGCGGTAGGAACGTTCGGTGCGGATCTCTTCTACCGGTGCAGGATTGACCGATTCGAGGGGAGCTAAAAGCCATCGACCGTGCTCGCGTTCGCCCAACAGAGCCGCAAAAACGGCCCGAGAGTCAAAGCGCGGGGCGCAGAACCAGTCGATGGAACCGCTACGCGAAACAAGCGCACCGGTATTCATGTCTGAGAGTAGGGCGTAGTCCTCGATGTAAGAAGCCATGTCTTTCAGTCTAACAGGGTACTTAGTATCGGGCCGGGCTGGAGAATTTCTATGACACCCCTTGAATAGATACCCCCTGGGGGTATATGTTAAGAGGCATGAGCCAAGAACATTGCCCGGTAGAACACCAGCACGGCTACACCGCAGACAAAGATGCCTACCTCAAGCGGCTCCGCCGCATCGAGGGGCAGGTGCGCGGTATCCAGCGCATGGTTCACGAGGGCACCTACTGCATAGACATCCTTACCCAGGTCTCAGCCATCAACGCAGCCCTCCACAGCGTCTGTCTGCAACTGCTCGAAGACCACGTTCGCCACTGCCTTGTCGACACCGCCCATCAGGCACACGATACCGGGCACACAGAACCGCTCGACGAAAAAATCTCAGAAGCCATGGCCGCTATCTCGCGCCTGGTCAAGAGCTAACCCAAGGAGAAAATCATGACCACCACCGTTAAAGCAAGCGGCCTCACCTGCAACCACTGCGCCATGAGCGTGCGCGAAGAAATCGAAGAGATCCAGAACGTCACCGGCGTTGAGGTTGAGGTTGTCAAGGACGGCCAATCCACCGTCACCATCAGCCACACCGGCGATCTTGACCCCGCCGCTGTCACCGCCGCTATTCAAGAAGCCGGGTTCATCCCGGTCGCCTAAGCCCCTAACCGGGCGGGAAAGCTACCCCGTTGGCAAGCCCCCTAAATGCCAGCCCCCCCTAAAACGCCAGTCCTGAGCCAGCTTAGTCAGGGGTAGCTCTCCCGCCAGCCCCGCCAGTTGGCTACCAAGGCGCACCAGCCCCTAAATGCCAGCACTGAAAGAAAGAGCTATGCCCACAGCACCCGCCCCGGACCTTTTGACCGGTGACACTCGCATCGTCACCCTGAGCGTAGGGGGCATGACCTGCGCCTCCTGCGTGGGGCGGGTGGAACGCAAACTCAAAAAGATAGGGACAACCCCCTCGGTGAACCTGCCCCTAGAAACCGCGCGGGTAATCGCCCCGGCAGATATGCCCGATGAGCACATCATCGAAACCATCGAAAAGGCCGGCTACACCGCCTCCCTCAAAAATGATGAGGCCCAGTGCCCAGACGAGGATGCTCAGGCAAGGCTTCTCCCCCAGCTCATCCTGGCGGCCTTGCTGAGCATACCCGTCCTCCTTATCTCTATGTTCGCCACCTTCCAGTTCCCCCACTGGGGCTGGGTGGTAGCGGCTCTCACCCTGCCGGTGGCCACCTGGTCGGCGCTCCCCTTTCACCGCCCGGCCTGGACCAATCTACGCCACGGCTCTTTGACCATGGACACCCTCATCTCTTTGGGTGTTATTGCCAGCTACGCTTTTTCGCTCTGGCAACTTGCCACCAACCCCGGCATGACCGCCCACGCGAGCAGCTCCCACGGCGGGCACGGCATGGAACACATGCTCTACTTTGATGCAGCCGCCATGATTACCCTCTTTTTGCTGGTGGGGCGGCATATTGAGCACCGCACCCAGCGCCGCTCATCCCAGGCTTTACGCGCCTTGCTCAGTGTAGGAGCCAAGAGCGCTACCGTCCTTCAGGGCGGTGCACAGGTAGAAGTCCCGGTCAAAGACCTGCTCCCCGGCGACATCTTTCTGGTACGCCCCGGCGAGAAAATTGCGGTGGACGGGCAAGTAATCGAGGGGCGCTCCGCCCTGGACACCTCCCTGCTGACCGGTGAGTCCCTCCCCCTGGAGGTCGGTGTGGGTGACACCGTCATTGGTGCAACCATCAACACCTCCGGGGCACTCACCGTCCGCGCAACCCGCGTGGGTACCGAGACGGTCCTGGCCCAGATGAGCCGCACCGTAGCCCAAGCCCAAACAACCAAGGCTCCCATTGCCCGCCTAGCCGATAGGGTATCGGCGGTCTTTGTTCCCATAGTTATTGGGGTAGCTGTGCTCACCCTGGCTGGCTGGCTCCTAGTGACCGGCGATATCAACGATTCCTTCACCGCCGCTGTCTCCGTCCTGGTCATTGCCTGCCCCTGTGCCCTAGGGTTAGCGACCCCTACCGCCCTGCTAGCTGGCACCTCGCGCGGGTCCCAGCTCGGCATTCTGATTCGCTCAGCCCAGGTACTAGAAAACACCAAAAAAGTAGGTACTATCGTCCTGGATAAGACCGGAACCGTGACAACCGGTGAGCTGGCTGTGACCGAAGTTTTCCCCTTCCCAGGCTACGACGCCACCAGCCTGCTGGCCCTAGCCGGGGCGGTAGAGGCTCACTCCGAGCACCCCATTGCCCGCGCTGTCGAAGCCGCCGCGCACACAGCCCACAAACAGGGAAGCAGCCACACTCTTCCCTCGGTCACCGATTTTGAGTCAGCCCCCGGTGGCGGCGTGCGAGCAACCCTCCTGCACAAGGGCGCGCACCATCATATTGTCCTGGGGCAAAAGAACTTTCTGAGCGGTGAAGGTGTTGAGCTGAGCCAGGCCCAGGACCAGGCCCTGCGCACCCGGCAGGAGGCCGGGCAGACTACCGTGATTCTGGCTGTCGATGGGCAGGTTGCCGGGCTAGTATCGCTCCAAGACTCCCCCAAGCCCGATGCCCTTGCC
Organism: Rothia sp. CCM 9417; assembly: GCF_048513575.1. Classification (NCBI taxonomy): domain Bacteria; kingdom Bacillati; phylum Actinomycetota; class Actinomycetes; order Micrococcales; family Micrococcaceae; genus Rothia; species Rothia sp. CCM 9417. The sequence goes on along the minus strand of NZ_JBLXXT010000001.1, from coordinate 121,487 downwards.
GCGCTGACCCAGCTTAAAGAACTGGGTCTGACCCCCGTCCTCCTCACAGGTGATGCTCAGCCGGTAGCGCGGGCTATCGCCGCCGAGGTGGGCATTGCAGCCGAGAACGTATTTGCAGAAGTCAGCCCGCACGATAAGCTAGCCACCATTACCCGCCTGCAAGAAGGCGGGCGGGGGGTCGCTATGGTCGGTGACGGCGTGAACGATGCCGCCGCCCTAGCCAAGGCAGACCTGGGTGTTGCTATGGGTTCAGGTACCGATGTGGCCATGGAAGCGGCAGATATGACCATTATGCGCAGTGAGCTGGCCGCCCTGCCCACCGCCATCAGGCTCTCTCGGGCTACTCTGCGCCTCATTAAGAGCAACCTCTTCTGGGCCTTTGCCTATAACACGGTAGCAATTCCGGTGGCGGCCGCTGGACTGCTCAACCCCATGATTGCCGCCGCCGCTATGGCCTTTTCGTCAGTTTTTGTAGTATTCAATTCTGCCAGGCTATTGGGTTTCAAGGGATAAACAGCTAGATTGAGAGGTAGGAGAGGGCTCAGGCACAGCTAGTTCTAAAAAGAAAATTAAAAAATTTTAGAAATCTGCGTGACATCTGCCAGGCTCACCCCGTCTTAACCTATGACAGCGCAACTGGCATAGGTTGCGGTTTCTTCGGATTCCGCAACCTGCGCTGTCACCTTAATACCTACCTAACAGAAATTAGGAAATAATATGAACCAGACACCTGCAACCACCCCCGCAACCCTGGCTGAAAAGAAGAACCAGGCTCCCGTCAAGAACACCGGTGCAGCAACCGGTCAGGGGACCACCAGCATCAATGACGGTGTTGTCGCCAAGATTGCCGGTATCGCACTGCGCGATGTTGAAGGCGTTTACGATCTGGGTGGCGGTGCCGCTCGTGCCATGGGCGCTCTGCGTAGCGCTGTTGGCCAGGACAACAACCTCAAGCAGGGTATCAGCGTAGAAGTAGGCCAGACTCAGGCTGCTGTTGATCTGTCCATCATCGTTGAGTACCCCCACCCCATCTACGATGTTGCCGACAATGCCCGTAAGGCTGTTGTAGAGGCTATCCAGTCACTGGCTGGCCTTGAGGTCACCGAAGTAAACATTGAGGTCCTTGATGTTCACGTCCCCGGCGATGACCAGGACGCTGAGCAGAAGAACGATGAGCAGGAAAGCCGCGTTAAGTAATGTCTAAAGAATTCACAGGCGCTCTCATAGGAGCCCTTCTGGCCTTTGCTGGCCTCCGCTACGGTTTTGGAGGGTTTGTCCTCTTTGCTGTGCTGATGGCCGCAGGTGCCACGATTGGGCACCTGGTGCAGAGCTCAGATCTTTCAGTGGGTAACATGCTGGATTCGGTACGTAAGAATTCATCATCACGCTAATCCCAGAATTCCAAATTCATGCGCAGGTGGTTACTCAACCACCTGCGCATAGGATAGATCAGGCTTTTAATGAATAAAAATACCACCGATAGCGGCCCCGGTAGCACGAGAGTACGCAAGAAAGCTCTTGTCTCTATGTCTCATGCGGTAGCGGCTCAGGAACTTGGTGTGCCCTCCGATCATGTCCAGTCATCAATTTTTGATGATGCTGGCAAGCTGGGGGTAGATATCAACCTTGACTACCCGCTTGGCCCAATCCATGATGCAAAAGCTCTTGCTCAAGGTACCCACGGGCAGGGAACTATTTTTGATCTTCTTGCCCAGGCGCGGGCTCGTATAGCCCGGCAACTTACTCAGCTCTGTGGCTCAGAAGTGGGATCAATCAACATAGCACTCGATGGAACAACTAGCCCCAGCAGTGATAAGGCAAGGGTGCAATGAAGCAACAAAACTCTACACCACAGCATCAGCAGACCTCAGGCCAGGTTGACCAGGCCTCTTTCATCGGTTCACGGCAAGAAGCTGGCCCTTATGAGCGCTTACTGGCCCGCCAGGAGACTCACTCATCCCGCTGGCTGACCACAGTCATTGTCAACACTGTACTCATTTTGAGCCTTTCCTGGCTGGGTACAGAACTTGTTCTTTCCGCCCTGGGCCAACCTCCCCTCCTCATCACCGGCGAGGATCTCTTTTCAGGCTTCTTTAAGCTCGATGAGCTTCTCAGCCCTCTTTGGGGCGTCATCATTGGGGTAGTTCTAGTTCTGCTGGGGCTGGTATTGCTTACCCTCAGCCTCCGTCCGGGGCGCCTGAGCCGCCACAGTGCTCGTTCAGGGCGCTTCGCTATGGTGGTTGATAATAAAGCCCTGGCCTCATCCATCAGCGCAAGTGTGCGTGCTCGCACCGGCCTTGACCAGGACCAGGTAGTAACCAGTGTTAGCCCTCGTCAGATTAAAGTTACTGTAACGCCGACCTCTGGTAGGCCGCTTGATCAGCAGCAGGTGCATGAACTGGTTAAGCAGACAGTAGCCAACTTAGCCTTGCAGGATCAGCCGGGTACCAAGGTAGTTATTGAGAAGCAGGGAGCTATATAAAATGGGTAACACTCCCAGAAAACTAAACCGTTTCTTTCTAGCTGTGCTGGGGTTGGTCTTACTTGTCCTAGGGCTTGTGAGCCTTTGCCTTCCCCTTGTGCCCCAAGCTCGAGATCTATGGGCCGAGTATGTACAGCCCTTGGAGGAACCTGCCCGAACTGCCTTCGATAGGGTTGCCTTCAACACCGTTGACGGTCAGACAAGCCTACTGACTCTGCTTTTTGTTCTCTTGCTTCTCTTAGTTGTAATCGCCCTCATTATGGGAATAATTGCTCAGAAGCCTAAGAAATCAAAGACCCTGCTCAGTCAGCAGGACACCCAGACCGCTGGACGAACCACTATCTCCGATAAGTTCATCAAGCAGGCCATCACCGATGGCTTTGAAAGTCACCCCGACATCCTCTCGGTATCCGTCAGCTCCCAGGAACTCAAGCGCTCCTCAGCCTGCTCGGTCAAACTTGAGGTCAGACAGGGTGCTGACATCGCCAGCCTCGAAAAAAGGGCAGCCCAGGTTGTTGCGGGCTTAGATCAGCTTTTGGGTCACAAGATTCCCTTACTGGTCCGAGTGACCGGTGGACTGCGGTCCACCTTCGCAGACGAGACCCAGCGGGTTCGGTAAAATAAATTGTCTCTAAATTCTAAGCGCGGTGCACTGTCCCCCCAGAGCATCGCGCTTAGCCATAGGGGGTTTCCCCCGTCAATACTTTCAGGAGTCTGTAGTGACAGAACTGAGCAACCGTCACCTCGCGGAGTTAGCGCCAAGCCTACTTCTGCAGCGAGCTGTTGATGGTGACTCGCAGGCTTTCCGCTTGCTGGTACAACCATATTTACCCATGATGCGGGCCTATGCTATTCGACTAACCGGTAACTCAGCGGATGCGGATGATGCCCTCCAAGATTCTCTTCTACAGGCCTGGCAAAAGCTTGATACCCTCCAGGATCCCGCTCAGTTTAAAAGCTGGGTGATGAAACTGACCGGTCGCAAAAGTATCGACCTGCTCAGGAAGCGCAAACCTAACGCAGATATCGATGACTACCACCACCTCAGTGATGGTTCAGCAAGTCCTGAGGACCTTGCAATGAGCCGCTCTGAGATTGATACGCTCAGCCAGGCCCTCAAGAAACTACCGGTAGATCAGCAGCGAGTCTGGATCATGCGTGAATACGGCGCCTGTAGCTACCAAGAAATTGCTCAGTCCCTGGGGATGAGCACACCCAGCGTCCGGGGCAAACTCGCACGTGCACGGGCCACACTCCTCGAAGAGATGGAGGGAAAGAACTAAAATGACTAACTGCAGTATTCCTCTAAGCGCCCTGAGCAGCTGGGTTGATGATTTAGAGACAGACTCACAGAAGCCACAGCTAACACGTCATATTGATTCATGCCCGGAGTGCGACCGCAAAGTCGCCTCTCTTCACAAGCTTCACTCCCTCGCTAGCCAAGACTTTGACCACGAGGTTAAAGAGCTAGAGAAGGATTTGAGCTGGGCGGAGAACCTCCTGAGCAATCTGGTTCTAGAAGCCAAGGCAGGCCGTTCAATCCCCCTACCCTCACCACACCAGGCTGTACGCATCCGCCAGGACGAAGGGGCGGTTGTGGCAGCTGTAAGAGCTGTTGCAGATGAACTTGATGAAGTAATCATCGGCCAGTGCCGGCTAGAAGGTGACATTGAGACCCCAGGGGCTCCTGTGAAAGTCAATGTGACAGCATCTGTTCAGATAGGTCTGGTTATCCCAGATTTGGCCCAAGCCCTGCGCTCTAGTATTCAGGAATCACTGGAACGGTGCAGCAAGCTTAATATTGTCGCAATCAATATCACGATTCAGGACCTTCATGAAAAATCCCTCAATGACTAGCCCAAGTGCGCCCATCCAGGAAATCTACCTTGAGCCTGCTGATGCCCCGGCCTCTCAGGAACAAGAAGGGGCTAGTAAACCTCACGACAGGAGCGCTGGGGAGCTTGACCTTGACCGCTTGCGGCAGCTAGTTCTGCAGGTTCCAGGGGCTCATAAGCTATACCCGCGTACTCCTTACCTGATAGACCTGGTCCGTGCCCCGCTCTTGACGGAAGATACCGAAAGGGCCCAAGCTTTAGAGCACGACGCTGAGCAAGCCAGCTCCCTGCCTGCCCAAGTCAAGGTTAGATTGGGTATCAGTGCAAGCCACAATGTAGTTGAGGTTACCCAAGAGGTGGGGTTAGCCCTAGCTGCCGAGCTACCCGGCCACCCTATCCATCTTGAAGTCGTTAGTTGCTCATAAGCTGACTCTGAGGTTCTCCGTTTGATACCCGGTCTAGCTAGCCAAGAATCTGTGAACGGTAGGCTGAGGGACTTAGACCGTACTGAGTTTTAAAGGCTTTGCTCACATAGGAGGGATCAAAGAGGGCGTAGCGGGCGCTGATGGCCTGCACGGACTCTGCCCTGTAGCGCGGGTTTGCTAGGTCCTCTCGGATTCTTTCCAGACGGCGGACACGAATAAAGGCAGAGACTGTCTGCTGGTGGGCTGAAAAACGGCTGTGGAGTTGGCGTAGAGAAATATAGAGAGCTTCAGCTATTTTGCTGGGGCCTAGATCTGGGTCGTCCAGGTGCTCCTCTATGTAGGCTACTGCTCGGTGATATATTGTGTGCGCCGGTTGACGCCCAGCTTGTGTAGACTCAGCAATCATAACTGTAATGACCATCTCTAGGGCAGAGCGTACCAAGGCTAAGGCGTGAGGCCCTCCTAGCTCCTCCAGATTGGTCGCTAGCTGCTCAAAAAGCGGAACCGCGAATTTCCCAAGCCCCTGGGATTCAGAAACCGGAGTGGCCGTTATCAGGTCGGTATATTCAGGGCTGAGGTGTACGAAGCTCTGCGGGAAAAGTACGACCAGGCTACGTTGGGGACCGGTGTAATCAAGTCGATAAGGACGCTTGGTGATATAGAGAGCAAGGTCGCCGGGGTTAAGGGTGCACCTACGGCCGTCCTGGCTTACCTGGGATTGTCCCTCTAATTGCAGGCTGAGTTTGCAGTAGCCGCCCTGTACCTGCTCTGAGGGCTCAGGGTCCCTGCTAACTGAATGGGCCGGTGTGCGCATGTCCAAGAGCATAATTTCCCCCAGGGAGGCAGTGCGAGCGCTGGCCCTAAAGCTACCTGGGTTGGGTGCTTTGATCTCCAGGGGGCCAAAAGTCTCCCGGACCCGCTCAACCCACTGGGTAAAGCCCATAGGGTCGTGGTGCCGAAAGTGGTAGGGGGAAGACTGCTGAACGGGCTGGCGCATGGATTACCTTTCTGGGGGGCTTCTCACACTTTAGCGGAAGTGAGGCGTAGCACACCAGGCCAAGGGTTGTGCGCTCCCCACCTAACGCAACCCTGCAGCCCAATCCCACCATGGATATAACTGTTCATACATAACTAAGGAGCTGACAGTGTCGTCACTACCCACCACCTACCAGGAACTTCTTGAGCGCGTCACCACCGGTGGCAGCCGAGAGGTTTTTGACCCGGCAACCGAAGAGCTCATTGGTCTTGCACCGGTGCAGGGCGAAGACGTCCTCAACGAGCTGGTCGAGAAAGCCCGGGCGGCCCAGCCAGCCTGGGGTGCCCTCTCGCACGCTGAGCGTAGCGACTACCTGATGAAGATGGCTGATGCCATTGAGGCAAGCGCTGAGCCGCTGGCTGAGCTCCTTTCCAGGGAGCAAGGCAAGCCCCTGAACGGACCTAACGCCCGTTTTGAGGTCGGTGGTTGCGTGGCCTGGACCCGGGCTACAGCCTCCTTTGCTATGGATGAGGAGGTCTTGGTAGATGATGAAGAGACACGGGCTGTCCTCAATTATCGGCCTATCGGTGTAGTAGGTGGCATTGGCCCCTGGAACTGGCCGCTGATGATTTCTATCTGGCAGATTGCCCCAGCCCTGCGTATGGGCAACACTATTGTGCTCAAGCCCTCTGAGTACACCACTTTGAGCGTGCTGGCCCTGGTAGAGATTATCAATACGGTCCTGCCCGAGGGAGTGGTCCAGATTATTGCCGCTGATCGCGGTGTCGGTGCAGCTATGAGCACCCACCCCGGCTTTGACAAGATTACTTTCACCGGGTCTACCGCTACCGGTAGAAAAATTGCTGCCTCGGCAGCAGATACACTCAAGCGGCTCACCCTGGAGCTTGGTGGTAATGATGCCGGTATCGTTCTTGATGATGCTGACCCCAAGGCTATTGCTGAAGGTCTCTTCTGGGGAGCCTTTATTAATACCGGCCAAACCTGCGCCGCTCTGAAGCGTCTCTACGTACCCGACTCACTCTATGATCAGGTCTGCCAAGAGTTGCTAGCTGTTGCCCAGCAGATGCCTATGGGTGTTGGTCTGGACGAGCAGAATGTTCTGGGGCCGCTTCAGAATAAGGCCCAGTACGATATTGTTGCTGATCTGGTCCAGAAAGCTAAGGACTCTGGCGCCCGTATTCTGCTGGGTGGGGATCCCGACGAGAGCGCCAAGGGTTTCTTCTACCCCACTACCTTGGTTGCAGATATTGATGGCGATAATCCTCTGGTGGTTGAGGAGCAGTTCGGCCCGGCTCTGCCGATTGTTCGTTACTCCACCCTGGAAGAGGCCATTGAGGAAGCCAACAAGCTGGATGTAGGGCTGGGCGCTTCGGTCTGGTCTCCTAATATTGAGCGGGCCCGCGAGGTTGCGTCCAAGATTGAGGCCGGTACCGTCTGGATTAATAAGCACGGCGCTATTGATCCCCGTATTCCTTTTGGTGGTATCAAGCAGTCTGGCTACGGCATCGAGTTTGGTGTTGAGGGGCTCAAGCACATGGGCCTACCCCAGGTTATTTGCGAGTAGGGCGCCATCATTTTTTGAGGGCCCCGGCCTATCTCCTTGTGGAGCGGGCCGGGGCCCTTGTGTACCGCGAGCCCACCCTATGAGGCAAACCTTCGGGTGAGGGCAGTCCGTCACCCTGCCTGACCTTATTTACTGACCAAATGGTAAAAAAATAGTGCGCCCCGGGTGTGCCAAGCCCAGTTTTCATATATGATTTCTTGCAAGGCACTGTGATGCCCGCCTCATAAAGGCCCCTGACTTGACCATGACACACAAGGAGACGCAGATGTCTTCACCCGCCACAGCACACAAAATAAATAAAGAAGAAAGAAAGGTCCTCGCCGGAACCCTCATTGGCACAACCATTGAGTGGTATGACTTCTTCATCTACGCCCAAGCAGCCGGCCTGATCCTGGCCAAACAGTACTTCACACCCGAAGGTGAGGACAACACCCTAGCCCAGATCGTCGCCTGGGCCTCCCTAGGTATCAGCTTCATCTTCCGCCCCCTGGGGGCAGTAGTAGCCGGGCATATCGGCGATAAGTTCGGCCGCCGCATCGCCCTGGTCCTGACCCTCCTGCTCATGGGGCTAGCAACCGTAGGTGTAGGCTGCGTACCCACCTACGCCCAAATCGGCATAGCCGCTCCCCTACTCATCGTCCTGCTGCGCATTATTCAGGGCTTCTCTGCCGGTGGCGAATGGGGCGGTGCGGCCCTCATGTCTGTAGAACACGCCCCCCGCCACCGCCGCGGCTTCTTTGGCTCCTTCCCACAGATTGGCGTGCCCCTGGGCATGATTCTGGCAACCCTGGTCAACCTGCTCCTCAACGCCATCCTCACCGAAGAACAGTTCCTAAGCTTCGGTTGGCGCATCCCCTTCTGGTCCTCCATCATCTTGATTTTGGTTGGCTTCTACATCCGCCACTCGGTTGAGGAATCCCCCGTCTTCAAGGAGATGCAAACCCTCAAGAAGAAGGAATCAGCACCCCTGAAACAGCTCTTCAAGAGCAACAAGCGTGAGGTCATCCTGGCCGCCTTAATCTTTATCGCCAACAATGCCGCAGGCTACCTGGTGATCGCCTTCTTTATCTCCTACGGCGTCAAGAACCTGGATATGAGCCGTGGACAAGCCATGACCGCAGCCATCATTGGTGGCCTCAGCTGGCTTATCTTCACCATGGTGGGCGGCTGGATGTCTGATACAGTGGGCCGCGTTCGAACCTTCCAAATCGGCTATGGTCTTATGGCCCTGTGGGCTATTCCCATGTGGTTCCTGATTGATAGCGGCAACTTTGCCCTCTTCACCCTGGCCATCCTGGTACTTACCCTGGCCCTGGGCCCCTCCTACGGCCCCCAGTCCGCTATGTATGCTGAGATGTTCCCTGCCTCCGTCCGTTTCTCAGGTATCTCCATTGGCTATGCCATCGGTGCGATTCTCGGCGGTGCCTTTGCCCCCATGATTGCAGAGATGATTCTCAAGCAAACCGGCCAGTCCTGGATTATTGGTCTCTACATCGCCCTGCTAGCGGTCGTCTCCCTGATTGCCGTCAGCAAGGTACCTCGAGGGATCCAGGAGATAGATTTGCACCCAGCAGATGAAAGCTCCCGGGTTCACTAAGTAACACTTGAGCACAGTAACCGCCAGCCCCCGACCAGAGGGCTGGCGGTTGGCTTTAAGACCGCCCAGCATCCAACCACAAGACTTGACCTAAGTCACATAAAATGACAAGATTTATTGAACGATTGGTCAGTTATTTGGCTCTATGACTCATGCCTTCTCACAAAGGAGTAAGAATGTCCCAGACACCCCAGGCCTATCTCGTGGGAGGCTCCCGCACACCCGTTGGCAGGTATGGAGGCGCCCTGTCCTCCATCCGGCCCGATGATCTGGCCGCCCTGGTCATCAAAGACCTCGTCGAGAAGACCGGCATAGACCCCGCCACTATTGATGAGGTCATCCTGGGCAACGCCAACGGCGCAGGTGAAGAAAACCGCAACGTTGCCCGCCTGGCCTGGCTACTGAATGACTACCCCGATACCGTCCCCGGGATTACCGTCAACCGCCTCTGCGCCTCCGGCATGAGCGCCATTACCCTAGCGGCCCAGATGATTAAGGCAGGGGAAGCTGACCTGGTCATAGCAGGCGGCACCGAGTCTATGTCGCGGGCCCCCTGGGTCATGGAAAAACCGGCAACCGCTTTCGCTAAGCCCGGCCAGGTTTTTGATACCTCTATCGGCTGGCGTTTTATCAACCCGGCCTTTGCCAGCCGTGACAAGTTCACCTACTCCATGCCCGAAACCGCCGAGGAAGTAGCGCGGCAAGAGGGCATCAGCCGGCAAGACTGCGACGCTTTCGCCCTCCGTTCCCATGAGCGCGCCCTGGCAGCTATCAAGGACGGTCGTTTCCGTGACGAGATTGTCCCTGTCACCGTCCGGGATCGTAAGGGGCGCGAAACCCTTGTTGACACCGATGAGGGGCCCCGCCCAGGCACCAGCACAGAGGTGCTGGCCTCCCTGCGCCCGGTAGTGAGCGGTGGGTCAGTAGTAACAGCAGGTAATTCGTCCTCCCTCAACGACGGTGCTTCTGCAATTTTGGTTGCCTCCGAGGCCGCCCTCGAAAAGTACGGGCTGACCCCGCGCGCCCGCGTGGTGACCGGTACCAGCGCCGGCCTTGCCCCCGAAATCATGGGCCTAGGCCCGGTCCCCGCTACCGAGAAGGCGCTGGCACATGCAGGCTGGTCTGTAGCCGATCTTGACGCTGTAGAACTAAACGAAGCCTTCGCCAGCCAGTCCCTTGCCTCCATACGTCGCCTGGGCCTCAACGAAGAAATCGTTAACAAGGACGGTGGGGCTATCGCCCTGGGCCACCCGCTGGGATCCTCCGGCTGCCGTATCGTCATCACCCTCTTAGGTCGCATGGAGCGGGAGGAGGCCCAGCGTGGCCTGGCAACCATGTGTATCGGTGTAGGCCAGGGCGCGGCCCTGCTACTGGAAAGGGTCTAAGCGTGTTTGAACATTTCACCGCCCTCACCCTTGAGGAAAGCCAAGATCGCCTGCTGGTGCGCATGAACCGCCCCCAGGTACGTAACGCTATTGACGCAACCATGGTCGCTGAGCTCCACGAAGTATGCGCCTATCTGGAAAACACCCCCAAGATTCTGATTCTGACCGGCTGCCAGGTAGAGGGACGGGGCATTTTTGCCTCCGGTGCCGATATCGCCCAGTTGCGTGAACGCCGCCGGGACGATGCCCTGCGCGGAGTTAACTCGCAGATTTTTGACCGCATCCATAAGCTCCCTATGCCGGTCATTGCCGCTCTTGACGGCTACGCCTTAGGCGGCGGGGCGGAACTGGCCTACGCCGCCGATTTCCGGCTGGGAACCCCCTACATCAAGATGGGTCAGCCAGAAGCCAACCTGGGTATCATTGCCGCCGCAGGTGGTTTGTGGCGGCTCAAAGAGCTGGTCGGTGAGCCGGTGGCCCTGGAGATCCTGCTGGCCGGGCGTATCCTCAATGCCCAGGAGGCCCTGGATTTGCACCTGGTCACAGAGCTGCACGAACCGGATGACCTGCTCCCCGCTGCGCACGCCCTAGCCGACCGCATAGCCGCCCAGGACCCCCTGGCTATTCGCGTCACCAAACGGGTATTTGCCGCCCCCCGGCAGGCCCACCCGCACATTGATGAGCTAGCCCAGGCTATCTTGTTTGAATCCCAGGCCAAGTTTGACCGCATGCAGGCCTTTTTAGACCGCAAAAAGAAGTAGAGGTGTCCTATGACCGAAATTCACGAACTTAAAGTACCCGCCCGCGTAGGCGTGCTGGGCGGCGGGCGCATGGGTGCCGGCATCGCCCACGCCTTCCTGCTGGCTGGGGCGCAGGTTCTGGTGGTGGAGCGTGACGAGCTCAGCGCCCAGGCCGCCCGCGAGAGGGTCGAACGTGACCTGGCTAAGTCGCTAGAGCGCGGCACCTTCGATGGCAATTTGGATGAACTGACCGAACGTTTGAGCCTCTCTCTGAGCTACGCTGATTTTTCTGACCGCCAACTCGTCGTAGAAGCCGTACCCGAAAACTGGGACCTGAAAGTCTCGGCCCTGCGCGCGGTAGAGGAAGAGCTTGATGAAAGCGCATGGTTGGCCTCTAATACTTCATCGCTGTCCATTGATGGGCTGGCAGAATCACTAGAACGGCCAGCTCACTTTATTGGCCTGCACTTTTTCAACCCCGTACCGGCTTCACAACTGGTGGAGGTAGTGCAGTCTAAGCATTCCTCCGATGAACTCAAAACCCTTGCACGCACCTGGGTTGAGGGCCTGGGCAAGACCCCCGTGGTGGTCAATGACGCCCCAGGGTTTGCGTCCTCCCGCCTGGGTGTGGCTATCGCCTTGGAGGCTATCCGCATGGTTGAAGAGGGCGTAGCAAGCCCTGAGGATATTGATAACGCTATGGTGCTGGGCTACAAGTTCCCCATTGGTCCGCTGGCTTTGACCGATGTGGTGGGCCTGGATGTGCGCCTGGGCATTGCTGAGTACCTGGAATCGCAGCTGGGTGAACGTTTCGCACCCCCGCAACTCATGCGCGACATGGTGGCCCGTGGCGAGCTAGGCCGTAAAAGCGGTAGGGGCTTCTACGACTACAGCTAGGTGCCTGCCCTTACGCTGAGGCCCGGTCTTCGAGAAGCCGCAACAAGTCAGCTTCCGGAGAACCGGGCGGGGCTGACGCGTCTGGGCATCCATCTTTCCAGCGGGGCACCCATTTTACGGACCCGGCAGAAATTTGCCGGACCCGCCCGGGCGGGCTACTTTATAAAGAAACTACCCCTTGATGAAGTTGGTGATTCGCAGGGTGCAGAGCCGGTCCCCGCTCTCCTGGTGGGTGATGATAACTTCGTGGGTGGTCAGCGAGCGCCCCAGGTGAATGGCCTGCGCTACTGCGCGCACGGTACCGGCCCGGGAGGATTTGTGGTGGGTGGCGTTGACATCTACACCTACAGCGACCTTGCCCATGCTGGACGCATGAATAACGGCTGCCCAGGAGCCCACGGCCTCGCCCAGGGCAAGCATGGCTCCACCATGCAGTAGCCCCAGCGACTGACGGTTCCCCTCAATGGGCATAGTGGCAACAACCCGCTGAGCCGACTCTTCGAGTACTTCCACACCCAGTTTTTGATCCAGCTCCCCCAGCCTAATCTTCCAGAGTTCCGCCTGGTCGGCGGAGCGTGCATCCTGAGTCATGCTTTTGTTTTCCTTTCTGCCCGGCGGGCTGGGCACTTTCTTTCAAGTGTGATGTGAACTATAGTTTATAGCAATAACTGAACGCTCGGTCACTTATTTGCCGGGCTGTCCCTAGCGTTACCACCTGACCGAGCAAAGGAACCCCCATGACGAGCACTGCCCCTCTAGTCCCCAGCTTCATCAAGGGTAACTGGTGGGTGCCCCAAAACCCCTCCAAGGCCCAGGACGTCCTCAAGGCCGTCACCGGTGAGGTCATCTACCGGGTTTCCACCGAGGGCATCGACACCGCCGGGGCCATCGACTACGCCCGCACCGTGGGCCAGGCCAACCTCAGCGCACTAACCTTCCATGAACGCGCCCTGATCATCAAAGAGCTGGCCCTGCACCTGGGCAAGCACAAGGAGGAACTCTACGCGCTCTCCTTTGCCACCGGCGCAACCGCCCGCGACCACTACATCGATGTAGACGGCGGTATTGGCACACTCTTTACCTTCTCGTCCAAGGGCCGCCGGGAACTGCCCAACGCCCAGGTCATTATTGATGGTGCCCTGGAACCGCTCTCACGCGATGGCTCCTTTATCGGTGAACATATCTACACCACCCTGCCCGGTGTTGCGGTAGAAATTAATGCTTTCAACTTCCCCATCTGGGGGATGCTCGAGAAGTTCGCCCCTGCCTTTATTGCCGGGATGCCCACCATTGTTAAACCAGCCACCCCCACCGGCTATGTTACTGAGGCCACGGTGCGCATCATGCTGGATTCCGGCCTGCTACCGGAAGGCTCCCTACAACTCATCTCTGGCTCTGCCCGCGATCTGCTGGATCATCTGGACTACCGGGATCATGTTGCTTTCACCGGTTCAGCTGCCACAGCGCAGACTCTGCGTTCCCACCCCAGCGTCCAGACTAAGGGACTGCACTTTACTGCCGAGACTGATTCACTCAACGCCGCGATTCTGGGCCCGGACGCTACCGCTGATACCCCGGAGTTTGAGGCCTTTATCAAGTCGGTCATGGTGGAGATTACCGCTAAGGCCGGTCAGAAGTGTACGGCTATCCGCCGGGTGCTGGTCCCGCAGGGACGTGCCGGTGAGGTTGTAGAGGCTCTTGCCGCTAAAATTTCGGGCCGCGTTGTAGTGGGCGATCCACAGGCTGAGGGCGTGACCATGGGTTCCTTGGCTTCACCCGAGCAGAAAGCGGAGGTCAGCGCAGCGGTAGAGCGGCTGGTTGCCGCAGGCGGTCAGGTCGCCTTCCAGGGGCAGGCCCCCGAGGGCCCCTCCTTCTACCCGGTGACTGTGCTGACCTTTGCTGATGCTCGAACCCCTGAGGTTCACGCGGTAGAGGCTTTTGGGCCGGTGACCTCCGTACTTGAATACCAGGATGTAGCAGAAGCGGTGGAGCTGGCAGCCCTGGGCGCTGGTTCCCTGGTTGCTACAGTCTGCACCCACGACGATGCTGTGGCCCGCCAACTGGCTTTGGGCATTGCCGCCCACCACGGGCGTGTACTGATTCTAGACCGTGAGGACGCTAAGACTTCTACGGGGCATGGCTCCCCGGTGCCTCATCTGGTTCACGGTGGGCCGGGCCGGGCCGGTGGCGGTGAGGAGCTGGGCGGTGTGCGCGCTATCAAGCATTACATGCAGCGCACCGCCCTTCAGGGCTCACCCAATAAGCTCACTGCCCTGACCGGGGTCTGGCATAGCGGGGCGGATGCTCGCACGGTGACTCGTGCCCAGGTGGAGGCCGGGCAGGGGGTCCACCCCTTCCGCAAGTCTCTGGCGGAGCTGGAGATCGGGGATCAGTTCGCTTCTGACCTGCGCACGGTGACCCTGGAGGATATCACGGCGTTCGCGCAGGAAACCGGGGATATGTTCTACGCCCACACCGATGAGCAGGCAGCTACCGCTAACCCCTTCTTCCCGCGCAGGGTGGCTCACGGCTACCTGCTGGTTTCGTGGGCGGCAGGCCTTTTTGTGGACCCTGCACCGGGCCCGGTACTGGCTAACTACGGCTTGGAGAATCTGCGCTTTATCACACCGGTCACCTACGATGACGCTATCCGGGTGACACTGACCGCTAAGAAGATTACTCCGCGCGTTACCGACGACTACGGCGAGGTCACCTGGGACGCTGTTCTGCACAATCAGAAGGACGAAGTCGTCGCCACCTACGATGTGCTCACCCTGGTCGCTAAAACCTGGCCTATGCAGGAGATGAGCGAGGACTAAAAACTCTCAGTACTAGAGACGGGAAACGGGAGGGGCCGGTTGCACAAGACCGGTGCCCCTCCTAGCTCTTAGCTGGGATCGTGAGGTAATGAATACTCAGTTTGACTACTTTCTTTCCCCTTCTAGCTTGGGCCTTAAGGTTCAACCGCAATGCCCCGGAAGGCCATGTCGACTACGGCGTCGGCCAGGGTCTCAACATCCCCTCCGCGATCCGGGTCGTACCAGACCGCCAGGGAGTTAATCATGCCGAAAATCAGGCGGGCCAGGGTGCGGGCGTCCGCGCTTTCCCGCACCTGCCCCGCCTGCTGGGCCGCCGCGACCAGGGCGGCAAGGCGCACGGTCAGGGCACGGCGCTTATCCAGGGCCGCCTCTTGCACCGGGGTGTTGCCCTTGAGCCTGAGGAGCAAGGTGACCGAGGGCAGGTGTTCAGCGAGCACAAAGACGGTTTGACGGACCACAAACTCTAGGCGCTCTCTGGGGTCAGCTTCTAGCACCTCACCGGCTTCAAAAACCTCTTCGAGGGCATCGAGGGCCCGGTCCAGGGCCGTGCGCAGGATCTCCTCTTTGGATGTGACATGGTGGTAGATTGCGCTCTTAGTCAGCCCCAGCCGTTTAGCCAGCATGTCCATGCTGGTGGCGTCGTAGCCGTGCTCGTTGAAGGCCTCAACGCAGACCCGCAGTACCTCTTGGCGGTCGTAGCCGGGGCGGCCTCGTTTGACACGGGCACCGGTCTGAGTGGTGACGGTAGGCTGAGCGCTCACGGGTGGTCCTCTCACATCAGCAGTAGGGAGCCCCCATCTAGCGGGGGCTCCCTACATGCTAACTTAAGCGGACCAGCCTACTCATTGCCCTTGGGCTTGTTACGGTAGTCGTAGATACGGCGAATCTTACCTACCGAGCGGGGCAGAACCTCCGGGTCTAGCACCTCAATCTGGCAGGTGGAACCAATCTTGGTTTTGATATCGTGCAGGAGCCGCTTGCCGGCCTCCTGGGCGGCTTCGAGCGTGACCTCTTCGCGGCGTTCAATGCGCACAGTCATCTCGTCCATACGGCCCGGGCGGGTCAGTTCCAGGGCAAAGTGGGGCGAGAGCTCAGGCTGCTGCAGGGCGAGCTCTTCCACCTGGGAGGGGAAGAGGTTAACCCCGCGCAAGATAATCATGTCATCGCTACGACCGGTGATGCGCCCCAGGCGGCGGTGGCCGGGGCGGGCGCTACCGGGCAGGAGGCGGGTTAGGTCGTGGGTGCGGTAGCGGATAATGGGCAGGGCCTCTTTAGTCAGGGAGGTAAAGACCAGCTCACCGGGGCGGCCCATATCCAGCACAGTGTCATCAAAGGGGTCGATGATTTCGGGGCGGAAATGGTCCTCCCAGATGTGGGAGCCGTCTTGGGTTTCAAAGGACTCCCCGGCCACACCGGGGCCCATGACCTCAGATAGCCCGTAAATGTCGCAGGCTTTGAGGGTTCCGAAGGTCTTTTCAATCTCGTAGCGCATTTCCGCAGTCCAGGGCTCGGCACCAAGCACAGCGGTTTTGAGGGAAGTTTCTTGCGGGTCAATCCCCTGTTTACGGAAGGCATCTGCAATGGTCAGCAGATAGGTCGGAGTTGAAAGGATGGCATCGGGTTCAAAATCTCGGATGAGCTGAACCTGCTTCTCGGTCTGGCCACCGGACATGGGGATAACGGCAGCACCCAGGCGTTCGGCCCCGTAGTGGGCACCCAGCCCACCAGTGAAGAGGCCGTAACCGTAGGCGTTGTGCACCTTGTAGCCGGGTTTAATGCCGGAGAAACGGAAGCAGCGGGCCACCAGGGAGCTCCAGGTGGCAATGTCGTTTTCGGTGTAGCCAACCACGGTGGGCTGGCCGGTAGTACCCGAGGAGGCGTGGATGCGGCGGACATCACTCATGGGCACCGCGAAGGCTTTGAAGGGGTAGGCCTTGCGGAGGAACTCTTTGTCGGTGTAGGGGAAGAGTTTGAGGTCGTCGAGTTCTTTAAAGTCGCCGGGGTGAACGCCGTGGGAGTCGTAGAGTTCCTTGTAGGCGGGGACGTTCTCGTAGGCGTAGTGCAGGGTCCAGCGCAGGCGCTCAAACTGTAGGGCTTCGATCTGGTCCCGGCTGGCCAGCTCTTCGGGGTCGGGCTGGGCTGGGTCTGTGGCGCGGGGTGCGGGGCTGTAGGGGTTCTCTACGCTACAGGTAGAGTGCGGGGTGGTGCTCATGCTGGGTGTCCTTCCGTGGTGGGAGCTGGAGGGGTGATTGACCGCCCGCGCCCGCGAAACTCAGCGATGAGCTTCTGCTTGCAGGTGACGGTGACATCGACCAGGCAGGTTCGCCCGGTGCGGTGGGTGAGTGTGGCTTCTGCTTGCAGGGTTTGCCCTCGGTAGGCCGGTGCAAGGTAGTTGATGTCCACGCCTGTTCCGACCGTGATGCTTTGGGCTAGTTCCTCTGGGTCACTGCTGTTGCAGGCCAGGGCAAAGGCGGTATCTGCGAACGCGAAAGTCATGCCCCCGTGCACCATGCCGAAGCCGTTGACCATTTCGTCTCGGATGTCCATTTCGATGATGGCATGGCCTGGCTCAACGGTGAGCAGGCGGATGCCCATCCAGTGACTGGCCTGGTCCTGCTTGAGCATGGGGTGCTGGGGGGCCACATAACCTCCACAAGAATTTAGTGACCATTCGGTCAGTTATTGTTTAGACCCACTGTTTCACATTTTAGTGAGATGTGCAACACTCTAGGGGGTCTTGTTATCCGGCACCGCAAAGCCCTCTACAGACACAGAGCGTAGGAGAATAGCCCCCACCTGCCCCCGAGGGTTTAGGTGACCGCACCCCCTCTCCTCTCCTCTCCTAAACCAGCCCCAGCTCCCCCGCATCGGTTGGCTCAAAGAAGGCCAGGACCGTGCCCCCGCCCACCTCTTCAAGGCGAGCGGGGGACCAGGCCGGGTTCCGGTCCTTATCAATGACCTGGGCGCGAATCCCCTCACTCAAATCGTGCCCTTCCATAGCCCTACAGGTGGTCACAAAATCCTGATTGAGGGTCTGAGCCAAGCTCTGGGTGGCGGCACGGCGTACCGCCTCCAAAGCCACCTTCATGCCCGTGGGGCTATTCTGCTCCATAGCCCCCAGAACTCTTGTAGCAAACTCAGCGCTCTCTCCCCCAGCCGCAACCACCTGCCGCACGCTCTCCCTGATCTGCTCTACCGAATCAGCGGCAAAGGCCTGCTGCACCCAGGCGGCCTGGGCAGCCAGCGGGGAAGCGCCAGCGTCAGCCTGCATCCCGGCCAGCACACCGTCAACCTCAGAACTGTCAGCCACCCCAGATAGCGCTCCCACCAGGTCATCAACCCTGGCTGAGGGAATAAAAAAGTCAGCCAAGCCCACTGCTAGGGCATCGGCCCCGCCCACATGCAAACCAGTCAGCGCCATCAGCACCCCCAGATGCTGAGGTGCCCGGGCCAGAATATTAAGAACACCTACATCCGGGCTAAAACCAATCACCGTTTCGGGCATACCGGCGCGGGTCCGCTCAGTCACTAAACGGTGAGAACCGTGGGCAGAAACTCCCAGGCCCCCGCCCAGCACCAAACCGTCCATCAGGGCAATATAGGGCTTAGGGTAGCGGGAAAGTCGCAGGTTGAGAGCGTACTCGTAGCGAAAGAACTCCACACCCTCCTGCGGGGCATCCTTCATGGCCCGGTAGAGAGCTACGATATCTCCCCCGGCGCACAGGCCACGCTCACCAGCTCCGCGCACCAGCACGGCACACACGCCCGGATCAGCCTCAAACCGATCCAAGGCCGCATTCAGGCCCTGCATCATCTGGTAGTTCAAGGCATTAACGGCACGGGGCCTATTGAGGGTAATCACCCCCAGGCTCCCGCACTGCTGCACCAGAAGGCTCTGATCTGCTACGTCCACCATGATCTTTCCTCTCAATGATTGGGCCCAAGACCCAGCCGCCAGGTCGGCCACACTGCCGCCAGCGGGGGCCTGTCTCTAGCCCCGATAAATACTTTTCGCCACTGCCCACTCTACCCACCTCTCTCTGAGCAAGACAGCGTCAGTTCACACCCCCAGAGAGAAAACCCATCAGCTGGCCCGGCACGCCACCCGGTTTCTTGACCGTGACCCACGAAACACTATATTCTGAACGAACGGTCAGTAATTATTTTTGACTGGGGGAAGCCCCTCCCCCACACCCCGCAAGGAGCCAGCCCATGACCACAGAGACAACTAACCCTCACCTCACAGCAGTAGACCAACCCGCACCAGGGGACACCAGCACCGAGCAGGCCTACTTTGACCAGCTCATCGCAGAGGACTCCCGCGTCGAACCCCGCGACTGGATGCCCGAAAAGTACCGCAAGACCCTCACCCGCCAGGTCTCCCAGCACGCCCACTCCGAAATCATCGGCATGCAGCCCGAAGCCAACTGGATCACCCGCGCCCCCTCCCTCAAACGCAAGGCTATCCTCATGGCCAAGGTGCAGGATGAGGCCGGACACGGGCTCTACCTCTACTCCGCCGCTGAAACCCTCGGCACCCCCCGCCACATCCTCAACGAACAACTGCTTGAGGGCCGAGCCAAATACTCCTCCATCTTCAACTACCCCGCCCGTACCTGGGCTGACATGGGCGCTATCGGCTGGCTCGTCGATGGAGCCGCCATCTGCAACCAGGTCCCCCTCTGCCGCGCCTCCTACGGCCCCTACGGGCGAGCTATGGTCCGCATCTGCAAGGAAGAATCCTTCCACCAGCGCCAGGGCTGGGAAATTCTCTACGCCCTCTCCCACGGCACAGAAGCCCAAAAGAAAATGGCCCAGGACGCCGTCAACCGCTTCTACGGTCCCGCCCTACAAATGTTCGGCCCTCCGGATGCCGACTCCCCCAACTCCCAGCAGTCCATGGCCTGGAACATCAAACGCTTCTCCAACGACGAGCTACGCCAGCGCTTCATTGACATGCTGGTCCCCCAGGCCGAGGCTCTGGGCCTGACCCTGCCCGACCCGGACCTCAAATGGAACGAAGAGCGCGGCCACTACGACCACGGCCCCCTGGACTGGGATGAATTCCACTCCGTAATCTCCGGGGCAGGCCCCTGCAACGTCCAGCGTATGCAACGCCGCCGCGCCGCCCACGAGGAGGGCGCCTGGGTACGCGAAGCAGCCGCCGCCTACGCACGCAAAACAGCAGAGCAACACGCAGAACTCCTGGGAGCATAAAGATGACCGAGAACATCACACACCTACCCGACTCCAACGAATGGCCCCTTTGGGAAGTCTTCGTCCGTTCATCACGCGGCCTCTCCCACGTTCACGCAGGCTCCCTGCACGCACCCGATGCCACCATGGCCCTGCGTAACGCCCGTGATCTCTACACCCGCCGCAACGAAGGCACCAGCATCTGGGTGGTCCCTGCCCAAGCAATCCTGGCCTCAGACCCCGACTCCAAGGGCGGCTTCTTTGAGTCGGCCCAGGGTAAGAGCTACCGCCACGCCACCTACTACACCACCAGCGAGGGGGTTAAGCACCTATGAGCATGGCCTCCTCAGACTCAGCAACCCACCACAGCCAAGGAGAATCAATCCTGGCTGAGGACATCACCGCCTCCGGAGTGCAGGCCAGTGATGCAGTAGCCCGCTACGCCCTAGCCCTGGGCGACGACGCCCTCATGCTAGGCCAGCGCCTCTCCCACTGGATCTCACGGGCACCAGAACTAGAAGAAGATATCGCCCTGGGCAACATCGCCCTGGACCTGATTGGGCACGCCCGCTTCTTCCTGACCTACGCAGGAACAGCCTGGGGCAAGACCGAAGACGACCTGGCCTACTTCCGCGACGAAGAAGAATTCCGTTCGGCCCGCCTGACCGAGCAGGAAAACGGGGACTTTGGGCAGACTATCGCCCGCCAGCTCATCTTCTCCTACTACCAGCACGAGCTCTACTCCCAGCTGGTCAACTCCCAGGACCCCACCCTGGCCGCCATTGCCGCCAAGGCCCTGAAAGAAGTGGCCTATCACCAGGACCACGCCACCGCCTGGACCCTGCGACTGGGCATGGGCACCCAGGAGTCAAACCGCCGTATGCAGGAGGGCCTCTACTACATGTGGCCCTACATTGATGAGCTCTTCTACGACTTTGACCCGGTAGACCAACTAGCGGGTATCGCGGTGGCCCCCTCAAGCCTGCGCCAAAGGTTCCAAGAGCGCCTGCACACCATCATCGGTGAAGCTCAGCTAGAGGTGCCCAACCTTGATCAGGCTCGCGGCGGCGACCGCTCCGGAGTCATGAGCGAACACCGCGGGCACATCCTGGCAGAGATGCAGGTACTGGCCCGCGCCCACCCCGGCGCCACCTGGTAAAAACCGGGAGCACCCCGGTGCTCCCGGCCCTACCGCCCCCGCTAGCTGACCACACGCACAAGGAGGTGCCCCGATGACAAACGCTAGCCAAGCCGCTAGCGCCGGAATTGACTTCAGCTTCGGCTTTGACCAGGACTCCGGCTACGCAGCCCCGCCCCGGGAGGCCGAAAGTGCCGTCCCGGCGCCCGCCGGCTCTGACGCTACCCTATGGGAGCTAGCCGCCAAGGTAGCTGACCCCGAAATCCCGGTACTCTCCATAGCCGACCTGGGCATCCTACGAGCGGCCCGCTACGGCAAGGACGGCCAGCCAATAGTCGTCATCACTCCCACCTACTCCGGGTGCCCGGCCATGGAAAGTATTACCGCCAGCATCCGCCAGGTCTTCACAGATCACGGCCAGCAGATACCGCAGGTGGAGCTGGTACTCTCCCCGGCCTGGAGCACCGACTGGATGAGTCAGGCAGGTAAAGACCGCCTGGCAGAGTACGGTATTGCCCCACCCAGCGGGCAAGCCGCCGCGGGGCCGGTGACCCTGGGGCTGGCGGTCAAGTGCCCCCGCTGCCACTCCCTAGCTACCAAAGAACTCACCCGCTTTGGCTCCACTTCCTGTAAGGCTCTCTACCAGTGCACCGCCTGCTGCGAGCCCTTTGACTACTTCAAGATTCACTAAGGACTGCACCCGCTATGACCGAGACACCCACCCGCCGCCGAGCCAGCTTTAACAGCTTGACCGTTGCCGGGGTACGCAAACTCACCAAGGACTCCGTTGAAGTGACCTTCTCCGTGCCCGATGACCTGGTAGAAGACTACAACTACCTACCCGGCCAATATGTAGCCCTGCGCGCACAGATTGATGGGCAAGAGGTTCGCCGCTCCTACTCCATCTGCGCCGAGCCTACCCCCGGTGAAATTAAGGTCGCCATCAAAAGGGACTTCGGCGGTCTTTTTTCTAACTGGGCCAATGACACCCTCACCCCAGGGCAGATCATCGACGTCATGAACCCCCAGGGGGCCTTTGTTTCTCAGAGCACCGTCACCAGCCTTAACGACCCCCAGCACATAGCTCAGGAGGCGGATGCCAACGGGGGGCAACACCTGGTAGCCTTTGCCGCTGGCTCCGGCATCACCCCCATCATGGCTATCGCCCGGGCTGTACTTTCGGCCAGCCAAGCCAGCACCTTTGACCTGGTTTACGCCAACAAGTCCGCCCTGGATGTCATGTTTGCCGAAGAAATCGGGGACCTCAAAGACCGCTACCCCACCCGCTTCGCGGTTCACCATGTGCTCTCCCGCGAACAGCGCATCAACCCGCTCATGAGCGGCCGTATTGATGATGAGAAGCTCCAGGCCCTACTCGATCACGTCATCCAGGTAGACAGGGCCGATGAATGGTTCCTCTGCGGGCCTTTCGAACTGGTCCAGCTCTGCCGGGACACCCTGGCCGAGCGTGGAGTGGATCAGGACAAGGTACGTTTTGAGCTGTTCACCACCGGTAAGCCAGAGAAACCTGCTGGCCAGCAGGGCCGTTCCGTGGAAACAGACCCGGACGGTAAAAACTACTCCATTTCTTTCACTCTGGATGGAACCTCAGCTTCTGTGGAGTCCCCTGTTTCAGCCCATGAGACCCTTTTGAACGCAGCCTTGCGGGTACGCCCGGATGTTCCCTTCGCCTGCGCCGGCGGTGTCTGCGGCACCTGTCGGGCTAAGGTCATAAGCGGCCAGGTGGATATGGACGAAAACTACGCCCTGGAAAAGGACGAGGTAGATGCCGGCTATATTCTCACCTGCCAGTCCCGCCCCTGCTCCGATGCTGTCAGCGTGGACTTTGACGCCTAGGAGGGGTAACCATGAGCATGATTGAGCTGACTGTAGAGGGCGGTATTGCAGAGGTGGTTTTGAAGGCCCCGGCTAAGATGAACGCCCTGAACGAGGCGGCCCTAGCTGACCTGTCGACTGCCTACGATGAGGCCGCTACAGCCGGTGTGCGCGCCCTGCTCTTACGCGGGGAGGGGCGCGGCTTTTGCGCCGGGAGGGACATTGCCGGGTTGGTTCCTGCCGAGGATGATGCCTACGACTACCTGGCCGGTAAGGTTAGCCCGCTCTTGAAGAAGATGAGTGCCTTCCCCGCCCCCACTTTCGCGGCGGTTCAAGGCCCCTGCCTGGGTGTTGGCCTGGGCCTGGCCATTGCTACGGACGTGGTCTATGTGGCTGATACTGCCAAGATTGGCTCGCCTTTCGCCAAGCTGGGGGCCACCTTGGACTCTGGCGGCCATGCTCTCTTTGTGGAACGTCTGGGTGCTCACCGGGCCCTGGATCTGATTTATACCGCCGATTTAATGTCCGGTGCTGAGGCTGTGGCCGCTGGGCTCTTTAGCCGGGTGGTGCCCGCCGATGAGTTGCTGGACTTTACCCGCGCCAAGGTGGCACAGGTAGCCGCCGGTGCTACGGGGGCTTTCCTGGCCTCTAAGCAGTTGGTGGCGCAGGTGCGCGACGCGCGGGTGGGCCTCTGGGAGTCCGTGGAAGCCGAGAACCGCGCCCAAGGCGACTTGTGCGCCTCCACCGACTACGCCGAAGGCTTCGCCGCCTTCACCGAGAAACGCAAGCCGGTTTTTAAGGGGAAGTAAGGCGACCCAGGCTAGGACATGCGTGGTTTCCTTCCAGATGCGCGGGTTCCTCGCACATCTAGAAGGAAACCGCGCATCTCGATGAGGGTGGCAAGCACCTGCTCCGGCACCTGCCGGTGAGAAAGGTGGCTCTAGGAGATCTCAACAATCCAGGCGACGATATTGGTCATGCCCTCTTGCTCGTAACCGGGCGGCGTGTGGAACTGGTAGGTCATGGTGACTACCTGCGGCCCGGGCTCTGCCAGCTTGTGTTCCAGTAAGTAGCCTTCAGCAGAGGCCTCTAGCATTTCCGGGGTTACCTCAACGAGCTGGTCAGGATCCCCATCGAGGTTAACGTCCTCAGCCTTCCCTCGAAAGATATTAATCTCAGCGAACACGGGTTCAGCATCAAAGGTGATTCTCACAGTGTTGGACTCACCGGCAGAACCAAGAACAGGAATGAGTTGCTTATCCTGCACGAGCTCTTTTGTTTCGCTCAGGCTCGCTGAGTGCCATTCGTAGTAGAAAGGCACAAGAGGTTCACCGTTCACGCTTAACTCTGGTATGTCTTCTTGGAACTCTTCCTCTGCCACCAGAGGGGCCTCATGGTAGTCGCTAAACCCGCCGCCGCAAGAGGACAGAGTCAAGAGGGGTAGCACCGTCAGAAACCCGAAAAACTTACGCATTGCAGTCAAACCTTGTTTCAATATCACTTGATGTGCGCTGAATATATGTTTTTCCTTGATATACAACCCTATGATACCTATTGCCCCTATAAGTCTGCATAGAAGAAGACCCACAAACCCGCTTTGAATTAACATCAATTTTTCTTATATTCTTACCCTCCTTAGCATGGAATGACCTCCGGTGCCATACCCCCAACCCTTTTTCATAATCTCTGCACCAGCAGCCATAAACTCAACGCTTTGGCCACAACCTTTAACGCCTGAATGCACAGAAGCCATTCCACCACTCTTATGCACACGCTCTGTATATCCCATGCAACCGATTCCAGTAGGGACCCCAGGATAGTACCCAGGAGATTGTGGGGCAACAACAGCCTGAACAAATTCTCTATCAGTAACTAGGATTTCCGCTAGTAGGTATGAAAAGAAAGTTATACAAACCAAGCAAGCAGTACTGAGCCAAGAAAGAGGGTTAATTTTAGTAGCTAGCTTCACTGCAATTACCTTTCAATCTTACATTTGAATAACCCTCAGTGAAATAAGAAAATATTTATCGTCTAATACATCATTGCACCTTCTTCGAAAGAGATTGTTTTTGTACTACTGTGATTTTCAATCACTAACTATTCAAAAAACAAAGTCAATACTTAATTCAAACCGAGAACCGCGCCCAAGGCGACTTGTGTGCCTCCACCGACTACGCCGAAGGCTTCGCCGCCTTCACCGAGAAACGCAAGCCGGTTTTTAAGGGGAAGTAAGGCCACCTGGGCTGGGACGTGCGTGGTTTCCTTCCAGATGCGCGGGTTCCTCGCACATCTGGAAGGAAACCGCGCATCTCGATGAGGGGTTGCCCGCTACAGGGGAGCACCCGCTAGCACATCAAACACGTCCCGCCACTTCACCTCACCCGTTGCTGGGGCGAATCTATCGCCTGTCAGCAAAAGACAATGAGCCCCCGCCGGAAGGCGATCAAAAGGAGCCAGCTCACGGGCTAAAGTCTGTTCAGAATCGGTAGAAAGAGCCACCTGAAGGTAGAGAGCGTGCCCATCACGGCGCGCCACAAAATCAATCTCGCCACCGGGCACCTGGCCAGTCATCACCTCAAAGCCGCGCCGCTTCAACTCCAAAAACACCATATTCTCTAGGTCCCGGCCCCGGTTAAAGTCGCGTGACCCCAGAAGAGAATTACGCAGGCCAGGGTCCACGAAATACATCTTCCCGCTAGTCCGCAACCATTGCTTACCCTGGGTGTCATACCGGCGGCACCGGTACAGCAGGTGTGCATCCACCATGAGTTGCAGGTAGCGGTCCACCAGCTCTGACGACGCACCGCGCCCCTGGGCCCTGAGCTGTTTCACAATAGAGAGAGTTGAGAGCTCAGAACCTGCGTTCTCGAAGACAAAACGGGCAACACGCAGAAAAGTCTCTGTATCCCTAATCTGCCCCCGCAAGGCAATATCGCGCGTAAAGATTGAGTCAAAAAGGCCGCTGTTGAGCTGCCTGACGGTTTCCTCATCGTGCGTTATTGCCGAAGCGGGAAAAGCGCCCCAGCGAAGCCACTGCTGGTAGGCCTGCTCAACCCCCGTGTAGGTCACCCCAATTTTTTGGCGGAAGCGAGTGAACTCTGCAAGCGACAGCGGGTACATGGGGATTTCAATGTAGCGGCCCGCGAGGTAGGTCATTGATTCTGAGACGAACAGGGAGGCGTTCGAGCCGGTAACGCATATTTCTAGGTTCTCCCGGGTTCGCAGTGAGTTAATGACCCGGGCCCAGTCACTGAGTTCTTGGACCTCGTCAATATGGAGGTAGCGGATCTCGCTGTTATTGATGGCGTCCAGGACGTGGTCGTGAAAGGACTGAGCATTACGCAGGTGATCGTAGGCCATATCCTCAAAGTTGATGGTGAGGATTTGTGAGGGGCCTACACCTTGGGCGATGAGGTAGCTTCGGTACATACTGAGGAGGGCTGATTTACCGCAGCGACGTACTCCCGTGATGATGCGGACGAGGGCGGGGTCGTCAATGTTTGTCAGGAATTCAAGGTATCGGTCACGTGCAAACAGTTCAGCCATATTTCGACTATACCCGAAATTGCAACTGTTTTGACGGTTAATTTCGGGTATACCTGAAATACCCAGTGTGCCTTGGGCTGGGAGGTGCGTGGTTTCCTTCCAAGCGAGCGGGTTCCTCGCACATCTAGAAGGAAACCCGCGCATCTCGATGAGGGTGGGGCTAGTAGCCCACGTCCGTGCCGCCCCCGGCAGGCTGAGAATCAGCAGAATAACCGCTGATGAAGCGAGCCGCCAGCTTCTTAGACTCCAGGGCAAGTAACTGCACGTCGGCTGCTACCAGAATAAAGTCAGCACCAGCATCCAGGTAGTCCTGCGCTATCTGCGGGTCAAAAGCGTTCACGCCCACAGGCAGGCCGGCCGCCCGAGCCGTCCCGATTACCCGCTTCACCGCAGCCACCACGTCCGGGTGATTCTGCTGGCCCAACAGCCCCATAGAGGCCGCCAAATCAGAAGGCCCCACAAAGACCCCGGCTAGGCCCTCCACCGCACAAATCTCTGCCGCGTTCTCAACAGCGGTAGCAGACTCAATCTGCACACAAAGCGAAATGTACTTCTCAGCCTCGGTCAGGTAGCCAGCTACCCCACCCCAGCGGGCCGACCGGGACAGGGCAGAACCCACCCCGCGCACACCGGCAGGCGGGTAGCGGGTGGCGGCCACCGCCAGTTCAGCGGCAGCCGCATCATCGACCATAGGGATCAGCAGGTTTTGGGCACCAGCGTCCAAGAACTGCTTGATAGCAACCACGTCCAGGGAGGGCAGGCGCACCACACTCTGCACCGGGTAGGCCGCCGCCACCTGCAAAAGCTCTTGGACGGTCTCTAGGCTCACAACCCCGTGTTCGGCGTCCACCAGGAGCCAGTCCATGCCCGAACCGGCGCAAATCTCGGCGGCCACCGGCGACCCGGAACAGACCCACATGCCGACCGCTGGGCGGCCCAAGTCCCGCAGGGTCTGAGCAAAAGGCGGGTTTAGATGAAGCGACATGTGATTGCCCCCAAATCCCCGTAGTCGGCGTGCACGGTATCGCCGGGGTGCACCCACATGGGCTTGGTGAAGGAGCCTGCCAGAATTATCTCACCGGCCTTCAAACTGTCCCCGTGGGCGGCCAGCTTATTGGCTAACCAGGCAACCCCATTGGCCGGGTGGTTGAGTACGGCGGCTGCTACCCCGGTGTCCTCAATCTGCTCGTTGCGGTAGAGCAAAGCCGAAATCCAGCGCAAATCGACGGAGGCCGGGTCTACCGGGTTGCCTCCGTAGACCATGGCACCCAGGGCCGCGTTATCACTGATGGTATCTACAATGGTGCGGCCCTCCATCTCAATGCGAGAGCTCAAGATCTCTAGGGCAGGAACCACGTACTCGGTGGCACGCAGAACGTCAAAGATGGTGGCGTGGGGGCCGGCCAGGTCTTCTTTGAGGACGAAGGCCAGCTCCACCTCAATCCGCACATTGGAATACTGGGCGTGCTCAATAACCGACCCATTCTCATAAACCTGGTCGGCGAAGATAACACCGTAGTCCGGTTCGGTAATGCCGGTGGCCTCCTGCATGACCTTGGAGGTCAACCCAATTTTGCGGCCCACCAGCCTACGACCGGCGGCTTCACCGCGAGCGCGCCACATCTGTTGCACCGCGTAGGAATCTTCCACGGTCATCTCGGGGTAGCTGGCGGTCAGGCGCGGGATCATGGTGCGGTTCTTTTCGGCCTGGGCCAGGTCATCGGCAATCTGTGTGAGTTGTTCTTCAGTGAGCATAGCTAGCTTTCAATACTGCGAGAGGTGCTTGAGGTATATGCTCACCGCCAACTGGCTGGGTCTGGCGTGAATTGGGACGAGCGCTCCGCGCGAGTCCCAAGAGGCTTAGTTGGCTAGAGCATATCCCTCAAGCACCGAACTTATTGTATTTTCGGTCTTTAGAGCTGGTGGCCCAGCTTGTATTCACCCTTCTTCCAGTCAGGCATGGATTCCTCACCCTCATCTGAGCGGGTGTAAGAGAAGCCGTCTGCGCCGATGGTTTGTTCCAGTTCAGAATCATCGGTGCGCTCTACCAGGGGCACCAGGTTGCCGTCCAAGTCGAGGACGCGGGAGGCATCGGTGTACCAGGAGGGCACGACCGGGGTGCCCCACCAGTCACGGCGCTGGTTATCGTGGACGTCCCAGGTCACGCGGGGGTTGTCGGGGTCACCGGTGTAGTAGTCCTGGGTGTAAATCTCAACGCGGTGACCGTCCGGGTCGCGTAGGTAGAGGTAGTAGGCGTTGGAGACACCGTGGCGGCCGGGGCCGCGCTCAATGTGATCGGACAGGCGTAGGGCACCGAGCTTATCGCAGATAGCGATAATGTTGTGCTTCTCGTGGGTTGCGAAGGCCACATGGTGCATGCGGGGGCCGTCACCGCCGGTCATGGCGGTATCGTGCACGGTGGGTTTGCGGCGCATCCAGGCGGCGTAGGCAGTGCCGGCCTGGTCCTGAATGTCTTCGGTGACGCGGAAACCTAGATCTTCCATGTAGGAGATAGCCCGGGGCACATCCGGGGTGACCTGGTTGAAGTGGTCCAGGCGGACGAGGGCACCGGGGGTGTGCAGTTCGTAACGCCAGGCCAGACGCTCGACGTGTTCAACATCGTAGAAGAACTCGTAGGGGAAGCCCAGGGGGTCAAGGACGCGTACGGAATCGCCCAGGCCTTTGACGAAGCCTTCTTTCTTCCTGCGGACCTCACAGCCGCGGGATTCATAGAACTTTTCGGCCTTATCCAGGTCCTCTGGGGTGCGGACCCGGTAGGAGAAAGCGGCAACAGCCGGGGTTTCTCCCTTGCGCAGGATCAGGTTGTGGTGGATGAACTCTTCTAGAGAGCGCAGGTAGATGGTGTTCTCGTCCTCTTCGGTGACGACAAGGCCCAGGACATCGACGTAGAAGTCGCGGGAGCGTTCCAGGTCGGTGACCACCAGCTCCATGGAGGCGCAGCGGACGATATCGGGGGCGTTCTCATCGGGTGTAATAACGGGGTAATCAACAAAATTGGGTGACATGGTTATGCTTTCTTTTCTTAGGCCCGGTGGCTTGGCATCCTCGCCAGGCTACCGGGCACCGGTGCTAACTGGCTTAGTTGGCTTTACCGAAGACGGGGTTGTGGACCTCGCCCAGGTTGATGTGTACGGCCTGCTGGTCGGTGTAGAAGTCGATGGAGCGGTAGCCACCCTCATGGCCCAGGCCGGAGGCCTTAACACCGCCGAAGGGGGTGCGTAGGTCGCGGACGTTGTTGGAGTTGAGCCAGACCATGCCTGCCTCTACTGCCTGGGAGAAGTTGTGGGCCCGCTGTAGGTTGGAGGTCCAGATGTAGGCGGCCAGGCCGTACTTGGTGTTGTTAGCCAGCTCTAGGGCTTCTTCATCAGTGTCGAAGGGGGTGATGGCAACGACGGGGCCGAAGATTTCTTCTTGGAAGATGCGGGCATCGGGGGCTACGTCGGCAAAGACGGTAGGCTCCACAAAGTTGCCTTGATCAAACCCTTCGGGGCGGGAGCCACCGGCGACCAGGCGGCCTTCACTCTTGCCAATCTCGATGTAGGACATGACCTTCTCGTAGTGTTCGGGGTGGACCAGGGCGCCGACTTCGGTGGCCGGATCTGAGGGTAGGCCTACTTTGACGCGCTTGGCCTGGGCGGCGTAGCGTTCCACGAACTCATGGTAGATACTGCGCTGGACCAGGATGCGGGAGCCTGCGGTGCAGCGCTCGCCGTTGAGGGAGAAAACCCCGAAGATGG
Organism: Rothia sp. CCM 9417; assembly: GCF_048513575.1. NCBI lineage: Bacteria > Bacillati > Actinomycetota > Actinomycetes > Micrococcales > Micrococcaceae > Rothia > Rothia sp. CCM 9417. The sequence continues at coordinate 91,272 of NZ_JBLXXT010000001.1, read as the reverse complement.
TGGCGTTAATGGCGGTCTCTAGGTCAGCGTCCTCAAAGACAACGGCCGGTGACTTACCGCCCAGCTCCATAGACAGGCCCTTGAGGTAGGGGGCGGCATTGGCGAAGATGATCTGGCCGGTCTTGGATTCGCCGGTGAATGAGATCAGGGGAACGTCCGGGTGTTTAACCAGGGCGTCTCCGGCGCTTTCACCGAAGCCGTTGACCAGGTTGAAGACACCTGCCGGCAGGCCGGCTTCCTCAAAGATTCCTGCCCAGAGGGAGGCTGAGAGGGGGGTAAATTCGGCGGGTTTGAGGACCACGCAGTTACCGGTGGCCAGGGCGGGGGCTAGCTTCCAGGATTCCAGCATGAAGGGGGTGTTCCAGGGGGTGATCAGGCCGGCGACCCCGATGGGCTTGCGGTTGACGTAGTTGATCTGGCGGCCCGGCACTTTGAAGGAGTCGTCGGTTTGGGCCACGATCAGGTCGGCGAAGAAACGGAAGTTCTCGGCGGCACGGCGAGCCTGGCCCTTGGCCTGGGTGATGGGTAGGCCGGAGTCGAAGGACTCCATCTGGGCTAGGGTTTCTTCACGGGATTCCACAATGTCAGCGATTTTCATGAGCACCCGGGCGCGCTCGCGTGGCAGCATGGTGGGCCAGGGGCCGCTGGTGAAGGCTTGGCGGGCGGCAGCTACGGCGGCCTCGATGTCCTCTTTCTTACCGCTGGCGGCCTGGATATAGGGCTGGTTGGTCACGGGGTTGAGTACGTCGAAGGTTTCGCCGTCTAGGGAGTCAACGAACTGACCGTTGATGTAGTGCTGGATTCGGTCGGGTAGACCTGCGGGGAGGGTGGTGTTGGGTGTGCTCACGGGCTAACTCCTTGGTGGTGTTGAATCTGAAGAATGAAAAATTTTTAGTGGGTGCTCTTGAGGTAGCTGGAGAGGGTCGCTTGACGGTGCTGGCGGGCAACGGCCTCAATCTCTTGTTCCTTCGCCCCGGATTCGATGAGGCTCAGCATGCGATTGTGCTCGCTGACAGACTCCTGGGCTCTAGCGGGTACAAAAGAGAAGGTTGATTCTCTCAGATGGCTGAGGCGGTCCCACTCAATGGCAACCAGCTCGAGGAGCCTGTCGTTGGGGCAGGCTGAGCAAAGGATCTGGTGGAAGCGGTAGTTGAGTTCGGTAAAGGCTTTGGGGTCAAAGTCTTCAAGGAGGGCCTCCATCTGGGTGTTCAGTTCCCGTGCCTGTTCGAGTTTCTGGGCACTCAGGTGGGGTGCTGAGTGGGCTGTAGCCCGCCCCTCTAAGAGGCCCAGCACCTGCATACTGTGGGTGTAGGCGGACTGGTCAACCATGGCAACCCGGGCACCTACGTTCCGCTCGAAGGTGGCTAGGCCTTCGGCTTCAAGGCGGCGGATAGCTTCACGCACCGGGACCACTGACATCTCTAATTCAGCGGCCAGACTCGAGAGGGTGAGCCTGTGGCCCGGGGCGAACTCTTGGCCGACTATTTTCTCTCGGATCCATTGGTAGGCGCTCTCCGCTTTGGACAGCCTAGCCCTTCTCTGGTGGCTCACAGGGCTATTCGCTTCCCTGCTGGGACTGGACGAAGGCCTGGTAGGCTTCCTTCCACTGTCCGGTGGGCGGGAAGAGCCCATCCACGGGGTTGCCTTGGGCTACGCGCTGGGCTACCCAGGCGTCTTCTTCTTCCTTAGCCTGGGCGGCGGCGGCTACCTCATCGACCAGATCTAGGGGGATCACGATAACCCCGTCATCATCACCTACGATGACGTCTCCCGGTAAGACGGTGGTGTTTCCGCAGGCTATGGCAACATCTGATTCCCAGGGGACGTGGCGGCGGCCCAGGACAGCCGGGTGGGGGCCCTGGCTAAAGACGGGGAGGCCGATCCTTTGGACTTCTGCGTAGTCGCGTACACCGCCGTCTGTCACAACACCGGCAGCTCCCCGGTGCTGGGCCCGCAGGGCTAGGATGTCGCCCAGGGTGCCTGACTGGGAGCTTCCCCGTGCCTCAATGACGATGACTTCCCCGGCTTGGACACTGTCAAAACAGCGTTTCTGAGCGTTGTAGCCGCCACCGTGGCTCTTGAAGAGGTCCTCACGGTTAGGGACAAAGCGCAGGGTTTTGGCGGTACCTACCAGCTTGGTTCCGGGGGTCTGGGGGTAGACCCCTTCAATCACAACGTTGTTGAGGCCGCGGGCTCGGAGCTGGGCCGAGAGGCCAGCGGTGGGTAGCTCCTGGAGCAGGGCGCGGGTTTCCTGGCTGAGGGCCGGCTTCTCTGGTAGGCCTGCTTCCTGGCGGGAGCCCCAGGCTTCTTCAACCTGAGTTTCGGTGGTGGCAGGCAGGTTGCCCAGATCCGGGTCAAAGTTCCCCTCCCCTTCGATAACGCGGGTGGAGAGCTTGCCGCTGGTGGGGGAACCGGGGGCAGTGGGGGCATCTACCTCCACCTCGACTAGGTCGCCGGGAACCAGCACCGAGGAACCTGCCGGGGTGCCGGTGAGAATAATGTCGCCGGGCTCTAGGGTCATATGCTGGGATAGGTCTGCCACGAACTGGGCCAGGGGGAAGATTAGGTCTTGGTCGGTGGTTCCGCTTTCCTGGCGGAGTTGGCCGTTGACCCAGGTGCGCACACGTAGCTGGTCAGGTTGGACGGTAGAAGCATCAATGTAGTTAGGCCCTACCGGTGTGTAACCGTCACGGCCTTTGGAGCGCACGTTGGAGCCCTTATCGGCGGCCCGGTAGTCGTAGATTCCTAGGTCGTTAGCTGCGGTGATATGGGAGATGTGGTCCCAGGCCTGGCTCTGGCTGACCCAGCGGGCTTCCTTTCCTACAATCAGGGCGATTTCGCCCTCGAAAGCCAGTAAGTCGGTGCCTTGGGGGCGGGCTACTTCACCTGATCCGGTTAGGGAGCTGGTGGGTTTGAAGAAGTAGGAGGGGGTGGAGGGCCGGCGGCCTCGCTGGGCGGCTCGGGATTCGTAGGCCAGGTGCACAGCGATGATCTTGCCGGGGGCTGCGGGTAGGGGTGTGGGCTGATCTGCCATAGAGTCTCCTCCTCGAGCTCTGGTATTTCACCGAAAATCGTATATTATTTTCACACATTAGCAAGTAATCAGCGTCACAACAAGGGGGAGGGTAGCTAGCCTTCAAGCAGGCAAGCTAGTCCCCTCCACACAACAAAGCAAAAGCCTCGGCGCTTCTGTGCTTGAAAGGAAAAATGATGAAGGAGCCATACCTCATCGGAGTCTATGCAGCCGATGCTGGAATCAAAGGAGAATTGTCCTACATCCTAAGGAAAGTCAGCGGGCGCAAAGGTTGCGCCCTCTGCGACATCACCCACGGCTACAATCCCCTGGGCAAGAAAGAGTGGAAAGAAGCCTGCCAGACCCTACCACTACCCCTGAGAACCCTGCACCTCAACCAAGGCACCCCCCAGCTCAAAACCCTGATACCAGATGAGCAGGCACCCGCTATCGCCTACATCTGCGGGGAAGAGTCCCGTATTTTAGTTACCTCCCAGGAACTCCAGGGCTGCAACAAGAGCCCCCAGGCCCTCCTTGAACTCATCAAAAAGAAACTTTCTGGCCTACACCCCACGGAATAGGCCCTTAGAAAGGCCCTGTAAAAGTTTAGTCACCAGAGCCTAGAAGGCCGTTCCTAGATCAGGGTAGGCCAGCACAGCCAGTAAGGGCAGCTCCCTCAGGCCTGGGCCAGCACTCCCTCAGCAAAAAGAGCACCTATCCCTTGTTGCCCGGTCTGGTATCGTATATGATTCAAATTAGTTACCGACATCACACCCCTGGGGGCTTGGGTCTTCCAACACACCCAAACTAAGGCGTACAAGGACGTACCCCAACACACCGTAAGGAGCAGTATGCACTTCCACCACAACGGTTATATTTCCCGCGATCCGCGCATCCAAGAAGCTGCTGGCTACGGCATCGACCGCCCCAGCGACCTGCCAGAAACAATGGATGTGCTCATCGTCGGCTCAGGCCCTGCCGGCATGATTGCCGCAGCCCAACTCTCCCAATTCCCCACCGTCAATACCCGCATCATCGAACGCCGTGAAGGCCGCCTAGAACTCGGGCAAGCCGACGGCATCCAGGCCCGCTCGGTCGAAACCTTCCAGGCCTTCCGTTTTGCCGAAGAGGTCATCCGGGAGGCCTACCACATCACCGAAATGAGCTTCTGGAAGCCGGACCCCCAAAACCCCCAAAACATTATTCGCGGTGCCCGCCCCGTCGATGACCCCCACGACATCAGCGAATTCCCCCACCTAATCGTCAATCAGGCCAGGGTGCTGGACTACTTCGCAGAATACGCCCGCAACTCCCCCGGCAGAATCACCCCCGACTACGGCATTGAATTTCTGGGGCTGAGCACCGACGAAAGCCAGGAATACCCCCTAGAAGTCCGCCTGTGCCACAGCGCTGGCCCCCAGCAGGGGCGGGAGTTTAGCGTGCGCACCAAATACATCATCGGCTGCGATGGAGCCCGCTCAGCTGTGCGCAAGGCCATCGGCCGCAAGCTGACCGGGGACGCCGCCAACCACGCCTGGGGCGTCATGGACGTCATCGTCAATACTGACTTTCCCGATTGGCGCATGAAGTGCGCTATCAGCTCAGCCCAGGGATCTATTCTGCATATCCCCCGAGAGGGTGGGCACCTGGCCCGGGTCTATGTAGACCTTGGCGAAGTCCCAGCAGATGATAACCACGCTGTACGTTCCACCCCCATCGAAGAGATCATTGACCGCGCCAACGCCATCTACCACCCCTATAGCATCGACGTTAAAGAGGTTGCCTGGCACTCGGTCTACGAAGTAGGCCACCGGCTGACAGATCATTTCGATGACCGCAGCACAGAAGAAACCCACCCGCGGGTTTTCATCACCGGCGATGCCTGCCATACCCACTCCGCCAAAGCAGGCCAGGGCATGAACGTCTCCATGCAAGATGGCTTTAACATCGCCTGGAAGCTGGGGCATGTCCTCAGCGGCCGGGCCCCCCAAGCCCTGCTCGAAACCTACTCGGAAGAACGCCAGGAAGTCGCCCAGGACCTGATCGACTTTGACAAAGAGTGGTCAACCCTCATGGCCACCAAACCCGAAGACCTCCCCAGCCCCGAATACCTCGAAGAGTTCTACGTCAAGACAGCCGAGTTCCCGGCCGGCTTTATGACCTGCTATAAGCCCTCTTTACTGACCGGTGGCACCGAGCACCAGCACCTGGCTGAAGGCTTCCCGGTGGGTAAGCGTTTCCGCTCGGCCCGGGTCAATCGGCGGGAAAATTCCTACCCCCGGCACCTGGGCCACGAGGCCACTGCCGACGGTCGTTACCGGCTCTACGTCTTTGCAGATGCAGCCCACCCCGCCGCAGAAGATTCTGCGGTACGAACCCTGAGCGACTTCCTCGTTTCGGACCCCCAATCACCTTTCGTGAAGTTCCGGGCCCAGGGCCAAGACTTTGACGCGCTCATTGAGCCCCTGGTGATTTACCAACAGGTCCACACCGAGTTTGAGGTCACCGATGTACCAGCAGCCTTCCGCCCGCTAGTTGGCCAGCACCAGGTGGAGTACTGGGAGAACATCTACTGCCGCCTGCCAGAAGAAGATATCTTTGAGCAACGCGCTATTAGCCGCGATGGTGCTGTCATCATCGTGCGCCCCGACCAGTATGTGGCCGCAGTGCTACCCCTCAATGACCTGCAGGGCATCAGCGACTACTTCAACGGAGTCTTCCAGTAAGACTACTCACAGATGGGAGGCCCCCAGTGCCCCAGAACCTTCAGCAGACCCGACCGGGCATAGGAACCACGGCCCTGGTCTTCATGATTATTGCGGCCTCGGCACCACTGACCGTGCTAGCCGGTGGAGTCCCCACCAACTTTGCTGTTGCAGGGATTCTGGGGGTGCCCCTGGGCTATCTAGCCATCGGGCTCATCATCTTGCTCTTCACCGTAGGCTACGTGGCCATGAGCCGTTCTATTTCCAATGCGGGGGCCTTCTACGCCTACATCACCGAAGGGCTGGGTAACCGTCAGGGAATCGCCGCTGCCATCTTGGCGCTGGTCTCCTATAACCTCATGCAGTGCGGCCTCTACGGGCTCTTTGGCTTCTCCCTGGCCGCCTTTCTCAGCACCCTCTTTGGCATCCACATCTCCTGGTGGGTCGCGGCCCTGCTGGGCTGGGTATGTGTAGGTTTGCTCGGAGTTGCCAGCATTGACCTGTCAGCAAAAATCCTGGGACTATTGGTAGCCCTCGAGTTCCTGGTAGTTATCATCGTCAGCGCCCTCGCCCTCACAGAGCCACCCGAGGGGATCTCTAGCCAGACCATCGAGCCACAGGATTTTTTCACCACCGGCATCGGAGTTCTCTTAGCCTTTAGCATTGCCGCTTTTATGGGCTTTGAATCCGGGGCTATCTATTCAGAAGAGGTCAAAGACCGCAAACGAACTGTTGCTAGAGCAACCTACATTGCAGTGACCCTCATTGCCCTCTTCTACGCTGGCACGGCATGGGCTTTTGCCATGGGAGTGGGGCCAAGCGCCATCATCGCTCAGGCTCAGGAATACGGGCCAGATCTGGTTTTTGTCTGGCTGGCTGAACGCTCACCCGCCCTGGCACACACCGCTAACGCTCTCTTCATCACCAGTCTTTTTGCCGCCCTGCTGGCCTTCCATAATGCTGCTGCCCGCTATTTCTTCTCCCTGGGCAGGTCACGCGTGTTGCCAGGCCTACTAGGGCGAGCGAGCACATCAGGTTCCCCCCTCTACGGGTCAGCTCTACAGACCGTCCTAGCCCTACTGGTCCTGCTGATCTTTGCCGTCCTGGGCCAGAATTCTGAGCACGGGGAGCTCTACCCGGTACTGACCCTCTTTACCTGGTTCACCAACGCGGCAGCCTTTGGGCTGGTCTTTCTACTGACCATCACCTCAGTAGCAGTCATCTGCTGGTTCGCCCGCAATCCAGCCGACCATTCCCTCTGGGTGCGCCTCATAGCCCCCGGAGTCTCGGCGCTGGCCCTTGCGGTAGTTGCCTTCCTCATTCTCTGGAACTTTGACATCATGATCGGCTCCCAAGACGGCTCCCCCCTGGTCTATGTCATGCCAGCAGTCATCATGGGCTCCGGGGTGCTGGGTTTGGCCTGGGGCCACTACCTCAAACACCGCAGGCCCGATGTCTACCAGGCCATCCGCCACCTTGACCATCAGGAATCAACAGACCCCGGTAGCCAGCCCTCATGAGGCTCAGGCTACTGAGGTGCCACAGAAAGAAGGTCCCCACCATGACCACACAAAAAGTAGCAGTAATTGGAGCTGGCTTCGCCGGCCTAGTGACCGCCCGAGAACTTCAAACCCTGGGCTACCAGGTAGAAGTTTTTGAAGCCCGGAACCGCATCGGGGGCAGAGCCTGGACGGAAAACCGCATGGGTCAAGACCTGGAACTAGGTGCCACCTGGGTCCACTGGATGCAACCCCATATTTGGGCTGAGATTACCCGCTACCAGCAGACCATCTACCCCAGCCCCTCAGACTGCGATGCCTACTGGGTCAGCCAGGGGCAGGTCATTTCAGGTACTGAAAGTCAGATGGATGCCCGCCTTGCTAGGCCACAGGCAAAAATCTTTGAAGGTTCTCGTGACTTCTTCCCCAACCCCCAAGACCCCCTGGCCATCCTGAGGCCCGATTCAAAGGCCTCAGAGCAGTTGCAAGAAGCCTTCCTCAAGGCGGATCAAGACAGTGTTCTTGACCCTCTCGAAGAGGGAGATTTCAGCCAGGAAGAGAAGGATCTGTGTAACGCCTACTGGTCTGCTGGTTACATCGGCAACCCCCACCAGGGGTCATCACTGATGGCTAAGCAGTGGGCGGCTCTGAGCGACCACCGTCTCTCCCTCATGGATGAACAGACCCTCCGTTTTAAACTGACCAATGGTATGCAAGGTATCTACCAGGCTATTGCTCAAGACCTCACCTGCCCTATCCATTTAGAGACCCCGGTCAAAAAGGTGGAGCATAGCGACCAGCAGGTGCGCTTAACCCTAGAAGATGGCCGGCTGGTCGAGGCGGATGCCGTCGTAGTTACCGTCCCGCTGGGGGCGCTAGGCAACCTGACTTTTTCACCTGAGCTACCGGGTAAAATTCCTTCTCTGATCCAGCAGAAGTGGAACTCCACCGGTTGCAAGATTTGGATTAAAATCAAGGGCCATCATAAGATTCTGGGCTACGCCCCTAGCCCCGCAAAGATTAATGTCTTCCGCAGCGAGTTCTTTCTGGACGACGGCACCACCATTTGCGTTGGTTTTGGCTCCGATCACAGCCAGGTAGACCTCAACAGCCTTGAGGATGCCCAAGAAATCCTCAACCAGTGGCGCCCCGACCTTGAAGCTATCGACTGCACTGGCCATGACTGGGTCGATGACCCCTGGAGCGGACAAGCCTGGGCCACCTTGAAGAAGGGGCAATTTACCGATGGCTGGCACCATTTCGAACAGGATATGGGCCGCATCTACTTTGCTGGGTCCGACTATGCTCGCGGCTGGCGAGGTGTGGTAGTGGACGGAGCCATTGAAACCGCCTACCGCACCAGCCGTAAGGTAGCCCACGATCTAGGTTCTGCCGCTCAGGAATCCTAGGATCTAGCGCCAGCTGAAAATATGCACTTAGTGCCTTCCACTAGCGACTGGCCCTATCTGCCTCTGACCGGCAGGTAGGGCTAGTTCTTTTTGTTGGCCTCGTCGATACGCTGGGCCAGGCGTTCTTTTTCCTCAGCTTCTCGGCGTTTGGCTTCGGCTTCACGGCGGGCGCGTGCCTCGGCGTAGAGCTTGGCGGAGGAACGGTTAACACCGGTACCTTGGCCCAAGGAGGGGTCATTGGGTTTTTCCACCAAGATAAGGGTGGCGCACATGACCAGGGTGACCACAAAAACAGCACCGCCGATGGTCAGCGCCAAAACGAACTGAGGCCGGTTGGCCGTACCGCCGGTAGCAAAAATAAAGGTGCAGGCAAAGGCAACAGCTGCTAGTACCGCCGCGATAATGAGCGGGCCGGTCACCTGCGCCTTAAACCCTGACCGGGTTGGTTCACTCTTCTGAGCCACAGACTTCTTCCTCCTGAATTGGTAGTCCCACCAGTCTACGGGGTGGCCAAGGGTTTTATGCGCCCCGCCACCGCTAGGGTCACAGGTAGCCCTGCTAGGGCTCCTGGGGTTTGTTTGCCTGAGCGCGCAGAGTAAGCGCCCCGATCAGCACAAAAACACCTGCTAGCAGGGCACCGCCACCGGCGGTTCCCATAATGGCCTTGTCTCCGATCTCTGAGACCACCGGTAGGGCGGCCGCAGACAGAGTGATGATCAGGCCTTCCAGCTGCCAGTCGCGGGCGGCAGGGTTCCACTCTTGAGAGCGCATACCGGCTAGAACTTTAAGAACACCGGTCAGGCCAAGAACCAGGGCCCCCATGAGGGTGAGCCAGAACTCCCCGCGCGGCGCCAGAAGCATCAGAGCGCCACCGGCGGCTTGAACTAAGGCTATTGAAGTAAACCCCTGGGCAGAAACCCTGTCCCCGGCAGGAGCAAGCGCACGCGCCGTCAGGTAGGAGGCTCCCGCATAGCCCAGCAGGTAGAGCGCCAGCATTATAGTAATGACCGTCAGGGTCGGGGCCTGCCAAAAAACGGTAACCAGCCCAAAGACCAGGAAGACCAGGGCCTGAACCAGGGTAGGGCTTGCAAGTGCCCCGGCCAGTAGCCGGTCGGTGGGGTGGAGCTCAGATTTGTTCTTAGGTTCCTCAATCACCCTCTTAGTCTACCGCCCTCCCTCGACCCTGTGGCTTGGAAGATAGCACAGGCTTAGCTACGAAGATATTCCCACCCAGGGGATGAGTAGCTCTCTGGGGCTGAGCAGAAGGGCCGACAGGCCAGGGTAAATCTCTGAAGACATCAATAGGCTCTCTTAGGCTGAAGGGCGCATCAAGATAAAACGCAGGCGCTCTAGAGCAAGAGCAAGGTCCTGGTCCTTAAGGGCACCAAACCCTAAAACTAGCCCTTGCGAGTGCTCTAACCCCAGGGGAGAGCCAGGGGACAGCTCACTTTCCTGGGACCAGTAGTCGCTCAGAGGGGCCAAAACTACCCCCACCTCACGGGCTCGCTCCAAGGCACAGGTCTCAGTGAGCCCTCCCTGCCCCGGCAGGATCAGCATGGCGTGCAAACCACCTTCCATCAGAACCAACTTCACTCCGGGAATCTGCCCCAGAGCCTCACGAACGAGCTCCCGCCTCCGTCGGTAGACCCTACTCATCCGGGCAGTATGGCTTCGCAGCCCGCCCCGGGCCAGAAAATGAGCTAGAGCATCTTGAACCAGGCAGGGCACGGGGTTACCCAGAGTATCCCGAAGATCCAGTAATTCTTGAGCTAGCTGCGGGGGCGCGAGAAGGTAACCCAGCTTAAGACCGGGAGCTAGCAGCTTAGAAAAGGAACCTAGGGTAAGGACTCGACCCTGCTGGCTCTGCCTACCAGAAACTAGTTGGGAAGATAGCAGGGGGGAACGGTCAAGAGCGGCCAGGGTGGGCAGAGGATCACCTCGGTAGCGCAGTTCGGAATCATAATCGTCCTCCACGAGGAGCACTTGCTGCTCCGCAGACCAGGCAAGTAAATCCAGGCGACGGCTCACCGGCATGGAGGTGCCCAAGGGGTACTGGTGGTTAGGTGCCAGCAAGACTAGATCCGGGCGATCTTTACCGACAGGTAAGCAGTCCGGAATCAGACCGCAGGAATCAACCGGTATAGGGATGATCTGGTGCCCAAAGGTTTGGGGGATTTTACGCAAGTTAGGGTAACCGGGATTTTCCACTGCCACCCTCAAGGGGCGCTTACGCTGCCGAGCACGCAGAGCCGTAAGAAGCAGGCGAAAACCCTCCCTGGCACCAGCGGTGATCAGTAGCTCCTCTGGGTCCCTGTAGGTGGCCCGTATGAGCCTCAGGTGCTCTGCCAACTCTGAGCGTAGGGCTAGCGACCCAGCCGGGGGGTGGCTGCTCAGAGGGGCTGCCACGGCGGTTCGCCAGGCCGCTCGCCAACTGGCGCTGGCCAGCAGGGAGGTATCGGGTTGACCGGGCCTCAGATCAAAAAAGTTGCCCTGAGGGGGGCTTGTTTCTGGCTGCTGGACTTGGACGCTAGCTGGCCCTGGGATGAGGTATTCTTGGCCGGCGCCGGAGGGTTGAGCAGGATCTTGGGGCCAGTGAGCCAGTAGTGTGCGTGAGACCCGCGTTCCGCCACGATTACTTGACAGGTACCCCTCACCGGTCAGCTGTTCATAGGCAAAGACCACTGTGCCCCGTGAAACCTCTAACTGGTGGGCTAGCGTCCTGCTAGATGGCAGGTGGTCACCGGCCCTGAGACGGCCAGAGACAATCAGCGAGCGGATCTGCTCAGCGATCTGGGTGTGTAAGGAGAGCCCTGTGCCCCTGCTCAGGCTAAGGGGGAGGTATTTATCCCCTGAGTATTGAGCCACGTAACCCCCTTCTGCTCTTCCCTTCTCTAGTGTATCGGCAGATAGGAACCCTAGGAGATAACTACTCAGCGAACCTGGGTAGTAGGTGCTAAAGGGTCAGAAGATGACACTTCCTGGACTCCTTCCCCCTGGGCCCAGTGAGGTGCTGGGGGTCTCTTAAGGGGCCTGCCCTTATTCCCAGGCTGCGGATACGAACTCGGCAGGATTCTGAGCCCCCAGCCCTATTTGCTATATCTGTAAATATGGCTCCTATTAGGCATTACAGATGCAAAGAATAATTTATTATTTGTTGCCAACATCTCACCGAGAGATGTCTATCTCCATCACCCGAACCAGAAGGAGCTGATAGCATAGGCCAAATACCCTAAATCATCCTAAATATCTCTAAGCAGGTAAAGATGTCCTCCCCCACCCCTCATGTTAGCCGCCGGGCCTTGGCCTGGTCCGCACCCATGGTCCTAGCGTCCGCCAGCATCCCGGCCTATGCCGCTTCTACCCGCGAGAAGCAGCCCGCTGTCAGCGGTAACGGTCACGCTTACCACAATTCAGATCAGGACGCTAACTACGACGGCAGTAAGCGCTACTGGCTGACTACCTTCGATGAGCGAAATCCTTACAGCGTAGCTGTTTACTTCACCATTCCTACAGATATCATCACCAACGTAGCGGTGACCTACTGGCTACCAGAAGATAATCTGCAGTTCACTAGCGTAGAGTCCAATGGCTGGGCCACCCCTACCCGCGACTACACCCAGGGTAACGTGGTCACACGTCAAGGTATTACAGAATACGCTTACACCTCCTACTACCAGGGAAGTCTGGCAGCCAGGAAGGGCACCACGCCCTTCCCAAGCTACCTCTTTGTTGCAACCGGCCAAGATGATCGTGACTGGAGCACTTTGAGGGTTAAGTACCGTTATAAGTACACCGCCACCGTTAACGGCCAGGAAAGCATGAAATCACCAGATCAGTACTTCTACCGCCCCGAAGCCTAAAAAGTTCCCAGGTTTACAGGGAACCCCTCCCAGGCCAGGCACTCCAGTCTCACCCCCAGAGACTAAGTGCCTGGCCTGGAGTTTGAGAGGGGCAGAAAATCCAGGCCTGGGGTAAACCCAGGCCTTAAACTATCTGGTCTAAAAAGAATGTGTTTGTCTGGACCTTTCCCTAGACCAGATCTGGGCGCAGACTGGTCACCATGACTGAAAAAACAACCGAGACCGCAAACACCGGCTCACCCCTTCTTAAGCGCGGCCTGGCCGACATGCTCAAAGGCGGCGTCATCATGGACGTTGTCACCCCCGAACAGGCCAAAATCGCTGAAGATGCTGGCGCTGTTGCCGTCATGGCCCTTGAACGCGTGCCCGCCGACATTCGCGCCCAAGGCGGTGTTGCCCGCATGAGTGACCCCGATATGATTGAGGGCATTATCGATGCTGTCTCAATCCCCGTCATGGCTAAAGCCCGTATCGGGCACTTCGTCGAAGCCCAGATCCTAGAGCACCTCAAGGTCGATTACATTGACGAGTCTGAGGTGCTCTCCCCCGCCGACTACGTCAACCACATTGACAAACACGCCTTTAAGGTTCCTTTTGTCTGTGGCGCCACCAACTTGGGCGAGGCACTGCGCCGCATCACCGAAGGTGCAGCCATGATCCGCTCTAAGGGTGAAGCAGGCACAGGGGATGTTTCCGAAGCCACCAAACACATTCGCACCATCAAGACCCAGATCGCTGAGCTTCAGGCTCTGCAGGCCACGTCCCCCGACTTGCTCTACGTCAAGGCCAAAGAACTGGCCGCACCCTACGAGCTGGTCCTTGAGGTAGCCCGCACCGGCAAGCTCCCCGTAGTCCTCTTTACTGCAGGCGGCGTTGCCACCCCAGCCGATGCTGCCATGATGATGCAACTAGGAGCAGACGGTGTCTTTGTGGGTTCGGGCATCTTCAAATCCGGCAAACCAGAAGCCCGCGCCAAGGCAATCGTGAAAGCCACCGCCTTTTACAATGACCCCGAGCAGGTTACCGCAGCCTCACGTGGCCTAGGTGAAGCCATGGTCGGCATCAACGTTGCCGACCTGCCCGCACCGCACCGCCTGGCAGAACGCGGCTGGTAAGCCTAAGGGGTGGGGTAACTACGCCCCACCCCTAGCATCTATTACTTTGCCGGGGTAGCGAAAGGGAATCCATGACTTTAACCGTTGGTGTTCTGGCCCTCCAGGGCGGAGTGGCCGAGCACGTCAAGCTCCTAGAGACGCTGGGGGTGAACACTCTGCTGGTCAAAAAACCGGAGGAACTGCAAAGGTGCGATGCCCTGGTACTACCCGGTGGGGAATCAACCACTATCGACAGGCTCACCCGTATCTTTGGCCTACGCCAACCCCTCATTGACGCTATCGGCGCTGGCCTGCCCACCCTGGGCACCTGCGCCGGGCTGATCCTTCTGGCCAAAAACCTTGAGGGCCCTGCCGCTGACCAGCAAACCCTGGGTCTGCTCGATGTCACCGTTGCCCGTAATGCTTTTGGCTCCCAGATCGATTCGGCGGAAGCTGAGCTTGCCTGGTGCCAGCAAGAAACCCCGCTGAGGGCAGCCTTTATCCGTGCACCTGCGATTACACGAACAGGCCCCGAGGTAGAAGTCCTAGCCACCTACCGCAAGAAAATAGTAGGCGTCCAAGAGGGCAAACTACTGGGCATCTCCTTCCACCCCGAGCTGACCGGGGACACCACTGTCCACCGCCGTTTACTGGAACTTACCACCGCCTAGCCCTTACCGGGGCACTCCCCGGAATAAAAGGGTTGAGGTTCTAGGGGTGTCAAGAGTAGCTAAGGAAAGGGGAGGGATTTCATTCTGCAGGCCAACTCAGAGGGCTCAAGGCAGTCTAAACTAAAAGCATGAGCTTGCCAGACCCCACAATCCACCGCAGAGCCACCCCTCGCGCTGGCCTAGCGTCCCTCCCTAAGCTCCTACCGGGGCTAGTCCTAGCGGTGGGCCTAGCCCTAGTTGCCTACCTTCTGACCCTTATGCCCGGTCTCAAGCTGGTCAGCACCCTACTTCTGGCCATAGTTCTGGGAATAGCTGCCCGCAATATGGGCCTCTTACCCCAAAATGCTCAGGCTGGCTTGACCTTTGCCTCCAAGAGCCTGTTACGGCTGGGCGTTGTCCTCCTGGGTCTTCGTCTGTCTCTGCCAGATGTATTTTCACTGGGGTTCGGGGCCCTACTGACCATACTTCTGACAGTTGCAGGGACCTACCTGGTGGCTATCATCTTGAGGCGCTACCTTGCTTTGGCCCCCACTACCGCCCTTCTGACCACCACCGGCACTGCAATCTGTGGCGCTTCGGCAATTGCCGGTATCTCGGCGGCCCTACCCCCAAAAGCCCAAGACCCAGACGATGAAACAGTGGATAACGCGGCCCTCACGGCCTTGGCTGTCATTACCCTCTGCGGCACTTTGACTATGTTTGCCTTACCGGCCCTGGTCGGTTTTTTGCCCCTTACACCTCTGCAGGCTGGGGTATGGTTAGGTGCTTCTATTCATGAGGTGGGGCAGGTAGTAGCGGCGGGGGGCTTTATTAGCCCAGAGGTGACCGATATTGCTACGGTAAGCAAGCTGGGCCGGGTAGTTCTTTTGGCCCCTATTGTGGCTCTGGTAGGTTATGGCCAGAGTAGGCAGGCCCAGAGGAAGACCTCGCAGGCTAAGAGTCACAGACCACCCTTACTGCCCCTCTTTGTGTTGGGGTTTATCGTGGCTATCGTGCTCAGGTCAGTGCTGGCGTGGAGCGGCTTGGATCAGCCCCTTGGCCCGCTCCTGGCTGGACTCAATACCTTCACCACTTTTATTTTGGCAGTAGCCATGGCCGCTCTGGGCACGGCAGTCAATCTCAAATCCACCCTCTCCGCTGGTGGTCCGGCTCTCCTCTTTGGCCTCATCCTCTCTGGGGCAACTGCCTCCATAGCCCTTGGGCTTACTCTCTGCTTGGTCTAACCCTCGAAATAGCCACCCGGTATCTACCCACCACTCACTCTCAGCTCTTGCACCGGCAGTTGGCCCGCAGCGAAGATGCAGGTATGACCCGGACTGGGGTGTGGCTGGTGGTCATAGCTTGAAGCGTCCCAAGGACTCCCTGGCACATTTGCGGGGACGTCTTTTCGCAGCAGAATTTCGGCTTGTGTTTTCTGGGCATTTTGCCTGCCCGCTACTACCGTCCCACAAACCGGGGGATGTGGGGCAAGCCGGAAAATTTTATTCCCCCCTCTTAGCCCCACAAATATTTCTGATAGGTCAGCTGGTTAAGGAGAATCTCTTGCTCTCACTTTCCACAGATACCAGCCTAGGCTTACCAGAAGCGTTACTAAACCAAAGGCATAACTAACCCAGAACTCCTGAGAAGCCCCCGACCAACCACCGGTTAAAAAGTTCACTCCGCTAAGAACCATCGCAAAAGGCAGGGGTATCAGTAATAAAACCATTACCGTTATAAGCAAAGACACTATTTTCCTCATGGCTTCCTGCAGCTCTCTTGAATGAACCTCACTAGCAATTTTCTTGATAAAAAAATTGTACCCACGAGAGATCACCCGGCACGGCTATGACCTGAGGTTCCTGGACCATGGCTGGTGTTCTTATCGCTTGTCGCGCTCTTCTTGAGCAACTGCACCATCTTGGCATTCCTTGCCTAAAGTAGTTGTGCACTTGCTAGGCCCCAGCCGTCCACCAAACGCAAAAATTCTTTTATTCCACGCAGTTCAGCTTAAGAAGTCTCTAGAAGGTACCCAGACCGGTAGCCTCCTGAAAGCGATAAACCAGCTTGTGCAAGGCAGAGCGCATGGCCCCAGGCTCCTCACGCCCTTCATAGGGCAGACTCAAGAGAGCTGGCCTGCCAGCAACCGGCTCATTCCTCCACATCAGTGACCAATAGGCAGTAAACTCCTGAGCCAAATGGGCATCGATAGGTGCCACCAACCTCAGGTCAGTCTCCAGGTTGTAATTACAAATATTTCGGCGGGTAAAATTACCCGATCCAACCAGCAGCTCGAAGATACCGCCGCCCTCCCCCTTTCGGTAGGTCGCTAAGTACTTAGGGTGAAACTGCTCCCCACTGGTGGCATACCACCGCACCTGCACCCCAGCGCCTTGCAGTTCGCGGGCTACAGGCAGGGCCGGCAGCCCCGTCTTCTTACGCCCAAAAGCATCAAGGTTCAGATCAAGCAGGGCCTGCACCTGAACTCCGCGCTGAGCGGCAGCTTTGAGCTCCCGCACCACTGATCTCTCAGCCAGATAAAACATTCCCAGACAAATCTCTCCACCGGGCTCTACTGCTCGCACCATCTGGCAGGCTACCCGCCGGATAGCTCCTTCGGTGACCAGTTGAACTCTCACCGGCTCATGGTCTTCTGAGCTTTGGCCGTTCCTGTCGCGCAGGCCTTGGGTGAGCACCTGCTCGAACCTGTCAAAGACCTCACCCTGCCCACCCGAGAGGGTATAAATAGCGCGTTCACTGGCTAAAATATCGGCCAGAACGGGGCCCGTCACCAGCAAACCTAGGTTAGAGTTAGGGGCCGAAGCGTCATGGGGATTAGCTGAGCTGACAAGGGCCTCTCGCTCACTAAGCGCCAGCTTGCGGTGATTGGCTTTGAAATTGAAGAGACGAGCATAGGCGTTAGGGCTCACCCTAGGACGCCCAGGAGCCAAGACGTTAGGCAACCCTGCAGGAAGTTCGGGCAGACGGGCCAGGAAAGTGCGATAGAAAGCCGAGTAGATCGGGTTGGAGTCAGCCAGAGCATCTAGATCGGTCATCACCACCTGCACCCCAGCATCAGCTAGCTGCTCCAGGTGAGGTAGGGAGTAGCTACCGTAGAAAGTATTAATGGGGTCGGTAATAAAAATGATAGGCAGTTCAGGTGCCTGTGCCCGCTTGTTAACCAGGGCCCTAGTCACCCGCTCAGCAAGCCGCGGGTAGCCACCCTCTGGCCCACGGGTACGGTCGTAGTCAGAGTTGAAGAGGAAGAGGTCTAAGACCAGAAAGTCTTGGGCACGCTCGATCAGGCCCTCAAGGGCGGCAAAGATGGACTGCTCCGAAACAGTAGTGCCCTCTTGCTGGTAGGTCAGGTCAGCCAAAAGCTGGGTGTAACCCGAGGGATGACTCCGACCCTCCAAGCTGAGCCCTTTAGCTAAAGGTATACGGGCTTGCCGGTAGCCGGTGAGAGCGGTAGTGACGCAAGCGCCTGCGACAAGGGCGGTGGTTGCAGTGAGGGCGTAGCGGGTGAATGTGCTCATAGTTCTAATCTACCGGGTCTCCGCTAGCGGGTAACCGGCCAGCCTGTTGGCTGAAACTCAAGGTGCACCAGCCAAGCTGGCTAGGGCTAACGTGAATTCCCGTGCGGGCGCTAACGAGCCAGGCAAGAAACAGGCTTGCCAGTACTCTACCTACCCAGCGAAAAGGAAGACTTCAGGGGCGGGCATTTGAGGTAGCGGTTGCAGTATTGAACACCCCTGGCTCACAGAAACTGTCCTATATCACACCCCAGCCCCTTGCCGATTTCCTTCACAGGCGTAAAATTTACATCTGTAAGAAAAATACTGTGGAGAGAAGCCCGTGACCCTAGACCCCCGCCCCGCCCGTAGTCGCACAGCCCTTGTTGAGGCCACCATCAAGGCTCTGAACACCCCAGAACCAGCAAGCCTTAATATCACCGACCTGGTCAAGGCCGCAGGAGTCAGCCGCCCCACCTTCTACCAATACTTCTCAGACATCAACACGCTCATTCACACTGCCGCGCTGGAAAAGCTAGATACCGCCCTCAACTCGCTCCCCGAGGCAGACCCCACCGACCCAAGCACCCTCATCACAAGCGCAGCTAGCACCAGCCTGCTCACCGCACTCCAAGCAGATGCAGTCTTCTTCCGCAATGTCTTAGACGCCTCCGGCAACTCATCTCTGGTCGAAGAGCTCGTTACCTTCCTGACCCATAGACTCCTGCTCCGAGGCTCTGCTACCGAACAACCCAAGACCACAAATAGGCCTCTCACCAGTGACTACGCCCAGTTTATCGCCGCCGGGGCCGCCTGGTTAACAGTGCGCTGGCTCAGGACAGACTTCATCGGCCCCAACACCGCCCAGGCCATGGGCCAGCGCCTGTCCGCCATGATCCAAGCGGCTACCAGCTAACCCCCCTTAGTTTTCCCCTCTCCCCAACCTTAAAAAGAAAGTAGGTGAACCCGGTGCCTTCAACACGAACCAAACACCCCGCCCTAAAGCGCACATCAGGCCCTATGAAATACCTGGTACTCCTGGCAGTTATTATTATTCCTTCCATCTACGCAGGTATTCTCACCTGGGCTAACTACGACCCCACCGGTACCATCGATGCCGTACCGGCCGCTATCGTCAATCAGGACAAGGCTGCCACCACACGCACAGGCCAAGAACTGACCCTCGGTGACGACCTCACCCAAGAACTACTTACTAAGGACAGCACCAGTAATTTTGACTGGTCAGTCATGGATGCTGATCAAGCACGGAGCGAGCTCGAAAACGGTCGGGTTCAGGCAGTTTTGACCATTCCAGCTGACTTCTCAGCCAACGTCTCATCCCTGTCCGAAAACTCTTCAGATGCGGCCCGCAAAGCCAAACTAGATATTGCCACCAACGACGGCTCTAACATCATCTCCGGCAATATCGCTAGCTCACTTGGGACAGCAGTTACCGACGCACTGGCCCATAAGGTATCCACAGAATACTTGAGCAAGATTTACGCGGGCTTCACCAATATCCACGACTCCCTGGGGGAAGCTTCCGACGGTGCCCAAAAACTGGCAGACGGCTCAAGCTCAGCAGCCCAGGGCAGTAAGGAGCTAGTCGTAGGGCTCACCGACCTAAAATCAGGAACAGACTCACTAGCCAGCGGGACCTCATCCCTAGCTCAGGGCGCCAGTAAGGTTGACCAAGGAGCATCATCCCTCTCCCAAGGCGCATCATCCCTAGCTCAGGGCACCAGCAAGGTTGACCAAGGAGCGTCATCCCTCTCCCAAGGCGCATCATCCCTAGCTAACGGCGCCAGCAAGGTTGACCAAGGAGCATCATCCCTCTCCCAAGGCGCATCATCCCTAGCTCAGGGCACCAGCAAGGTTGACCAAGGCGCCTCATCCCTCTCCCAAGGCGCATCATCCCTAGCTAACGGCACCAGCAAAGTTGACCAAGGAGCATCCACCCTGGCGCAGGGCACCAGCCAGGTTAACGAGGGAGCATCATCCCTAGCCAAGGGTGCAGACCGGGTCAATGGTGGGGCATCTTCCCTGGCAACCGGTGCGGACCAGGTCAAGGCAGGGGCTTCTAGCCTCTCTAAGGGCCTGACCCAACTCAACGAGAGTGTAGCCACCCTACCCGAAAAACTTCCCGCCCTGACCGATGCCACCGGTTCACTTACAACAGGCGCTTCCAACCTAGCTGCTGGGGCACAAGAGCTCAAAGCAGCTACTAATCAGGTGAGCTCTGGGGCTGAAGCGCTCTCCCAAGGAGCAGATAAGGCCCTGGGCGGGGCACAAGACCTGGCCACCGGAGCCACCAACCTAGCCGGCGCTACCGATGAGCTCACCACCGGAGCCACCACCCTAGCTGCGGGCACCCAATCCCTACTAGATAATTGGGACAAGCTCACAGACGAACAGAAGCGAGCTGCCCTCCAAGAGCTCAACACCGGGGCCGGTAAACTCTCAGCAGGAACTAAGGCGCTGGATTCCGGGGCAAACACCCTAGCTGCGGGCACCCAGGCACTGGTCGGCG
Organism: Rothia sp. CCM 9417; assembly: GCF_048513575.1. Lineage (NCBI taxonomy): Bacteria > Bacillati > Actinomycetota > Actinomycetes > Micrococcales > Micrococcaceae > Rothia > Rothia sp. CCM 9417. Next base: position 71,000 of record NZ_JBLXXT010000001.1, on the reverse strand, counting down.
ATGAAAACAGCGGGCTAACCAAACTAGCCGGTGGAGCAAATAGCTTAAAAACCGGAGCTAGCCAAACCGCTACAGGAGCCACCACCCTAGCAGAGGGTGCCAGCGCTCTCTCACAGGGTGCCCAGGAGCTAGATAGCTCAGTCGGAGCCCTCAGCAAAAATCTCGGAGCTCTAGCCGGTGCAGTATCCCAGGCTAATGACGGGGCAGCCGCACTGGCAGATGGCACCTCATCACTTGCTACCGGTGCCCATAACCTCCATGACGGGACCTCATCACTTGCTACCGGAGCCACCAGCTTGGCAGATGGCACCTCCTCCTTAGAGGCTGGCGCATCCACCCTGGCGCAAGGCACGTCCTCACTCAACCAGGGAGCCAACCAGCTCAAAGACGGCACCTTCACCCTGGCGCAAGGCACGTCCTCACTCAACCAGGGAGCCAACCAGCTCAAAGACGGCACCTTCACCCTGGCGCAAGGCACGTCCTCACTCAACCAGGGAGCCAACCAGCTCAAAGACGGCACCTTCACCCTGGCGCAAGGCACGTCCTCACTCAACCAGGGAGCCAACCAGCTCAACGACGGGGCCGCTGACCTTGATGCAGGGGCCGGTAAGGCCGTAGACGGAGCCAGCCAGCTTTCACAAGGTCTCGGAGAACTCAAGAAGGGAAGTTCTACCCTCTCCACCTCGCTCAGTGACGCGGTGGACAAGGTACCTAGCTATACTGACGGGCAAGCTGAGGATCTGAGCGCAGTGACCAGCGACCCCGTAGCCATTGACAAAACCCGCATCAACGAGGTCTCCACCTACGGACACGGCCTAGCCCCCTATTTCATGACTCTTGGTCTATGGGTAGGTGCCATTGCTTACTTCATGATGTACCCAGCTATCTCAGCTAAGTTCGCTCGACGTGGACATTCCGGCCTGGCAACCCTCCGAGGAGCCATGGTGCCGGTTATCCTCATGGGTATCGTCCAGGGGTCAGTGATGACTATCATCATTCACAGCCTGGTAGATATTAAGACAGCTAACTTCTGGGGCCTGATGGGTTTTGCGGTGCTGACCTCCATCACCTTCCTGGCTATCAACCAGGCACTCATTGCCCTGCTCGATGCACCGGGTCGCTTTATCTCGCTCATGCTGACAGTTATTCAGATTGGTGCAGCAGGCGGCACCTACCCGATTGAAACAGCCCCGGGCTTCTTGCAGGCCCTGCACCCCTGGCTACCGCTCACCCACGCCCTGGAAGCCTTCCGCTCACTCATTGCTGGTGGTTCAATTGGAATCTCTACCGGCCTTGCCTGGCTGGCAGGCTGGTTCATCCTGGCTCTTAGCGGTACCGCAGCTAGCATCTGGATTCGCCACCGCCGGGAAGACCGCAGGGAAGCAGAACGTGCCCGCAAGAACGCCCCTGCACCGGAACTCGCGGGGGCTGCGGGCTAAGTCAATAGCACCCAACCTAAATACCCGGTGCCGCGCCCGGCCCAGCACCCTTAACGCCAGCCCCCCCCCCCAATCCAGCTGGCTGGCACGGCACCGGTTGAGAATCAGGTAGGAGTACGGGAACATGCTGGGGGAAATGCCACTTCCTAGTGACCTGCTCCTAACTGGCCGCTCAGCCGGTCCTGGAAGTCCTGGCTGGCAGGGTTCAAACCCTGAATCTGCACGGTTTTACCCAGTCGCTCATACTTGGCTGTAATACTGTCCAGGGCGCTTACCGTGGAGGCATCCCAAATGTGGGAGCCACTCAAATCAATGACCACGGTCTGCGGGTCCTGCGCGTACTGGAACTGGTAGTAGAGGTCATTCGAGGAGGCAAAGAACAGCGCCCCTTCCACCCGGTAGGTCACGGCCTCCACCCCTTCCAGGGGTGCCATCTGCCGGTCTACCGTCACCAGGTGAGAAACCCTGCGCGCAAAGAGAACCGTAGCGGTCAGCACGCCCAGCACCACACCGATTGCCAGGTTGTGGGTAGCCACTGTGGTAGCCACCGTCACCAGCATGACTACCAGCTCACTCTTGGGCATGATTCGCAGGGTACGCGGGGTGATGCTGTGCCAATCAAAGGTCGCAATCGACACAAAAATCATGACAGCTACCAGTGCGGCCATAGGGATCAGCGCCACCACATCACCCAGCAGGAGCACCAGCGCTAGCAAGAAAACACCGGCCAGGAAAGTAGAAATACGGGTGCGGGCACCCGAGGCCTTGACGTTGATCATGGTCTGCCCAATCATGGCGCAGCCGCCCATACCGCCGGTCAAGCCCGTGACGATATTGGCTACACCTTGGGCCCAAGATTCGCGGGTCTTGTTGGAAGGGGTATCGGTAATATCGTCCACCAGCTTGGCTGTCATCAGCGACTCCAAGATACCCACGATAGCCATAGCCAGGGCGTAGGGGGCCATGATGCTGAAAGTTTCCACGTTGAGGGGAACCTGGGGGATAAAGAGCGTGGGCAGGGCTTGTGGCATCTCGCCCTTATCGCCCACAGTAGGCACCTTAATTCCAGCTACTACGGTAATAGCGGTAATGAGGACGATAGCGACCAGGGGCGCAGGGACAGCCTGGGTGAGGCGGGGAAGCCCGAACACCAGCAGAAGACCCAGGGCAACCAGAGGATAAACCGCCCAGGGAACACCCAAAAGTTCGGGAACCTGAGACATGAAAATGAGGATAGCCAGGGCGTTCACAAAACCGACCATGACCTGCCGGGGAATAAAGCGCATGAGCTTAGCAATACCCGCCACAGCCAAAAGAACCTGGAAAAATCCGGCCAGGATAACGGTGGCAATAAAGTAGTCGGTGCCGTGACTGGCAACCAGCGGGGCGATCACCAGTGCGATAGCGCCAGTGGCTGCTGAAATCATGGCTGGTCGCCCGCCAAGCAGTGCAGTTGTGACTGCCATGGTGAAGGAGGCAAAAAGCCCTAGCCTGGGGTCTACCCCGGCAATGATAGAGAAAGCAATGGCTTCTGGGATGAGGGCTAGGGCAACGACAAGCCCGGCGAGGACTTCGGTTTTGAGTAGCTTGGGGGAAGTAAGGGTCTTTCGAACTGATTGCCGGTCGAGGGCAGAAAGTGCGGTGTCAGCCACGGGGCTCCTTAGGGTAGATCATCTAACTCTACTCTAACGTAAGAGTAGAGTTAAGCCTCTGCAAGCCTACCCAAACCCCGCCTTAGCCCTGCGCGAGACGCTTCTTCAACTGGGCCTCCAGCTCCCGCCCCTGCCGGGCGAACCGCTCCAAGGTAGCGGCCTTCTCCTGCACCCGCACGGTCAGCTCTTGGAGTCTGGCCTGCCCAGAATCACCCAGAGAATCTGACTCCATCAGGTCGATGAGCTCATTGATTTCATCCAGCGATAGCCCCAGCGGCTTCATGCTCTTAATAAAGAAGAGACGGCGCAGGTCATCTTCGGTATAGAGACGGAAACCGCCCTCACTGCGGCCCGAGGCCGGCAATAAGCCAATATCGCCGTAGTGGCGAATACTGCGCACGGACAGGCCGGTCTTTTCTGCAAGGTCACCAATATGCACGCACTTCTCCTCATACAACAAGGTGGGATAGTGCACCAAACACTACCCCACCCCTGTTGGAAGAACCAAGCAAGACTAATTCAGTGAAGCTAACAGATCGCGCACACGCTCTTCAATATCGTCAAGAATCAGGTTCATCCGCTCAGCACCCTCAATTCCCTGGAGGGAGGGCTCAACCGTATCCCATCGCTCAAACCTGATTCCGGGAGGAACCTCAAGTTGAGCCTCATTACCCAGCACCACAACACAGTCAGCCTGGGCTACCCGCTCAACACTCGCTTCTTTGGGGTATTCCCCTTCCACGGAGTAACTGCGTGCTTCTAGCGCCTGCACAGACTCGGCATTCAGCCCGCTCCCGGGGTGAGTCCCAGCAGAGAGAACCTGCACATCCTGACCAGCTAGTCCGCGCATGACGGAAGCCGCCATCTGAGACTTACCGCCATTTTTCTTACACACAAAAAGTACAGTTTTTATAGCATTTCTTTCTTGATTGAAGCAGTAGGAGGAGCAAAGAAACGTCTCTGAGCCCAGAGAGCAACGTACACCAGCCCCACAAGTACCGGTACCTCAATGAGAGGGCCAACGACACCGGCAAGAGCCTGCCCGCTGGTTACTCCGAACGTGCCAATAGCCACCGCTATCGCCAGTTCAAAATTGTTACCTGCGGCGGTAAAAGCCAGGGTTGTTGTTTTGGCATATCCCAGGTTGAGGGAGCGACCCAAGACCATGCCAGCGGTAAAGGTGCAGACAAAGTAAACCAGGAGGGGCAGGGCAATACGGGCAACATCCCAGGGCCGGTCAATGATGTTTTTGCCCTGCAAGGCAAAAAGTATCGTAATGGTAAAGAGCAGACCGTAGAGCGCCCAGGGACCAATAGCAGGCAGAAAAGTATTGTCGTACCAGTCTCTGCCTCGGGCCTTTTCGCCCCAGGTTCTGGTCAAGAACCCTAGGATCAGGGGAATGCCCAGGAATACGAGGACGGAGAGCGTCACCGCCCAGAAGGAAAATTCTGCGCTTGTGGTAGCAAGCCCCAGCCATGAGGGGAGCAGTTGAAGGTAGAACCAACCCAAGAAGCCAAAGGCTAGAACCTGGAAAACAGAGTTGATAAAAACGAGTACAGCAGCGGATTCACGATCCCCACAGGCAAGATCATTCCAGATCATCACCATAGCTATACAGCGAGCTAGCCCCACGATAATAAGACCCGTCCGGTACTCGGGCAGATCCGGCAAGAACACCCAGGCCAACACGAACATAAAAGCCGGTGCAATGAGCCAGTTAAGGATGATGCTGGTGACCATCAGCTTTTTATCGGTGAGGACTTCTCCAGCCTTGTCGTAGCGGACTTTTGCTAGGACCGGGTACATCATGATCAGCAGGCCGATAGCAATCGGTAGGGAAACCTCACCAACTTTGACCGCTTCTAGCAGGTGGGAAAGCTGAGGGAAGAAGTTTCCTAAGAACAGCCCAAGCACCATAGCCGCCACAATCCATAGCGGCAAGAGGCGGTCAAGGGTAGAAAGTTTAGCTACGACATGGGCGCTTGAAGCGTACTTGGAGTCATCAGACATAGAGAGTCTCCGGTAAAGGGTGGGGTTCAAAACACCTTATATTGATGATTATAAATATAATCATGTCTTTAATATCGATGACTGTCAATGTGACATGATTACTTTATGCACCACACAGAGCCCACCCCCATAAACACCTGCCCCAGTACACCCAGCACAAAGACACCGCTCTCTACCGAGGCAGCCCAGCAGCAGGCCCTCCTCCTCAAGGCCCTCGCAGACCCCAGTCGCCTCAAGCTCCTCTCCCTACTTCCTACCGCACCGGAAACATCCTGCATCTGCGACCTTATTCCTGCCATCAATCTCAGCCAGCCCACAGTGTCCCATCACTTCAAAGTGCTCACCGAAGCAGGGCTTGTAAGCCGCCAAAAACGTGGCACCTGGGTGCATTACTCCCTTGTTCCCGGAGCGCTGGAAAAAATTGCGAACAGCATACTGAACCTCAGATAGACCCCGCCGCTAAAAGCAATTAAATCCGCCTCCCCCCTCAGCCCCAAAGACACGAACGCTGGCTCAACTTGTAGGATAGAGAGGTACCAGCGCCCCCCTACAGACCATATAAACGGGCCTGTGGCTATCAGCCTCACCGCCCGCCAGCAAAAAAGAAAGAGCACCCTTGGGCTTCTTTGATAGCGTCCAGCCAGCACCTGCTACCCCTGCACCGCTCACAAGCACTCGACTGGGGCAAGCACTGCGGCGTCTTGAAATCCCCCACGAGCTTGAAGCGGACGGCACCCCCATCACCTACTACCCTGCCGGCTATCTGCTCTACCTGCTCACCCCTGACCGGCTGACGGTACGTACCACCTGGCGGCAGTCCTTACCCACCAGCTCCCTACCCCACCTGAGCATGTTTGCCCACCAATGGAACCAGCACCGCCCCTATCCCACTGCTTACCCGGCCATTCTGGGTGAGGACGGCCAGGACTTCGCGCTCCTGCCAGCGGACTTCACCCTGCCCGTCACCGCCGGGGCCACCGATGAGCAGATCGACCTCTACCTGCGTGAAGCTAGCCGCTCGGCCCAGGAGTTCCTGACCGAAGTAGAAGGCGCCTTTGCACCCATAACGGAAGGGGAATAAAAGCATGTCACAGCGCTTTAAAGTGGATTTGGGTGGCCTGGTTGAGCTGCTCTCCAAGAACCTTTATTCTGGCCCGCAGGTCTACCTACGCGAGGCAATCCAGAACGGTGTCGATGCCATTACCGCCCGCCGCGAGACTGACCCCGATGCCCCCGCCCGGGTGCTTCTAGAACCCTGGGAAGAGGGCACAGGTATCACCATCACCGACACCGGGATTGGGCTGACCGCGGAACAGGCCGAAGAATTTTTAGCAACTATTGGGCGCACCTCCAAGCGTGACGACGTCTTTAACGAAGGCCGAGCCGAGTACCTAGGCCAGTTCGGTATTGGTTTACTGGCCTGCTTCTTGATTGCTGACACGGTTGATATCACGTCACGTTCTGCCACCGCTGGGCAGGCCCCGGTCCGCTGGCTGGGCCACGCCGACGGCACCTTTGAGGTTACCGAGCTAGCGCCGGAGCAGGCCCCCGAAGTGGGCACCCTTATCCGCCTGAAAGCCCGCCGCGATGCCGCCCACTGGGTTGCTCAAGAAACTGTGCTAACCCTGGCAACCGACTACGCCGACATGCTCCCCATCGACGTATCCGTGGTCGTCAAAGCTGGCTCCCGCCGCCTACCGCGCAGAATCTCCCACCCCCGCCCCCCGTGGGCACCCGCCCGCACCTTGGGAAACAACAGCGCCAGCGAAGAAGCCCCCAACCAGCATGAACGCACCATGGCCCTAGCTACCTATGCAGAAAAAACCCTGGGCATCACCCCACTTGCCACGATCGACCTAGAGGTACCGGCCACCGGCACCAGCGGGGTCGCCTACGTCCTCCCCCAGGCCGTCTCACCGGGTTCTGGCCGCCACCGGGTCTACGTCAAGAACATGCTGGTAGCCTCCCGTGAAGACTCGCTCCTACCCGACTGGGCCTTCTTTGTGCGGGCGGTCGTCAATTCTGAGGGGCTGACCCCCACCGCCTCCCGCGAGCAGTTGCGCGAGGACGAGGTACTCCTGCTCACCCGCGAAGCAATCGGGGACCAGCTCAAAACCTGGATTACGCAAGCTCTGGCAGAGCCAAGTGCCCTGCGCGACCGCTTTGTGCAGACCCACAACCTAGCCCTACGCGCTGTTGCCCTTGCCAGCGACGACATGCTCGATGTGGTTGCCCGCTCTCTCCCCTTTGAAACATCCCAGGGGCTTGCCACCCTCACCGAGGTCACCGATGCCGCCGGGCAGATTCTCTACACTCCCACCACCGAGGCCTACCGCCGTATAGCCCCCGTGGCCCGCGCCCAAGGCCTATGGGTGGTCAACGGCGGCTACGTCTACGACTCAGACCTGCTAGCTAAGCTGGCTGACCGCCCCGGCTGGCAGGTCACCGAACTCACCAGCCAGGACGTGACCCAAACCCTTTCCTCTGTGGAGATGGAGCGGGAGTTTGACGTGATGCCAGCCCTGGAACTCGCCCGCGCTGTACTATCCCCCCAAGACTGCGGGGCCACCCTGCGGGTCTTTGAACCGGCCAGCCTACCGGCAGTTCTGCTGCGCGATGCCGACGCCGAACGCCGCCGCGACCTCACCCAGGAAGCCCAGCAGGCTGATGGGCTGTGGGGCGATCTTCTTGGCTCCCTAGCAGGTCAGTCCACCGAGCCCAGCCGTACCCTGGTGCTCAACGACGCCAACGAGAACGTCCAGCGGCTACTGCACCAGCCGCATCACCCCTCCTTTGAGCCCGGCATTAACACCCTCTACCTCTCGGCACTCATGCTGGCGGGTGAGGGCCTGCGCGGCAGTGAAACCACCCTGCTCAGCGACAGCCTGGCCCAGCTTCTTGAAGCCGCTCTGCGCCCCAACACCTAGTTTTCACCAGGGAGAAACACCGTGTGGTCCATCCACGAAGCCACCCAGAAGATAGCTCACACCCGCACGCTACCCTATGGGAGCGCGCGCACCGCCGCCGCAGAGTACATTGCCCGCACCCTTGAGAACGAGGGGCCGGAGCAGGTTCTACCGCAGGCCCTCCTAACCCTGGTGGAGGCCTATGTCTTTGGCCAGCCAACCCCCGCCTCTTTTGCGGTCTTCTCTAAGCTCTTACGGCTGTGGGACACCCACCCCGAATACTTTGACGACGAAACCGCCAAGGCCCTCTTTTGGCAGTTCAAGTGGGTCACCGGCGACCTGACCGCCTACCCGCAGATTTCCAAGGAGCAGGCCCGCCAGCTCCTTGATGAGATGCGTAAACGCTACCGCCTAGCCGGGCTGGGCGATAGCGCCGCCGACCGTGCCGAACACATGTGGGCCGCCCACATTGGCGATGACGAAGCCGCCCAAACCTGGCAGGCCCGCTGGCTCTCCCACGGTGAGGACGAGATGGATTGCGGCTCCTGCCGCCACGGGAGCAATCTGCGAGATCATATGGCCGCCGGGGAGTTTGAGCAGGCTGTTGCGCTCGGTGCCCCGACCGAAGATTTGTGCAACCGCGAACCGGCGTCCTCCCACCGCCAGCTTGCCCTGGCCCTGCTTCACCTGGGCAGGGGCGAGGAGGCCGGGCGGGAGCTTTTGCGTGCCCAGGCCAACAGCCAGCACTATGACCCCGACGATGTGGGTGTAGAGTTTGAGATTTTAGCGCGCGGCCAACAGTTAGAGCGCGCCTTTGCTCTGCTGAAAAAACACGGCAAACGGGCGCTGGCCCTGGGTGGCGACCCCGGCGATAACCGTAACTTCTTGCGCTACCTGGTAGCCGGTCTGGCCTGGGCCCGCCAGGAGAAGGGACAGATGCCCACCGGCTTGAGCGGTTTTACCCCCGCATCTTCTGCCGTGAGCCAGGGAGGCCAGTCAGCAGAGGTGTCTCGCGCTACCCTGGGTGAGCTCTACGACTGGGCCCTGGCCCAATCCCTACCCCTGGTTGCGGCTTTTGACCGGCGGGCGGGTAACACATGTTTTAGTGAATCGCTGGCGGACGCCGAACTAAAATCTGTTCTCACCCCCTTGGTTCTTCCGGAGGGGCAGGCCGCGAGCGCCCCCTTAGGGCCTCAGGGGGAATCTGCCGGTGAGCCTGTTTCTTACACTGACTCTGCACGGGCAGGTTTGATGTCGCCGGATACTGCCGCCGCAGGTGAGAGTGCAGATGGCCTACTGGCGGAGGGCAGCTACGACCGAGCCGCCCAGGCCTACTTGGAACAGGCCATTAGCTATGAGGGTGCCGGTCAGCTTGCGGCGGCGGGGCAGGCACGGGCTGAGGCCGCTATCTGCACCAAGCTAGTGGGCCGTGAAGCTGAAGCTGCCGCCCTCTTGAGCCAGGCTTTTGATCTGCTGGTAGCCGGTGATGCGCACCCCGCGCTTCTGGTAGAGACGATACGCCAGTGGGCCCCAGTGGCTGAGATTCTGGGGGATTACGGCGCGGTGCTGCCTGCTGCCCAAGTTGCCCTTGACCGGGTAGAGAGCGCCCTGGTTCCTGCTCAGGAGGGCAGTGAAGCCCGACCCGGCGGCACCGGCATGAGTGCCTTACCGCGCCCTGACCTCCTGGTTTATCTACTAGCCCAGGAGCTGGTTGCGCGGCTGGATGCGGCGGCGGGAACATCTGACCCTCAGCAGGTTCAGGCGGGCTTGGTCGCGGCGGCCGATGCTTATGCTGAGCTGGGTTTCCCCGAGCGTTCGGCGCGTCTGCTCGTGCTGGTTGCTGAGTATGCCCGTGAGCGGGGCGGAGTTGAGGGCGCTGTCAGCGCCTATCAGCGGGCCAGGGAGCTCTTTCAGGGGGTGGGGCTGGTCGAGTCAGCCACCGCCGCCTTGGATGCCTGCCTTGATTTACTCCAGACCACCGGGCAGGGCCACCGGGTAGAGGGTCTTATCGAGGGGCTACTGACGCAGGACGGCCAATAACCTGCGGGCTTTCTTTCCAGCTGCACGGGCTGCTCGCGCACACGGGAGGAAACCGCGCATCCGGGTGAAACTGGCTAACGGATCCAGACGCCGGTGCGGGCCCTCCACCAGAGCGTAGTGGCGCGAGCGCCCATGTACCAGAGGGCGTAGGCGCACCAGAGGAGCAGGTAGGCGGCGCTGGCCCCGGCTGGGGAGGAACCACCGGCCCACCACAGGTAGAGGCCCACCAGCACCGGCAGGTAGGTGGCCAGGGTGAAGAAGGCCGCCAGGCCCAGGTAGCGCACATCCTGGGCACCGATGAGAACCCCGTCCAGAATAAAGACGTAGGCCGCCAGGGGCTGGCCTGCTCCCAGTACCAGCAGGGAGAGGGCAAAGAGGTGCTGGACCTGCGGGTCGGAGCTAAAGATCCAGGCCGCACCGAACCCTACGGCGGGGCAGGCTAGGGCGGTCACTAGCCCGAAGAGGACGCTCCAGCGGACCAGCCGGTTTTTCAGCTGTGTGACGGCGGCACGGCCCTGGGGTGTGGTCAGGTTTTGGGTGCCCATCTCTTGACCCAGGAGGGCTTGGGCGGCAATGGCAAGGGAGTCTAGGGCGAAGGCCAGTAGGTTGAAGAAGGCCATGGTGAGCTGGTAGGCGGCCAGGTTTTTCTCACCCTGGGCGGTGACCACGAAGACGGTGGCAAGCAGGGCAACGCGCATGCAGGCGGCGCGAACCATCAGCCAGGCACCGACCTTAAAGACGGCCCCCAGTCCAGCCCTGTCGGGTGCCCAGCCCTGTTCTTGCCCGCGAGTGCGGGCCAGCACTGAGGCTGTGAGTACCAGGGCCATAGCCCATTGTGTGAGAGCGGTTGCGGCCGCTGAACCGGCCACGCCCCAGCCCACAGGATAGACCATAACCCAGCTCAGCATCACGTTGAGGGCGGCCCCGGCTATGGCGACGTAGAGCGGGGTTTTGGTGTCTTGGAAGCCGCGCAGGGCACCTGTTGCGGCCAGAACGATGAGCATGCCGGGCAGACCGGCCAGAGAGGGCAGCAGGTAGGCGTTGCCGTAGGTAAGTACCTGACCCTCACCGCCCAGGGCTTTGAGTAGGGGGTGAGCAAGGAGGGCTAGAAGCAGAGCAAAGAATACTCCCAAGCCAGCGGCTACCCATAGGCTGTTGCGGGTAGCGGCAAAGGCGCGGCCGGTGTCACCTGCACCGACTGCGCGGGCGACGGCGGGTGTGGTGGAGTAGGCCAGGAAGACCATGAAACCCACCAGGGTTTGAAGGACTGTGGAGCCCAAGGTCAGGCCCGCAAGTTGGGCGCTCCCCAGGTGGCCTACGATAGCTGAGTCTGCAAGCACCAAGAGCGGCTCAGCAATGAGTGCGCCGAAGGCAGGTAGGGCAAGGGCAAGAATCTGACGATTCAGGGAGGGGGTACTCCCCCGGTCTGCTGGTCTGGTTTGAGCTGCGTTTGGCATAGCTTCTAGCCTAGCTCTTAGGCTGAGCCCTCCACCAGGTAGGCTCTGGATAGCTCCAAGGGTAGCTAGGGGCGGGCCATAATGTAGGTTTTACGTCCGGCAAACCTATCGGTTCGCACCTGCACAAATCCCTCTTTTTCGTAGAAGCGGATTGCGCGGGCGTTAGTGGTCAGTACTTCTAGCTCGGCAGGACCGGGGTCAAGAACCCGGCTGAGCAGGGCGTGGGCGATACCGGTGCCGAAAGCCTGTGGGTGCAGGTAGAGCATCTCAAGTTTCTGCACCTCATAGGGTATGCGGGTGGCAAAGGCTAGGCCCAACAGACCCCCTAGACCTGCGGGGCTAGTCTGTGGTGCCGCTACAGTTTCCGCTGATCGCACAGCCACTAGGGCACGGCGGCGCTGGCCCAACTGGGGCTGTACGTCCTCACCGGTACCAGCGGTGGATTCGAGCCACTGGGCAAAGCCCTCGGCACGGGCTTCTAGCTGGCTCTCCTGAGCCTTAAAGACCTCGGGGGTAAAGTCGCCGGCGTAGGCTTCTCGCCAGGAGGTAATACGCAGCTGCTCCCAGGCCCTTGCCTCCGCTGGCAGAGGTGGGCGAACCTCAAATTTCACGGTGTCCTCCAACCCCACCAAAAGATGTGAGATGGGTGGGGGCACAGAATATCGTACAACACCAACCTGCGAAGGATGTTTTTCTGTCAGCGGGAGGTAGTAGGCGAAGTCCTGCACCAGCACACCGGGGGCTAGCTAGAACTGGCGGGTTCCCACGATGGTGTAGCCCATCTTCTCCTAGAACTTCTGAGCCCGGCAATTCTCCTGGTGGGTAGCTCAATAGATGCCCTCTATCCCGGCGGCAGGAGCCTGGTCTTTTAACCCGCTCCATGAGCTCACCGGCCAGCCCGTTACCCCGCACAGCAGGGCCCAGACAGAACTTACTCAGGTAGGCGGCTGTGCTGAGAATCTCACCGGATCAGGCAGAGAGTGGAGGCCGTGAGCACTTACGCTTTCTCGTAGCCACGCAGCTTATTGAGGGCGCGACGTTCAGTTTTAGTGGGTCTGCCCGCGCCGCGTTCGCGCCGGGGTAGGGTTCCGCTGGTCAGGTAGGCGGGCTTGGGGGCAGAGATGTCCTCGTAGCAGGTAACAGCTACGGGTGCGCCGACCCGTTTGGACAGGGTTTTACGTACCACCAGTGTGCGCTCCCAGCCAGGGTAACGCACGGTGACGGTGTCTCCGGGGCGCACCTTTTGGGAGGGCTTGGTGTGGGCCCCATTAAGCCGAATGTGGGCGGCCTTTACTTCGCTGGAGGCCAGCGAGCGCGTCTTAAAGATGCGGACGGCCCACAGCCAGGCGTCAAGTCGAACGGGTGCCTGTGCTTCTTCTGCCGCGGGTGGGGGCACCGCTTCGGCACCGGTGGGTTGAGTCATGTCTTCTAGGGTAGTCACCAGGCCACCTCAATAAAAGCAGGGGCCGGGTCTGTAGCAGCTAAGAGCATTGCATGAAGCCAAGGGGTAGCGCCTCAGAGGACCCATGGGCAGAGCACTGTTACCGGCCCTAGACTGGATGGTATGGCTTTTACTTCTTCTACAGTTAGAAAGCAGGCGGAGCTTCCAGCGGGTTCCTGCTCTCTACCTCGCGATGAGGCTCTTCCCGGCACAGCAGCCCAGGTAACTACCTGGGTTCTTGTGGAGCACCCGGGTGGCTGGGGGCGAGATATTCTGGATGGGTCAGCATTTGGCCAGCCTCTCTCCACTGAGCTGTCGGCGCGCATGGAGCAACTGGGGGCCCGCCTGCTTCTGGTGCGTAAGCCGGGACGGGAGGGCCAGGTACTTATGGCTAGTGGGGAGTCCCGCAGGGCCTACCTTGCCCGGGTAGGAGGTCGGGGCTTTGAGCCTGCCGTGCTTTATACTTTTGAGGTTTCAGATGTGGCAGACCTGCTGACACTCCCCCTGGAAAAGCCAGAAACTATACCCGGACTAGTTGTTTCACGTGAAACCCTGGTGCTGATATGCACCCATTCTAAGCGCGACCGGTGCTGTGCCTTACTGGGGCGCCCCTTGGCGGCTTTCCTCCAGGAGCAGAGCACCGGGGTGCAGGTATGGGAGTGCTCCCACACCGGAGGCCACCGTTTTGGCCCGGTTGCCCTCACCCTACCCAGTGGCTACACCTATGGGCGGCTCACTTTTGAGCAGGCCTTAACTCTCGCCTCTGGCATCCGGTCTGAGCAGCTTGCTTTAGCGGGCCTAAGGGGACGTTCAGCCCACACCCCTATTGAGCAGGTAGCGGAAGTTGCAGTGCGCTCCTACCTTGCCCAAGAGGGCGAGAAGCCGCCAATCAATGACCTCAGCCCCGAACGGGTAAGCACACCGGCAGACGGGATCGTCCAGAGCGCACGCGTGACCCACCGGGACGGGCGGGCATGGCTAGTTACCGCCCATGAGGTAGAGCTACCTGCCCGGCCGGCCTCCTGCGGCAAAGACCCCAGCCCGGCAACTAGCTGGCAGGTAGAGAGTATAGCCCCCACCCAGCCTGCGGAGGGCTAGACAGCTCTAGCGCCCTCTTAGTCCACTGCCAGCCGCCGCATAAACCGGCCCATAAGTTTGTAAGCTTGACTGCGGGCGGGTTGGGCGGAGAGAAAAACATCGTGGGTAGCACCGTCAATGACTTTACTGGTGACATCGTTGCCCAGTTCTAGGGCCCAGCGGCGGATTTGCTGAACAGAGAGTACCGCGTCAAAGTCATGTTTCTGGCCCGGTGCGCTCAGCCGCCCGGAGCGGGCTGAGGTCAGTACCAGCACCGGGGCTGTGATGCCGGTACCCCGGTGGAGCTTAGCCTGGGCGCGCCGGATAGCGGTGAGCCAGCCTGCGTAGATGGGAGGGAAGTCGAGGGTCTTCCAGGCGGTCTTGAAGTCCCAGGTGCCGCCGGTGCTGTGGTGCAGGGAACGGGCGTAGGGGTCGGGTGCGGGCTTTTTGAGGACGGTGCGCGGGTTCAGACGGGCGGCGGTAGCGGCCAGGGCGGTCAAACCGGCCTGGGCAACCGGCCCTTCAAAGTGATCCAACCAGGGCGAGTTGAGGATCAGGGCGGTAAGTTCTGGCGGGGCGGTCTGCCCCGCCCACAGGCTGGTGATGAGCCCGCCGGTGGAGTGCCCCATGAGCACCACCTGCTGGTGCCCGTCACGGCTGGTTATCAGTTCCCAGGCGGTGTCCAGTTCTGCAAAGTAGTCGGTGATGTCCTCGGTGTAGAAGGGGGTCTGGCCGGTGCGCAGGGAACGTCCGTACTTTCGTAGGTCAAGGGCGTAGAAGTCGTAGCCACGGGCTGCCCACCAGTCCCCCAGTTCCCGCTGGAAGAAGTAGTCCACAAAGCCGTGTACATAGAGCACAGCACCCGCTGACGGGCTGGGGCCAGAATCAGCGGGCCGGTGAACCAGAGTGGCCACCAGCGGGCCTTCGGAATCAGCGCCCAGGTCAAGGCTTTCGGCGGTGTAGGGGTGCCCAAGAATATCCTGCTCTTTCATAGGGTCAGTCTACGCCCACCGGCAGGCAATAAGGTTTCTTACGCCCCTGTGACGCTGGGGCTAGGGGCAGTTTATTCAAGCTAGCATCCGGCCCTATCATAGAGAGAGACAAACGTGATGCTAACAACATTATGTGGTTACCCCCAGAGAAAGGCCCGACCTTTGACCTACACCGTCAGCGACTACCTCCTTGACCGACTTGTTGAGCTGGGGGTTACCGATATTTTCGGTGTTCCCGGCGACTTTAACCTCCAATTCTTGGACCACGTGGTTGCCCACAAGACCCTAGCATGGGTGGGCAACGCTAACGAGCTCAATGCCGGCTACGCCGCCGACGGCTATGCCCGTGTTAACGGTATTGGTGCCCTGGTGACCACCTACGGGGTGGGTGAGCTCTCGGCTATCAACGCCACGGCAGGTTCCTACGCCGAGCATGTGCCCGTCCTGCACATTGTGGGTGCGCCCTCTAAAGATGCTCAGGCCGCCCACCTGACCATGCATCACACCCTGGGAGACGGCGATTTCACCCACTTTATCCGCATGGCCTCCGAGGTTTCCTGCGCTGTGGCTAACCTGGAACACGCCACCGCGACCGGTGAGATTGACCGCGTCCTGCGCGAGATGATGATTCAAAAGCGGCCCGGTTATATTCTGCTAGCTACCGATGTGGCCCGGGTTGAGGTGGCACCGCCCCAGGCACCGCTGGAGCTGCCCCAGGCGCTCTCATCCCCCGGTGCTTTAGAGTCCTTCCGGGCAGATCTTGCCACAGCGCTTGCAGGTAAAAAGACCACCGTTCTAGCGGACCTACTGGTTCACCGCATGGGGGCGCAGGAACAGCTGGCCCAGCTCCTTGCCACCACCGGCCTACCCTACGCCACCCTCATGTGGGGCAAGACCCTGGTTGATGAGTCCAAGCCTGCCTTTGCGGGCATTTATGCCGGCCTTGTTTCTGATGCGCGGGCAAAGGATGCTGTGGAGCAGGCCGAGGCCCTGATTTGCGCCGGTGTCACTTTTACCGATACCACCACGGCTGGTTTCTCGCAGAAGCTCCCCGAGAATACTGTCTTTTTGGGGGCGCAGACCGCCAAGATTGGTCGGCGCACCTATGCCCCGCTGACCCTGGCTGCCGCTCTCGATGTGGTGCGGGAGGTTGCCCTTGAGGTGGGAGCCCAGCCCAAGGAGCTCCTGCCCTGGGCCGAGGAAGAAAACCAGGGAGTAATCGCCTGGGATGAGCCGCTCACCCAGGATGTTCTCTGGTCTCTGCTGTCTCAGAAACTTTCACCGGGCAATATTGTGGTGGCCGACCAGGGCACCTCTTTCTTCGGTATGGCTTCGCGCCGCTTCCCCGAGAACTCAATGTTTATTGGCCAACCCCTGTGGGGCTCTATTGGCTACACCCTACCGGCTATGTTGGGGGCGGCTATAGCTGACCGTTCAGCACGCGGGGTTCTGCTCATTGGTGACGGCTCAGCCCAGCTGACCTTCCAGGAAATCGGTACCATGCTGGAGCAGAAAATTAACCCGGTGGTGGTGCTCATTAATAACAAGGGTTACACGGTGGAGCGTGCTATCCACGGAGCCACCCAGCCCTACAACGATATCCGCACCTACAACTGGCAGCTGATTCCGGCGGCTTTGGGCGCACAGGAGGACGATGTACTCATGCTCAAGGTCTCTACCGCCCGTGAGCTGGTCGAGGCTGCCAAGCTCACCCACCAAACCCGTGACAGGCTGGTCTTTATAGAAGTCGTCATGGATCAGGACGACGTCCCGGCTCTGCTGGCGGATGTGGCCGCTGCACTGACCCGCGCCAACTCATAGGTGGCACCTGCCAGTAGTCCGCCTTAAAAATAGCCGCCCCTCTCCCCTGGTTCTAGGTGGGAGGGGCGGTGCTTTTGCAGTATGCCTGCCGTGAGTAGGTATGCCAGGGAAAAGCGGTGTAGCTCTCAAAATACGATAAACCCCGGGGGGTATAATTTTTCTGTAGGGACCACCCAAACACGAAAGTAGAGAAGCCGTGAAACTCGATCCCGATGAGATGAAGCCCGTCATCAACCGTCTTAAGCGTGCCCAGGGCCAGCTCAACGGTGTTATTCGTATGCTCCAAGAGGGCGATGACTGCCAGAAAATTGTTACCCAGCTGGCCGCCGCATCCAAGGCGGTAGACCGGGCCAGCTTTGCGGTGGTGGCCTGCGGCCTTCAGCAGTGCCTAGCGTCCGATAACCCGGAACTCAGCCCCCAGGAACTTGAAAAAATGTTCCTCTCCCTAGCCTAAAGCAGACCCCAGATACTAGTAATGCCCCAGCAAGGTATTTGGCGTAGGGGAAGAGACCGCGCTGGGGCACATCAATCTGTGCGGGGAGGTCGGTGGGGATAGCCGTCATGTGCTGTCCTTACCTTGATGCGGCCAACTGAGTGAGGGTACTGACAGCGATATAAATGGAAATAAGGTAGAGGAAGCCCGCGAAGGAAAGCTGGAGAGCCCGGCGGGAGACGCGTTTACCCACCCAACCGCCAGCAAGTACTCCTGCCACGGTGGTCAGCAGTAGGGGAAGCAGTAGCGCCCAGTCGAGGGCCGCCAGGTGGCTGGCGCTCAGGGCGAGAGTGATAAGGCTGTTAATGAGGATGACCAGCAGGGAGGTACCCACAGCCGCCCCCATTCCCAGCCCCAGAATCAGGGTGAGGGCGGGGACAATAGCAAAACCTCCGCCCACACCAAAGAAGCCAGTCAGAAAACCTACCCCGCTAGCGGCACCGATGAGGCGAGCAAGCCGACCGGGTGCTAGATGGGTGGTGTGAGCGGGGTGGGAGGGGCGTGCGGGTATGGCCCTGAGGGCCTTGGTCACCATGAGGCTTGCCACCACTACTAGGAGTGCGGAGAAAGCCAGGAGCAGGGCGCTGCCGTCTACCCCTACAGATAGCATCCGCCCCACAGAGGCACCGGCTATACCCAGGGCACCAAAGGTAATGCCCTGCCGCCATTGGACGGTGCGAGCGTGCGTGGCGATTCCGGTAATAGAACCCAGGCTGACGATAACGAGTGATGCCAGAGTGGCAGAAGCTGGTGCCATTCCAGCCCCGTAGACCAGCAGGGGCACGGCCAAGATAGCGCCGCCGCCGCCCAGGGCGCCCATGAGTAGGCCAATGAGCAGGCCCCCTACCAGCATGAGAAGCACCAAGGCCACCTTTCTATTACCTGATCCATCTCACCTTAGGCTACCCCAGGTGTGCACCCGGGCAAGGTAACTTGCCTGGGGCTCACTACCCGTATACCGGATCCACCCATTAGTTCACAAAAATATTGACTTAAGGTAACAAAAAAGTTGAACCACATGCCTTTGATAGGCTGGTTCGGGATCTATTTCTTCCCTTGCGCAGAGAGGGCTTTCATGTCGGGTTCAGGTCTTGATTTTAGCTTTGAGCTGTTACAGAGTCTCATTGATACGTTCGATGCTCTCACTCGGGATTTAGAAGCTTCTGCTTGGTTTGTGGTGCAGAACGCCAACAGTTCAGACCCTGTCAGTGAAGTTCATGCAAACACCGTTAAACCTCTTGAAGACAGAATGTACCAGGCCGCTACCGAGTCTATGCGTCATACAAGAGAGGGAGCACAAGTCACCTATGACGGATTCAAAGATGCAGATTTTGCAAGGCATGGCTACGGGGCAATTACCGGCGCCGCAGGTGCAGGCACTGGAGTTGCATAGCAATTTATAGCCCAGGAGGGAATTCTATGGTTTACCGACCCGTCAATTGGTCGCCGCTGACCGGGGGTGATCCTGCTCCCGGGGACCCCGATGGCTGGAGCCATGTACTACATCACTGGGATTTTGAATCTACCCGCATGTCAGATCGGGCTAGGAAGCTAGGTGAAATCACAGCGACCGGGCAACTTCTCAGCGTATTGAACGTATTGAAAGTGTCGCGCTCGAGGGGCAGGCACTTTTTACCTCTTTTGCGGCTTCCTATACCAATGCTCACACAACGCTTAGTGCCTGGGTAGAGAGCTTGAAAGATATGCAAGACCGTTCAATTCAGGCACTTACTAGGGCGCGCATTGCTGAAACGCTGAGAGATGATGCTCAGGGAAGGCTTAAAAATCTTGCCTTTAACAGTAAGTATCTAAGTGATGAGATGGTCTCTTCCCGCGAAGCCTCAATTCAGGGGGATATTAGTAGCGCAGAGCAGATGCTGGCGGAAGCGCAAGCCGATGTAGATGATATCCGCGAGGAATATTCGATTAAAGCCTCCGAAGCAGCTCAACAGTATCAGAGGGACTTCCAGAGTCTGTGGTCTTTCGCGGGGTCCTCTCTGTCATCTCTTGATCGGTTTGGTAGCTCGCCTTCAGCAATTATCGAGAGATTAACGGGCTATGACAATAAAGCATTAGATATGTCCTTCGAGAATGCGCGCCGGGATCCCAGCAGACTACCTGAGCTGCTGGCGACCCTCTCTGAATGTACACCCGAACAGCTTCATATTTTCTTTGAGCAGAACCCTGAGCTGGCTTATACTCCCCTGTTTCCCGAGGGTACAAGTACTGCGAACATCTTTGCCGCTAAGGGTTGGTGGTCAGGTACGGAGCTCACGGATCAACAGCGGTCGGCCCTTATGTCTGCGGCTCCGGGTTTTGTTGGCAATCTTGATGGAGTCCCCTATAGTGTTCGTCACCAGGTGCTGAGTGATTTTATGCAGAATCTTCTCAGGGGTGAGGTGTGGCCTGTTCCCGGAGAAAAGATGGATGCGGATACCGAGATTGCTTTACAGAAAATCGAGGATTCACTTCAGAATGAGGCAGAAGGCTCCCGCCAGCTGGTGGTCTTGGATCTTAGTAATGTCCTTCCCCCGTATAGGGATAAGAACCCGGATAACAATGTCTTATCTGCTATGTCTATTGGGAAATTGGACGACTCCCAAAACACCACAGTCCTGGTTCACGGCATCCAAAACAGTGTCTATGGAACCTGGGGTGACTTAGTTACCCAGGGTCAGGCTCTCTATAACCGAAGGGGTGTATATGCTGATGGCACCCCTCAAGCTGTCATTATTTGGGCCGGCTACGATGCCCCACCCAGCCCCGGTGAACAGGCTAAACTCTTGGCCCAGAAGCCGCTGGTCCCCTATTACCCCTATGAGGGTGGGGAGCTTGGTAAACCAGGGTCACCGCTTGTGCGCCGCCCGGATGCCGCAGAACGCGGCGGTGTAAGGTTAGCCGGTTTTACAGACGGCTACCTTGCGACTAGAGCGTCTGATGCTGAGCATCTCAATGAACCCGTGTACTCTATAATTGCTCACTCCTACGGGACTACGGTAGCTACCTATGCCTTAACCCGAACAGAGGGTACGGTCCATGGCTACTTTATGCTGGCTTCGGCGGGGCCGCGGAAGAGAGATGTTGAGACTGCGAATGCCCAGGGGCTCCATGTGGAATCTGGCACAGAGGGGCCCTTGATTTATTATGCTTCAACGAACGAAGACTGGACTGCGCCCTTCGGCTATGTAGGCACAGGCGTGCTAACCCCTGATTTTGCGAGAACCGTCCCCCAGAATATTGATGGTGCCATTCGACTAGAGACAGGTGGTGGCTACAGCCTGGACGGAAAGTACTGGGAGGACGTGGATCACCACAGCTTAGGCAAGAAGGACAACCCGGACTTCCTTGAAAGATTCCCCTATGATGAGAGCACCCAGCAGGGCTTCAACACCCCGGGGACGACTAGTCATGAATCTGTTGCCTACCACTCGATAACCTTTGATGAAAAGCCTCTCACCTTCATCAAAGCTGAGGAGCGGGTTCTGTCCCCCAGAGATGAATGGCATACAGAGTCTGTACGAGGTGACCTCGACCCTAACGATCCCAGACTCAAGACTATGATGCGCCAACAGGGGCTTACCGAAGAAGACATAATCCCCGGTAAACCAGATGCCCAGGAGTAAGTAGATGAAACACCACCTTGCCACAACCGCCCTCACCACAACCCTCATCCTCACCGCCTGCACACCCCAACCCACACCCCCCAACACCACCACCATCACCAACGACTTCCGCCAAGCAGTCACCCAAACAGTCCAAGCCACCGGTCTCCCAGACCAACAACTCACCTACAACACAGGAAAACCCTACGACACCGACTACTTCACCCACCAACCCCTCACCACCGCAATCACACCCTGCGGAGATACCAAAGAAGGCGGGCTTAAGTACTCCTACAGCGTGGTCATTAAAGGAGACACAAGATACCCAGCCAACCAATGGCAAACCCAAGAAAACAAAGTCCGCCAAAAATGGCAAGAACAAGGCTGGGAAGTCAAAAACGTAGCACCAGGCTTCAACAAACCAGGAATCACCATCGGCACCACCACCGAACACGGAGTCACCATCCTCTACTCCGTAGCAGAAGGCCGCATCGACTACATACAAGTAGACTCACCCTGCCTAGCCGAACTAGCCCCCACACCCACTAACTAGCTCGGTATTTACTGGTGGATTTAGCCCCTCATAGGGCTTTCTTGCGGGCCAGTAGCCACAGGGCAAGCATGGCAAAACGAAGCCTGCCTTCACCTTCTCTATCAGAGGGTGAAGACAGGCTTGACCGTATGGCTCTTACTTCTGCACGAAGTAGAGGCGCTTGTTGACAAACTCGTCCATGCCATAGGGGCCCAGCTCACGGCCATAACCGGAGTTCTTCACCCCTCCGAAGGGAATCTCAGCTCCCTCCCCGGCAGGAGTGTTCACATTGGCCATGCCCACATCCAGCTGACGGGCCAGCCTCTCGGCACGCTCCCGGTCCTGGGAGAAGACCGCACCACCCAGGCCGTACTGGCTATCATTAGCCAGAGCCAGGGCTTCCTCATCACTGCTGACCCTATAGACGGTAGCAACAGGGCCAAAAAGTTCCTGGTAGTAGACCTCAGAACCCACAGGAACATCGGTGAGGACAGCTGGGGAGAAGTAGGCGCTGGTGTCATCGAGTAGTTCACCACCAGCATGCAGGGTGGCACCGGCGGCCACGGCCTCATCCAGTTGCTTCTTGAGGCCCTCAGCGGCAGACCGTGAGGAGAGGGCCATGTAGGTAGTATCGTCAGCTTCGGTCGGCTTGCCGGGCTTCATAGCCTGGGCCAAGGCAACCAGTTCAGCTACGAACTCGTCATAGATGTCCTCCATGACGATCAGGCGCTTATTGGAGTTGCAGGCCTGACCGGCGTTGTACATGCGGTAGCCCCAGGCGGTTGCCGCAGCGGCCTTCACATCGTCGGTATCAAGCACAATGTAGGGGTCAGATCCGCCCAGTTCCAGAACGGCCTTCTTGAGGTTGCGTCCTGCAATGCCGGCAATAATGGATCCGGCGCGCTCTGAGCCGGTCAGGGAAACACCCTGAATGTGGGGGTGCTCAATGATGGTTTCAATCTGCTGGTGGCTAGCAAAGACGTTCAGGTAGGTGCCAGCTGGTAGACCAGCGTCCAGCATCAACTGTTCGATAGCCTGGGCGGAGCGGGCACAAATTTCGGCGTGCTTGAGCACGATGGTGTTACCCAGCATCAGGTTGGGCGCGGCAAAGCGGGCCACCTGGTAGTAGGGGAAGTTCCAGGGCATGATTCCCAGCAGGGCGCCCAGGGGGCGACGCTGAATGTAGGCCTCAGAGCCTTCGGTCTGGGAGGGGATCGGCTCGTCCTTGAGCTGGTCAGGAGCGATATCTGCATAGTAGGTGAAGATCGCGGCGGAGAACTCAGCCTCTTCAATCGCCTCGGGCAGGGACTTACCGGTTTCGGTGCAGATGATTTCTGCTAACTCCTGCTTGCGCTCTTCAAAGAGCTGACCGATCCGGCGCACAATGGCCGCACGATCCTCCAGGCTGGTCTTGCGCCAAGTCAGGTAGGCGGCGTGGGCGCGCTCTACAGCCTGGATGGCTTGCTGGTCGGTGAGAGTGGGGAAAGTTTCGAGGATCTGCCCGGTGGTGGGGTCCTCTACGCGGTAGTTACTCATGGATCATATTCCTTTTGTGTCTCTTAGGGTTGATGCGGCTAGGCGCTCCTAGGCCGACTAACCAGCTCGCAGACGATTCATGCCAGCCAGCCGATTGCCGGGGACACCCGCCCTGCCTATCGCTGGGTATTAGCCGGCGACCTTGCGGATTTCTTCAACGAAGATATCCAGGGCCTGGCCCAGCAGTTCATCACCGATGGTCAGCGGCGGCAGCAGGCGCACCACGTTACCGTAGGTGCCACAGGTCAGAATGAGTACACCGCGCTCAGCGCAGGCGGCGGCAATCTCTTTAGCGGCGGTGGCGTGGGGTTCCTTGGAGTCGGAATCTGCCACGAACTCCACGGCGAACATAGCGCCACGGCCACGGATTTCACCCACGATGTCCAGCTCTTCAACCAGGGGGGCCAGCTTCTGGCGGGCGATTTCTTCAATGTGGCGGGCGCGGGCAGAAAGATCCCACTCTTCCATGGTGTCGATAGTGGCCAGGGCTGCGGCGCAGGCCACGGGGTTACCACCGTAGGTGCCGCCCAAACCGCCGGGCTGCACTTTGTCGAAGAGTTCGGCGCGGCCGGTGACAGCAGAGAGGGGCATACCACCGGCAATACCCTTAGCTGTGGTGATCAGGTCAGGTTCGATACCTTCGTGGTCGCAGGCGAACCAGCTACCGGTGCGGCAGAAGCCAGCCTGTACTTCGTCAGCGATAAAGACAATGCCCTTTTCGTGGGCCCAGGTGACGAGCTCGGGCAGGAAGCCCTCGGCGGGTACGATGAAGCCGCCCTCGCCCTGTACGGGTTCAATCAGAATTGCGGCCACATACTCGGAGCCAATCTGCTTTTCGATCATGTCGATGACCTTGGCGGCAGCTTCCTTACCGCCGACGTTGCCATCGCGGTAGGGGTAACTCATGGGTGCGCGGTAGACCTCGGGCGCAAAGGGGCCAAAGCCCTTCTTGTAGGGTGCGGCCTTGGCGGTCAGTGCCATGGTCAGGTTGGTGCGCCCGTGGTAGGCGTGGTCAAAGACCACTACGGCGTTGCGCCCTGTGGCGGCGCGAGCGATCTTGACGGCGTTTTCTACAGCCTCAGCGCCGGAGTTGAAGAGCACGGTACGCTTGTCGAAGTCGCCGGGGGTGAGCTTATTGAGTTTCTCGGCAACAGCCACGTAGCCCTCATAGGGGGTGACCATGAAGCAGGTGTGGGTGAAGTGGCTGACCGCTTCTTGGACGGCGGCCACAACCTTGGGGGCCGAAGCGCCCACGGAGGTCACGGCAATACCGGAGCCCAGGTCGGCAAAGGAGTTACCGTCCACATCGACGATCACACCACCGTCTGAGTCTGCGGTGTAGACAGGCAGGGTGGAGGCCACGCTACCGGGTACGTTGGCGCTGCGACGGGCGGCCAGTTCTGCTGAGCGGGGGCCGGGGACGGGACCGTTTAGCTTGATTTCTTGGGGCAGGCGGTAGGTAATCTCAGCCATGGTTTTCCTTAAAAAGTTTTGTAATTACAGAAAAGTTGGGTGTCCGCCGGTGGGGACCGGCGGCACAGGGTAGCTAGCTGGTGTAGGGGTTACGCATGCCGATGTACTGAATGGAGGAGTACTCGTCAATGCCTTCTGCCGCGCCTTCACGGCCCATACCGGACTGTTTGACACCACCAAAGGGGGCCGCCGCGTTAGAGACGACACCGGCGTTGAAGCCCATGATGCCGAACTCTAGGTGGTCAGAAGCCCGGTAGAGGCGGTCGATATTTTCGGTAAAGACGTAGGAGGCCAGGCCGTATTCGGTGTCGTTGGCCAGGGCGTAGGCTTCGTGTTCCTTGCTGAAGGTAAAGATGGGGGCGATGGGCCCAAAGATTTCTTCGCGGGCTACGCGAGCGTCCAGGGGCACATCAACTAGCACGGTGGGCTGGAAGAAGTAGCCGGCGCCCTCCCCCTTCTTACCGCCGGTGAGCACGCGGGCACCCTTGGCGACAGCATCTTCAACCAGGGCAACCATGGAGTCCTGGGCCTTCTGCTCAATGAGCGGGCCGCAGGTCACGCCCTCATCCAGGCCATTGCCCACCACCAGTTCGCTCATTTTCTGGGCAAACTTCTGGGAGAACTCTTCGGCCAGGGATTCGTGGACGATGAAGCGGTTAGCGGCGGTGCAGGCCTCACCGATGTTGCGCATCTTGGCGGCCATGGCCCCGGCAACCGCCTGGTCGATGTCGGCGTCCTCAAAGACGATGAAGGGGGCGTTGCCGCCCAGTTCCATGGAGGTACGTAGGACGTTCTCAGCGGCCTTTTTAAGGAGTTGCTTACCCACCGGGGTGGAGCCGGTGAAGGAGACCTTGCGCAGGCGCGAATCGCTCATGATGGGCTCGGAGATAGTTGCCGCCGACTTGGAGGAAACCACGTTGAGTACACCTGCGGGCAGGCCGGCGTCCATGAGGGTTTGGGCCAAGTATTGGCTGGTGAGCGGGGTTAGGCGGGCTGGCTTGAGCACCATGGTGCAGCCTGCGGCGATGGCGGGGGCTACCTTGCGGGTGCCCATGGCCAGGGGGAAGTTCCAGGGGGTAATGAGCAGGCAGGGGCCAACCGGCTTGTGGCGGGTGATCATACGCAGGTGCCCTTCGGGGGCGGTGAGGGTGCGCCCGTAGTGGCGGGGGGTTTCCTCGGCAAACCAGCGCAGGAATTCGGCACCGTAGGTGACTTCTCCCAGGGCTTCGGCGTAGGGCTTACCCATTTCTAGGGTCATGAGGGTGGCAAATTCTTGGGCGCGTTCAGTAACGAGCTCGAAGGCGCGGCGGAGAATTTCGGCGCGTTCGCGCGGGGAGCTGGCGGCCCAGCCGTTGCCTCGGGTACCGCGTTCAGCGGCGCAGGCGGCGTCGAGGGCGGCGAGCGCGTCGGCTTCGGTTGCTGATGCTAGGGTGGCGAGGTGTTGGCCGGTGGCGGGGTTTTCAACGTCGAAGGTTCCGCCGTCGGAGGCCTCACGCCATTGCCCACCGATAAGTAGGCCGGTGGGGACCTTTGCCAAAAGTTCCTGTGTATCCAGGGTCATGAGGGTTTTCACCTTTCAGTGACTGTGTGTCTAATGTCTCGCGGCTGTCCTATCCATCTTACGCCCTCCCCTTGCTAGGCAGGTAGCCTGCCTCACATGCCGACGGGCGGGTCATGTTTCGTTATTAAAGTTTGTGGGGTGAACGGCAAAAAGTAATCTCCCCTAGCCACCGGTCATTCGGGTCATAGCCCCCTGGAAACGTGCAAAAATAGTGACCATGAGTTTTGATTCGCACTCCGAGCTCCCCTCGCACCTTTTAGCTCTTGCTCAGATGACCCAGTGGTACACGGATGCACACCAGCTACCTCTTGAGCTTCGCCTGAGAGTGCACGAGGGCGCTGTCGATACCGTCCGCACCTCTGTGACCGGGGGCGCTGATAGGCCGGTTCCAACCGACTACGCCCAAGCGGTTACAGTTGCCGCCCTTGATATAGCCCGGTCTGAAGATTTTTCAGGCTCCTTCACCGTCCGCATCAATAGCAGCCCTGGCGGGCAGGTGATCGTCAAGCAGGTACCCCTTGCTACCGCTGATTCCCAGCCGGCACCGGCCGCTCAGCCCCAGCAGATTATCACCGCTGATGGCCTGCAATTACGCGCGGCTTTGATGGACCGTGGGCATACTTCGGGCTATTCTCCCCAAGAGATTGCCAACGAAGAAAGAGAACGCGGTTTTTCTTTTTCTCCCGAACTCAAGTTCTACAGGGCTTTGGTGCGTGAAGGTGTGGTTGCACAGGCGCAGGGGCGCGATGTGCTGGCCTCTAGTCCACAGGCTGACTTTGGGGCTTCAAGCCTCGACAGTGCCCCTTGGAAGGCCCCGGCCACCCACGATGGTACCGTGCAGGCTGTATTGAACCACCGCCTGTGGATCGAGATAGCCCACAGCGATAGCCACCTGTACGCCATCGACCTGGCTCCAGGTTCTGCCGGTGTTATCGGTCAGATTATTGCGCGCCCTATTGGCGAGGCCTCCGTCCCTGTGCAGGTTGCAAGTTCACTGGCCCAGTTTGTGGTAGGTGAGGTTGGAGGCGACCAAGGAGCCCAAGCTCCCCAGGTCACTTCTCAGAAGGAAAGCCCGTTTGGGCAAACCATTGCCTGGGTTGGCACCGTAGACCCTATCGCCTTCCCCTCGCTCTTAGGCTGGGCAGGGTTTCCGGCTGAGTCCCGCTACCGGCAGGCACTCCAAGAGCTGGCTGACCCGGCTCCTGCTGAGGGTGAAACCGACGCTGAAACCGTCGAGCAGAGCACAGCAGGGCAGGCGGAGACTTCTGGGCCGCTAGAAGATGCTACTCCTGGAGAGGCCAAGGTCGCAGAAGATGCCAGCGCTCTCTTCTCTAGTCAAGCCCCCACCGAGGCACCCTCTCCCGTAGCAGATGCTGAAGCTACCGCCGGGTCCGCTACCGATTCAGGTGAGCAGGCGGGTGCAACCAGCAAAGCCGACGAGCCTGAGTACTCTACCAATGTTGAGGGGACCGAGGCTGATAGCCCTGAGGCACCCAGCGCCGAGTGGCAAGAAGAACAAGCCAACGGCGCCCAACCCGACAATGAGCCGGAGCGGGCAGAGACCGTTCAGTCTGAGGCTTCGGAGGTCAGCGCCGACAATACTAACCCCGGCAAGACCTACGCACCGATTTCGCCGGAGCAGAAGAATATCGCCACTGCTATTGGCACCCTGGCCTTTGGCACCAAGGAACAGCGCGAGGAATACCGTGCGGCAGACACCAGCCCCATGCCCACCCGTGATAGGCGCGGTAAGAAACTGTCACTCACCTCAGCCTCCCCGGGTGAGGTAACAGCCCAGCGTGAGGATAAGCAGCCCGAAGGTAACCTGCGTTCCGCCCTGCGCAAATTCTTTACCGGCAGCTAGGTAACTAGAGGCGCGGGGGCACTATCTGGGCGTAGGCTAGGGTCTAACTTCTTCTCATATCTGCTGGGAGAAGAGCTAGCACCCTTGCACACCCCGTCAAAGGAGTACCCGTGGCCCGTATCGCCAAGGACACCATCGGCACCACCGCTCTAGAAGTTTTCATTCCAGCGCCCGGCCAAAACCCTGACGACCCGGGCGATAGCGCCCGGCAGGATTTTTTGCGCCAGGCGCAGGAGCTCCTGGATGCCGGTCTTGATATCGCCGTCTACTCCACGGACTCTTACCCCTCTGCTTTTAGGGACTGTGAGCCGGTAGCGGATCAGATTGCTATGGCTGGGGAAGCGGTCCTGCCCATCCTGCTGGTGGAGGGCCTAGTCAAGGTGTCTTACATGTACCCCACTGCTGAGCAGATGCGCCGTTTCTCGCACTTTTCTGAGGTCAAACAACCCAAGGTGAACGCAGCAGCTGCGGCCTGCGGGACCGGTGGTGCCCAAGCTCCGGCAAGCACACCTACCCTTGAGCCAGCTGGCTTTGCGGCCGTCCTTGCGGGGGTCACTCAAAAACCAACGGGTGGCCCCGATATCGGCGGGCGCCGCAACCTCATGGGCGGCGATTTCGGGCAGGGCCTGCCCGATGACGGTGACCCCCTGGTGGAGTCGCAGTCCACCTGCGGGTGCGGCGGATGCGGGTGCGGCAGCTGACCGGCCGTTGGGTGCTGGGCACTAGAATAGTGCTGATTTTATTTTCTAAGGAGTGGCGATGATTGGTGCGCGGGTAGAGCACAAGGACGAGTTCTTTATTGCGGGGTTCCGCCAGACCGTCAAGCAGGGGGCTGGAATCGGTGAACTCTGGAAGAAGCTGACCGACCACGCCCAGAAGCGCGGTGTTACCATGCCAGAGGTTCATTCCATGGGTGTCATTGTGGGCATGAATGGCGCAGGCGAGTTCGACTACATGGCGGGAATTCTGGTGGAGAACCTAGAGACCGCTCAAGCTCTAGGGCTTAATGCCCTTAAGGTGGATGGCGGCGATTTTGCTGTGACCACTGTTCAGGGTGCTGTGCCTATGAGTACTATGGCAGGTGTGGATCACCTCATGGGGACTTTCTTGCCCCAAGCTGGTTTTAAGGCCAACGGCCCAGTCTTTGAAGCCTACGGACCGGGTGACCCCTCGTCTCAAGACTTTCAGATGCAGGTGTGGGTTCCGGTAAAACCAGCCTGAACCAGCTCTGAGCTGGGGGGTGCGGAGCACTCAAAACAGCAACTATATTTATAACCCCTGGACCGCTCAAGCTAGCGGGTGCGAAAAGGTAAGGGAAATATGTCTCAAAAATTAAAAGCACTGGTCAGCGTACTTGGGGTAGTCATCCTGATTTCTGCTCTGGTAGCTAGCGGCGGTAGCTACCGGGGTGAGACCTTAGCGGGTGGGTTCCCGCTCTTTGCGAGCGCCGTGGTGCTGTCCTACCTGATTCAGTGGCTCTTTTTCATCCCCGCCTACGCCCTAAAGACCGAGAAGTTCTATGATGCTGCCGGTGGTGTGGGCTTTGTGGGAGGAACCCTCTTTGTGATGCTTGCTGCCTCCTCTCTGAGCCCTCTTGCCTGGCTGCTGGGGGCCATGGTTATTCTCTGGTCGCTCCGCCTGTCCCTCTTCCTCCTGGTTCGGGTCATGCGCAGCGGGGGCGACGGCCGCTTTGACGACATTAAAACCGACCCCGTACGCTTTTTTATCGCCTGGACTTTGCAGGGGCTGTGGGTTGCGGTAACAGCAAGTGCAGCCTGGGCGGTCATTACCTCAGGCCGCCATGCTGAGCTGGGCTGGGTAAGCTATCTGGGTGTACTGGTGTGGCTGGTAGGTATGGCTCTTGAGATAACCGCCGATGTCCAGAAGAGCCGCTTTAAGGCTGACCCCGCCCACCGTGGTGACTTTATCCAAAGCGGGGTCTGGTCGGTGTCGCGTCACCCTAACTATCTGGGCGAGATTCTGGTTTGGGTGGGTGTTTTGGTGACCGCTGCTCCCCTGCTGGTGGGCTGGCAGTGGGTAACTATCTTGTCGCCTGTTGTGGTGGTTCTTCTTCTTACTAAGGTCAGTGGTATCCCCAAGCTGGAGGCTCGTGCCGATGAACGCTGGGGCGGCCAGGAGGCCTATGAGGAGTACAAGCGGAACACCCCTGTGCTGATTCCGGGCCTTAAGGGTAAGAACTAGTGAGAAAGCGGACATCGGTCTCATCAGCTTTGATGGTTGATCCTGAGCAGAAGTACCGTAACCTCAGTGACGTTTTAGAGGAACGGCTTTCACAGAACCCTGAGCACATTGCTTTTGATCTGCCGGTGCGAGGGTCTACAGGTGCCATTGAGCGCTGGAAGCATGTCACAACAGCAGAGTTTCACCGGCAGGTTCGGGCGGTTGCGGCGGGTCTAATAGCCCAGGGCATAGGTTTGGGCGACCGCGTTGCTCTTTTCTCACCCACCGTTTATGAGTGGGCTGTAGCTGACTGCGCCCTGATCTATGCAGGTGCCCAGGTGGTGCCCATCTACGACACGAGCTCACCCCAACAGGTGGGCGATATTCTGGCCGATGCCGGCGTGGTGGCCGCTTTTGCCGGGTCGCAGGGGCATGCCGATACCCTGACTCAGGCAGGGGAAGAACGCGGGCTGGAACTTGCCATCTGGTGCTGGGAAAGCTCGCTTTCCTACCCCTGTCTGGCCGACTTGGAGGAGGCAGGGCGGGGCCTTGAACAGGTGCAGGTGGACCAGCGCCGAGCTCAGCTGAGGCCCGCAGATATCGTTACCCTGGTCTACACCTCGGGGACCAGTGGGGCGCCCAAGGGCGTAAAAATTAGCCACCTGAATATGATGGGGCAGGTTCTCAACGTTGCAGCTGCCTACTCGGAGATTGTTCATGAACAGGGCAGGACGGTTATTTTCCTGCCACTGGCTCATGTTCTGGCGCGGGGCTTACAGCTGGTGTGCCTGGTCAAGGGTATGCGGATCGCCCACCTTTCAAACCCCAAGGAGCTGATTTCGCAGCTACCGCATACCCAGCCCACCTTCTTAGTGGTGGTTCCGCGCGTCTTAGAGAAGGTAGGCGATGCGGTGTCCAAGCAGGCGCAGGCTAAGCACCTGGGCAGGGTGTGGCAGGCCGCCGAGCGAACCGCCCTGGCTGTAGCCCGAGCGCAGGAGCAGGGGCTACGCCCCGGTCGGCCGCTTCTTTTCGCTAGGGCCGCATACGATGCACTCTTCTTTAGCAGGGTGCGTTCCTTGCTGGGAGGAAAAATTGAATGGATACTCTCAGGCGGCGCTCCCCTAGCTCGTGAGCTATCACTACTTTTTGCGGGCATGAAGGTTCCGGTGGTGGAGGGCTACGGCCTGACCGAGACTACCGCCCCACTGGCTGGTAACAGGCCAGGTGCTATCCGCTCAGGGACGGTAGGTTTACCCCTGCCCGGCGCAGAGATCCGCATTAGCGAGGAAGGGGAGGTCTTAGCGCGGGGCATCGGTGTGATTTCGGGCTACACAGATAGTTCTTGGGATCAGCTGGCTTTTACCGAAGACGGCTACCTGAGAACCGGTGACCTGGGTTCCCTAGACGCGGACGGCTACCTGACCATTCGCGGGCGACTCAAAGATGAAATTACAACAGCCGGCGGCAAGTCCATATCGCCTTTTACCTGGGAGGAGGCGGTTACCGCCAGCCCACTGGTGGAACACGCGATCATGATAGGAGATAAGAGACCCTACCTTGTTGCCCTGATAGTGCCCAGCGAAGATGGCCGGGCACTACCTCAGGCGGCTTGCGCTCAGGCTATCCAGAAGCTGGTTGAAGATGCTAATTCCCTGGTGGCCCGCAGTGAGCAGGTCCGCCGTTTTAAGGTCATTGAGCTAGATGATCAGGACCCGGAGCTTATAACCCCCACGCAGAAGCTCAGGCGCACAGCGCTTTCTAAGCGCTTCGGTCAGGTCATTGATGAGCTCTACGCCGCCTAGCTGAGCCCCTGTCAGAAAGTAGCGGCCCCGGGGGGGGGGGACATTCCCCGGGGCCGCTGTCTACTAGCTATTTCGCCTTGCAGTGAGGAGATCTTCCGTCTAGCTCACAGCACCGCGCAGGGTACGCAGGGCTACCTGGAGTACCGCCAGGCGGGGGCGGCCGTCGGCGCCGGGGGCAGCCTGCTGAATCTCAGCCAGCATGGTGTCCACACGGCCCATACGAACCGGGTGCTTCTCTACCCAGCGGGCTACGGCAAGATCGCCGTTCTCGGTGCCCGCTACTACGCCCTGCCCGGTTTCCTGGAGCACACGCAGGGCCAGCTTAGCGGCAATCTCGTAGAGGTCATCGCGCAGTGATGAGCGAGCCAGAGTCTCCCACCGGTCTGCACGGGGCAGAGTCGAGATAGTGGTCAGGAGCATATCTACCTGGAAGCGGTCATAGACCGAGTAGTAGACGCGGGCCATTTGCTCGGTGGACAGGTTGTGGTCTTCTGCCGCACGTACCACGTCCATAAGAGCAAATGCCTCAAACTCGCGAATCCAGTTGACTGTGAGCTCTTCGGGTAGGTTCCAGGCCTCTGCCTGGTTACGCATAGCGCGTACTCTGGCTCGTGTGTCGTCTGCAAAGTAGTCATTGAGTGAGGGGATGAGTTCGGCAACGGGCTTGAAGCGCTCAATCATGTCAGCAATGGGGGTGCCCACCACCACCGAGCGTTCAGCGGCAAACCAACGGGCTAGGCGGTCCAACACGCGCTGCCAGTCACGGATAACAGCCAGCCACCCCTCCAAGGGAGTTGAAGCAGGAAGCTCACGATGCAACCGTGCAGAGTTGCCAATGCCAAATGTTTCACGGGAAACATAGAAGGCGCGGGCAATCGCATCAACCCCCACCCCGGTTTCTTCCACAGCCCGGAAGACGTGGGTAATGCCACCCAGGTTCACCATCTCATTGGCGACACGGGTACAAATAATCTGCTGACGCAGCGGGTGCGAAGCCAGATGTTCCCCAAAACGCTCCACCAGGGCAGGCGGGAAGTAGTCGGTCAAAATACGGGCCAGGTAGGGGTCATCGGCCAGGTCAGTCTTCTCCAACTCGGCGGTTAGGTGAATCTTGACGTAGGCCGCCAGCACAGCCAGTTCCGGGCCGTTGAGCATTTCACCGGTCGCCTCGTAGCGGCTGCGAATTTCCTCATCGGTAGGCAGGAACTCGACAGCACGGTTCAGCCCGGCCTTCTCTTCCAGGTCGTGAATCAGTCGGATATAGACCTCAATACCGGGGGCGGTGCCGTGGCGCTCAGCCTGCAAAAGCACGTTCTGTTCCCGGTTGGTCAGCAGAACCTGGGCACCAACATCCTCACGCTGGGCTTCAATGAAAGCCGCGCGTTCCTCAGCGGCAAGCTCACCGGCAGCCACCAGGCGGTCCACCAGAATCTTGATATTAACCTCGCGGTCAGAGGTTTCCACGCCGGCGGAGTTATCGATAGCATCAGTATTAAGCAGGACGCCTGCGCGTGCGGCCTCAATGCGACCTAGCTGAGTGAAGCCCAGGTTGCCGCCCTCGCCCACAATCTTAGCTCGCAGGTCACGGCCATCCACGCGGATAGCGTCGTTGGCCTTATCACCCGCGGCCGCGTGGTTCTCACTGGAAGCCTTCACATAGGTACCGATGCCGCCGTTGTAGAGCAGATCGACAGGGGCCTTAAGAATGGCGGAGAGCAGTTCGGGCGGTGAAAGCTGGGTAATATCCTCGTCCAGCCCCAGAACCTCACGCACCTGGGGAGAGATGGGAATGGACTTAGCGCCGCGAGAGTAGACACCGCCGCCCTCAGAAATCAGCTCGGGATTGTAGTCCTGCCAGGACGAGCGGGGCAGGTTGTAGAGGCGAACACGTTCCTCAAAGGAGACGTCAGCCTGCGGTGAGGGGTCCAGGAAGATATCCCGGTGGTCAAAGGCCGCAACCAGGCGGGTGGCGCGTGAGCGCATCAGGCCGTTGCCAAAGACGTCCCCGCTCATATCGCCGATACCTACGGCGGTGAACTCCTGGGTCTGGCAGTCGATACCGAGTTCGGCAAAGTGCCGCTTGACGGATTCCCAGGCACCGCGTGCGGTGATGCCCATAGCCTTGTGATCGTAGCCTACCGAACCGCCGGAAGCAAAGGCATCGCCCAGCCAGAAGCCGTATTCGGCGCTAATGGCGTTGGCGGTATCGGAGAAGGAGGCGGTACCCTTATCGGCCGCAACGACCAGGTAGTAGTCGTCGCCGTCACGGGCCAGGACGCGGGGGTTGTGTACTACGGTTTCGGTGCCGTCGGCCTCGATAGAGAGGTTGTCGGTGACATCGAGCAGGGAGGCGATGAAGACCTTGTAGGATTCGCGGCCCTCCGTGATCCAGGCGTCGCGGTCAAGTGCGGGGTTGGGGAGCTGCTTGGGGTAGAAGCCGCCCTTAGCGCCGGTGGGGATAATGACCGCGTTTTTGACCATCTGCGCCTTGACCAGGCCCAGGACCTCGGTGCGGAAGTCTTCACGGCGGTCGGACCAGCGCAGGCCGCCGCGGGCTACGGGGCCAAAGCGCAGGTGAACGCCCTCAACGCGCGGTGAGTAGACGAAGATTTCGAAGGTGGGCCGGGGTAGGGGCGCAAAGTCAATCTGGCCGGGTGCCACCTTGAAAGCGAGGGCGGGGCGGTCCAGGTAGGCGTTGGTGCGCAGGGTTGCCTTTATGACGGTGGCAAGTGAGCGCATGAAGCGGTCCACATCGAGGGTGGGGATAGCATCCAGGGCGGTGGTGAGTTCGGCCCAGACCTGTTCGCGCTTGGCTTCTCGTTCCTCTGCTGGGCTGTAGCTGGCGTCGGGGTCGAAGCTGACCGCGAAGTAGCGGGCAAGCAGGCGGGTGGCCGCAGGGTAACCCAGCAGGGTGTCGGACATGAACTCTGCGGAGTAGACCTGGCCCAGCTGGACCAGGTAGTGGGTGTAGGCACGCAGGATAGCGACCTGTTCCCAGGTGAGTTCTTCAATGAGGATGAGGCGGTCCAGGCTGTCAGATTCGCGCTTGCCCAGCAGGTAGGCGTTGAGGGCATCCTGGTAGAGCCCTGCAACTGCCTGGATATCGACCCCTTGGGGTAGTTCTACGCCGAAGTCGTAGAGGGAGAATACTCGTCCGTCAGCAGGGGTGATTTCGTAGGGTTTTTGGTCAATGACGACCAGGCCCATGTTCTGCATGACCGGCAGTAGCTCGGTCAAGGTGTGCGCCGAGGCCAGGTAGGTCTTGATGCGGGTGCGGCCCTTGCGTTCATCGATGCGGGCGGCGGCGGGCTGTTCCTGACTGAGGGACTCAAAGATGGCCATGTCTTCGACCGCGTTTTCAACCTCGTAGTCGGCACGGTAGGTCATGGGTACCGCTTCTGACCAGGCGGATGCGGCCAGGCGGCTAGCTTCGGGGTCTTGCTTTTGGCCAAGGACAGCGCCTTCAACGGCGGCGGCGGTTGCTTCACCCCAGGAGCGGGTGGTGGCCTGTAGGCGGCGTTCAATTTCCCGTGCATCCAGGCTGGGAATGACGTTGGGGGTTGCCAGGCGCAGGCGGAAGAAAATACGGGCCAGCGATGAGGTGGAGAGGTAGACCTCAAAGTCTAGGCTCTCTACGTCGATGAACTCATAGAAGACCGCTTCGAGCCGTTGGCGAACCTGGGTGTTGTAGCGGTCGCGGGGCAGGAAGACGGTGGCTGAAACGAACCGGCCAAAGGTATCGGAGCGCAGGAAGAGGCGGGTGGTACGGCGTTCTTCTAGGCCCATAATGCCACGGAAGGTGTCGGTGAGTTCTTCCAGGTCGGCGTGGAGCAGTTCTAGGCGGGGGTAGTCTTCGATAATGCCAGCCAGGGTCTTATCGGAGTGTGAGCCGGGCTGGTAGCCCAGGTGTCGGCGCATAATGGCGATGCGTTCACGCACCAGCGGGGTTTCTACAGCCGGTAGCGAGTAGGCCTGGCGGGAGAACAGGCCCAGAATGACGTATTCGCCCACAATCTTGCCGGACCGGTCAAAGTCGCGTACCCCAATGTAGTCCAGGTATTCGTGGCGGTGCACGGTAGAGCGGGAGTTGGCTTTGGTGATGTAGAGGGGGCGCGGATTCCGGGCGTTTTCTAGGCCCAGGCCGGTGAGGACGATGGGGTCGCCTTCCCCCGTAGTGGCCAGGATGCCTAGGCCGGAGCCTGGGCGGTCCGTCAGGAGCACTTCGCCGGAGTGGCCGGTCAGGTCACGTTCTTTGATGCCCATGAAGAGGAAGTTTCCTCGGGTGAGCCAGCGCAGGAATTCTTGGGCGGCTTCCACCCGGGTCATGGGGTCGGCATCGGAGTTGATGGTGCCGGTGTAGTGTTCGGCCCCGCCGAGGGTGACTCCGGAAAGCTCGTTGAGCTTATCAGCGATATCTAGGACACGGCTAGCCATAGCTTCGTTGTCACGGGCAGCGCGGTGTACGTCGGTCAGGACGGAGCGGATTTCTTCTTCCAACTGCCCGGTGGCGGCATCATCGACGCGGGTGGTCAGTCGGACGGAGATCCAGGATTCGACGGTTGCCCCTGCCCCCATATTGCCGCTGGCAGCGTCTCTGATGATGGGCATGGAGACGGTGTCACCGCTGGCTACAGGCTGTTTGAGGCCGGGGCCGGTGAGGTTGACCAATTCACCTGCACCGTTACGTTCTACCAGGAAGGTGGGGTGAACCAGGCCCGAGATACCGCCCCAGTGGGCTGCGATCTGGGCGGTGATGGAGGAGACGAGGAAGCTGGTGTCATCGACCACGATGTAGAGGGTGCTGCCGCTGTCGTCGTTCTGGAGGGAGACGATAGCCTGGCCCGGTGCGCGGACGGCAGCTAGGGACCGGTGTGCTTGGGCAAGGTCAGTGAGTTGTTGGTCGGTCAGCCCTTCAAGCTCGTCTGCTGAGCTGTGACGGTAGTAATCGTTGATCCAGTCATTGGTGCCGGACCAGAGGGCTGAGCGTTCGTTCGTACGCAAGAATTTGCCTTTCGCTGGTGAGGATGTCACTTCTTTGTGATATCGGTGCGCGGGGTGGTGCGCGTCATTTAATCTTAGTCCGCTTGGGGGTAGGAGTGAACCGCAACACTACCACCTCTAGATTTTAGTGAGACCGGTCAGAGGCATAAGGAGCCTAACCCCGGGCGTCTTCACACGGGGGTCACTTTGAGAGCTAGCACTTTCTCAGCCTGCCATCAGGTAACGGGCCGGTTACGGTGCAGGTAATAGCTCTTGAGAGGAAGGAATCTGTAAATCGTAGGGATCCCAGCCCTGTTCATGTAGCTCTTGGTCTGCTTCCTCAACCAAAGTTTGAGAAAAGGACCAATTCAGGTGGTTATCATCCATGTAAACAATAATGTTGCCCACAATGGAGTTGCAGTAGTTATCCGGGCATAAACCGTCGGTGATATCGACCCTATAGGTGTGATCGTAACGGTCCATGATGTCGATGCTGGGATCAGTCTCAGCCATCTTGTCTTGCAGGGGAGCACCACATGAGGCAGGGTTCTGCCGGTTGGATTGTGCACACTCAAACATATTCTCTGTCCAACGGGGGTTATCCCGAACACCTATGACGTTAATCCCCTCAGAGGTGAGCCCAGCAAGTGCTGGCTCCAGGTTGGGCGTAAGAATTTCTTCATTGGATTCTCTGGAAGTGCGGGTAGAAACCAAGGCCACGTTATCAGGGTGTAATTCCAGCAACTGCTGGTAGACAATCTGATTGTAGTCCTGGCAAGATCCAGGTTTAGCAGGGCCTGAGGTGAGCGAGAAACGGCAACCCGGGCGGAAGAGCAGGATGAGGTTACTGTCCGTTGCCCGGGCGATACCTTCCATCAGGGGGTAGACCAGGTGGTGGGCATGGGAGTCTCCGACCACCACGGTCAGAGGAGCATCTGGGTCTCCGTATAGTTTCATGCGGCAGATGCTGGTCTCAACGCCTGAATCGAGGTACTCATTATCAATCCCAGGGTAATCCAGGCAACTCTCACCCAAGGGGGGGAGCTGTCCGTCTGTAGTCATTGGGATAGCCGGGTCAGCATACCTCTGGTTTGCATTTTCAGCGAGAGCGCCGGGGAATCGCTCACTGCCGGCGTACTGTTCATTTGAGGCCCACTGGGCAGACTTAGCATCAAGCCACTTCTGCCCACCAAACACCAGGCCTCCCGCTAGGGCCAAGCAAAGAAGAATTAATGAGGCTGGGCGGATCAGGCGGGTTGAACTTACCCGGAGCACACTAGACCAGGGTATCTGGTGCCTGTGTGTTGCTCCAGCAGGGGAAGTAGAGGGAGTAATAACACCTGGCTTTTTCTCCCAGGCTCTCAGTGGCCTTTCAACACCCTTGTGCAAGAGCCAGGCAAGGACCAGGGAGATCAGGATAATGAGAGCACCGTCAAACCAGCCTGCCTGAGGTTTTCGGGCCCAGGAAGTATAAAGGATCAGGAGTGGCCAGTGCACCAGGTAGAGGCAGTAGGAGATAGCACCCATCTTTTGAAGGGGTTTAGCGGATAGCAACCTATCTGCTCCAAAAGGTGAGCCGGTCTGCCCGGCCGCAATCACGAAAGCACCGGAGAGCAGGGGCCAGAGAGCGAGGTAGCCGGGGAAGGCCTGTTGGACGGGTAGCAACCAGCCGCAGGTTATCAGCCCCGCTACGCCTAACCAGCCCAGGGGTACTTTGAGAATGCTTGGTAGCCGCCATTTGAGAAGGGCGATAGCAAGCAGGGTCCCCGCGGCGAACTCCCACAGGCGGGTCCGGGTATCGAAGTAGGCAAAGCCCTGGTTTGAACCGGTCTCCAGGATAGAGAAAGTCAAAGAGAGAACAAAGATGGGGCCGAAGACAAAGAGAGCTGTTGGTAAGACTTTAAGACGCAGATAACCGACCAGGAAAGCTACCAGGGCAAAAAGCAGGGGCCAGAGAATAAAAATTTGTCCCTGCATGGAGAGCGACCAGAAGTGCTGGAATGGTGTCTTGAGGGTGGCGTCCTGGGCGTAGTAGTCCACGGCGTTGAAGGCCAGTCGCCAGTTGAGGTAATAGAAGATGGAGGCTTTGGCATCCGCCAGTATGGAGGCCCAGCGTGAGGGAACAATAACAAAGTAGCTTGCCAGCAGGGTGGCAACAATTACCGTTGCGGCAGCCGGGAGCAAGCGCTGAAAGACATGGAGCCAGTAGCTAAGAATTTTTAGGGGCTGACCTTCTTGAATTTTGCGCAGAGAGGAAAGAGACAGTAGGAAGGCGGAGATGAAAAGAAAGACATCCACACCGCCTGAGACTCTGCCAAACCAGACATGGTACATGACGACCAGGAGCACAGCCAAAGAACGCAGGCCCTGCACTTCTGGCCTGAATTTAGGTTGTTCCACCAAGCTACCGAGGGGCTTGTGCTGTCTACGCGGTCTCTGATTCATCTCTTAACACTATCTGCTAGGCCACAGGCCGTATCGAATATCCCAAGTTTTCTATCAAATCTCAGGCCAATAACTGAGGGAGTCTATCACACCCCGCTATTAGCCTTTGTCAGAATAGTATTCACGGACTCCTAAGGCATATTGCATGTCATCCACGACTTGACGATAGGGCTTGCAGGCAGGCAGTAGCCCTCGGGCTCCTGACCTATAACTACCCGTTCGGGATCCACTCCGTACCAGGTGCTAATCGCATCAAGGACCCACTCAATTTGGGGTACATGATTGTAGTTGAGGTCAACGGCCTGGCTTACGAGGGGGGTATTGAGTGGCTTTAGCTCAACCGGGGAATGGGCATCTCCAGATGCCAGTTGGTCGGCTACAGATTGCGCGCGTACCTCAAGTTGAGTAGCGCGCATGGTAAGTGCCTGAGAGACAGTTTGACCATAGGGCACGGCTGAAATGAGTGAAAACCCCAGGAGGATACAAGGTAGCACCAGCACTACCGATTGTTGCTCCTTCCGAGGTGCTAGGAGTCGAACCAGCGCAAGTATAACCAGGGCACAGCAGCTTGCTAGAGCGAAAGTGGGGTTTGTGAAGGTTCTTAGTGCAATCTCGGGGCTACCTGTTCGGGCAACAAAAATTTGGCCCACAAAATAGATGAGGAATACCAGTACGGTAACCATTAGTAGTTTTCTGAACTTGAGGTTTTCGTGCCACTGGGTTGAAGCAAAACCATAAACAGCTAAAGCTGCGGCCACGACAAGTAGATACCCCCACTCTTGCGAGTGCTCTGTGAAGAGCCGGAAGTTCGCGGGGAGACTCTTAAGAATCTCTCCAATAGAAATATCAGTCCCATAGTACTCACGGCGAGCTGCTGTACCCGGGGAAAAATAAATGAGCGCAAAGGCTACAATTGAGCCCAGCCACAGGGGAAGGCCAAGACGGCGCAAGGCCCCCTTACCCGTAAAAACTCCACTCAAGAGTATGACAAACCCGGTAAGACCGGTGCAGATAGTTAGGGGCTCAGTGAACATACCCGCCCACAGCGTCACCAGGAACAACACTAAAATACCTGGTAGCCGCACGTCTTTAAAACTCATCGACAGCGCCAGAGAAAAGGCCAACAGTGTAAAGGTGAGGCCACCCAGATATACGGTGCTTGAGGTAAGCCAGAGGAAGGAATCAAACATACTCGGGGTGAGTATCAAAGCGCCTACGGTGAAGAGGGTAGCTACGCTATAGGAGACAACTAGCGGCGCCACAGTCAGTGCCACTAGACGGCGCACCATATAAGCCACCAAAGAAACGATCATGACCAGCATAAAAACAGGCACAATCTGCAAGGAGGCCTGACCAAAGACTGCGTAGGCAAAGGCAAAGAAGGCGGCCTGCCCCAACCGCCCATTGTGGGTCATGTAGTGGTGGGTGACATAACTTATAGGATTACCCGCCTGCTCATAGGCATGAAAATAGCTAAAGTCATCGGCAATGATACTTGCCTGAGTGGCAAAGTAGGTAAAGGTTCCAAACGCCACAAGAGCGGCAGTGGCAAGTATCGTAGCCGCTACCCTTGAAAACCTACTAGTTACAGCACGGGCGTGAGAGCTATGAGACATGGCTTGGCTTTCTAAAGATAATTAATTTATAGACAAAGAAGTTCCAGCCGGTTGTAATGGCTAGTGCAACCATACGGGAAAGATAGATCCCTAAAAACTCGGCCGTAAAATGCACAAAAACCAAGGTAAAGAGGTAATTAAACCCAAGCAGAACTGCAAACGCAGCGGTTTGGTAGCTCACGGTTTTAGCACGAACGTCCTTATTCTCAAACGCAAAAAATTTCTGCAGTAAGAAAGAGAAAATAACGCCGAGCCAGTAGCTCGCAGTGACCGCGAGACTATCACTTGCAGTGAATACCCGGATCATCACGAAGATGACCGCAAGCTCAAATAGTACGCCGACCCCGCCCACTAGAACGTAACGTACCAAGGTCTGATTTTTACGGATTAAACCGAGCATGGTTTACCTTGCCAGATTGCGTGATGAGGAACGATCAACCACATAGAGAGGCCGCCCTTGAGCCTGCACGTAGATATGTGACATATACACCGCGAGAATCCCCTGAGCTATCAACAAGATACCTACGAGGAAGGCCACCAGGATACCCACCATAGCTGACCCAGTAATGTCCCACCCCAGCGGGTCACCCATCATAAACTGTTGCACGATAATGGAAATACCGGTGATGAATGCTACCAGGGTAATCATGACCCCTAGATAGCCAAAAATAAAGAGCGGTTTAATGCTCATCGTGGTAAAGCTATTAAGTGCAAGACCTACCAGTTTGCGCATATCATAGGTGGCTTCACCGGCCAGACGCTCTGGAGCCTCAAACTCAATGTACTCTCGCCTAAAACCTAGCCAATCAATGAGCCCCCGAGTGATGCGTTTACGCTCACCTAGGCGGAGGAACTCATCGACCACACCCCGATCAAGTAGGCGATAGTCAGTAGACCGAGGCACAGTTTGGCTATCAGAAATTGAGTTGAGGATGCGGTAAAAGTAGCGGGAACCTTGGGTTTTAAAGAAGCCGCCAGCATCGTTAGAGCGAACCCCTACAACGACCTGGGCCCCACCCTGCCAGAGCCTTATGAACTCTGGTAGATAGGCAGGCGGGTGCTGTCCGTCTGCGTCCATCATCACCACAGCCTGACCGGTAGCTGCTTCAATACCAGCAGTTGTGGCAATTTCTTTACCAAAATTACGCGAGAGGTTAACGACCCTTATGTTCTCTTTTTCGTCTGCAAGAGCGTGGAGTTCAGCTAATGTACTGTCAGAGCTACCATCATTCACGTAAACCACTTCATAGGGGACCTGCCCCAATCGGCTCAGCTCCTCGCGCATCTCGTCAAGCGCCGGTATCAGTAGCATCTCATGGAATGTTCTGATACCTTCGCTTTCGTTGTAAGCAGGAACCACTACCGACAGGACGGCTGCACCTTGGTCAGGCTTGGGGGAGGAAGGATTGGTCACAGAACCATGATACGGCACCGGGCGACAGCCTCACCACCACTAGACTAGAGGGACTAAAGGCTATGAGGAATCAAACTGGAGGGCTCGTGAAGCAGGATTTATCCAAGCAACCTGTCATCAGCAAGGGGCAGTCTCTTTTTATCACCGGCTCATCAGTTATTAGCGCCGTCTCCACTTTTATTGTCACCTGGCTTGCAACCCGCTCCCTGGGACCTCAGGAGGGCAAGGACTTCCTCGTTTTCTGGTCCCTTACCTCCCTTGTCTTTGCAACACTTCTGGGTGTCCAACAGGAATCGGCCAGGCTCCTGGGGCTTGCCCAGCAAGACCGGGCTGGGACAGGTCTCAAAAACCAGCACTCCAGTAGCTCACCAACCTATAACCCCCTTCTAGCTGCAGTGCTCGTTGGTGTCACCTGCTCCCTGGTTTTCCTCGCCCTCACTCCCGTATGGTTAGGGACGGTGCTTCCGGCTAAGGACCTTCGATCAGCCCTCCTGATCGCCTTGACCACCACCGTTTACGCCTGCCACGTTTACTTTATCGGTGCGGCCGCTGGGATCCGAGCCTGGACCGAATATGCTCTTCTGATCGCTACCGGCGGTATCTTCTGTTTGCTGTGCACCTACCTTGCATCGGTGACCGGAGCAGGTCCGCTAGGCTTCCAGCTGTCCTTTTTAGCTACCGCTTTTTTGTGGATCTTCTTTATCCTTTTCTCACCGCAGATTCGCTCCACACTCACGATTCGCCTGAGCGGTAACCTAAGGACTACCTATATCAGCATGATGCTGGCGGTGGGAACGGCTCTGGCTATGGCCGCCATGTCTACGGGCTTCCCCGTATTTCTTGAAGCCACCAGTTCCACCAGCTCAGCAAAAGAAGCTACCCTGATGGCGGCAATCATTCTGGGTATATCCATCACTAGAGCCCCCATTATGCTCCCTCTTCAGGCTTTTCAGGGTGTGGCGGTCTCCTACTTCATCACTCAAAGTCAAAGCCCCGCAAGGATTTTAGCTAAACCCCTAGCGGGCTTAGTCGGCCTGGGAGTGGTGGGTGCCTTAGCGGCCTGGCTCATCGGTCCCTTGCTCTTCGATCTGATTTATACACAGTACGCTGGGCAACTGTCTGGCCCCTTCTTGGCCGCCTTAACCTTCGCAGCAGCCCTTTTAGCTCTTACTACCCTCTCAGGGACGGCGGCCCTGGCTATGGGGGCACACCGTATTTACCTGCTCGGGTGGGTCGCTACCCTTCTCACCGCTTTGGTCTGCCTCATCTTCCCTTTGGGGCTAGAGGCCAGAACCTTGCTTGCCCTCATATCCAGCCCGCTGGTAGGTGCAGCGGTGCATCTTGCTGGAATGCAGGCCCTCTTCCGTTCTAGGCAGTAGACCTTACC
Source organism: Rothia sp. CCM 9417 (assembly GCF_048513575.1). NCBI lineage: Bacteria > Bacillati > Actinomycetota > Actinomycetes > Micrococcales > Micrococcaceae > Rothia > Rothia sp. CCM 9417. Next base: position 27,279 of record NZ_JBLXXT010000001.1, on the reverse strand, counting down.
TACAAAAATTTAAAGTACTCGTGCAAAGGTCGGATAAGGCCAGCTGCCCGGATAAACTGAACAGCTCTCCACACTAGGTGTAGCGGGACTGCCACTAAAGGCGATACACCGAGCGTTTTCGCGAGTTGACGACGGCCACTAGTGACAGCATCAATGTGCTTACCTCGAGGTGTAGCACCCTTACTTAAGTTAGAGGTATGAACGCGGTACAAGACTAGGAAGTCAGGCAAGAGAGCGACTTTACCACGGGTAGCAATTCGCAAAGTAAGGTCATAGTCTTCGCATTGAGTGAGCCCCGGGGTGTGTCCACCAACCTTGTCGTATGCGTCTTTACGAAACATTACAGAAGAATGGGGTATAGGGTTGTAGAGAAGAAGGCTCCTTCTGATATCGGGAGATTCACGAGCCTTCACATCGCCGATTCTATCCCCTTGTTCATCAATCATATGGGCGCGAGCCCCTACCAGAACGCAGTCGGGGTTTGATTCCAGATAGTTAATTTGCTGAATAAATCGCCCCGGCAAAGCTATGTCATCACCGTCTAAGTTAGCCACGAAGGTCGTGTCGATGTGCTTCATTCCCTCAATGATTGAGCCACTCATACCTAGATAATGATCAAACCGCACAACGCGGACTTTCGGGTTAGTGAGCCACGGATAGCGACGATTTTCCTCCTCGATATCAGCTTCTTTGGTACTTACCTGGGGGCCATTGAGGATAAGGACCACAGGTATTTCTATACCTTGTTCTTCCACAACGGACTTGACTGCCTCATCGACCCAGGTATTAAGGTCACCACTTCGCACGATAACAGCTAGCCGGCCAGAAATTTTTTCCATGGCTTTTCCTCACTCACACCTATCTCGTCATCAATCCTACTGGGCTTGGGTACCTATTCCGCTAATAATCTCCTCGTATATTTTGGCCTGACTGGCCCAGCCCCATTGTTCTAAGTCTGATACCGGGTAAGGTTCAGACTGCCCCATAAGCTCTACCTCAATAGCAGCTGCCAGCTCTTCTGCCCCGCGGTCAGTCACGATGCGAATTCGAACACCGGATTCCTGAAGTACGCGGGCGCTAGAAACATCGTAGGTAACAATAGCAGCCTGTGAAACGTATGCATCAATAATGGTGGTCTGGAAGCCCTCAGCGGCAACAGTCGGGTTGACCAAGGTAGCACCGGCCAGCTCCCGGGCTACCGTGGAATGATCCACAAACCCCTTAAAATCTACGCGGTCAGCTATACCCAGCTCACTAGCATAAGCACGAGCCTTTTCAAGGTCGGGACCCGCCCCTAAAACAAGAGCTCTGATCCCCGGGTCATCAGCTGCTAGGAGCTGAACCGCCTCAAGGAAGGTTCTCCAACCCTTAACCTCCACAAGCCGGGCCAGAAAGACCAACTTTTTACGATCAAAAGTTACATCTTCAGGGGCTAGGGCAGGAAGTGGAGAAACGTTATAGAAAACCTCAGCCTCCACCCCGGCAAGTCTTTTAATAAAATCACAGGAGGGTTCTGACACCCCAATAACCCGTGAAGCCGCTCGCAGGGTCAAAACACCCAAGGTCCGATCAACGAGTCGGCTGGCAGTGCGAATTAAAGCTTTTTCCGAAGCTACAAAACCTGAACCGTGTTCAGTATGCAGAACGGGGATTCCCAGGATTTTCCCTAAGGCGGATCCTATCCAGCTCATACTAAAAAACCTAGTATGAACCGAGATGATATCTATTTTTTCGCTTTTGAGCAGACGGGCAATTTTCAGGACTCCCAGCGGTGAGGGAAAACCTAAAATTCCATCCACGGTAAGATACTCTTTGAGCCGGTAAACCCTGATACCTTCCTCTACCGCGAAGTGGGATTTGGCCCCTAAAGTAAGTACCGTCACCTGGTGGCCTAAGTCTTTAAGTTCAGCGGCTAGGGCAGAGACATGCTGTTCTAGCCCGCCCACCTTGGGAGGGTAATTATTAATGACAAAAGCAATATTCATGCCCTAGCTATTTCCTCTTATGGTTTGCTGCCTGGCTTGGCTGGTCCTTCAAGATAGCAGCTGGCCCCGATCTATGATCTGGCTTTTCCAGCTGGGACCGTAAGATTGCTACCTCTTCGGCCAGCCTTCTGGTGTCTTCCCCCAAACGAGACAGGTCTAATGTTAGGTGTAAGCAGACCCCTATAAGCATGATAATCGCTAACATAAAGAGCAGATTAACAGGCATAACAACCCCGGCTAACTGTGCCAGGGCCCCCAAAAGGTGCGGGAAGATAGCTAAGATAATGATGGTTGCCGAGACCAGCAGCCACAGCGCGGCGTACTTTTCCTTCATCTTTTGATTGCGGACTTGGGCAAAGACCATAGCAAATATGAGAATGGCCAGGATCAGAAAAAATATGTTAGATGGCACGACTACTTCCCGCTTTCTGTTTTTTTACGGGTCATGGATATACCAAAGGCGAAAAAAGAGCGCATCAGGTAGACAGCTGATTTAAGAGGTCCGGATGAGGGTTTGCCTCCTTGACGTTCTCGCATCTCAACTGGGACTTGAATCACTTTACAGCCAGCTCGTATGGCCATAACTGTGGAGTCAATGGTGTCGCCCAAATATTCCGCTGGGAAGAAGTCGCAATACTGGTCAATTCCCCTTTTATTCACGGCACGAAAACCGCTGGTGACGTCCGTAAATTTCTCACCCGATATCTGCGTGAAAAGAAAGGACAGCAGGTGCATGGCCCATTTGCGGGGCCCCTGCACACTGTAACTATCTGACCCAGCAAAACGCGATCCAATAACTATATCCGCTCCCTCAAGGGCTTCTACTAGAGTGTCGATATACTCTGGGGGGTGCTGGCCATCAGAGTCCATTTGCAGGGCAACGTCATAGCCCATCCGCTGGGCGTAACGGTAACCTGCACGCATAGCACCTCCCACGCCCATGTTATAGGGCAGGTCCAGCACCAGGGCGCCTGCCTCACGGGCTACCTGAGCTGTTCTATCTCTTGAACCATCGTTAACAACCAAAAGATCAGCCTGCGGTTTTACGGCGTAGAGCTCTGTAATAGTTCGGCCAATAACGTCTTGCTCATTCCAGGCGGGCATAATGATGAGGGTACTCAGACTACCTCTTAGGGGTTCCGCAGGCATGGGCGTGGAGCTCTCCTCACAAAAAATATTAATTAGGGCCTTGTTTGTGGCACTTAGCCTCAATTATAGTCCGGCCGAGCCCCTTCCCCAGTCCACCGCCGGCAGGCCCTAAACCAAGCTGAGTACCTCAATCACCCAGCTTAGAACACTTTCTGCGCAGGATGTGCTCAAAAGCTTAGCCTACCTCTTTTGGGGCAACCTCAAAGCCCTAGCTCGAGGGCTACATGCAGAGGTCAGCCCGGTACAAGCCGACAGCCCCCACACGATCAATCTGAGTGTAGCCGGGGAGATCCTCCCCCAAGTGATCAAAGCCACTTGCCTTTTGTTGACCAGGAGGAGGTGTGAAATCCAAGGCGTAGAAGGCGTTTTCCCGGCGCATAGCCGGGCAGACATCAGGGTCGGTAGCCGCCTCATCAAAATGGAGCTTAAGCGTCCTCTGATCTTCCGTGACGTCAGCAAGCATATGCTTAGAGGTGACCTCATAGCCAGATATGGCATACGCGTAGGCCCCTCCATCCTCTGGGTTCACCACAATGGTGGACCCCTGGGGCAAGGCTCCCTTGATTTCTTGTAAGAGAGCGATTTCGTCATTGGAGACCCGGTAGCTTGAGTCGGTCACCGTATAGTACTTCTTAAGTTTCTGGAGATATTCTGTGTAACCCACTGCATTCTGGGCCCAATAGGTAAAGGGAGCCAGAAAGATCAAGATAAGAGCGGCCCATAGAGCTCCATCCTTCACCCGCCCCCGCAGGTTTGGGGAGAAAGAATCAACCAATTTCTGACTCATTGCAGATAAGCCACAGGCAGCCAAGGGTAGAGCTACCACGGGTGTAAAAGCAGCAACCCTGTAGGCATCCTGGTACCAGACACCGGTAATTTCGTACCGGCCTTCATCGTAATTTAGGTGACGGATAGCTACCAGAAAGAACATAGCCACTAGCCAGCTACCCAGAATCCATAGTTTTTTATCCCTTTGGGCAACCGTCACAAATATACCGACGATCACCAAAAGGCTGACAGCCCAGAGGGCACCGGTATTCATGACTCCGTTGACCAGACCCTCTCCCACAGCCTGCGAGGCTGTTAGTTCGGGAACCCAGTGACGTCCGGCCTCAATATCTGGGCGCATCAGCACCCACAGCACGCCTAAGACCAGGAGGCAGGAAAAGAGCGCCAGCAACTGGAAGCTGGTAGCTAGCCAACCCAGTTGCCCCCTGAGGGCAGCGCGCACCTGTAGGTACATGCGAACCACAACCATAGGTAGGCAAAGAACCAGCAAAGTAAGTGCCGCGTTAGGGTGGGCCAAGCCTATGCCTAGGCAAACGAAAATCCCCAGGAAAATTCCCTGAACACTAGCTAGGGTCCTCAAATGCGCAAGTCTAAAAATCTGAGCAGCTAGGCCTATACCCACGGGAATGAGCGCAATTCCCAAATTATTGGGATAGAGAATCCCCCAGCGCATGAGAAGAAAAGGGAAGGCTATAAAAGATGCCGAAATAGCCCCTGTCCCCACCAGCGATACCGGGTTATTCCTCAGGATATGGCGCACCATGTAGAGGGTACTGATAGGCCAGACAAAAGCACCAACCGTTAAAGCCATGCTATTGACTGCCACCCGAACAGAATCTTGAGCCGCCCCAAGGGCCAAGGCAGGGATAGCATGCCAGGCAGCCGGGTAAAAGGATGAGTCGGCGTCAATAGTCATTGTCCCGACAAAGAAGGACGAGGCATTGCCTTCTTCAGCGATATACCGGACCGCATTAAGGTGAAAGAGCTCATCAAAGGACTGCCCAATAGCATCTGGGCTACCGAGAACGCCCAGGATACCGCGGCCCAGGAGGGCAACCCCTAGAAAAAATCCTAAGACAGAATAAATACTTTGAGGACCCCACCATTGTGACTGGCTCAGTGTGGATGGGCTACCCGCCGTGAGGGGCAGGGGGGCATCCCACCACCTATATCTCTGCATCAACCGCATCAGCGGGTAGGTAAGGAGGGCTAATATGAGCCCGCTCAGGCAGGGAACAGCTATAGACCACCTGATCCCCAACAGGGGTGCAACTATGGCGCTTAGCCCAATAGTGGCCACCGATACAGGCAGGGAGAGGGCTAGGGCATCTAGCCCCTTCTGGCCTGTCGCTAGGACAAGGAATAGCCCCGGTAGAACAAGAAGCGCCACACAGATAACAACCGGAAGCACAAGAACAGACCAGCTCACCAGTCCCACTACCTTTCGGGGATAAAATATCCGGTATAACTCAACCCATGAGCTCTATGGGTTCGGATCAAAAGTATCTCCTATTTTAGACATATTATTCTTGAGCCTTGTTAATCCCGGGCTTAAACCTGCAGAAATCACGGCAAGTACCGGGCAAGCTCAGAGCTAGGGCGGGCTAGTCTCCTGCACACTATCTTTCTTCCGTACCCGCTATACCTCAGGACCTTGCTCTCATCCCCTTCTTACCGAAACCGCAACAATCACCGCATAAGCTCCCCCCTAGAGCCCCTCACATACAGGCGGATCTTCTATTAAACACCCATTTGTGCACCCTCAGACCAAGAGTAAGCGCAAACCGGCTCGGGGGGTCTTGCAGGAGCGATTAAACTGTTAGATGACTGTGGCAGGTGCTAATAACCTGCATGATGTACTAGAGAAGGAGTCGACGATGACTTATACCGTAGGCCGCTATATTCTCGATCGCTTGGCTGAGCTAGGGGTCGATAAGGTCTTTGGCGTCCCGGGGGACTTTAACCTCTTTTTCCTGGACGATGTTCTGGCCCATGAGAAGCTAGATTGGGTGGGCAACGCCAACGAACTGAACGCTGGCTATGCCGCAGACGGGTACGCCCGTGTTAAGGGGCTGGGTGCGCTAGTTACCACCTACGGCGTAGGTGAACTGTCCGCTATTAACGCAACTGCCGGTTCTTTCGCAGAAAACGTCCCCGTCATCCATATTGTGGGTGCCCCTAGCCTTGCCGCGCAGAACTCCCACCTGCGTATGCACCACACCTTAGGTGATGGGGATTTTAAGCATTTCATGCGTATGGCCTCGGAGGTTTCTGCCGCTGTAGCCGCTATCCACCCCGCCACTGCAGCCAGTGACATTGACAGCGTGATCCGAAGCGCCGTCATTCAGCGCAAGCCCGGCTACCTGATGCTCCCTGTTGATGTATCCACTATGCCTACCACCCCACCGGCACAGCCACTTGAGGTAGACAGCAAGGTTTCCTCACCCGATATTGAACAGGCTTTCCGCAAGGCAGTAGCTGATTTTATGCAGGGTAAGAAGGTTACTGTACTTGCCGATATTATGACCGAGAGGCTAGGTGCCGTAGCTGAGGTGCGGGACCTGGTGACCGAAACCGGCTTCCCCTTCGCATCACTCATGTGGGGTAAGGCTGTTCTCGATGAGACGGAACCTAATTTTGCGGGTATCTATGTGGGTGGGCTTTCTGCCGAGCCGACACGTGCCGTAGTTGAGGATGCCGAGGTTCTTATTTGCGCTGGTGTAGAGCTTACCGATACCACCACCGGCATCTACTCCCATTCCATTGACTTTAGCCGGGTAATCAATGTTGCGGCTGAGAGCACCAGTATCGCGGGCCGCCACTATGCGCCACTGACCATGGCCAGGTCGCTGACCATCGTGAAGGAAGTCGCGCTGGAGCTGGGGCTCAGTGGTACCGACTTTGAGGCAACCACCACCCAGGAGCCACTCCCCCAGATTACCGATGAGGCACTCACCCAGGACGCCCTCTGGAAGGTTCTTTCATCCAACCTGGATTCTAAGAACACCGTGGTAGTCGATATGGGCACCTCCTTCTTTGGTATGGCTACCCGCAAGTTCCCCAAGGACTCACGTTTTATTGGCATGCCACTATGGGGGTCGATCGGCTATTCCATTCCGGCTCTCTTGGGAGCGGCTATGGCTGACCAGGGATCCCGCGGTGTACTGATGGTGGGCGATGGCTCTGCCCAGCTCACGATCCAAGAGATTGGCACAATTATCCGTGAAGAGATCAACCCGGTTATCTTCCTGATTAACAATGATGGCTACACCATTGAACGTTCAATCCACGGTGTCACCGCCTCCTACAACGACATCACGGCCTATGACTGGTCAAAGATTCCCGGTGCCTTTGGGGGAAGAGAGGACAACACTGTTGTTCTTCGAGCCGCCACTATTCGTGAATTTGACGAGGCCTGCCGCCTTGCTCGTGAAACCCGCGACAAGCTGGTCTTTGTGGAGGTTGTCACCGCCCCCATGGACATGCCTGAGCTTCTAGAGAAGTTTGGTGCACAGGCTGCCCAGCTCAATAAGAAGAAGTAATAACTCATAGAGACCTCAGAGGCCGCCCCCTCAACAGAGGGGGCGGCCTCTGAGGTCATCTGACCTTTCTCAGGGAGTCAGGCTCTAGAGTAGGCTTGCGGCTCCAAAAACTGCCAGGGCACCGGCAAAACCAGTTATGCCGATCAGGGTTTCCATGACGGTCCAGGTTTTGAGCGTAGTTTTTTCATCCATGCGGAAGAAGCGACTGACCAGCCAGAAACCTGAGTCATTGAAGTGGGAGAGCACTACAGAACCGGCGGCAACTGAGACGACCAGGGCGGCTAGCTGAATTGAGTTGTAGTTAGCTGCTAGAACACCGGGGGCAATCAGGCCAGCAGCGGTAGTCAGAGCTACGGTGGCTGAGCCTTGAGCTACACGTAAGATGGCCGCAATCATGAAGCCTGCAAAAATCAGCGGAACCCCTAAATCACCCAGTACATCAGCTAGGGCATTACCAATCCCTGAGGAGCGCAGGACCCCACCGAACATACCGCCGGCACCGGTAATCAGAATAACCGAACAGACAGCGGGCAGGGCGCCGTCCATAATCTTTTGTAGTCCGGCTGCCTGGTCCTGACGCTTGAAGCCTAGCAGGTACATGGCAACTAGGCAGGTGATGAGCAGGGCAACGGGAGTCTCTCCTAAGAGCCGTAGGACCTGGAACCAGGTTTGGTTGGCTGAACCTTCAGGTAGGACACCGCCGGTGGCAAGGGTGTTGAGGCCCGTATTGAAAAAAATAAGGGCCATAGGTAGGAGCAGAACAAAAAGAACCGTTCCAAAAGAGGGCGGGTTGGTAGGATCTTCCTGAGTTTCTTCGTACCCCAGAAGTGCCGGAACCGGTAGGTTAATCCTCTGGGCTACCAGCTTGCTAAAAAGGTAGACTGCCAGGTACCAGGTTGGGACTGCGATCAGGAGTGAGACAAGTAGTAGGGTTCCTACATTTGTTTCAAAGAATGCTGCGGCAGATACCGGCCCAGGGTGGGGTGGAACAAAGACATGCATGACCGAGAAGGCACCTACAACGGGAATACCGTAGTAGAGCAAGGAACCCCCGACCCAGCGAGCTACTGAGAAGACGATGGGTAGCATGACAACCAGCCCGGCATCAAAGAAGATGGGGAATCCAAAGAGCATTGAAGCGACACCAAGGGCAATAGGGGCCCTCTTCTCACCAAAAACTGTGATCAGCTTATTGGCTAGCACCTGGGCGCCACCTGAGTACTGAATCAGAGCACCCAGCATTGCGCCCAGTCCCACCAGCAGGGCTACGGAGGCAAGTGTAGACCCAAAGCCACTGAGCATGACCGGTACAACACTGGTAATCGGTATGCCTGTGGCTACTGCGGTCAGGAGGCTGACAATGATCAGGGAGGGAAAGGCATGTAGTTTCAGTTTGATGATGAGGAGTAGCAGGAGCAAAATTGCACCGGCGGCTATAGCTAGAAGCGGGCCTGCGGTCAGGCTCTGACTCCAGTCGTCGGGGAGGGGCATGAGGAACTACTTTCCTGATGGATAAGATGATGTGGTTACGGGCTAGGTCAGGCTAAGGCCTAGAGCTGCATAAGCTCTCTCAAGGACCTGGGGCATCTCACCTGAGATATCTACGGCTACACCCTTTTCATCCTCTTGGAGGGGTTCTAGGGTAGCTAGCTGTGACTCAAGTAGTGAAAGCGGCATAAAGTGGCCTGTGCGCCTCTTCATGCGCTCAGCGATTAGGTCTTTATCGCCGGTGAGATGCAGAAACACAAGTCCCGGTGATGCTTCTCGGAGTACATCGCGGTAGGCGCGCTTAAGGGCCGAGCAGGTGACCAGGGTCTTAGCTTTTCGTTTATCTGCTTCCTGAATCCAGGAGGCAATTTTCTCTAGCCAAGGGCCTCGGTCAGAGTCGTTGAGGGGTATTCCTGCGCTCATTTTGCGGATGTTGGATTCTGGGTGCAAGTCATCTCCTTCGATGAATTCCCAGCCCAGCTCATCACGCAGAGCGTGGGCGACACTGGTTTTCCCGGTGCCACTGACCCCCATCACCACAATATGATGCGCGCCATGTGTTTTCATTCCTCCTATTATGCACCGAGGGGGTCACGAACCCTAATTTATTGCTTTACCAGGTCTTAGGCTAAGCCAAGGACTAGGATTTTCACCCTCAGGTATATTCTCTTATCCTTTTAGATCCTCCTCCATCGGAGAATAGAAATAACATGCTTTATTTGGCATATTCACTCTTAGAGTCCTCTGCGGGAGTAAGCTGGAAATCAGCTTAATCCCCTGAAAGGACACCAGTGTCTACACCTGCCAGCCTGCCCTGGATCGAAAAGCTTATTCGCACCGAATCCATTAGCCAGACCAGTAATCGGGCAGTCATCGACCTCATCTCCGCAGAATTTGAGAAGTATGGTTTCACCCCCTATTTCACAGACAGCGATGACGGCCAGCGCACCAACCTTTTTGTCACCATTCCGGCCAGCGATGGATCTACTAGTGGCGGATTGGTGCTCTCGGGGCACACCGATGTGGTTCCGGTTGAGGGTCAGGCCTGGACAGTTACTGCCCCTTTTTCACCGCGCGTAGTCGATGGCAAGCTTTATGGCCGGGGGGTATCGGATATGAAGTCTTTTATCGGGGTTATTCTCTGGCTACTCCCACGCATCGCCCAAGCCCAGCTCACCCGTCCCCTACACTGCGCCTTCTCTTATGATGAAGAAATTGGTTGTGTAGGAGCACCGTCTATGATCCGAGAATTCCGCGAGCGCGGGGTAAAACCCGATTTCGCAGTAATCGGTGAGCCATCCATGATGCAGGTCATTTCGGCCCATAAGGGCGCCCACCGGGGCCGGGTGACTTTTACCGGTGTCGCTAAGCACGCATCACTAGCCCCCCACGGGGTTAATGCTCTAGCTCCTGCGGCGGAGTTCATTACTTTCTTTGAGCAGCTAGCGGCAGGCTGGCGGGAGCACGGCCCCTTTGATGAGGATTTTATTGTTCCGTCGTCCACTGGCGGAGTGAATTTTGCGCGTGGGGGTATCCAGTACAACATTGTGGGTGAGCATGTGGTCTTGGAGTACGATTTTCGCACGGTACCTCAGATGACGACCGATGAAGTGATGGCCCAGCTTGAGGCTAAGATAGCCGACGATTTGCTACCAGCCCTTAAGTCGCGTGCCCGTGATGCGGAGAAATTGGCGGGTGTTTCTGCCGGTGAGTTTGAGACGGCGGTGGGTATTGAGCACGAGCTTTTGGCTGTTGTTCCTGCGCTGGGCACTGCGGGTGATGCTGAGATTATTGGTCTGGCTAATGACTGGGCAGGGCGTGAGGGGTCGCGGGAAGCTCTTAAGGTTACCTACGGTACCGAAGCTGGCCAGTTTGCCCTCTATGGCGGTGTGCAGGCTGTGGTGTGCGGACCTGGTGATATTGCACAGGCGCATACTCCTAACGAATGGATTGAGCTAGCCCAGATTGAGGCCTGCGAACGCTTTATGGAGAAGGTTTTGGCATGGGCAACCAGCGCCCAGTAAGAACCTGTCAATAGGTTCTTCCAAACTGCAAGGTTGAGTTGCTATTACCTACTGAGCAGGTCTCCTAGGTCTTCAGCGGTGTCTAGCCTGTAGATGGTTTCCACGGTGTAGCTCTCTCCTAGCTCGGTTGCTACCCGGCTCTGGAGTTCTTTACCCAGAGCTATCCACCGCTGGTACGGGGCTTCTTGGTAGCGAGAAGAGACGGTGGGTGTAGCAGGGTCCCCTATACCCACTTCCTCGTGCAAAGGTGCTCTGCGGTCAAGTGATTCCCAGAGCATGGCCCAGTCACCGATAAGTTCGCGGGTGAGGGAACTCAGGGGTAGTTCTTTGCTGTCTCGAGGTATGTCCCTGTACCAGAGCGGGAAGGACCCTCCCCAGTCGTTAGCGAGCGCTAGTCGTAGGCGGTGGGCGTTGGGGCCTATACGCCATTCATGGGTGTCCGGGAGGCCGGGGCTTTCATAGAGGTCACGGTAAATTGCGCTCACCAGAGGTACAAGGGCTGAGCGGGCCTGTTCATCTCGTACTGCGTGTCGTTGCACTGAAGAAAAAGGCAGGTTACGCCCTGCCCCGGGCTCCGGGGGTCCGTAGATGTAGTCCCAGTCTCCGTTACTTCGCAGGTAGAGGGTCAGCCTGTTGAGGTAGCTGAGGGTGAGAACCCAGCAGTTTGTGCGAGTATCTGCCCGGTAGCGGGGGCCGATTCTCCGGTAGTAACCCCTAGCCTCACTGTTTTTCCATGCATAACTTTCAGGGTATGCGCCCCAGGCCTGCGCAGCCAGCCCTCTCAAGTCCTGCGCCTGGGATAGATCTGATTCAGGTGGCAAATACCCCCACCAGCGCAGTGGCTCTGCTGGCAGTATCAGGCTGTAGTCGCTGTCGCTCTCTTGCTGGCTTGCTTCAATCAGGTAGGTCAGGTTGGTGCAGGTGGCAACATGACCGGGAACCAGGCGCGGCCAGGTATCTGCCACTGGGTAGGGCTCACTGCCGCATTCTCTTTCGATGAGGGCGCGCACGGCACCCATAAAAGCGGTGAGTGCCCGGGTTTCTCGTCCCGTTTCGTCGTCCCCGGGGAGTTTGCCTTCAAAGACCCCAGGGCTCACCTCTTTGAGCAAAGGACAGCCGGGCTGCCCCATCACAGGCGAAGTCACTAGGCTCATGTCCCAGGTCTTTGTTCTCTGCGTGTAGGTAGCCCGAATTGTGATGCCGGCAGATGTCTCGGGCCTATAGGTCACGCTCATCTCAGAACGGCCCGGCGGGTGGTAAGGGTCTTGTTCAATTTCCCCTTGCACATAGATGATGGTGCCAGGTTCCCCGGGGTGAGTTTCGATGACAGGAACCGTGAGGATCCCTGCCAGAACGGGGTGCAGTCCGGGAGCTAGGGGGTAGGGCACAAAGTGATAACTGGCAACCATAAGCCCAGTGTAGATACCCTGCCGATAGTCTGCCTAGAGGCACCGTAACAAAAGTGCCTACCCCGGGTCTACTTCCTGCTAACTTGCTGTAAGCAGGAGCTTGAGGTGGACGGGGTAGGCGCAAAGGGCTGTATGTGGGGTCTTACTCCCAGAAGTGCTTCTTGTCGACCACGGGAATCTGGCCGGTGGGTACATAGGTTGCGGCAGCTGATGCTGCGGTTGCGGCGGTGTCTTCTACCTGGGGCAGGATTTCAGCAGACTTGGAGCGGTACATGTGGGTGTTAGCCCATAGCCCAAACCCAAGTACGGCTACCACCAGAACTGTTGAGATGATCTGGAAGATAGAGAACTGACCGTCGTAGTAGAGCTTGAAGAAGGAGCCGCCCATTATGCCACCGGAGATAGGTGCAGCGATTGGCACCCAGGCGTAGAACCAGCGTGATCGGCCCTTGCCATGGATAGGGAGCAGGGTGTGCATGAGGCGGGGGCCCAAGTCACGGGCAGGGTTAAGTGCGTAGCCGGTCTGACCGCCCAGGCCGATGACCAGTACGGTAACCATGAAGCCGAAGGCAAGGGGCTTGAGTACGTCGTTGAGGTTTAGCGTCAGGGCGGAGCCTTCGAGGGCAGGGCTAAAGTTCACGCCCACATAGAGGGCTGAGAAGACCAGCATGAAGGTACCGATAATCTCGGAGAGAGCGTTGGTGAAGTAGTTGTGAATGGCGGGAACGGTGGCGAAGACACCCAGCTTGATTTTGCGGTCAGCGGTGGCTTTCCAGTGAGGTAGGTAGTTGAGGAAGACGATAAAGGCACCAGCCATGGCACCCAGCACCTGGGCCAGGATGTAGCCGGGAACCTTGGCCCACTCAAATTCGCCGTAGGCAGCTAGCCCGATAGAAACGGCGGGGTTCAGGTGGCCGCCGGAATAGTGGTGGGAGGCGTACACACCAAATGCTACTGCGAAGCCCCAGCCGAAAGCGATGGTGAAGAAGTTGTCACCGTGGCCTTTTGAGCAGCGTAGCTCCACGGTGGCGATGACACCACAACCGATGGTTACCATGATCATGGTGCCAAGGAATTCAGCGAGGTAGGGGCTGATGGTATTCACAGGTTCTCCGCACGGTCTGGGGCGTGGGGCCGGTGCTATCCGGTGTCTTCACCCAAATAATTGTTTCGGTTGCGTTTAAGTGTGAATGAGTGGGTTCATTGGGGCAAGACCTTAGGGGTAAAAGTGCTCTAACACTTAAGCGATTTCCTGCGATTTACCCAAGATAATGTGATTGAAAACCCATAGTTTATTTCCACCTACTAAGAATCTAGCCCGGATTCACAAGCGCAGATTCCCGCATTTAGCGAGCAAAAAGACGCTTTAGTGTCTCCAACAGGTAGCCACGGCACTGCCAAGCCGCCACAAAAGTCCAGCCCAGCACAGCACCCAGGGTGTTATTGAAAAGGTCCTCGGCATCGAAAGTGCGGATCGCACACCCGTAGTAGCCCCAGAGCCCGGTGAGCTGGGTCAACTCAATAACCAAGGAGACCCCAAAGGCGGCCAGTAGTACGGTACGAAAATGGGCTTTCCAGAACAGGTAGGCAAAGATTCCAAAGGGGATAAAGAGCAAGATGTTGAGGAGCATCTGCAGGATATAGGTGGAAAAAAGGGCTTCGAGCAGACTACCGTGTTCCCGCAGGGCAAACTGTAGGCTCCATCCCAGGAAGAAGCGGGGGTAGGTATTGCCCCATCCCGCCGGGCAGACAAAGGTGTCCCGATCCGGCAGCGGAAGTAGGGTGTAGGCGACCACTCCGGTGGCGTAGAACAGGACTATTGAGGTACGCCCCAGCCGTCGCACGAGGGCACGGGTAGCAAGGTGGCGGCTGCCCCACCAGGTCAGGGGAAGAGCAACAAGAGCTAATATAAGCCACAGCCAGATAGCCTGCTGAATCACAGGTAGAGAGTAGTTAAGGTAGTAGCGCATAGTCCAGGGGTGTAGGAATCGGGGGTCTTTATTCTAGCCCCTTGTATAAGAGGTCAATTTTATTGTTCCCTTCATGGGCTAGGCCTTCACCTGATAACTGCCCCTCAAAGGGCTAGGGATACCCCTACAATAAGCCCCAGGGCAGCTGCCAAGCTTGCGCACACAGCTTGTAGCAGGACAAGAATCAAGGGTCCAGCCTTACCGGGGTGGGTGACTGCTTCAAGAAGGGCAGTAGAAAAAGTCGTGTAGCCGCCAAGAAAACCAGCGCCCAAGACCAGTCCAAGACCTTCTGAAAGGTCAGAAGCCTGATTCTGGGTTATCACCCCGGTCAGCAGGCCTAAGAACAGGGATCCGGTCACATTAATAAAGAAGACCCCCAGCGGGAGCCGGGTGCAGAGATAAGCCTTAAAATAGCTATCGACCACAAAACGTAAGGCCGCTCCAAGTCCACCAGCACAGAAAATAAGCAAGGCAATCATCGCGGGCCCCTGCCCTTCTGAAAGTAGTTTTCCTTGTGCTCTCTTCCGCCGAGCACTTTACCCCAACGTAACCCTGACCAAGCCATCAGATAGCCTCCAAACAGTGAGAGCACCAGATAAATCAGAGCATCTATGTACTGCCCGGCTGCCCCAAGCTGAGCGAGAGCCAAGGCAAAAGATGAGTAGCTAGTAAATCCACCCAGCACACCGGTTCCTAAAGTTAGACGTGCTGACCTTACCCAGGGTCCCCCTGAACGAGAGTTCAAGAAGCCGGTCAGTACTCCCAGAATGAGGGCACCGGCACAGTTGATGGCAAGCATAGTTACCGGGAGCATGTTCAGGGGGTCTGTAGTCAGGGGGTCTACTGCAGAATCGGGGAATAGGGCGGTAAGAGCCACCCTGATAATGGCTCCGACACCACCACCACAAAAGACCAGGAAAGCATCTGAGGGGCTAGGTTTCACCCGCCCAGACTATCACCTTGCTCGCTCATCCTGAGGAGGGGTCACCGGCAGTAAAATTGACCCTCAAAGCCTTGGATCATCTTCTTTAAATTTCCATCATCAAGACCTGTTTCTTTCCAATCTCCCATCGGGTAGAGTCTGTTGCAAGCTGTTACTTGTTTATTTTTGAAGAAGATTTTGGTGGCCCTGCCGGGGTCTCATGAGTTTGAGTTGGAGGGTTAAGCCTTGCAACTCGTTGAGCGGGCTCGCGTTGATGGTTGTGGTTCCCCTCAGCGCGAGCCTCTTTTATTAAGAAGAAAGGGGGCCTTGTCCCGCACTTAAGGTGCGAGGCAAGGCCCCCTTTTTCTATACTTTCAGGTCCCAGCTGACTGCGCTCAATCTAGCTGTTACGGGGTTTCCGCGTCGTGTCGAGAACAAAACCAACCAGAGCCGCAACCAAGGTAGGTACAATCCAACCAAGCTGGTAGGAATGGCCCGGTGCCCAGCCGATGAGAGATTCAATGAGCGAAGACCCAATTCCCTGGGAGGAGAGCGTCATGCACAGCGCCCACAGTACCGAGATGATCAGTGCAAAGCGGTGGGTAAAGTTCATCCAGGGCGCCTTAATACCTGCTTCTACCAGCGCAAGAATCACCAGGGTGAGAGCCGGAGGGTACAGGGTGGTGATGATGGGAATGGCAAAGCTCATCAACCCTTCGAGGCCAAAGGAAGCCAAGGCAAAGGCAATCAGGGTGAAGATGATAGCCCAGGCTCGGTAAGACACTGCGGGAATCAGCTTGTTAAAGAAGGAGCTGGTCGCACCGATAAGCCCAACAGAGGTGGTCAGGCAGGCAAGAAGTACAATTAGGCCAAAGACGAGGGCCCCAGCGCTACCCATAGTCTGGTGAGCAGCTTCGGTCAGCAGGGCCGCACCGTCCTTGAATCCCTGCCCATCCTTAATATGACCGCCAATGTATCCCAGGCCCAGGTAGACCAGCCCTAGGAGTAGACCCGCGATAATACCGGCCAGAGCAACACCGCGGAGCAGGTCACCGCGGGCTGTGATTCCTTTTTCTCGTAGGGAGGCAATCACGATAATCCCGAAAGCAAGGGCAGCTAGGGAGTCCATGGTCATGTAGCCGCTGACAAAGCCTGTAGCAAGGGCGCCGCTGGCGTAGTCTTCGGTGGGAGTTGCCGCTGGCTCACGCAGGGTTAAAAGACCCATCACAAAGAGTGCTACCAATAAAGCCACAAGTGCTGGGGTGAGGTACTTACCCAGAGCGTCAACAATTCCGCTGGGGTTCATGGCCAGCACATAGGAGATCCCAAAGAAGATCGCGGAGAAAATCAGGGTGGGTAGTATGCCTTGGGCGCCAAAGTAAGGTTCTACAGCGATGGCGTAACTTACGGTGCCGGTGCGAGGCAGGGCGTAGAGAGCACCAATGGAAAGGTAGACCAGGGGTGGGAAGATCAGGGCAAAGATACGCCCGCCGCGGCTTGCAAGGTCATGAAGGTCAAGACCTGTCACAGCAAGAGCAATCACCGCAAGAATGGGCATCAGCACACCAGTAGTCAGGAATCCAATTATTGCAGGGGTAAAGTTGGTTCCCGCCTCTGCGCCTAGCATTGCGGGGAAAATAAGGTTACCTGCTCCAAAGAACATGGAAAACAGCATCAAGGCTGTCACCAAGACACCTGCAGGAGAAAATGATGATCGAGAAGTAGTGTTCATTTCTGGCGGTTATCAATTCTTGTTGAAAGCGAAAGCTATAGCTTATACAGTTTCGGGCAAGAGGTCCACAAAAGAGTGGGACCTCAGCACCGCAGACCGGTAGAATGATAGGGATACGGCACTTTCTGCAACAAAGATGGGGGGTCAGTGTGCGCATTGCTCGTATTTACAATAACAATGTTGCGCTCACCCAGACCTATTCCGGTGAGCAGATTGTTGTTATTGGCAAGGGTCTTGCTTTCGGCAAGCGCAAGGGGGACATGGTTGACCCCACTTTGATTGAACAGACTTTTGTTCCTGAATCAGGGATGTCTGATGAGAGTTTGTCATGGTCTCTGGCAAAAATACCATCAGAGATTTTGGGTATTACAACCGATTTGGAGTCTCTAGTTAAGGCTGAGGGTATCAGCATTTCTCATTCTTTTATTGTGCCGGTAGCTGACCATATCAACTATGCGGTTATTCGCGCCAAAGAAGGCCTAACTGTCGATTATCCGCTCGCTGTTGAGGTGTCGCAGCTTTATCCCCAAGAGGTCCGATTTGGACGTCGTGCCCTTGAGCTGGTTAAAGACCGTATGGGCATTGAGCTGCCCGATATTGAGTCTATTCCTCTGGCTATGCACCTGGTTAATTCTCAGTTCGCTTCTGAGGATATGGGCAGCACTTACCGCATGACCGAGGTTTTTGCCCAGATTTTTGAAGTTATTGGTGCAGGCTTTGGTGGCCCCGTTGATCGTTCGCTTATGAGTGCGGCGCGCTTTGTTACTCATCTTCGATACTTGTTCGTGAGAGCCTCTCAGCACCAGCCACCGGATTCTTCCCCTAGCCTCCCGCTCCTCTTGGACAGCATGAGAGAGGCTCACCCCCGAGCTTTTGCCTGTGCCCGCAAGGTGCGCCTGGTATTAGAAATGCACCTTAACCAGCCGCTGACCGACGATGAACTCACCTACCTGACGATTCATATTGCCCGGCTTGCCCGGGATCAGTACAGCATCTCATAGCTCAAGCCAGCAAGGGGTAGGGTTTTCAGCATGGCGTGAGAACAAGATGCACGCTGGTTCATCTGTCTATTTTTTCTTCTCCATAAAAGAATCAGAAAATAAACATAGATGCTGGTCAAGCCAATATTTCCCTTAAAGTAGCTTAATATTTAAGGCAAGTATTCCATACAGGTAAACCGAGAGTTAGGCTAAACCTGTAGGGGTTTTTCCAGCTGCCCCTGCATCTACTCTCTCACAAGACTTATGCGAGGAGGTTTTGTGACCATATCTACCCCATCAGCTAGTTCCCTTAAAGATCAGGAAGGCCTCTGGAGGAACTTGACGGAGACTCTGGCAACTCTCAATCTCCATCTTGATCGTTGCCTCAAAAAAGAAGCAAAAATTAAGCTGTCCGACTACAAGATTCTGGCAACTCTCATGGAGGCCAATAGCGTCTCTCCCACCGCAGGAACGCTTATACGCATGCGCGATCTTGCGCGAACTACCAGCGTTTCAGCTTCTCGTCTCACCTACCAAATTGAAGCTCTTGAGCGGCAAGGGTGGGTCTCAAAGATGCCTGTGCTTCAGGACCGTCGAGGTAAAGGTATAGTAATTACGCCCTTGGGCCAGCAGGTCTACCGCCAGGCAGCTCCTATATATACCCGAGAGGTACAGCGCACAGTTTTCAGCGCACTTGACCCTTCAATAGCCCTTGCGGTTTCACTTTTTTCGCGAACTGTCCGGAACAACATCACATCACAGAGCAAAACTCAGGACCCGCAATAGCTTATAGGTCATTTGTACCTTCTACAGATAAGGGTTCACACCAGCCATCAAGACGGTAGAACCCCTCTCTTATGTGAAGCTGCTATTGGCACCCTCAGTCAGGTATAACTTAGCTGGATTTACCAGCCTTACCCTTGGGTGCTGTTCCCACTCTCTGTGCCTTATAGAGCTGTTCACGGTTGGCAAGAACAACTAGAGCCATAGCGTTAAGGGCAAGACCCACAATAAAAATAATCCAGCCAATAATCATAAGCGAGGTTCCGCTTAGGATAGCTCCCACAACGAGAGCTGTCACCGAAACCAGGTAGGCCGGCGAGAAAAGAAATTTTGTATCCATGAACTGAGGTATAACCTATCTGCCGGTAGAGCTTTAGTGAACGTGCGGACGAGGGGGGCGGGGGCGGAAGATACGCTCATCGGAGGTTGCCGCAGGGTTGGAAGGAAGGATCTCGTGAGACTCAGTTACGGGTTCCGCTTCATCAATCTGCGTATCTGATACCTCTCCTAGGCTCTCAGCTTCCTTCTGACCTTCCCCACCCGTCAGCAGAGCAGGAAGAGGTCCGCCCTTGGAACGCTGAATCATGACCAAGGTAGAGAAGACATTGAGGCCCAAGCCAGCCAGAAGCAAAACCCAACCCAGCACCGCGAGCAAAGATGAGCTGACACTCACCAGTAAAGCTCCTACAAGCAGAGACGCAAGGGAAGTCAGGTATGCCGGTGAAAGATCTTTGGGGTCCATGGGTCCTAATTCTTTGGTTTACTTAATGCCTATATTCTACAGGAAGAATATTTAGGGGTAGGGCGACAAGCGTCCAGTTACACCGGGTGTAGACCTAGCGCCTATCGAGTGGTTACTTACCCCATGGTAGGGGATAATCCTCAGAATTTCTTGAGTATCTACCTCTCGGCATCCTGAATCACCCTAGAAGTTGGGGGCGGCATCCGTCCCTACGCCTCGTCGGCGAATCTGGGGGGAAAAGATGGGGCCTTCCTGGGCCTTGGCAGGTTCGTGCCCACCGCAAGCACTGGATGAGCAACCTCCGCACCCACCAGAGGCACCGCAGGGAGCAAGAGCTGTACCGGACTCTTGGGCTAGATCTACTCCATGGGCACGCAGGTAGTCTTCGTGTTCTGAAACCAGGTCACGGTCTTCAGCACCAAGAACAAGGAACCCGCCGTCACGAATCATTTTGAGGTCATCGAGGGCTGACTGTCCGGTGGAGGTGAGGTAGTCGCCCAAGAAGAGAGAGTTCACCACATGCAGGGCCAGTGGCTGTAGAGTGCGCAGGTGCATTTCACGCCCCCCGGCCATGCGCAATTCTTTTTCCGGGGCAACCATGCGGACCGTGGCGAGAATCCGTAAGCACCGCATGGGGGTCAACTCCCAGGTTCCTGCCAGCGGGGTTCCTTCAAAAGGCATCAGGAAGTTCACCGGGATTGAGTCCCCCTCAAGTTCTTTGAGGGAAAAGATGGCATCAACGAGCTGTTCATCAGTCTCACCCATGCCCACAATCAGGCCAGAGCAGGCAGAAAGGCCGGCGTTTTGGGCTTTTGCGACGGTATCTAGCCGGTCCTGGAAGGTGTGGGTGGTGCAGATATCGGCGTAGTGGTCTTCGCTGGTGTTGAGATTGTGATTGTAGGCATCTACCCCGGCAGTTTTAAGGCGGTCAGCCTGGCCGTCTTTGAGGATACCCAGGCAGGCGCAGACCTCCACCTGAGGGTGTTCTTCTTTGAGGTCTTCTACCATTGCTGCCACCCGCTCAACATCACGATCGGTGGGACCTTTACCGGAGGCCACCATGCACACACGTGATGCCCCACCGGCAATACCGTAGCCGGCCTGCTTGACGGCTTCATCAGCCTTAATCCAGGTGTATTTGAGCACGTCGGCTTCTGAACCCAGACGCTGGGAGCAGTAGGTGCAGTCTTCGGGGCAGAGACCCGATTTGAGGTTGACCAGGTAGTTGACCTTGACGGTGTTGCCAAAGTAGTGACGGCGCAGGCGCGAAGCCGCATCCACGAGAGCAAAGGTCTGGGCATCGGTAGCTGTCAGCATGGCGAGCGCTTCGTCGCGAGTCGCAGGCTGGCCAGCTAGGGCCCTGTCGGCAAGAGCAGAAAAGTCAGTCATGCAACCAGTGAACACTGTTTTTGAACAGTGTTCAACTTTTGGGCACCTATGACTTTTTCACTTCTCCTGCCTGAGCCTGCTTTAGGACCCGCACCCGCCACTACCGCAAGCGCAGTTGCCACCGCACCCACCGGTCTTATCGGAACCGCTCAGGGCGATCTGAGCGTAGGTTTCTGCACCGGCAACACCGTGCTGACTCAGGTAATCCACATATTCGGCGACCAGGTCACGCTCTCCGGCACCTTCAATAGTGAGACCTGCGCCCACAATAAGTTTGAGGTCCTCAAAAACCAGGCGAGGTTCCTCGAGACTGTCGTTGAGCGCCAGGGAATCAATCGCACCCACAGCAAGGGGCTGTAGGGAGCGGAGCGTCGCCTCTCTGCTGGAACCCAGGTGAAGACTACGAGCAGGATTCGCAATACGGGCGGCTGCAATAATGCGCAGCGCTTCCATAGGGAGCAGAGCACTGTCCCCTGCCACAAAATCAAGTTCCAGAGCCTTACGTGTTTCACCCTCGTCGATAAGTAGAGCAACGAGTGTTGTAGGGTCAAGCGGTGCGGTAATTTCTAACCGAACCCCCGCTTTTACGTCTGCCGCTACCCCCGGCAGGTTAGTCACTGTCATCAGCGTCCCAAAGTGCTGTTGTCGTAGTTCCGCCGCGAATTCCATGAGGGCAAAGGTAGCCGCAGCGCTAGCGGTGAGAACGTCGCTGATGTCCTCGGCGGTGACCTTCTGCCCCGCCCGGACGCGGCGGGTTAGGTCTGAGAAGTTAAGAGTCATGCTCCCCAATGTACTCCCCTACCGCCAGTTTCGCCCTGCCGGGTCAGCGCCTAACTGTTCTGAAAACTCAAAGTAGGACACAATGAGGGGGTGGCATTAACCCGTGAGAAGATTCTTGATACAGCTTTTGAAGTACTCCGCCAGTTTGGGCTAGCCGACCTGTCTATGCGCAGGTTGGCAACCGAGCTGGGGGTTGCACCGGGTGCCCTTTACTACCACGTCAAAAATAAGCAGGAGCTCCTTACTCATCTCGCATCTCGCATGTTGCACAGAGTTCTGGTCGCCTCATCTAGGCGGGGTAGAGCAGGCACAGGTAAGTTGGCCATTATCTGCGGTGAACTGTACACCCAACTTATGCCGGTCAAGGAATCTGCCGAGGTAATCCGTCTGGCTATTGCACTGCATCCCCAGGAGCAAGGGCCGGGGCATCTTGATCTTTTAGATATTCTGGAAAGCGAATTTAAACCCCTCTGCGGATCCTCTGCGGGCCTTGCCGCGAGTTCTTTGCTCCATCTGGCTCTCAGCCTGATTGAGGAAGAGCAGACCAGAGCACTACTCACGGGTGCCGCTCCTGCCTCAGATCCCCCGGCAAGCTATATATCTGCCCTGGAACACCTGATTAAAGGTTTCACAGTCAGTCCCTCAACTCCACCGGGGTATTAGCCTGCGATACCTTCGACAAGAAATAAAGTAGTAGCTTCATACGTTTTACATGTAGCTAGAATGACAACCGGCTCCTGAAGCCTGTAGAAAAGATAAGTATCGTGACTTTCCGTGTAGAACCCCTGTGGTCAACTCTGCCCGACCATGAAGCCCAGGTGGAGGCCGCCCGCACCGCTTTCATCGATAAGTATGGGGAGGAACCAGACGGTGTGTGGTCAGCTCCAGGTCGACTCAATCTCTTGGGGGAATACATCGACTTTTTGGGCGGCTCCTGCATGCCCATGCCTCTGCCCTACCGCACCTATGTTGCAGGTAAACTCCGCACCGATGGAGTTCTGCGGGCTGCATCTCTCCAGATGCCAGGCGATGACCGCACTGTTGTCATTCGTGAGATCGCTCCCGGAACTATTAAGGGCTGGTTCACCTATGTTGCCGGAGTAGCCTGGGCTATGAATAGGGAAGGCGGCAAAGATATCGCTCTGCCCCACCAGTTTGGTGCCGACCTCCTGATTTCATCGCAGGTTCCCGTGGGCGGGGGGCTCTCATCATCAGCTGCTATTGAATGTTCAACAGCGCTCGCCCTCCTTGATCTTTCGTGCCCTCTACGAGCTGATTGTGACTCCACCGAGGCTCTTCCCTCTGATCGAGGTCCCGGTAATGACCAGCTCAGGGCGCGCCTGGCGCAGGTCTGTATCAGAGCTGAGAACGAGGTCGCAGGTGCCCGCACAGGAGGGTTGGATCAGACCGCTTCTCTTCGTTCCACACCGGGCCAAGCGCTTGTCATTAACTTCAGGGATTTCTCTATTGAACCGCTAGAGGTCGATGTGAATAAGGCAGGTCTAGCCTGGCTGGTTATTAATACCAACACTCCCCACGAGCTCACAGGTGGAAAGTTTGCCGCTCGGCGGGCGGCCAACGAGGCTGTCACCCAAGCTATGGGGCTCGACTATCTACGCAATGCGCTTCCCAAGGACCTATCCTGCGCCGGTCTCAGCGAGCGTGAGGCCAAACAGCGTCGTCTCAATATTATTGACGAGACAGTTAACCGCGCACTGGTTGCCCTGGAAGAAAGTGGGCAGCCCCTAGATTTCCCCCGTGGCTGGGTGCGCCACACTCTTCACGACATGACGCTGGTTGAGCGAGCTGCCTATCTTCTAAAAGCTAAAGCTGCGAGTGGGCACACCGATTGGGTTGAGCTGGGCCATCTCTTCACTGAAAGCTTTGTTTCCATGCGCGATGAGCTATGGGTCTCGCGCCCCGAAATTAATGTGGCGGTAGAGACCTGTTTGAAGGCCGGGGCTTTAGGTGCCCGACTGGTGGGTGGTGGCTTTGGTGGCGCTGTTATGGCGCTCATGGATGCCGCGCATATACAGCAGGCCGCCCAGCAGGTTGCTCTTGCTTACGCTCAAGGGGGCTATGATGAGCCTGAGTTCTTGCCGATGGTAGCAGGCTTCCCTGCCGATAGAGATCTTTAGGACTTCTTCTCAGCCTCTCAAAGTATTGCACAGCTCCTTGAATGCCGGACTGACTATCTCAGCATATCTACAGCCTGGCGGGTTTCTTTTCACAGTGAGAGTGCATAAACTGGGCTTCAGGGATGGCTTTCCTGCCGTCCTGGTATATACCTCACATAAGGAACAACAAATGGGTTTTGACCTCAATAACGCCATCAACGAGAACTTCGAGAAGGCGCAGGACGTCGTCAATGAAAAGGCCGGTAAGGAAGTTGTCAACGACGACCTTGCTCAGAAGGCCAAGGACGTTGCATCCGATGTTGCCAATAAATTGGGCGAGAAATTCAACAAGTAAAGCTTGGGTTTACCCCACAAAACAATACCCAAGTATCACCTTATAAAGGTTCTATCCGTCTCTGGATATAGATGAAAGGAGCCTCTCATGGCTGCAGAAGAGAAATTTGAAAACGGTCTAGACAACCTAGCTGGTAAAGCTAAGGAAGCTGGCGGAAAGCTGACAGGTAATGACCACCTCGAGGCAGAAGGCAAGACCGATCAGGTCAAAGCTCAGGCACAGGACAAGGTTGAAGACGCCAAGCAAGCCGTAAGCGACGGCATTGACAAGGTCAAGGAAACCTTCTCCGGGATTGCAGACTCTTTCAAGAAAGACTAAGTTAGTTTCTTCTTGGGCGTCACAGGTTGTACCTGTGGCGCTTTTTTATTGGGGAGGGGCGATTCCGTAGGGTTTTATTCGCTTATTACCCACACAGGTTTTATCCACAGGTGGGGATAAATTTGGGGAAATCTCTTACACCCATGTAATTTCAAGATCTCCATCAGCTCGGTTCCACTATACACAGTTTTTTAACATCTGTGGAATTACATCTATGTAGTTATTAACAGCTGTGGATAAGCTGTGTGGAACCCTGGTTTAAGTACAGTGGGGCTGGCTAGCTATAGGCCACCCGCCCCACTGTTCTTGTCATTTTGTTGATCTGCCCACTAGCGGCTGAGTCGCTTACCCCGAGGCGTTGGGATACGGTCTAAGAGGGTAGCTACCGCGGCACCTGTAATCAGCCCGCCTAGGTGGGCTTCCCACGAAATACCAGAAGCAAAGAAACCAAAGGCAAAGTTGAGAACAACTAAGAGGACAATGCCATTGGTGCTCTGTTTGCGAGCGCGGGAGAGGGCAAAGAAGGCTCCAAAGAGCCCAAAAACGCCACCCGATGCGCCCAGCGTACTGGTGTCCATGGTGCCCATCATCTGGGCAATCAGATGCACCGCCAGGGACCCTCCAATAATGGAGAGCAGGTAGGTTGCCAAGAATTTCCACCGTCCCAGTAACGGTTCCAGGGCCTGCCCAAAGAGGTAGAGGGTCAGCATATTGAGCAAAAGATGGGTGATATTGCTGGTGGAGTGCAGAAAGCCTGAGGTCAGCAGGCGGTACCACTGTCCCGTATATTCCACGTAGAGGGGGTTGTAAATGCCGAATAGGGTGACCTGGCGGAAGAGTATTTGGAGGACCCACACCAGGCAGTTGAGAGCGATAAGGATGTAAGTAACGATGGGCATGGTGTGGGCATACCGAATTTTAGGTGCGGTAGCTTGAGCGGCAGTCATACAGTCCACGCAGATCATGCCAACTTCTAAGGGCACCTGACATTTGCCGCAGGCCAGTCTGCCACACCGCCCACATCGTACATAGGTTATCTGATCAGGGTGGCGTGGGCACACCGAAACCTGTTCATCCTTATACCCGTAACCGCCTGTCTGTTGGCTCACGGGGCCTTCCTTTCTCTATGTACTCCTCATAAGCACAGAGTGCAGAAAGGCCCGCCCAGAGTTCGGGCGGGCCTGGAGTAAATCTTTACGGAGATTTAGAGCTCTTCGATGTCGATGGAAGAAATGACGACGTCTTCAACAGGGCGGTCCATGGCGCCAGTAGGAACACCTTCAATCGCATCAACGACCTTCTTGGAATCCTCATCTGCAACCTCACCGAAGATGGTATGGCGGCCGTTGAGCCAGGGGGTTTCAACGGTGGTGATGAAGAACTGTGAGCCGTTGGTGCCGGGGCCTGCGTTAGCCATAGCGAGCAGGTAGGGCTTGTTGAAGGAGAGTTCGGGGTGGATCTCGTCCTTGAACTGATAGCCGGGTCCACCGATACCCTGGCCGAGGGGGTCGCCACCCTGGATCATGAAGTCGCGGATAATGCGGTGGAAGATAACGTCCTTGTAGAGGGGGCCGTTCTGTGCTTCGCCGGTGCGGGGGTGGCGCCATTCCTGGCTACCATCGGACAGGCCGATGAAGTTTTTGACGGTTACCGGTGCGTGGTTACCGAAGAGGTTAACGACGATGTCACCGTGGTTGGTGTGAATTGTTGCTTTTGCAGTTGCAGTCATGTCCCTATTCTTGCACGGGGTGTTCAATACCCGCTAGCTATTCGCTGTGCTTTTGCACTAAGCGAAAGCGGCTCAACTTCAGCGAGTAGAGAAACACGGGTGTTTTTTGAGGTATCCAAACCCTATTTTGAATGATAGAAAGTAAGCTGATAATGAGATACTAGTAAAACCTGCTAGTTCATTTAGTTGAGCCGGGAAGGCAAAACTGCAAGCAGGTTAAGACTCTAAGGAGAGACCATGGAACTATGTAAGAAGAGCAAGGCTAAGAAGGCCCAGAAGCAGGCAGAGAAGCTGCTGGCGAAGGCTACTAAGAAGTCCGGTAAGAAGGCAGATAAATTGACTGCTCTAGCGGAGAAAAAGTTCAGTCGTGCCGAGAAGTTGACCGGCAAAAAAGCACACCAGCTCGGCAAGAACGCTCGCTCGGTTGCCCAGGATGGCGTACAGAAGGCTGAAAAGATTCAAGGCAGCCTTGCCGATAAAATTCAGTCAAAGGTGGACGATGTAACACCTGCGGTAGAAAGTGCTGTAGCTCAGGCTCGAATCAAAGCAGCCGGCGTTGCCTCAACTGTGGCCGGTAAGATTTCGGATGTAGAGGCACCAGCTGCGGTTGAAACTCTAGCAACCAAGGTGACCGGCGATAAGAAAGCCCTGAAAAAAGCTCAAAAGTCTGCCGCTAAGGCCGCTAAGTCTTATGCTAAGGAACAGAAGAAGGCTGCTAAGAGTGGCGGCAAGGGCCTATTGGTCTTTGGCCTGCTGGTTGCTGGCCTTGTTGCTGGCGCTGCTGCCTACAAGGCTTCACGCCCTGTCGAGGATCCCTGGAAGACCCCTGCGGCCTAACCTTTCCTGCCTTGAGTTAAAGAATGGGGGCCTGTCTCTATAAGAGACAGGCCCCCCTTTCTGTGAAAATTGGTGGGGCCGGGCGCAAAGCTCTACCAGGAACATGCGACACAGGGCAGGTGAGGGGAAAATCTGGCGGGCTAGCACCCTTGAGGTGCTGTTCAGGGGCTAGGTCTCATCTGAAGACAAAAAGAAACCCTAGGCTGAAAAGCCTAGGGTTTCTTTGAACTAAATTTAGA